>NZ_CAKKLX010000015.1 GCF_918698155.1 Roseomonas sp. CECT 9278
CCCGATGCCGGCGCGGCCGGCGCCGCATCCCAGCCGCCCGACGCCGGCGCGGCCGGCGCTGCTGCCCAGCCACCGGGTGCCGGCGCGGGGTCCCAGCCGCCGCCGCCGCGCGGCGGTTCGGCCGCAGGCAGGCCGCCACCCCAGCCACCGGGCTGGGCGCCCGCCTGTTCGACCTTCACCTCGATCTCGTAGGTGCCCAGGCGCAGGCGGTCGCCATCCTCGAGCATCTTCACCTGGTCGCGCCCGACCGGCGTGTCGGAATGGTTCACGAAGGTGCCGTTGGTCGACAGGTCGCGCACCTGCCAGCCGCCGCCGCGGAATTCCAGCACGCAATGGTGCTTGGACAGCAGGCGGTCGGGGTCGGGCAGTACCCATCCGGCATCGGCGCCGCGGCCGATGATGTAGTCGCCGCCGGGCACGCGGCGCTGTTCGGGCACCACGCTGTCGGGGCAGCGCAGGACGGTCAGGGTCAGTTCCATCGGCAGGTTCCTGCGCAGGCGGGCCGCGCTTGCGCCGCGGGGTTCGCCGCGATGCGGCGGCAGGGGTCGCGAAGGGGGCTCATCGGGCCGAGTATAGCGACAGCGGGCGGGTTGCGGGACGACGCCTGCATGACGGCGCGCAGCGGCACGTCACCGGGCATGCGCGCCGATCCCTGCCGCCACCGCCGCCCGACGCCGTCCGACATCCAACCCTTCCTCCGCCCGTGGCGCAGCATAGACGTGTCCGCCGCCACCCTGGAACAGGGTGCAACGATCCACAATGGCGCGCGGGGTCCCCGCGGCAAGGCGGCGCCACATGATGCCGCGGCACTGCGGCGCCCGGGGCCTGCCGCGCCAGGGCGGCGCCAGCCGCAAGCGGCGGCATCGCCCGTGCCGCCCGCCACCCGCCCCCCCCGGCGCGGCCGCCGCGACCTTGCGCCAGCGCAAGGCGTGAAATGATTCACAGCGCGAAGCTCGGGCCATGACCGAGATCACCGCCCTGCCCGCCGAGACCCTGCTGCGCCACGCCGCGGCGCCCTTGCCGCGCTACACCAGCTACCCCACGGCACCGCATTTCGCGCCGCTCGACGCCGCCACCTACGACACCTGGCTGCGCCAGGCGGGGCCGGAGGATGCGCTGTCGCTCTATGCCCATGTGCCGTTCTGCCACGCGCTGTGCTGGTATTGCGGCTGCCATACCGCGGTCACGCGGTCGGCCGCGCGGATCGCGCGCTACACCGATGGGCTCGCGCGCGAGGCCGCGATGGTGGCCGAACGGCTGCCCCGCCATGGCGGCGTCGCCGCGCTGCACCTGGGCGGCGGCACGCCCACGGCGCTCGGTGCCGCGGGGCTGGTGCGGCTGGCGGCGGTGCTGCGCGGCGCCTTCGCCTTCCGCCCGGGGGCGGAGGTCGCGGCCGAACTGGATCCGCGCACGCTCGGCGCCGACCTGCTCGATGCGCTCGGCGCCATCGGGCTGACGCGCGCGAGCCTCGGCGTGCAGGACATCACGCCGGCGGTGCAGGCGCGGATCGGGCGCGTGCAGCCCGTGGCGATGGTCCTGGCGGCGGTGCGCGGCCTGCGCGCGCTGGGCGTCGGCGGCATCAACATCGACCTGATCTACGGCCTGCCCGGGCAGCAGGTGGCGGAGATCGAGGCCTCGGCCCGCTTCGCCGCCGATTGCGGGGCCGATCGCGTCGCGGTCTTCGGCTACGCGCATGTGCCCTGGATGAAGCCGCACCAGAAGGCGATCCGTGCCGAGGAACTGCCCGACGCCCCGCTGCGCCTGCGCCAGGCCGAGGCCGCCGCGCGCGTGCTGACCGGCGCGGGGTATGTCGCGGTGGGACTCGATCATTTCGCGCTGCGCGACGATGCGCTGGCGCGCGCGGCGGCATCGGGCAGGCTGCGGCGCAACTTCCAGGGCTACACCACCGACACCGCGCCCTTCCTGGTCGGACTCGGCGCCTCGGCGATCGGCGCCATGCCGGGCGGCTACGCGCAGAACGAAGCGGAGGAGCGCCGCTGGCTCGCCGCCATCGAGGCCGGGCGGCTGCCGGTCGCGCGTGGCCTGGCGCTCAGCGCCGACGATCGCATCCGCGGTTCGCTGATCGAACGCGTGATGTGCGACGGCGCCATCGCCACGGCCGCGATTCCGGCGGAGGTGATGGCGGATGCCGCGCCGCGCATCGGCGCGCTGGTCGCCCAGGGGCTGGTGGCGCAGGAGGGCGGGCGAATCGCCATGACGCAGGCCGGCCGGCCCTTCCTGCGGCACCTGGCGGCCTGCTTCGATGCCTACCTCGCGCCCGTGCCCGCGCGGCACAGCGCGGCGGTGTAGCGTGGCGCGCCCATAGACCGTCTGCGAATCCCGGCCCCGACCCGCCCCGTCGCCCGGCGCGGCTTCAAACGGTCTCTGGGCGTCGCCGCCACGGCGAGGCATCGGATGACCGCGCTTGGCGAGCCATCGCGGCGCACGGCGCGCCAGGGCCATCGCAGCCCTGCGCGCTGCGTCGCCGCTGATGTCGTGCGCTCCGCGGCGTCTTCACGCGGCCCGATGAGGCCACCCGGTCGGGACCGGCGCCGGGACGACCGCGCGCCGGCGCGGATCGTTCGCGTGGGCATGCGGGCTCGCGCAATCGCGGGCTGGCGGCGGCGCTCAGGCGGCGCCGGGGCAGAGGCGGTCCAGCGCCGCCGTCAGGTCGGCCGGATCGTAGGGCTTGGGCAGCACCGGGATGTGCTTGAGGTGCGGCGGGAGGCCAGCCGCCCCATAGCCGGTCGCGACCAGGAACGGGATGCCGCGCGCCGCCAGCGCATCCGCCACCGGGACCGAATTCTCGCCGCCCAGGTTGAGGTCGAGCACCGCGGCGTCGGGCGGGTCGGCCTTGAGCATCTCGAGCGCCTGGGACACCGTGCGCGCCGGGCCGATCACGACGAAGCCGGCATCGACCAGCGCGTCCTCGACCAGCATGGCGACAAGGGCTTCGTCCTCGACGACCAGGATGCGGCGTTCCGTCGCGGCCATTGTCATGCGGTCGTCATTCCCCGGTCCCGATGCGTCGCGAAGTCCGCCGCGTGCGTGTTCGACGATTCTAGCATGTGGGCGCGCCGATGGCAGACAAACCCGCCAGTCGTTACGCCCCTCGTCATCACGCTCGCGTGGCCGCCGCCACGGCGCCGAGTGCCAGGATGCCGCCCGCCGCCATCAGCGCGATGGCGGTACGTGGTCCGAAGCCATCAGCCAGCGCGCCGATCATGAGCACGCCCACCGGCCCCATGCCGATGCAGGTGGTGGTGAGGCCGAGGACGCGGCTGCGCGCCTCGATCGGCGCCTGCATCATGACCAGCCCGGTCTGCAGGCTGGCAAAGGCAGCGGTGCCCAGGCCGCCGACGAACAGCAGCAGCGCGGCCATGGGCAGGCTGGGCGCCAGCGCCGCGCCGGCCAGCACGACCAGGAAGCCGGCCGAGCCCAGCAGCAGCGTGAGCCGCCCCGGCGGCGCCCCGCGCCGGAACGCCAGGCCAAGCCCGGCGAGCAGCGCGCCGAAGGGCTCGGCCGCGGCGAGGATGCCGATCTCGACGGGATTCGCCTGGAAGGCGATGGCGCCGAAGGCCGGCAGGATCGCGGTGTAGGAAAAGCCGAAGACGTTCATCGCGATGGTGACGCCGAGCACCAGGCGCAGGATCGGGTGCGCCAGCGCGATCCGCGTCGCCTCCAGCACATCCGCGACCAGGCGCCGCGGCTGGAGCTGGCGCCGTTCCTGGCGATGCACCACGCCCGACACCAGGCCGAGCGCCACCACATAGAGCGTCGCCGCGATGACATAGGCGGCGGTGACGCCGACGGTCTGGAAGAAGATGCCGCCCGCCAGCGGCCCAACCATGCGCGTGGTGCTGTTCGTCACGGTGTCCAGCGCCACCGCCTGGACGATGCGCGCGGGCCCGGCGGCTTCGGCCACCATGCGCCGGCGCGTCGCGAGTTCGTTGGTCCAGGCGAGCCCGCCCAGCAGCCCGTTCAGGAACAGGTGCCACAGCGCGAGATGCCCGCTCGCGGCCAGCGCCGCGATGGTGATGGCACCGATGGCGGTCGCCGCCTGGCCGGCCATGAGCAGGCGCTTGCGGTCGATGCTCTCGGCCACCGCGCCGGCCAGCGCACCGGCCGTGAGCATCGGCAGCGCGCGCGACATCAGCACCAGCGAGACGGCGAAGGCGGACCCGGTCAGCTGGAAGGCGAACAGCCCGCTGACCAGCATCTCGACCCAGCGCATCGAGTTGGTCAGGCCGCCGGCGGCCCAGAGCCTGACGAAGGTTGCGTCCGCGAGCAGGTCGCGGACCGCGCTTCGCTCCGGGCCGGGCGTGGTCAATACCCGGAATCGTCCAGCCGCAGCAGCGGGAAGGCGCTGTGCACATGCGGCATGTTGGTGGGCGCCGACGGTGCGACGAAGCCCGGGCCGAGCTCCGCCACCGAGGTCGCACCGAGCAGGCCGAGCGCGGAGCGGAATTCGTTCTCCAGGATCTCCAGCAGCCGCACCACGCCGGCCGCGCCATCGGCGGCCAGTGCGTAGCAGTACAGCCGCCCGATGCCGACGCATTCGGCGCCGAGGCACAGCGCCTTCACGATGTCGGTCCCGCGCGAGAAGCCGCCATCGACCCAGACCTTCGCGCGACCACCCACGGCCTGCACGACCTCGGGCAGCACCTCGATCGACCCGCGCCCGGCATCGAGCTGGCGGCCGCCATGGTTGGAGACGTACACCACCTCGACGCCGTGCTGGCAGGCGATCAGCGCGTCCTCGCCGGTGCCGATGCCCTTGAGCACCAGCTTCAGGTCGGGATGGCCGTCCTTGATGCGCTTCACGTCGTCCCAGTTGAGCATCGCCTGGTAGCGCTGCGCGTCGCCGGTGGCGGTGGCGCGCCAGGGCTTGGCGAAGCGGCGCACGATGTCGCGTTCGCGTCGCGAATATATCGCGGTGTCCACGGTGAGGCAGAAGGCATCGTAGCCATTGTCGGTCGCGCGCTTGATGCTGTCCTCGATCGAGGCCGCGTCGCCGCGGACATAGAGCTGGTAGATCTTCATCCCCGTCGCGGCCTTCGCGACCTGCTCCAGCCCCGGCTTCGAGACGGAGGAGAGCATGATCGGGATGCCGAAGGCCGAGGCCCCCTCGCCCGCCGTCACCGCGCCGTTGTGGCCGACCGCCATGAATTCCAGCCCGCCGACCGGCGCCAGCATCACCGGCAGGCGAATGGCCTTGCCGAACAGGGTCGAGGTGCTGTCGATGTTGGACACGTCGCGCAGCACGCGCGGACGCAGCGCCAGCGCGTCGATCCCCATGCGGTTGCGCCGCATGGTGGCCTCGGTCTCGGTGGCGCCGACCAGGTAGTCCCACATGTTGGCGTCGAGGCGGTTCTTCGCCGCCTTCACGAATTCATGCAGCGCCAGGTACTTGGTCTGCGTCTCGGCGAGGGCTTCGGGTTCGATCGGCATGGGGCTGTCTCGTGCGATGTCAGAGGAAGTCGCGGGTCCAGGCGGCGTAGTCGGCTTCGCGCGTGACCTGCTTCATCAGCGCGGGCGGGGCGACGCCCTTGAGCTCGGCCGGCGGCGTGCCGTCGCGCAGCGCCTTCAGCGTGGCGTGGATGGCCGCGACCGCGGCGGCGAAGGGCTGGTGGCCCTGCAGCGCCACGCGCACGCCATGGGCGGCGAGGCGCGCGCGATCGGCCAGGGCGGGCGGCGTGCCGCCCAGGATGATCGGCATGCCGCCGGATGCGCCCTGAAGTGCGGCGAGCTGCTCCCAGTCATTCACGCCGGTGAAGAACAGCGCATCGGTGCCGCAGGTGGCATAGGCCCTCGTGCGGCGCACGGCCTCGTCCAGGTTCACCAGGTTCAGCGCGCTGGTCCGCGCGATCACCGTGAGGCCGGCATCCTCGCGCGCCGCCACCGCCGCGCGCATCTTGCCCAGGCCCGCTTCGAGCGACAGCAGGCCGGGTTCACCCGTGCCGTGGCCGCGCGGCAGGTCGGTGTCCTCGATGGTCAGCGCGGCGATGCCGGCGGTCTCGAGTTCCTGCACCGTGCGCATGACGTTCAGCGCATTGCCGTAGCCGTGGTCGGCATCGACCATCAGCGGAGGCGCACCGCCGCGGCAGATGCGCCGCGCCTGGTCGGCGAATTCGGACAGCGTCAGCACGATCAGGTCGGGCGCGCCCAGCACGGTCAGGGACGCCACGGACCCCGCGAACATCGCCGCCTCGAACCCCAGCTCGGACGCGATGCGCCCGGCGATCGGGTCGTGCACCGAGGCCGGATGGATGCAGGCGCCGCCCGCCAGGATCGCGCGAAAGGACGCGCGGCGGGCTGCCGTGCTCGGTGGACGTTCCATCCCGGGGTTCCTTGGCCTTGTCCGCCGCACTGTGCAACCGGGCGCGACAACGGTCTAGGCTGCGCCCCGACATGCGAGGGATGCACGGATGAGCGACGTGGTGGCCGAGCGCCTGGTGGCGCGCAAGGACGAGATCCTGGATCGGCTGCTGGCGCTGCTGCGGATGCCGTCGGTCAGCACCGACCCGGCCTATGTGGCGGGCATGAAGGCGACGCGCGACCTGCTGATGGCGCGCATGACGGAAGGCGGCGTGCAGGATGTGCGGCTGTTGGATGGCGGCGGCCACCCGGCCATCACCGGCAGCTGGAACGGCGCGCCCGGCAGGCCGACCCTGCTGATCTACGGCCATTACGACGTGCAGCCGCCCGACCCGCTGGAATTGTGGACGACGCCGCCCTTCGAACCCACCATCCGCGACGGGCGGATCTATGCGCGCGGCGCCTCGGACGTGAAGGGTTCGACGCTGATCGCGGTCGAGACGGTGATCGAATTCATCCAGGCCGGTGGCTGCCCGGTGAACATCCGCTTCTTCCTGGAAGGCGAGGAGGAGACCGGCAGCCCATCCATCCGCACGCTGATCGAACGGCATCGTGATGCTCTTGTGGCCGATGCGGTGCTCTCGGCCGATGGCGGGCGGGCGAGCACGGTGTTGCCGACCATCAATGTCGGGTCGCGCGGGCTGACGGCGCTGCGCTTCAGCGTGCGCACGGCGGCGAAGGATCTGCATTCAGGCCGCTTCGGCGCCGCCGTGCGCAACGCCAACCATGAACTGGCCCGCCTGATCGCGGGGTTCCATGACGAGGCCGGGCGCATCGCCGTGCCGGGCCTGATGGACGACCTCGACCCGATCGGCCCACGCGAACGCGCCGACGCCGCGGCGCTGGCGGTCGACGAGGCGGAATTCTACGGCGCCATCGGCGCGCGTGCCTGGGGTGATCCCGACCGGACCGTGCAGGAACGCCTGACGCTGCTGCCGAGCATCGAGGTCAACGGCATGTGGGGTGGCTATACCGGTGCCGGCAACAAGACCGTGCTGCCCTGCGAGGCGCATGCGAAGGTCACGATACGGCTCGGCCCGGGGCAGGATCCGGCACGGGTGCAGAAGGTGCTGCGCGACCACCTGGTGGCGCGTGCGGCGCCCGGCGTGCGGATCGCCTTCGAGGAGAGCGGGCCTGGCTCGCCGGCCTTCACGCTGCGCGACGGCCACCCCCTGCTGGCGGCGGCCGAGGACGTGCTGCGCGGCATGACCAACCAGGCGCCGGTGCGCGCGCGCATCGGCGGCACGCTGCCGATCACCGCGATCTTCCAGGAGATGCTCGGCCTGGACACGCTGATGTTCGGCTTCGCCATGCCCGACGAGGACATCCACGCGCCGAACGAGTTCTTCCGGCTGTCCTCGCTGGAGGAAGGCCTGCGCGCCTGGCCCGCTCTGCTGAGCGAGATCGGCAAGGTCGCGCCCGCCGCGCTGCGCAGTCAGGCGGCCAGCGCCTGCGTGAAGACGTCGCAGTAGCGCGCCGATGTCACTTCGAACACCGCGCGGCGGAGCGCCGCGTGGCGTTCCTGGCGTTCCTCCAGCGGCATGTCCAGCGCGGCGTGCATGGCCTCGGCGATGTCGTCGGGGTCGTAGGGGTTGACCAGCAGCGCGTCGGGCAGTTCCTCCGCCGCGCCGGCGAAGCGCGACAGGATCAGCACGCCCGGATCGGCCGGGTCCTGCGCGGCGATGAATTCCTTCGCCACCAGGTTCATCCCGTCGCGCAGCGGCGTCACCAGGGCGATGCGCGCGATGCGGAACAGCCCCGCCAGCTTCGTGCGCGCCACCGTCTGCGTCATGTAGCGCAGCGGCACCCAGTCGAAGCCGGAGAAGCGGCCATTGATGTCGCCGGCCAGGCGGTCGAGTTCGCGCCGCAGCGCCTGGTATTCCGCCACGTCCTCGCGCGATCGCGCGGCGATCTGCAGCATGGAGACGCGCCGCTGGTGCTGCGGGAAACGCGCGAGCAGCCGCGCGAAGCCCTCGAAGCGATTGGGCAGGCCCTTGGAATAGTCGAGCCGCTCCGCGCTGATGGCGAGCGCACGGCCGACCAGGCTTTCGCGCACGCGCTGGATATACGCGGTGCCGGCGGCGCGCGTGGCGATCCGCGCGAAGCCCGACGCGTCGATGCCGATCGGGTCGGCAATGGCGCGCACGCGGCGGCCATCCTCGGTGACCACTTCGTCGTCCTCCACGGCGAAGCCGCTGAAGCGGCGCGCACAGTCGAGGAAGTCCGCCAGATGCGTGCGCGTCTGGAAGCCGACCACGTCATACGCGCACATCGCATGCAGCAACGCCCGCGCCGGCGGCAGGGCCTCCAGCACCGAGGGCGGCACGAAGGGGATGTGCAGGAAGAAGCCGATGCGCCCCCGGAAGCCCGCGGCGCGCAGCGCGGCGCCGAGCGGGATCAGGTGGTAGTCATGCACCCAGACCGTGTCGTCGGGCTTGAGCAGCGGCAGCAGCGCGGCGGCGAAGGCGTCGTTCACGGCGCGGTAGCCCGCGAAATCCTCGCGCGTGTAGCGCATCAGGCCGAGCCGGAAATGCAGCAGCGGCCACAGCGAGGAATTGGCGAAGCCGACATAGAAGCGGTCGTAGTCCTCGGCGCCGAGGTCGATGGTGGCATAGGTCACCCCATCGCCCTCGGCGACCGCGGGCGTCGTCGAACTCTCCGGCGTGACCTTGCCCGACCAGCCGAACCAGAGCGTGCCAGGGGCGAGGAAGGATTGCAGCGCGACCGCCAGCCCGCCCGCGCTCGCCGCGCCCTTGGCCCGCGGGCCCGGCACGCGGTTCGAGACGATCACGAGGCGCGCCACAGGCCTTCCTCCCAGCTGCGGGACAGGCGCATGGCGGACAGGATCAGACCGACCTGCGAATAGGTCTGCGGAAAGTTCCCCCACAGCGCGCCGGTCGCGGGGTGCACATCCTCGGCCAACAGGCCGACATGGTTGCGCCAGGCCAGCGCGCGGTCGAACAGGAGGCGCGCCTCCGCCCGCCGGCCGATGCGCGCCAGCGTGTCGATGTACCAGAAGGTGCAGACCAGGAAGCCGACCTCGGGCGTGCCGAAATCATCGGCGTGGTCGTAGCGCAGCACGATGCCGTCGCGGACCAGGCGCTGTTCCAGAACCTCGACCGTACGCAGGAACAACGGGTCGGTGGCGCGGATCAGGCCGACCTCCGCCAACAGGAAGGTCGATGCATCCGCGACCGGTTCGCCGCCCAGCACGCCCGAGATCCACCCGCCGCCATGCGCCGTCGCGGCATCGAGGATGCGCGCGCGCAGCGCGGCGGCGCGCGTTTCCCAGTCCTGCGCCTCGGCATCGAGGCCGAAGCGCGCGGCGATGGCGCCGAGGCGGTCGAGCGCCGCCCAGCACATCGCCGCCGAATGCGTATGCGCCGCGGCGCGGCCGCGATATTCCCACAGCCCGGCATCGGGTTCGAAGGCCGCGGCTTCGGCATGGCGCCCGATCTCAGCCAGCTGCCGATACAGCGCGACGTCGCCGGGGCGCGCGAGGCGCTGGTCCCAGAACATCTGCGTCGCCGTCATCACGATGGCGCCGTAACTGTCGTTCTGCCGCTGGCTGACCGCGGCATTGCCGATGCGCACCGGCCCGTCGCCGCGGAAGCCGGGCAGCGCGGTGGCGATGCGCTCCGCCACTTCGGTGCCTGGCGCGATGGGGAACAGCGGCGGGATGGGGCCGTTCGACCCATCCGGCACGGCATCCATGATGAAGCGCAGGAAGTCTTCCATGGTGCGCGTCGCGTTCAGCCGGTTCAGCGCTCCCACGGTGAAGAAGGAGTCGCGCAGCCAGCAGAAGCGGTAGTCCCAGGTGCGCCCGCTGCCAGGCGCCTCGGGGATGGAGGTGGTGAGCGCGGCGACGATGCCGCCCGTATCCTCGAACGAACAGAGCTTCAGCGTGATGGCGGCGCGGATCACCGCCTCCTGCCAGTCGAAGGGCAGGTTCAGGCCGCGCACCCAGTCGAGCCAATAGGCCTCGGTCTCGGCGATGGCGTTGCGCGCGACCGTATCCGCACTCTCCGGCAGGCTCTCATCCGCGCCGAGCACCAGGCTGACCGGGCGGCCGAGAGCGAATTCGGCTTCGTGCGCGATGTAGGTGAGCGGCGCGTCGGTGGTCAGGCGCAGCACGGTGTCGGCGCCGAAATACCGGATGTGGTTGCTGCCGATGCTGTGCCTGCCGGGTTCCGCCCCATGGTCGAAGGACGGGCGGATGCGGATCGCGATACGCGGGCGCCCCGCCACGGGTTCGATACGGCGCACCAGCATCGGTGGGCGATACATCCGCCCGAAGCGGCGGAAGCGCGGCGCGAGGTCGATCACGCGCACCACGCCGCCGGCCGAATCCGTCAGCAGCGTTTCGACCACCGCGGTGTTGCGCAGGTAGCGTTGCCGGCTGTCGACCTGGTCGCGCAGCACGATGTCCATGAAGCCACGCTCGGGTGCCACGCCGCCCAGCAGGGCGTTGAAAACGGGCTCGGCATCCAGGCGCGGGAAGCAGAACCATTCGTGCCGCGCCTGCGGCGAGATCAGCGCCGCGACCGCGCAATTGCCGATGACGGCGAGGTCAAGCGCCTGCATGGGCGGCCTCCAGCCAGGCGCGGACCTCGGTTGGTCCGCCCTGGAAATCGCGCCCGACATGCAGCCCCAGGCCGCCGAGGTCGCGTGCTGCCGCCATGCCGTCCTCATCCGTCACGTCGTCGCCGACGAAGACCGGCCGGCGGCCACGAAACGGTGCGGCCTGCATCAGCGCGTGCACCGCGCGCGCCTTGGTCGCGGCGCGTGGTCGGATCTCGAAGGCCATCTGGGCGGGCAGCAGGGCAAAGGCGTCGTCATGGCCGCGCAGCAACGCCAGCAGCGCATCGCGGGTTGCGTCACGCCATTGCGGCGCGGCGCGGTAGTGCAGCGCGAGGCCGTGCGGCTTGATCTCGAGGATGACGTCGCGCCAGCCGGCGAGCTGCGGCGCCAGGCGCGCCGGCCAATCCGATGGCAGCGCGGGAACTGCATCCGCGCCGGCGACGCGGCCATCGGCGTCGCGCAGCTCGGCGCCATGTCCGAAGCCGCCGGGCAGCGCGAGTGGCGCCAGCAGCGTGTCGGCCACCACGCGCGCGCGCCCCGTGACGACGGCCAGTGCACCATCCAGGCGGTGCGAAAGTCCTTGGAGTGTCGTCACCAGCCCGGGTGGAACAACGACCGCGTCAGGCCTGGGCGCGATATCGAGGAGCGTGCCGTCGAGATCGAGGAACAGCGCCCAATCGCCCTCGATCGCGGGGATACCGGAGGAGGTCATCCACCTGATGTGGGAGCGCGGATGGTTAATTACAGGCTTGTCATTTCCCGGTGACTGACGCAGGCCGATGGCGCGCCCGGGAAGATTTGAACTCCCAACCCTCAGATCCGAAGTCTGATGCTCTGTCCAGTTGAGCTACGGGCGCTTGGGATCCGATGATGGTGGTGGCGCGCCCGAAGAGATTCGAACTCCTGACCCCCAGATTCGTAGTCTGGTGCTCTATCCAGCTGAGCTACGGGCGCCCTGGCCACCATCGCGGCGAGGCCGGGGAGATAGCGGAGGCGGCCGCAGCGCGCAACCCCTCCGTCACAACGAATTCGCGCGTCAGGCCGCGAGCTTGTCCAGTTCGCGCACCACCGCCTCGCCCATCACGGAGGTACCGACGCGCGCCATGCCTGGCTGCATGATGTCGGCCGTGCGCAGGCCACCCGAAAGCACCTTGCCGACCGCGGCCTCGACCAGCGCGGCGTCGTCCTCCATGCCGAAGGACCAGCGCAGCAGCATCGCGAAGGACAGGATCTGCGCGAGCGGATTCGCGATGCCCTTGCCGGCGATGTCGGGTGCGGAACCGTGGATCGGTTCGTACAGCGCGTGGCGCTTGCCGGTGACCGGGTCCACCGCGCCGAGCGTGGCCGAGGGCAGCATGCCGAGCGAGCCCGTCAGCGCCGCCGCCAGGTCCGACAGCACGTCGCCAAACAGGTTGCTGCCCAGGATCACGTCGAACTGCTTGGGCCGCGCACAGAGCTGCATGGCGCAGTTGTCGGCGTACATGTTCTCGAGCTCGACATCGGCGTATTCGGCCTTGTGGACCTCGCTGACCACGGCGCGCCACAGGCGGCCGGACTGCATGACGTTCGCCTTCTCGACGCTGGTCACCTTCTTGCGGCGGCCACGCGCCAGGTCGAAGGCCACGCGCGCGACGCGGGCGATCTCGTCCTCATGGTACACATCGGTGTCGAAGCCGCGGCGCTTGCCGTCGGGCAGGATCTCGATGCCGCGGGGTTCGCCGAAATAGACGCCGCCGGTCGATTCGCGGACGACCATGATGTCCACGCCGCGCACGATGTCGGCCTTGAGCGAGGACGCATCCGCCAGCGGGTCGAGCACCACCGCCGGACGCAGGTTGGCGAACAGGCCGAGGTCCTTGCGCAGCCGCAGCACGCCCAGTTCGGGGCGCTGTTCGAAGGGCAGGCCATCCCACTTCGGGCCGCCCACCGAGCCGAACAGCACGGCATCGACGGCCTTGGCGCGCGCCACCGTCTCGTCGGAGCAGGGCATGCCCTCGGCATCGATGGCGGAGCCACCGACCAGGCGTTCCTCGATGTCGAACGACACGGCGCGGCGACGGTCCATCCAGTCGATGACGCGACGGACTTCGCGCATCACCTCGGGGCCGATCCCGTCGCCGGGCAGGATGAGGAGCTTCTTGTTGGACGGCATGGTGGTGGACGTCTCCTGCAGTGTCGGGAGACGCCCCGGGCGGGCCTGCCTCCCGCGGGAATCAGGTCAGGCGTAGAGCCAGGGCTGGGCGGCCTTCTGCTTCGCCTCGAAGCTGTCGATGGCGGGTGCGTGCTGCATGGTCTGGCCGATATCGTCCAGGCCATTGAGCATCAGGTGGCGGCGCAGCGGGTCGATCTTGAACGGGATTTCCTCCCCGTTCGGGCGCACCACCACTTCGCGTTCCAGGTCCACCGTGATGCGGGCATTGGCACCAAGCTTCGCGTCCTCCATCAACTGCGCGCAGACTTCCTTCGGAAGCCGAACCGGCAGGACGCCGTTCTTGAAGCAGTTGTTGTGGAAGATGTCGGCGAAGTCGGGCGCGATGACGCAGCGGATGCCGAAGTCGAGCAGCGCCCAGGGCGCGTGCTCGCGCGAGGAGCCGCAGCCGAAATTCTCGAATGCGACCAGGACTTCCGCGCGGCGATACGGCTCCTGGTTCAGCACGAAGTCGGGGTTCTCGCTGCCGTCTTCCTTGTAGCGGAAATTGGCGAACAGGTTCTTGCCGAAGCCCGAGCGGCTGATCGACTTGAGGAAGCGCGCGGGGATGATCTGGTCGGTGTCGACATTCGCGCGGGGCAGCGGCGCGGCGATGCCGGTGAGCGTCGTGAAGGCCTGCATCACAGGGTTTCCTTCGGCTGGTAGTCGCGCACGTCGGCTAGATGCCCGGCCACCGCGGCGGCCGCGGCCATGGCGGGGCTCAGCAGGTGCGTGCGCCCGCCAGGTCCCTGTCGGCCTTCGAAGTTCCGGTTCGACGTGCTGGCCGAACGCTGGCCCGGCGTCAGCTTGTCCGGGTTCATCCCGAGGCACATGGAGCACCCCGCCTCGCGCCATTCGAAGCCGGCTTCCTTCAGGATGCGGTCCAGCCCTTCGGCCTCCGCGGCCTTCTTCACGAGACCCGAGCCGGGGACGACCATGGCGCGCACGCCATCAGCCACGCGGCGGCCCTTGGCAATGGCGGCGGCGGCGCGGATGTCCTCGATGCGGGAGTTGGTGCAGGAGCCGATGAAGACGACATCGACCTTGAGGTCGGTCAGCTTCTGGCCGGGCGTCAGGCCCATGTAGTCGACCATGCGCTGGGTCTGCGCGCGCTTCGCCTCATCCGCGACGTCGGCCGGGTTCGGCACGATGCCGGTGATGGGCAGCACGGCCTCGGGGTTGGTGCCCCAGGTGACCTGCGGGGCGATCTCGTGCGCGGTCAGCTTGAGCTCGGTGTCGAAATGCGCGCCCGCATCGGTCGGCAGCGTCTTCCACCATTCCATCGCGCGGGCGAGCGCCGCGCCCTTCGGCCCGTTCGGCGTACGCGCGATGTAGTCGTAGGTGGTCTGATCCGGCGCCACCATGCCGGCGCGGGCCCCGCCCTCGATGGTCATGTTGCAGACCGTCATGCGCCCGGCCATGTCGAGCGCGCGGATCGCGTCGCCGGCATATTCGATGACATGCCCGGTGCCGCCCGCGGTGCCGATGCGCCCGATGATGGCCAGCACGATGTCCTTGCCGGAACACCCGAAGGCCAGGTTGCCATCGACGCTGATGCGCATGTTCTTCGCCGGCTTCTGCAGCAGCGTCTGCGTGGCGAGCACGTGCTCGACCTCGCTGGTGCCGATGCCGAAGGCGAGCGCGCCCATCGCGCCATGCGTGCTGGTATGGCTGTCGCCGCAGACGATGGTCATGCCCGGCAGGGAGCGCCCCAGCTCCGGCCCGATCACATGCACGATGCCCTGGCGTTCATCCAGCAGCGGGATCAGCGGCATGCCGAATTCGGCGGCGTTCTTCTCGAGCGTCGCGACCTGCAGCGCGCTCTCGGGATCGACGATGCCGGTGTAGCGCGATGAGTCCGTCGCGATGTTGTGGTCGATCACGCCCAGCGTCGCATCCGGGCGGCGGATGCCGCGCCCGGCCGCGCGCAGCCCGTCGAAGGCCTGCGGCGTGGTGACCTCATGCGTCAGGTGAAGGTCGATGTAGAGCAGCGCCGTGCCGTCCGGGAGCGTATCCACCACATGGGCGTCCCAGATCTTGTCGAACAAGGTGCGCGGCTTCTGCGCTGACATCGCTTTCTCCCGGTACGTCGAGGGGTGCTGCGACCGGCAGCACCCCGGCAGTGACTTCAGGCCTCGGTCGCGGCGGCCGGCGCGGCGGCGGCCGCGGCGGTCGGCTTCATGCCGAGCTTCTCGGCGATGCGCGCCGACTTGCCGGTGCGGCCGCGCAGGTAATAGAGCTTCGCGCGACGCACCTTGCCGCGGCGGACGACGATGATCTCGACCACGTTCGGGGAATGCAGCGGGAACACGCGCTCCACGCCCTCGCCGTAGGAGAGCTTGCGGACGGTGAAGTTGCTCTGCAGGCCCTTGTTGGAGCGCGCGATCACCACGCCCTCATAGGCCTGGACGCGGATGCGCTCGCCTTCCTGCACGCGCACCATGACGCGCACGGTGTCGCCCGGCGCGAAATCCGGCGTGGCGCGGGCGGCGGTGAGGCGGGAGAGCTGCTCGGCCTCGAACTGCTGGAGCAGGTTCATGACGGTATCCTTTCGTGGGCTTCGTTTAGGCGGCGGCGGGGTGGCCGTCCATGCCCCCCGCGCCGCGCTGTTTCGCTTGATGCCGGGCCCAGAGGTCGGGTCGGCGTTCCTCAGTGATGCGTTCGCTCTCGGCGCGCCGCCAGCGCGCGATCTCGGCGTGGTGGCCCGACAGCAACACGGGCGGGATGCCACGCCCGTTCCATTCGGCAGGGCGCGTGTAGTGCGGGTATTCCAGCAACCCGTCGGTGCCGTGGCTTTCCTCGGCCGCGCTGTCGGCCGCGCCCATCACGCCGGGCAGCAGCCGCACGCAGGCATCGAGCAGCACCAGCGCCGCCGTCTCCCCGCCGCTCAGCACGTAGTCGCCGATCGAGACCTCGACCATGCCGCGCGCGTCGATCACGCGCTGGTCGATCCCTTCGAAGCGGCCGCAGAGCAGCACGCAGCCGGGGCCTTCCGCCAGCGCGCGCACGGTGGCCTGGTCGAGCAGTCGCCCGCGCGGCGTCAGGCAGATCAGCGGGCGCGCGTCGCCCTCGGCCATGACGCCCGCGACCGCCGCATCCAGCACATCCGCGCGCAGCACCATGCCAGCACCGCCGCCGGCCGGCGTGTCGTCCACGCTGCGATGACGGTCGGTGGCGAAGGCGCGGATGTCAGTGGCCTCGAGCGACCACCGCCCATCCTGCAGCGCGCGCCCCGCCAGCGACAAGCCGAGCGGGCCGGGGAACATCTCCGGATACAGCGTGAGGACCGAGGCCCGCCACGCATCGCCCGGCCCCGCGGCCGAGTGCCGATCGGGCGGCGTCATGCCGCGTCCTCCTGCCCCGCCTGCGGCCGCACCAGGATTTCGTCCGGCGGGACCACCGTGACCTGCCCGCACGCGATATCCACCACCGGCACCACCGCGCGCGTGAAGGGCAGCAGGTGTTCGCGCGCGGCACCGTCGATGATCAGGAACGCCCCGGCGCCGTGGTCCTCGACCGCGCGGATGCGGCCGAGCGGTTCGCCATCTTGCGTCACGGCCGCAAGGCCGATCAGGTCGACCAGGTAGAACTCGTCATCCTCCGGCGGCGGCAGGCGGTCGCGATCGACATACAACTTCGTGCCGGTCAGGCGCTGGGCCGCGTCGCGGTCCGCAACGCCTTCCACCGCGGCGATGTCGCCGCCCTTCAGCGTGATGGCGTAGCGCTTCGCGCCCTGCGCATCGGTCAGCGGCGAATAGGCGGCGATGGCGGCGGGGTCCTCGGTGAAGGCGCGCAGGCGCACGAGGCCGCGCACGCCATGCGGCCTGCCGATCTCGCCCACCATCACGCGCTTCACCGCCATCGGACGATCAGCCCGCCGCGGCGGCCGCGGCGCGTTCCTGCGCCTTCTTCTTCGGCGCGGACTGCTTCGGCTGCTCGCGGAACACCGGCATCGGCGCCAGGCCGGCCTTGCCCAGGAACTTCGCCACGCGGTCGGTCGCCACCGCGCCCTGGCTCAGCCAATGCGTGATGCGTTCGTCCTTCAGGCGGATGCGCTCGGCGTGCTCGGCGGGCAGCATCGGGTTGTAGGAACCCACCGCCTCGATGAAGCGGCCATCGCGCGGCGAACGGCTGTCGGCCACCACGATGTGGTAGTAGGGGCGCTTCTTCGCACCGGCGCGGGCAAGGCGGATCTTGAGGCCCATGAGGCTTCCTTTCGTCGTCGTTCTCTAGAAGGGTCGTTTGTTTCCGGCGCCGGGGAGAAGCGCGGCGAGCCCGCCACGCATCAGCCCCTTCTGGCCGATCTTGTTCATCCGCTTCATCATCGCGGACATGTCGTCGAACTGCTTGAGCAGCTTGTTCACTTCCTGCACGGAGGTGCCGGAACCGGCGGCGATGCGCTTCTTGCGCGACGCCTTCAGGATCTCGGGCGTGCGACGTTCGCGCGGCGTCATGGAGCTGATGATTGCCGCCTGGCGCCCCAGGATGGAGGTGTCCAGGTTCGCGTCGTTGAGCTGCTGCTTGATCTTGCCGACACCCGGCAGCATCCCGAGGATGCCCTGCAGGCTGCCCATCTTGCCGATCTGCTTCAGCTGGCTGGCGTAGTCCTCCAGCGTGAACTGGCCCTTCTGCATGCGGGCCGCGAGCTTCTCGGCCTCCGCCTGGTCGATATTCGCCGCGGCCTTTTCGACCAGCGACACGATGTCGCCCATGCCGAGGATGCGCGAGGCGATGCGGTCGGGGTGGAAGTCTTCCAGCGCATCGAGCTTTTCGCCCGCGCCCAGCAGCTTGATCGGCGCGCCGGTCACCGCGCGCATGGACAGCGCCGCACCGCCGCGCGCATCGCCGTCGATGCGCGTCATGACGATGCCGGTGACGCCCACCTTGTCCTGGAAGGCCTTGGCGGTGTTGACCGCGTCCTGGCCGGTCATGGCATCGACCACCAGCAGCGTCTCGTGCGGGTTGGTGGCGAGCTTGACCTGCGCCACCTCCTCCATCAGCGCCTCGTCGATGGCGAGGCGGCCGGCGGTGTCGAGCACCACCACGTCGTAGAGTTCGCGCCGTGCCACATCCATCGCGCGCATGGCGATCTGCATGGGCGACTGGCCGGCGATGATCGGCAACGAGGTGACTTCGGCCTGCGTCGCGAGCGTGGCGAGTTGCAGCTGCGCCGCCGGGCGGTGCACGTCGAGCGAGGCCAGCAGAACCTTTTTGCGGTCCTTGGTGCGCAGCCGCAGCGCGATCTTGCCCGAGGTGGTGGTCTTGCCCGAGCCCTGCAGCCCGACCATCAGGATCGGCACGGGTGCCGCGGCGTTCAGGTCGATGCCGCGCCTGCCGTCATCGCCCTCGCCGCCGCCGAGCGCCTCGACCAGCGCGTCGTTGACGATCTTGATGACCTGCTGGGCGGGGGAGACGGAGCGGATGACCTCCTGCCCCACCGCGCGCTCGCGGACCTTGTTGACCAGGTCGCGGACGACCGGGAGCGCGACATCGGCCTCCAGCAGCGCGACGCGGACTTCGCGCAGCGCTTCCGTCACGTCGGCTTCCGACAGCGCGCCACGGCGGCGCAGCCGGTCGAAGACCCCGTTCAGCTTGCTGGAGAGTGCCTCGAACATCGGGCGGTCCGTTCAGTCCTTCATCACGCGGTATGGCCCACCCCAAACGCATTTGCGCCGCTGCGCGAGCCTTCGCGGAGCGGCGGAGCCTTCCCGGTTCGGGCAGGCCGAGCGTTTGGGCGTAGCCCAGACCGCGGCTGTCTAGGGCTTGATCGGGCCGAGGGTCAAGCGAGCCTGGATCGATCGCTCGAAATCAGTTGACTCTTTCGAGTACTAGGAATACTGTCTCTCAATCGTGGATTGATGGAAATGCCCAATGGCCACGCCAGATGCCGATCTGCGCGCGATGCTGAGAAACCCACTGTATCGCGAGAGTTGGCGACCAGGCAGCGCGGCACACAGGGCTGCCACCGACCGCGCTTGGGAAGATCGGTATCCGGGCGCGGCGCAAATGGACGCCACAGGCAAGCAGGTGCGCGTCAATAGCTATCAGCGCGCGGTGGAGATTGACGGCGCAACCATCACACAGAATGTCCGCGATTACGTGCAGACGCGCTCCGGTCGCGGGAGATCGCCGACCGGCAATCCTGCGCATGTCGATGCCTATTTCGATCGGGCATACGAACCGATGCGTGCGCTGGCCGACCGGCTTGGCACTCGGGTGGAATTCGTGCTCGGCCTGTCATCCTACGAGAGCGGCTGGCTGGACACCCACAACACCGGCCTCAACAATCCGTTCGGGCTGACACGAGCCGGCGGCAAAAATCTCCGCTTCGACTCGATTGACGCGGCCGTTCGGTACTGGGAACGTCTGTACGGAGATCAAGTCAGGGGAGCCGCCACCGCCGAGGAATTTGCCGACCGTCTTCTTGGGCGTCGCAATGGCCAACAGGTCGCAGGCTGGCGGGTCTACAACACCGTCAATCCGGACTGGCGTGCAAGAATGCTCGCCAATATCCGTTCGGTGGAACGGAGGCTCCCCCCCTGGACGCAAAGCCGATGAAGAAGCGCGTTCTCGCGCTTCTCGGTCTTGCGCTCTCAACGCCATCCTGGGGACTGGACACGCGATACTTCAATGAACAGTTCCGGTTCGCCGCGAACATCCCCGACGGCTTGCGCACCTGCCCTCACGTACCGCCCGCGCCCAACCCTGGATTCATCGCGCCCTTGTCATCCCAAGGCTGCGCCTCGCCTTTCGAAGGCAGCTTCTTGACCGTGGTCGGAGAGTACAACACTTCGTCGTTTCGTCGGACACAAGACGCCGCCATTGACAGTTGTGCGGGCAGTCCCGCGCGCCCGTCAAACACTCACCCAACGATCCGCTTCTACATTTGCGAACAACGCATTGCGGCGGACAAAATCCTCATCCGCTACATCGCCCTGCGACTTACTCCCGAACCTGACTGGCCGCTACACGGCTACATCTACACGATTTCGCTGCAATGCCGTCCGGCGGATTGCGATCGATACGGCCCGCTGCTTCGGCAGACCGTCGCCTCCATGCGCTTTCGCTGAGCGAAGCGGGCGTCGCTTACTTCGGCGCCAACACCATAATCATCTGCCGGTTCTCCAGCCGCGGAAACTGCTCCACCTTCGTGGTCTCCGCCAGTTCCCCCCGGATCCGATCCAGAACCTTCACGCCCAGATCCTGGTGCGCCATTTCGCGCCCGCGGAACCGCAGCGTCACCTTCACCTTGTCGCCTTCCTCGATGAAGCCCTTCATCTGGCGCATCTTCACGTCGTAGTCATGGTCGTCGATATTCGGACGGACCTTGATTTCCTTGATCTCGACGACCTTCTGCTTCTTGCGCGCCTCGTTGGCCTTTTTCTGCTGCTCGTACTTGTACTTGCCATAGTCGAGGATCTTGCAGACAGGCGGCACGGCGTTGGGCGAGATCTCGACCAGGTCGAGGCCGACATCATAGGCGCGGATCAGCGCCTCGCGGGCGGTCATCACGCCCTGCATCTCGCCGTCCTGGTCGATCAGGCGCACCTGCGGCACGCGGATGTCGTCGTTGATGCGCGGGCCGTCCTTGGAAGGCGGCGTCGCGGGCATTGGGCCACGAGCTATGGTCGTCTCCTGTCGTCGTTGAACCGGTAGAAGCGGGCTTTATGGAACGGCGATCACGGCGCCGCAACCGGCATCGCCATCGCCATGCCGCATTTGTTGCCCGCGTGCCTTGATTGCAAGCAGGCTCAGCGCGCCAGGTCGGGCGGGGTGGCCTCCGCCGCCAGCCCAGCCACCGCCTCGGCCAGCGGCAGCGTCACCTGCTCGCGCCCCGGCAGGCGGCGCAGCACCAGGGCGCGTTCCTCCGCCTCCCGCCGGCCGATCACGACCAGGACCGGCACGCGCTGCTCGATATGGTCGACCACCTTGCGGTTGATCTTCTCGTTGCGCAGGTCGGTCTCGACCCGCAGCCCGGCCGCGCGCAACGCGGCCGCGGCTTCCTCGGCGAAGGGTGCCGCCTCGTCCACGATGGTCGCGACCACCACCTGCACGGGGGCAAGCCACAGCGGGAAGCGTCCCGCGTACTGCTCGATCAGGATGCCGAGGAAGCGTTCGAACGAACCCAGGATCGCGCGATGCAGCATGACCGGCTGCTTCCGGCTGCCGTCTTCCGCGACGTATTGCGCGTCGAGCCGGTCCGGCAGCACGAAATCCACCTGGAAGGTGCCGCATTGCCAGTCGCGGCCGATCGCGTCCCGCAGCACGAATTCCAGCTTCGGGCCGTAGAAGGCGCCCTCCCCCGGGTTCATCTCGTAGTCCACGCCGGCGATCCTGCAGGCCTCGTGCAGCGCGCCCTCGGCGCGGTCCCAGATGCCGTCATCGCCGGCGCGCTGTTCCGGGCGGTCGGAGAACTTCACGCGGAAATTCTCGAACCCCAGGTCGCGATAGACCGACGACAGCAATTCCGTGAAGCGCACCGCCTCGGCGGCGATCTGGTGCTCCTCGCAGAAGATATGCGCGTCGTCCTGCGTGAAGGCGCGCACGCGCATGATGCCGTGCAGCGCGCCCGAGGGTTCGTAGCGATGGCACGCCCCGAACTCCGCCATGCGCAGCGGCAATTCGCGATACGACCGCAGGCCCTGGTTGAAGATCAGCACATGGCAGGGGCAGTTCATCGGCTTCAGCGCGAGCGCGCGATGCGCCTCGTCCTGGTCCTCGACCGTCGCCATGAACATGTTCTTGCGGTAGTTCTCCCAGTGGCCCGAGGCCTCCCACAGGCGGCGATCCAGCACCTGGGGCGTCTTCACCTCCTGGTACGCGCCGGCATCGAGGCGCCGGCGCATGTAGTCCTCGACCGTGCGGTACAGCTTCCAGCCCTTGGGGTGCCAGAAGACCGATCCCACCGCGGCTTCCTCGAGATGGAACAGCCCCATCTCCTTGCCGATCTTGCGGTGGTCGCGCTTCTCCGCTTCCTCGATCTGCAACAGGTAGGCGTCCAGTTCCTTCTGGTCGCGCCAGGCCGTGCCGTAGATGCGGCTCAGCATCGCGTTGCGATGGTCGCCGCGCCAATACGCACCGGCCACCTTCATCAGCTTGAAGGCGGTGCCGACATCGCCGGTGCCGCGCATGTGCGGGCCGCGGCACAGGTCGATCCAGTCGCCCTGCCTGTACAGCGTGATGGTCTCGCCGGCGGGCAGGTCCTGGATCAGCTCGACCTTGTATTTCTCGCCCTTCTCGGCGAACAGCGCCATGGCCTCGTGGCGCGACGTCACGATGCGTTCGAAGGCTGCGTTGCGCGCGATGATCTCGCGCATCTTCGCCTCGATCGCGGCGAAATCCTCGGGCGTGAAGGGCTCGTTGCGCGCGAAGTCGTAGTAGAAGCCGTTCTCGATCGACGGGCCGATCGTCACCTGCGTGCCGGGAAACAGCGCCTGCACCGCCTCGGCCAGCACATGCGCGGTGTCGTGGCGGATCAGGTCCAGCGCCTCGGGGTCGCGGCGCGTGACGAAGCGCACGGCGGCATCGGCCGTGATCTCGCGCGACAGGTCCATCAGCGCGCCATCGACCTGCATGGCCAGCGCCGCCTTGGCCAGGCCAGGCCCGATCGCCGCGGCGATGGTCGTGCCCGTCACCGGCCCATCGAAGGACCGAACGGAGCCATCGGGCAGGGTGATCGCGGGCATGGGGCGGTGATCCTCGCTGGGTCCAGGTCAGGGGGCGCGGACCTTGCGTTCGCCGCCGGTCGCCCGTCAAGCGTGCGCGATCCGATGCCCCTGCGGCGGTCAGCCAGGCCAGTGCGCGCCGGCAAGGCCACGGCCACCCGATGAATCGCCGCGACCATGCCGGCGGTCACACAAGGCGCGCCAGCGCAGCCCTCACCGCCTCAGGGTCCAGCTCCGCCAGCGGGATATGCCGCACCCAGGCCGCGCGCGGGCCCCGCGGCGCACACAGCGCCGGGTCGCTGTCCGCGCCGAACAGCGCCAGGGTCGCGCAGCCGCAGGCCGCCACCAGGTGCGTGGGGCCGGTGTCGTTGCCGATGCAGCAGGCCGCGCGGCGCGCCAGGGCGCCGATCTCGGCGAAGGAGGTCCGGCCGGTCAGGTCGATGGCGCCGGGCGCGGCGGCCAGGATGGCGTCGGCCAGCGGCGCCTCGGCCGGCCCACCCAGCACCACGGCCGGCATGTGGAGCCGCGCCGCCAGGGCGCCGAAGCGTTCGAGCGGCCAGCGCTTCGCCGGGCGGCCGGGCGAGGCGCCGGGCACCAGCAGGCAGAAGCGCTCCGGCAGCCCGAAGCGCGCGAGATCGGCATCCAGCCATCCCAGCTCCGGCGCCGGGACATCGCGGATCCCGGCCATCGCCAGCTGTTCGCGCTGGCGATCCACCGTATGCATGGCGTCGCGCGCGGGGTTGGCGTGCGGGTGGGACGCACCGGGTGCGATGCCCGACCACGCCGCCCGCCGCCCGACGAACCAGCGGTAGCGGGACGAGCGCGACGAGGTCTGCAGATCGTACACGCGGTCGAAGCGCGCCGCGCGCAGCCGCCGCGCCAGGCGCAGCACGGCCGGGACATCCGTCCAGTCCGGCCGGCCATCCTCCCACACCTCGTCGAACCAGGGCGACAGACGCGCCAGCGCCGCATAGGGCCTGGTCGTCAGCAGCGTGATCCGCGCGCCCGGATGGTGCGCCCGGATCGCCGCGAAGGGCCCGAAGGCCTGGGCGAAATCGCCCAGCGCGGCGAGCTTGATGACCAGCACGCGCATCACGGCAGCTCGCGATAGACCGCGAGCGTCGCCGCCTGCATCCGCGCCGTGGTGAAGCCGGCCAGCACGGACGCGCGTGCCCGCGCGCCCATGGCTGCCCGCTCGGCGGCGGGCAGCGCCAGCACGCGCCCGATCGCGCCGGCCAGCGCCGCCGCGTCGCCGGGCGGCACGCGCCAGCCGGTGACGCCCTCCTCCACCGTTTCGCGCGGGCCGCCCAGGTCGCTCGCGATCACACAGCGTTCCATGGCCTGCGCCTCGATCACCGTGCGGCCGAAGGCCTCCGCATCGGTCGAGGCATGCACGACCACATCGGCCAGCAGCAGCGCAGCGGGCATGTCCTCGGCATGGCCGACCAGGCGGACGCGATCGGCCAGGCCCAGCGCGGCAATCCGCCCGCGCAGCTCGTCCACAAAGCCCGCACGGCCCTGCGCATCGCCGACCAGCAGCGCCAGCGCATCGCCGGGCAGCCGCGCCATCGCCTCGACCAGCACGCCCTGGCCCTTCCAGCGCGTGAGGCGGGCGGGCAGCATCACCACCGGGCGGGCCTGCGGCACCGCCCAGGCCGCGCGCAGCCGCGCGATCCGGTCGGGCTCGACGCGGGCGGGGTCGAACAGCGAGTCGTCCACGCCACGCGGAATGATGCGGATGCGGGCGGGGTCGGTGCCGTGGCGCGCCCGCAAATGGTCCGCGATGAAGTGGCTGATCGCGATGACGCGCTCGCCCCGCGCCATCACGGAATTGTAGAGCCGCTTGCCCGGCACGCCTTCATTGTAGGTGCCGTGATAGGTGGTGACGAAATGCGCGCCGCTGCGTCGCGCCGCGAGCCAGGCCGACCAGGCCGGCGCGCGGGAGCGCGCGTGCAGGATGCCGATGCCCTCCCGCCGCACGAGCCCGTCCAGCGCGGCGGCATTGCGCCAGATGCCGACGGGCGACTTGGTCGCGAGCGGCAGCGTCACATGCCGCGCGCCGAGGGCTTCCAGCCGGGCCACCAGCGGCCCGCCGGCCGAGGCCACGAAGGCGCGCCACCCGGCCCGCACCAGCGCATCCGCGATCTCGAGCGTGCCACGCTCGACACCCCCGGCGCCGAGTGCGGGCAGCACCTGCAGCACGGCGGGGGATGGGGTTGTGGGCACGACCTCACTTCACAAGGGTTTGCCCGCGCAACGGCAGGTGCGGCGGTCTTGCGCCGAAGGCAGGGCTGACGCAAGTGTGCGGCCGATGTCGACCTACTTCATGGCCATGATGCTGCTCTCGGGCGGCAGCTTCATCCGCACCAAATCCAACGCGCCCGAGATGCGCCCGGCCTCGGCCGCCTCCGACATGGTCTGGGGGCTGTTGGCCAAGGCGGCCCTGTGGTCGTGGCTCGGCCTGATCGTCTATGGCTTCTACCGCTTCCACTGGTCGCAACCGGTGGCGGCGGTGCTGGCCTCCTTGGCGGTCAACGCGCTGATCGCGATCCGTGGGCCGCGGCGGACCTGGCCCATGCTGTCCTACCTGTTCTGCGCGGTCGGCCTCGCGGCCGCCGCGGTCGTCGTCCTGAACTGAACGGATCAGGCCCGTGGCGCCAGGTGCAGCGCCACCACCTCGCCATCCTGCCCGGCCACCGGGGGAAACCGGTCGCGCACCGCCGGGTCGTGCCCGGGAATGACGCGGCTGTCGTCGCCGCCGGCCAGCTTCTTGGCGGTGCGCCAGCCCGCCGCCATGGCACCGAGGTCGAAGATGATCGGGAAGGGATTGCCCGCCAGCGCGTTGGCGTAGAAGTGCATGGCGTCCGAGGCCAGGACCACCGGCCCGCGCGCGGTCTCCACGCGCACCACCTGCAGCCCGTCGCTGTGGCCACCGACGCGGTGCACGGTGACGCCGGGCGCGATCTCGGCATCGCCGTCGTGGAATTCCACGCGGTCGGCATAGAGCGCGCGGACCATGGCGACCACGTGCTCGGCCTCGAAGGGCATGCGGATGGCGTGGACGCACATGTGGCGGCCGACGGCGAAGTGCATCTCGCGTTCCTGCAGGTGGAAGCGCGCGGCGGGGAAGATATCCAGGCTGCCGGCATGGTCGTAGTGCAGGTGGGTGATGATGACGTCCTGCACCTTCGCGGGATCCGTGCCCATCGCGGTCAGGCAGGCGCCGACCGACCGCGACAGCTTGCGCCCGCGCTTCACCGCGAGCTCGGCGTCGAAGCCGGTATCGACCACGATCTCCCGCCCATCGGGCCCGCGCAGCAGCCAGACGAAGTAGTCGAGCGGCATGGCCTCATGCGGGTCGGGCACCGGCAGCAGGTGGTTGGACTGCGCGGTGCGATCATGCCGGCCGTAGCGCAGCGCATAGGCTTCCCAGGTCATGGCGCCTTGTTCCCCCCGAGTTCCGTGCCGGTCATCGCCTCCGACAGCTTGGCCATGGCGGTGTGGTCGGCACCCGGCCCGAGCATGGCCGCCGAGGCCGCCCACATCTCCCGGCACAGCGCCGAGAACGGCGTGGGCGTGGCGGTCTCGCGCCCCACTTCCAGCGCGATCGACAGGTCCTTGACCATCAGGTCGAGGCCGAAGCCGGCGTCGAAGCGGCGCGACAGCACGTATTCCTTGAACTTCCTCTGGCTGGAATTGGTCATGCCGGAACTGGCGTTCAGCACATCGACCATCTTCGCCGGGTCAAGGCCGAAGCGCTGGCCGATCAGCAGGGCCTCGATGCCCATCAGGAAGCCGCCGGCGCTGACCAGGTTGTTCAGCGCCTTCATCGCCTGCCCCGCGCCGATCGGCCCGCAGCGATGGATGGAGGTGCCCATGGCCTTCAGCACGGGCTCGGCGCGATCGACATCCGCGTCCTCGCCGCCGGTCATGATGGCGAGCTGGCCGGTCCTGGCACGCGGCACGCCGCCCGACACCGGCGCGTCGATCATCGCGACACCATGGCCCGCCAGCATCGCTGCGATCTCGCGCGTGCGGCCGGGCTGGCCGGAGGTCATGTCGACGACCAGCATACCCTTCGCCAGCGCGGGCAGCATGGCCTCCACCGCCTCGCCGACCTGCTTGCTGGTGGGGACGATGATGACGACGCAGTCCGCGCCGGCGGCGGCCTCGGCCGGGCTGGCGGCCGCCTTGGCCCCCGTCTCGGTGGCGAAGGATGCCGCGCGGCCGGGGGCAGCGTCGCAGACCGTGACGTCGAAGCCGGCCTTCACAAGGTTGGCCGCCATCGGCCAGCCCATGTTGCCGATGCCGGCGAAGGCAATGCGCTTGATGGCGGCCATGGCGGTCACTTCTTCCCCGGCAGCGCGCCTTCGGCGAGCAACACCTCATGCGCCGCCTTGAAGGCATCGAGGCCCGCCGGGATGCCGCAATAGGCGGTGGCGTGCAGCAGCGTCGCCTTGATCTCGTCCACCGTGATGCCGTTGTTGAGCGCGCCCTTCACATGCAGCTTCACCTCCGGGATCTTGCCCAGCGCGGTCAGCATCGCGAGGTTCAGCAGCGAGCGCGTCTTGCGGTCCAGCGTCGGGTCGCCCCAGGCCCAGCCCCAGGCCCAGGTGGTGGTGGCGCGCTGGAAGGACATCATGAACTCGTCGGCCTTGGCCATGGACGAATCCACATAGTCGGCGCCGAGCACCTCGCGGCGGATCGGAAGGCCCTTGTCGAACAGCGCCTGGTCGTCGGACATGCGTTTCATCCCCTGGTGGCTTGCGTGACGCGCAGGCTGACCCGCCCCGGGGGGGCGGTCAACGGGCCGGCGTCAGATGACGGGCAACGAACCGCCGTCGATGCGAAGCTCCGCGCCGGTGATGCTGGCGGCGCGCGTGGAGGCGAGAAAGGCGATCGCCTCCGCCACCTCGCCCGGCGTGTTCGGGCGGCCGAGCGGAATGCCACCGATCGCCTCCATCAGGCCGGCGCGCGCGGTCGCGTGGTCCGACCCTGCTTCGGAAGCGAGGCGCGCGACCAGCGCGACGGAGGCCTCGGTCTCGGTCCAGCCAGGGGAGACGCGCAGGACGCGCACACCCTTCGGGCTCACCTCCTTCGAAAGGCCCTTGCTGTAGTTGGTCAGCGCCGCCTTCGCCGCGGCGTAGCCGAGCGTCGCCTCGAACACTGGCGACTGCGCCTGGATCGACGTGACATGCACGATCACGCCCGACCCCTGCGCCAGCATCAGCGGCAGCAGCGCACGATCCAGCCGCACCGCCGGGAACAGGTTGAGGTCGAGCTCGCGCGTCCAGGTGGCATCGTCCAGCGCCGCGAAGCCGCCGGCCGGCGCGCCCGAGCCACCCAGCGCATGCACCAGCACGTCGATGCCGCCGAGGCGCGCGCGCACGGCCTGCGCCACGCTGGCGCAGCCTTCAGCGGTGGTGAGGTCCGCGGCCACCACGACCAGCCCATCGGCGCCGCCCGCCGGCGCACTGCGCGATGCGGCGAGCACCGTGGCACCCCCTGCGCGCAGGCGCTGCGCGGTCGCGAGGCCGATGCCGCGGCTGGCACCGGTGACCAGCACGCGGGCGCCGTCGAAGTCGCGGTCCATCAGCCGATCTCCAGCGACTGGATCGCGCCATCGGCAAGCCGGAAGGCGTGGTCGATCATGATGGGCGAGCCCGGGAAATTGCCGGTGACCTGCGCCGCGACGACGTGCAGCGCGCCATCTAGGCGCAGGGAGACGGGTTCCGACCGCTGCGCGTATGTCGCCTTCGCAGCCGCCATCCAGGCGGCGATGGCGGCGTGGCCGGTGCGGGTCTCGCGTTCGTCGCGCACGCTGGCGCCGGGGGCGAAGCAGCGGGCGAGCGCATCGGCGTCACCGGCCTGTTCGGCGGCGAAGTAGGCGGCGATGGGGTCTGGCAGGGTGGGCATGGCGGGTCTCCGACTTGTGTCGGGCTGGATGTGCTGGGATGCTCTCTGAATGACAAGAACAGACGAAAAAGTGGGTTACGCACCGAAAAGTAAGCACGACCGGAAGGGCGCGCCCTATACGCCCGAGACGGCGGCGGCGGATGTCGATGCGGCGCTGCGGGTGCTGGAAGGGCGCTGGAAGCTGATGATCCTGTTCCAGCTGTTCGGCGGGCGGCTGCAGCGCTTCTCGGAGCTGGAACGCGCCATGCCCGCGGTGTCGCAGAAGATGCTGGTGCAGCAGCTGCGCCAGCTGGAGAAGGACGGCGTGGTGCGTCGCATCGTCCACCACCAGGTGCCACCCAAGGTGGAATACGGGCTGACGGCATGGGGCGAGGCGCTGTGCCCAGCGCTCGACGCGATCCTGGTCTGGGCGGCGGAGCGCGAGCGGCTCGCGCCCGCCAGTCGCGGCGACACGCCACCGGCCGCATGCGATAGCTGAGGCGGGAGGACCAACCGCATGTTCTTCGAAGGCTTCACGCTGGAATTCCGCGAGGCGAATGACCGGCGCTTCCGACTGCGCCGTGGCGGGGAAGGCCCGCCGCTGCTGCTGCTGCACGGCAATCCGCAGACCCATGCGATGTGGCACCGTGTCGCGCCCACGCTGGCGCAGCGCTTCAGCGTGGTCTGCCCCGACCTCACGGGCTATGGGCTGTCGGACAAGCCGCCGGTCAGCGATGACCACGCGGCGTATTCGAAGCGTGCCATGGCGGCGGACATGGTCGCGCTGATGGGCGCGCTGGGGCACGAGCGATTCCAGGTCGTGGCGCATGACCGCGGCGCGCGCGTCGCGCATCGCATGGCGCTCGACCACCCAGACGTGGTGCAGCGCCTGTGCACCATGGACATCATCCCGACGCTCGAACATTTCGAACGCGCGGACATGGCCTTCGGCCTGGGCTACTGGCACTGGTTCTTCCTCGCGCAGCGCCATCCCGGGCCCGAGCGCATGATCCGCGCCGATATCGAACCCTGGTTCGACTTCCACACCTCGCGCGAGCCCAAGCCGGCGGATTTCTTCCACCCCGAGGCCCGCGCCGACTACCTGGCCGCCCTGCACGCCCCCGGCACCATCGAGGCGATGTGCGAGGACTACCGCGCGGCAACCGCGATCGACCTTGACCACGACCGCGCCTCGCGCGACGCGGGGCTGAAGGTGGGCTGCCCGCTGCTTGCGCTGTGGGGTGCGAAGGGCAGCCTGCCGAAATGGTACGACCCGGCCGCCATCTGGCGTGGCACCGCGGCCGGGCCGATCGACACCGCCGCGATTGCCTCCGGCCACTACCTGGCCGAGGAGGCGCCGGAGGCGGTGCTGGCCAGGCTCGACGGTTTCCTCAGGGCCTGAGGACCCCTTCAGCGACCACGAGGCGCAACAGGTTGCGCCCGTCGGGCGTGCGGGCGTAGCGCGCCTCCTGTGCGAGTGCACGGATCAGCGGCACGCCGAAGCCGCCCTCGCGCGCCGGATCGCCGCGCGCGGGCAGCGCCGCCCGAGTCGGGTCGAAGGCGACGCCTCGATCGGCGAATTCCAGCACGCAGCGCCCGCCCTGCAGCGAGACGGTGACCTCCGCGGCCGCATCCCGCGTGGCCGCGAAGCCATGGCGCAGGATGTTCAGCGCGACCTCCTCGATCAGCAACTCGGCCCGCGCGACGACCGCGGCGGCGCAGCCCTGCGCCTGCAGCCAGTCCGCCGCCGCAGCCTGCGCGCGCCCCACCTCGGCGGCCGCGGTTCCAGCGAGGCACAGGCGCAGCGCGCCCTGCGCATTCACGCCGCGAGAAGTGCGAGCGCCGCCGCCTCATCCGCGACGACGGGGATCAGGTCGTCGAGCGCCACCACCGAGAAGACCTCGGCGACCGGTGGCTGCGGCGCCACGAGGATCATCCTGCGCCCGCGCCGGGTCGCGACCCGTCCCGCCGAGATCAGCATGCGGATGCCGAGCGACCCCGCGAAGGGCACGCCCGCGATATCCACCAGCACATCGCCCGGCGCGCCGGCAACCTGCGCGGTGAAGGCAGCTTCCACAGCCTCGGCCCCGGCGGCGTCCAGGCGGCCCTTGAGGCCCAGGCGCAGCGCATCGGCGCCGGTGCCGATCACCATCACTTCCATATCCTCATCTCCCCCAGGGCTGCGCCCCCCGGCGCGCCATGCATGACCCCAACGCATTGCGCGGCGATCAATGAAAGTCGAGTGTCAGAATGGAGACATCGTCGTCGAGCGGGCCGGGCCGGGCGAGCCCGCGCACGGTCCGCAGCAACCGTTCAGGCTCTGCCAGGCCCGGCACCGGTGGCTCGCCGAGATGCGGCAGGATATCGTGGATGGTCAGTTGCCGGCCGTCCGCCGTCTCGACCTCGAAGGCGCCGTCGCTGAACAGATGCAGGCGCGCCGCGGCCGGGATCGCCACCTCGGCGCGGCGATAGGACCAGTCGGGCGTCAGCCCGATCGCCGGGTTCTTCAGCCAGAGCGGCGCCGGCGTGCCGCCGCCGCCAGCCACCAGGAAAGCCGGGTGCTGCCCCGCGCAACCGAAGGCAAGCAGCCGCGTCGCGGGATCGAACACGCCGTACCAGATCGAGAAATAGAGTCCGCCCTGCGCGTCCATCTGGAAGCGCTCATTGGCTGCCGCCAGTACGGCGGCCGGGTCGGCGAAATCGACGCCGGGCAGGCTTCGCGCGCGCAGCACGTTCATCACCGAGGCCGCCAGCAGCGCCGACCCCGCGCCATGGCCCGAGACATCCAGCAGCCACACCGCGAAGCGACGGTCATCCAGCCAGCCATAGCCGAAGCCGTCGCCGCCGATCTTCGCCGAGGGCACGAAGCGCCAGTCGGCGCGCACCGGCCCGTCCGGGATCGGCGGCGGCAGGAGCGCGGCCAGGTAGCGCCCGGCGCGATCGAGGTCGCGCTCGACGCCCTCCGCCCGGGCCAGGTCGCCGGCACGCCCGCTGCGATAGACCAGCGTGAAGGGGCCAAGGCGCAGCCGCGCGCCGGGGGCGAGCCGCGTCGGCCCCGCCGCCGGCCGCCCATCGACGATGGTGCCGTTGGTCGAACCGAGATCGGTCACCACAACGGCGTCACCCTCGATCGCGAGGACGCAATGGGCACGCGAGACATCCTGCGACGGCAATGCAAGCCCGCTGCCGGGCGCCCGGCCGATGGTCAGCGGCGCCGGGCCGATCGTGACGCGCCGCGCCGCGACGCCCTCCGCGGCCTCGAGGTCGAGCAGGTGCACAAGCGGTTCCGCGACGCCCGCCGGTGCGGCGCGGCGCAGCATGGTGCGCTCGGACTCCGCATCGTGGCGCTGCGTCGCGTCCCCGGTCACGGAAGGATGCCCAGGGCAGCGAGGTCCACCACCCAGGGCAGGTCGGTATCGCCGGGCCGCGCACCGGCGCGCGTGATCAGCGCATGCGCCTGGCCGCGGTGATGCGTCTGGTGGTTGAAGACATGCCCGACCAGCACCCAGAGCGGCATGGTCACCTCGCGGCCCGAGATACCGGAGAACCAGGTCAGCGATGCGGCGAGGCGCTGGTCGGTCAGCCCCTCCGCCCAGGCGGCGATGCGGGCATCCGCCGCGACCCGCGCCGCGCGCAGCGCAGGCCAGTCCGCCACCATGCGCGGGCTGTCCTGCATGGCGACCGGCGGCGGGTCCCAGCCGTCGAAGCGGCTCATCCAGATCGTATCGCCCCACAGCAGATGCGACAGCGTGCCGTGGATCGACCCCCAGAAGGCGCCGCCATCGGCGCGCCGCAGGGCGTCGTCCAGCGTATCCGCGGCGGCGTAGAGCCGGCGGTTCATCTCGGCGTTGTAGGCCGCCATCATGCGGCACCAGGCGGGGCTGACCATGGGCGTGGCCTCCGGCGTCAGAGCGGTTTCCAGAAGAACACGGTGTCGCAGGCGCGGCGCGCCGCATCCACTTCGAAGCCCGGGATGCGGCCGAGTTCCTGCCAGGATTCGGCGCGGTACAGCGCCTCCGCGGCGCTGCCCGCGCGGGTGTCGAGGTTGAGGATCGAGCGCCCATGCCCGCGCGCCGCCTGCTCCGCGCGGCGCATCAGCGCGCGGCCGATCCCGGCGCGGCGCGTCGCCGGATCGACCAGCAGCTTCTGGATGGCGGCGACATGCGGCTGGTTCGGCGCGGTCGCGAGGTCGAGCGTCACGCTGCCGGCCATGATCCCATCGCGCCAGGCCACCAGCAGCACGCGCGAACCGGTCGCCACCGCCACCGAGGTCTGCTTCCAGAAGGCCAGGGCGCGATCGCGCGGCAGCGGCGGCAGGAATTCCAGCGAGGCATCCTCCGCCACGCAGGCGACCAGCAGGCCGGCCAGGCGGCGTTCGGCGCTGGCGGCGGCGGCGGCGTCCAGCGCTTCCACCACCAGCCCGCGCGCCGGCTTGGCGTAGCGGAATTCCAGTGAATTCGAGATGTCGTCCAGGATGCGGATCGACCCCTGCCGCACATAGCCCTGCTTTTCGTAGAAGCCATGCGCGCGGGTGAAGCGCGTGTCGGTCCACAGCACCAGGCGCTGCGCGCCGGCGGCGCGCGCATGGTCCTCGGCGGTGCGCAGCAGGCCCGCGGCCAGGCCGATGCCGCGCGCCGCCCCGTCCACGTACATGCGGCAGATCTCCCAGGCCGCGTCGTCGTCGTTGAGCGGGCGCGTGCCGACCATGCCGATGATCCGCCCGTCGCTTTCCGCGGCCCAGAGCATGCCGCCCTGGTCGTGGAAGTAGCTGGCGAGGGCGCGCAGTTCCGGCACCTCGCCGTCCAGGTCCAGGATGCAGCCGGGATATTCCGCCCAGCAGGCGCGGATCAGGGCGATGAAGCCGTCGGCGTCGGTGTCGCGGCCGGGGCGAAGGTCAGGCGCAGCCATCGACTGCCGACCTCCGGTGACCGGTGCCACGGCGCCTGCGCCCTGCGGCCATCGGATGGTCAGGCCAGCTCGCGGCAGAACTCCTGGATGCGGCCGCAGGCCTCGCGCAGGCTCTCGGTGTCGGTCGCGTAGGAGATGCGCAGATAGGGCGACATGCCATAGGCCGCGCCCTGCACGGCGGCGACGTACTTTTCCTCGAGCAGCGCGAGGGCGAAGTCGGTGTCGGTGTCGATCTTGCGCCCGCCCTTCGTGGTCTTGCCAAGGCAGCCGGCGATATTGGGGAAGACGTAGAAGGCGCCCTCGGGCTTGTGGCAGGCGATGCCGGGGGCGGCGTTCAGCATGTCCACCACCAGGTCGCGGCGCTGCTTGTAGATCGCGGCGCGCTCGGCCACGAGGTCCTGCGGCCCGTCCAGCGCGGCGGCGGCGGCGGCCTGCGACACGGTGGAAATGCCCGACGTCGCCTGGCCCTGCATGTTGATCATCGCCTTGATCAGCGCCTTCGGCCCGCCGCAGAAGCCCACGCGCCAGCCGGTCATGGCGTAGGTCTTGGACGCGCCGTTGACCGTCAGGGTGCGGTCCTTCAGCTCCGGCGCGACCTCGGCGATGGTGCAGAATTCGAAGCCGTCATAGACAAGGTGCTCGTACATGTCGTCGGTCATGACCCAGACATGCGGGTGCTTCTTCAGCACCGCGGCGATGGCCAGCATCTCCTCGCGCGAGCACGCCGCACCCGTCGGGTTGTTCGGGAAGTTCAGCATCACCCACTTGGTCTTGGGCGTGATGGCGGCGTCCAGGTCCTCGGGCCGCAGCTTGAAGCCGTTGTTCTGCGGGCAGGACACCAGCACGGGCGTGCCGCCGGCGACCTTCGCCATGTCGGCGTAGGAGATCCAGTACGGCGCGGGCACCACGACCTCGTCGCCCGGATCGAGGGTCGCCATGAAGGCGTTGTAGATGCACTGCTTGCCGCCATTGGCGATCATGATCTCGTCGAGCGCGTAATCCAGGTTGTTGTCGCGCTTGAACTTGCGCTGCACCGCCTGCTTGAGTTCCTTCGTGCCATCCTGCGGCGGGTACTTGGTGTCGCCGGCCAGCGCGGCCTTGTACGCCGCCTCGATGGCGTGGCGCGGGGTGTCGAAGTCGGGCTCGCCGGTGCCCAGGCTGATCACCTTGATCCCCTGCGCCGCGAGCTCGCGCGCCTTCATGGTCATCACGACCGATGCGGAGATGGAGACCTCGTTCATGCGGGCGGCAAGAGCTGGCATTTTCGTTCCGAATCCGTTGTGGTGCTGGCCTTGGGGAAACTAGGCCCTGCGCGGCACGCCGCCAAGGCGCGCAGGGCGCTCATAGAGCCAATCGACGCCCTCCTCGCCCACCCGGGCGAAGCCGAGGCGCTCCCAGAAGCGATGCGCGGGGCTTTCGCGCAGCACCTCGATCCGCAGGGGCAGGCCCGGCGCGCCGTCGAGCACCGCCGCCACCGCCGCGGCGCCGATGCCACGCCCCTGGAAGGTCGGCTCGACATAGACCGAATGCAGCGCGATGTGGTCCGCCGCCGGCGCCATGCCGATACAGCCCAGGCGAGCGCCGTCCTGCATGATCACGCGCAGCTCGCCCGCATCGAACACCGCGCGCATCCGGGCGCGCCGGCGTTCCGGCAGAAAGCGGCCGAGCCGCTCCAGATCCGCCCGCAGCACCCGCACCGAGAGGTCGAGCAGCGGCTCGAAATCCGCTTCCTCGGCCGGGCGCAGCGCGAGGCTCACGTCATCGACGCGCAGAACTTCTGGATGCGCGTGCAGGCTTCGCGCAGCGCCTCGTCCGAGGTCGCGTAGGAGATGCGGAAATGCCCGGGGCTGAGGAAGGCCTCGCCATGCACCGTCGCGACGCCGGCTTCCTCGAGCAGCGCGATGGTGAAGTCCTCGTCGGTCTTGATGGTCTTGCCGCCGGCGGTGGTCTTGCCGATGCAGCCGCGCATCTCCGGGAAGACGTAGAAGGCGCCCTCGGGCTTGTGGCAGCGCAGGCCGGGGGAGGCGTTCAGCATGTCCACCACCATGTTGCGGCGGCGCTCATAGACCACGCGCATCGCCTCGATGCTCTCCTGCGGGCCGACCAGCGCCTCGACCGCCGCGGCCTGCGAGATCGAGCTGGTGCCGGAGGTCGACTGCCCCTGCAGCTTGTCCATCGCCTTGATGAGGTGCACCGGCGCCCCCGCGAAGCCGATGCGCCAGCCGGTCATCGCATAGGCCTTGGAGCACCCGTTCATCGTCACGGTGCGGTCGCGCAGCCCCGGCTCGACCTCGAGGATCGTCGCCGGCTTGAAGCCGTCATAGACCAGCTTCTCGTAGATATCGTCGGTGAACACCCAGACATCGGGGTGCTTCATCAGCACGTCGGTCAGCTTCTTGAGCTCCGCGGCGGAATAGGCGGCACCCGTCGGGTTGCAGGGGTTGTTCAGGATCAGCCACTTGGTGCGCGGCGTGATCGCGGCCTCAAGTTGCTCCGCGCTCATCTTGAAGCCGGCGTTCTGGCCGCACTGCACGATCACCGGCGTGCCTTCCGCCAGCTGCACGATGTCCGGATAGGACACCCAGCAGGGCGCCGGGATGATCGCCTCGTCGCCCGGGTTGATGGTGGCGATCAGCGCGTCGAAGATGACCTGCTTGCCGCCGGTCGAGACGATGATCTCCTCCGGCGTGTAGTCGAGGCCGCTGTCGCGCTTGAACTTCTCGCAGACCGCGCGGCGCAGCTCCATGGTGCCGGCGACGTCGGTGTACTTCGTCTCGCCGCGCTCGATCGCCGCGATCGCCGCGTCCTTCACGTTGCGCGGGGTGTCGAAGTCGGGCTCGCCCGAGGACAGGCCGATGACGTCCTTGCCCGCCGCCTTCAGCGCGCGCGCCTTGGCCGTCATGGTGATGGTGAGCGAAGGCGAGATGCGGTTCAGGCGATCGGCGATCAGGTTCATGGCAGGCCCGGTGCGGTTCTGGGGGAGTGCGGGGACCGTAGTCCCGCACCCCCCGGCCATCAACCCGCTCCGTCAATCGAGGCGCAGCGGCCGCAACCCCCCATAGGACCAGCCGTTCTCGACCAGGCAGGCATTGCGGGCCTCGCGCCGCGGCCGGGTGTTCACATCCACCCAGTCAAAGCGCGGCGGTTCGTAGCGCGGCGGGCGATAGGTGCAGTCCTGCGAGCCATCGCTGCGGTTGCGGCAGCGCCGTTCGGCCGGCACGTGGTAGCCGGCCGCGACCTGCGTCCAGACCATCGCAGGCGGCACCTGCCGGGTCGCGAGCGCCCCGCATTGCGCCTGGGCGGCGTCGGATTCGGCCTCGGTGGCCCCGGGCCTCTCCCATCGTTCGGCACAGCCGGCGACGAGCAGGATGGCGACTATCCACATACGCATCGCCTGCAGCCTGCCAGCATCGCGCGCGGAATGCACGGGCTGATCGGGGCGAGCGTCGCGGCCAGCCAGCGCCGGCGCGGCAGGCCCGGCGTGCGGTGTCGCCATCCGGTTCCGCAGACGCCTTGGCGTCCCGGCATCATCGCGGGCGCAGCAGCAGCGCCACCACCGCCAACACCGCCCCCACGCCCAGCACCACCACCGCGCCCAGCGCATTCACCTCCGGCGTCAGCCCCCGCCGCAGCATCGAGAACAATTCCATCGGCAGCGTCGTGCCCGCCGGCCCCGAGACGAAGGAGGCGATCACCACATCGTCCAGCGACAGCGTAAAGGCCAGAAGCCAGCCCGCCGCCAGCGCGGGCGCGACCAATGGCAGCGTGATGGTCCGGAACGCGGCCAATGGCGTGGCGCCCAGGTCCATCGCCGCTTCCTCGAGGCTGCGGTCGGTCTCGGCCAGGCGCGCCTGCACCACCACGGCGACGAAGGCGGCGCCGAGCGTGGCGTGGGCCAGCAGCACCGTGGTCGCGCCGCGCCCTGCCGGCCAGCCGGTCAGCCCCTCCAGCGCGACGAACAGCAGCAGCAGCGACAGGCCGGTCACCACCTCCGGCAGCACCAGCGGCGCGCCGATCAGCGCGCCGAAGGCGGCACGGCCGCGGAACGGCCCGAAGCGGGCCAGCGCCCATCCGGCCACGCCCCCCAGCGCCACCGCCAGCGTGGCGGCGCCGGCGGCGATGCGCAGCGAACGCAGTGCCGCCTCCACCAGCCGTTCATTCGCCGCGAGCGCCGCGAACCAGCGCAGCGAGAAGCCGCCCCATTGGAACGGTATGCGATCGGCGCTGAAGGCATAGGCCACCAGCAGCCCGATCGGCAGCCACAGGAAGGCGAAGCCGGCCAGCATGGCGATGCGCACGAAGCGGCCGCGCGTTGTCGTCGCGCCGTGGCGCGCGTGCGTCCTGGTCGCGCCGTGGCGCGCGTGCGTCATGGTCGCGCCTGGGCGGGCGTGCGTCATGGTCGCGCCTCGATGCGCTGGAACAGCCGGATGGGGACCAGCAGCAGCGCCAGCAGCGCCACCGCCAGCGCGGCCGCCACGGGCCAGTCGCGGTTCTGGAAGAATTCCTGCCACAGCACGCGCCCGACCAGCTGCGCCTCGGGCGGTCCCATCAGTTCCGGGATGACGAATTCGCCGGCCGCCGGGATGAACACCAGCAGGAATCCGGCCGTCGCGGCCGGCAAGGTCGCCGGCAGCGTCACGGTCAGGAACACGACGGGCGGCCGCGCGCCAAGATCCGCCGCCGCCTCGGCCAGGGTCGGGTCAAGCCGCAGCAGCGCGGCGAACAGCGGCAGCACCGCGAAAGGCAGGTAGGCATGGACCATCCCAGCGAGCATCGCGCCGTCGGTGTACAGCAGCGGCAGCGGCGCCTCGATGATGCCGGCCGCACGCAGCATGCCGTTGATCCAGCCCTCATCGCGCAGCAGCCCGATCCAGGCGCCGACGCGCAGCAGGAAGCCGGTCCAGAAGGGCAGCATCAGCGCCGCCAGCAGCAGCACGCGCCGGCGCGGCGCGGCGCGCGCGATGCCGATCGCCATCGGGTAGCCCAGGGCCAGGCACAGCAGCGCGGTCATCGCGGCCACACCCAGCGCGCTCAACAGCGCGTCGAGGTAGTAGGCATCGGCGACCAACATCGAAAAGCCCGCGGCGGCCAGCGCAAGGCGGAACGGCGGCACGCCGGGATCGGCCTCGGCCAGCGCGATGGCGAGCAGGATGGCGGCGGGCGCCGCCACGAACACCAGCAGCCAGGCGGCCACCGGGGCCAGCAGCAGGCGGCGGGTCACGCGGGCAGCGCCACGATGGCATCGGCCTCCCAGGCCAGGCTGACGGGCGCACCGCGGGCGGGGGGCGCGCCATCCTCCTCGGCATGCGCCACGCGCAGTGTCGCGCCGCCTGCCAGGCGGACCAGCAGCAGCGAATCATCGCCGCGGAAGGCGACTTCCTCGACCACGCCGGCGGCGGTGTTCATGCCGGTCGCGCCGGGCGCGACGCGGATGCGTTCGGGCCGCAGCGCCACGGCGGCCGTGCCGTCCGGGATATCGCCGGCGAAGCACGCGCCGGCCTCCGGGCTGTCGAAGCGGCCGGGCGCGGCGCGGCCCTCCAGCACATTCGCCGCGCCCAGGAAGCGCGCGACGAAGCGCGAGGCCGGTCGCTCGTAGATCGCGCGCGGCGTGCCCACCTGCGCGACACGCCCGGCGTCCAGCACCGCCACGCGGTCGGCCAGCGCCAGCGCTTCCTCCTGGTCATGCGTGACCATCACGAAGGCCGCGCCGGTCGCGCGCTGCAGGGCGCGCAGCTCGAAGCCCGTGCGTTCGCGCAACCCCGCATCCAGCGCGCCGAGCGGTTCGTCGAGCAACAGCAGGCGCGGGCGCATCACCAGGGACCGTGCCAGCGCCACGCGCTGCTTCTGCCCGCCGGAGAGCTGGTGCGGCCGGCGCGCGCCGAAGCCCTCCAGACCCACCATGGTCAATGCCGCCGCGACGCGCGACGCGGCCTCGGCGCGTGACACCCGGGCGCGCCGCAGGCCATAGGCGATGTTGTCCGCGACGCTCATGTGCGGGAACAGCGCATAGGACTGGAACATCATGTTGACCGGCCGCGCCCAGGGCGGCATCGCGACGATGTCGTGCCCGTCCAGCAGCAGCCGCCCGGCATCCGGCGCCTCGAAGCCGGCGATGATCCGCAGCAGGGTGGACTTGCCGGACCCCGACCCGCCGAGCAGCGCGAAGAACTCGCCCGCCGCGATCTCGAGGTCGAGCGCATCCAGCGCCAGCGTGGTCCCGAAACGCTTGGTCAGCGCCTGCGCGCGCAGCAGCGATGCCGGCGCGGCGGCTTGAAGCGGCGCGCCCAAGCTAGCGCCCGCGCTTGAAGCGCGCCCACAGCCGCGTGCGCTCGCGCTCGGCCTCGCGCGGCGGCGTGCCGGCGACGAAGCTGCGCGCCAGCGCCTCGGGCGGCGGAAACACGTTCGGGTCGTTGCGGACCGCCTCATCCACCAGGGGTCGGCTGGCCGGCACGGCATTCGGGTAGCGCACATGGTTGGTGATGCCGGCCATCACGTCGGGCTGCAGCAGGAAGTTGATGAAGGCGTGGGCCGCATCGGGGTTCGGCGCATCGGCCGGGATCGCCAGCATGTCGAACCACAGTTGCGCGCCCTCGCGCGGCATGACGTAGCCGACCTCGACGCCGCGGTTGGCTTCGCGCGCGCGGGCCTGGGCCTGGATCACGTCGCCCGAATAGGTCAGCGCCACGCAGGCCTCCCCGGTCGCCAGCGCATCGAGGATGGAGGAGGAGGCGATGATGGTGCGCACATGCCGGCGGATGCCCATCAGCGCCTGCTCGGCCGCGCGCAGGTCCTCCGCCGCGTGGCCGTTGGGATCGCGCCCGAGCCAGCGCAGCACCGAGGGCAGCACGTCGGTCGGGCTGTCCATCACCATGATGCCGCAGCGCGCCAGGCGCTGCGCGTTCTCCGGCCGCAGCAGGATGTCCAGGCTGTCGAGCGCCACCTCGGGCCCCAGCGCCGCGCGCACCCGATCCACACGGATGCCGAGCCCCACCGTGCCCCACAGATAGACCGCGCCATGCCGGTTGCCCGGGTCGATCCCCGCCACGCGCTCCATCAGCGTGGCATCGAGGTTGCGCCAGTTGGGGATCGCCGCGCGGTCGATCGGCCGCAGCGCGCCGGCACGCAGCAGGCGCGCGAAGGTGGGTTCGCTGGTCGGCACCACGATGTCGTAGCCCGACCGGCCGGCCGACAGCTTGCCCTCCAGCGTCTCGAGGCTGTCATACACGTCGTAGCGCACGCGGATGCCGGTCTCGCGCGTGAAGCGCGCCACCGCGTAGGGGTCGATGTAGTCCGACCAGTTGTACACGTTCAGCACGCGCTCCTGCGCCGCGGCCGGCAGGGTGGCGGCGATCAGCACAAGCAGCGGCAGCAGGCGTCGGAACATCGGCGCGGGTCCTCGGGCGGCGGGCGGCGGGTATGCGAGCGTAACACGCACCGTCGCGGCGCCATCCCCCCGGGCCATCGTATCGGATGTAGGATTTTTTCCCTTGACTAATGGGCCGTTCTTCCTGTAATCGAGCCTCACCAAGGGGCGAACTGCGTCCGCGGCGCCCCCTGCCCCCCCCCAGTCCCGACAGTCCGACCCAGAACCCCCGCCCGGGCGGGCGCGCCCGCGCGCGCCGGCCCGGCGGGACGAGGAGCCATGCATGCCATTCTCCGCCCTCGGCCTCTCGGCCCTCACCTCAGCGAACGGCTTCACGCTGTGGCACTACCGCACGGATGACCTGCGCGCCGCGGTCCTGGCGCCGGGCTATTTCGCGCCGGCCGGCGCGCAGCTGCTGCCAGGCGACATCGTCATCGTGCAGGCGTCGGACGCCACTGCGCTGATCCCGATCCGCGGCGGCACGCTGGTCGGCGGCGGTGTCACGGTCGATGGCTCGGGCGGCGCGCCGTCCCTGCTGCGATCCGCCACGCTGGTCGCGGATCTCGACCTCGCCGCCACCGCCACGGCCCGCGCCATCCAGCTCGACACCGTGGGCGAGCTGCTGTTCGAGGGCGAGATGCTCGAGGCCGGCGCCACCATCACCGGCCCGGTCGCGCAGGTCACCTTCGCGCTGCTGACCAGCGCCGGCACCGATGTGGTGGCGCCGCAGACCGTCGCGGTGGTGGCCGGCCGCGCCGGCGTGACCTTCGCGGTGCCGCCGCCCGGCGGTGGCTACCGCCTGCGCGCGCAGGAGACCGCCGACCCGACTCTGTTCGTCCGCTCGCCACCCTTTGCCGTGACCTTCCCGCCGAAGCTGCTCGCCGAGGCCGGCGGGCGGCTGCTGACCGAGGCCGACGGCCTGCTGCTGCTCTAGCGCCACCGCTTCCCCCGCCCGCCCCCCGCGCCCCGCAAGAGAGAAACCCCCCGATGTCCGACACCAAGATCAGCGCCCTTCCCGCCATCGCCAACGCCGCGGATGCCGACCTGCTGCCGGTCGTGCAGGGCAGCGGCGGCAGCGCCGTGACGCGGCGCGCGAGCCTGGCGCAGCTGCGCTCCGGCCTGCTCGCGGACCGCCCCGTGCATGTGCGCGACTTCGGCGCGGTGGGCGACGGCACGACCAACGACGCGCCGGCGATCCAGGCGGCGATCGACGCGCTCTCGGCCGGCGCCGGCGGCGTGCTGGAATTCGGCGCGCGCGCCTATCGCATCGGCAGCCCCATCGTGGTGAACAACGCCGCCATCATCTTCCAGGGCGCCGGCTTCACCGAAGGCCCGAGCGTCGCGAGCGGCACCTGGCTGACCATCAACCAGACCGGCTTCACCCCCTTCACCTTCACCGGCACCGCCGCGCGCGGCTCGGTGGTGCGCGACCTGGCGGTGCGCCAGACGCACACCGCGCCGATCGGCCCGTCCTGGGCGCCGACCGATTATGACTTCGTGTTCCGGGTGCAGGACTGCCTGGGCGCGGTGGACTTCGACAATGTCTTCCTGTGCGCCATCAATCGCGGCATCTGGATCGACAATTCGGGCCGCTTCAACATCCAGCGCCTGCGCGGCCAGGTCTACACCACGGGCATCGAGATCGACCGCGGCTTCGACGCCGGGCGCATCCAGCACGTCCATTTCTGGCCCTTCGCCTCGGCCGCCGACGACGTGGTGCGCTGGCAGCAGGCGAACCAGGATGCGATCGTGCTGCGGCGCGTGGACGGCATCTTCATGGACGACCTGTTCGTGTTCGGCGCGCGGTCGGGCCTGCGCTTCACCTCCTCGGCGTCGGGCACCGCGCGCAAATTCTACATCGGCAGCTACTATTCCGACTTCACGCAGTACGGCGCCTGGATCGACGGCACCAATGTCGTGGGGCAGATCGCCAATGCCACCACGCAGTCGGAGCTGTTCAACTCGGGCGGCGCCGTCTATCCGGGCGGCAGCGGCATCCGCATCGACGGCAGCAACGTGCGCCTGCAGATCGGCAATTTCCGCGCCGACGATTCCGAAAGCAACGCCATCCGCATCAACGGCACGGGCAACCGCCTCGATGTCTTCTCCTTCCGCGCCGAGTTCTACAACCGCCTGAATGACGGCTCCGCGGCGATCCATGTCGCGAACGTCGCGGCCGGCACGCCCAACGCGGTCTTCCTGGGCAGCCCCGCGCTGCTGGGCAACGGCAATGGCGGCCCGCTGATCAACACCGGCACCAACGGCCACATCGCCCTGGCCGGCCCGGCCGGGCGCGTCGACCGCCCGGGCGTCATGGTGGGCAGCGAAGGCAGCGGCCTGTTCGCCCCGACCAGCACCGAGATCGCCGCCGTCGCCTCGGGCATCGAGGTGCTGCGCGCCACCTCGACCGGCACGGTCACGCTGGGTGGCGTGAACGGCACGCATGGCTTCGGCATCACCACGCCCACCAGCGCGGCCAACCGCATGGTCGCGATTGCCACCACCGCCGCCGGCGCCCCCAGCCTGGCGGCCCAGGGCAGCGATGCGAACATCGCGGTCGCCTTCGCGGCGAAGGGGTCGGGCACGGTGCGCCTGCAGACGCGCGGCGCGACGGCGCTGGAGGTCAATGCGACCGGCACGCCCGGCAATTTCATGCGGATCAATGCCACCGCCTCGGGCGGCACGCCGCAGGTGCAGGCCCAGGGCAGCGACAGCAATGTCGGGCTGCAGCTGGCGGCCAAGGGCGCGGCGGCGGTCAGCACGACCAGCCCGTTCCAGCTGCCGACCTACACGGTGGCGACACTGCCCGCCGCCGCGACCTACGTCCGCTGCGTGATCTACGTCTCGGACGGCACCGCGAACAAGCGCCTGGCGATCAGCGACGGCACGTCCTGGCGCTGGCCGGACGGCGCGGTGGTGAGCTGAAGCACCCCGGACAGCGAAGGACAGCACGCGCCATGGCCTCCCTCACCGACTACGCCAAGAACCTGCTCGCCCGCGCCCTGGTGGGCCGGCAGCCGTCCCTGCCGGTCGCCGCCTGGGCGGCGCTCGGCACCGGCGGCACCGATGCCGCGGGGCTCGCCGGGGAACCGGCGGCGGCCTCGGGCTATGCCCGCCAGCCGGTGGCCTTCACCGGCTCCGGCGCGCAGCGCAACATCGCGCCGCTGCGTTTCGCCTTCACCGGCAGCGTCGGCACGCTGACGCATGTCGGCCTGTACGATGCCGTGGCGGGCGGCAATGCGCTGGCCTGGGGCACGCTCGGCACGCCGGCGACGCTGAATGCCGCCGGCACCATCACCGTGCCGGCCGAGAGCCTGACCGTGCTGGCGGACTGACGCCGCATCATTCCTGCGGCGTGCGGCCGCGGATGCCCCCGCCGGCCGAACGCCCGGCGTCGATCAGTGCCTGGGTGCGATCGCGCGCCCAGGTCGCGCCCATGTTCGGGCGCAGGTCCATGTCGCGTTCATCCACCACGGCATAGGTCACCAGGAACCCCTGCCCCGCCCGGCCGGCGATGATCGCGAGCTCCACCACCATGAAGCTCACATGCAGTTCGGGCGTGCACGACCCGCCGCGGTCGATCTGCATGCGGACTTCCCGCTGAAGACCGGCCGTGAAGGCCAGCGCATCGTCGCGTGCCTCGTTGTGGCGCACGACATGGATGCACGACGCGGCCGCGCCGCCCGCCCACGCCATCCCCAACAGCATCGCCAGCGCCGCGCGCACCGTGGCCTCCCGTCGTCCCATCGGGGCGCAGGATGCACGGAACGCGCGCGCGCCGCATCCCCCACGAAGGAGGCCCCGCCATGGATCCGCGCCAGACCCGCGGCTATCGCAACCGCAATCCCGGCAACATCGACCATCTGCCGTCGAACCGCTGGCAAGGCCTGGCGGACCCGCCCATCGAGGCGCCGCCGGCCGGTGGCGGTCGCCCACGCTTCGCGCGCTTCGTGTCGCATGAGTACGGCATCCGCGCCCTGGCGGCGCTGCTGACGACCTACCAGGACCGGCACGGGCTGCGCACCATCCGCGGCATCGTCGCGCGCTGGGCACCGGGCAGCGAGAACGACACCGAGGCCTATATCGCCGCGGTGGCGCGGCGCATGGACCGCCACCCGCGCGCCATGCTCGACCTGCATACGCATGCCGACCTGCGCCCGCTGGTCGAGGCGATCATCCACCACGAGATCGGCGGCAATCCGTATGACCGTGGCACGATCGACGCCGGGCTGCGCCTGATGGGCGTGACGGCGCAGGGCCGCGCGGCGGTGGTGCGCAGCGACACGGTGCGCGCGGCGGCCGGCACGGCGGCTGCGGGCGTGGCCGCGACGGCCGTCGTGCAGCCGATGGCCGAGGCCGCCGCGCAGGCCGCCCCGGCACTGGCGGCCCTGCACGGCCTGGCGCCCTGGCTGGCGGCGCTGATCGTGATCGGCGTCGCGGGCTGGTTCATCTGGCAGCGCCTGCGGCGGCCGGCGTGACCGCGCTGATCGCCGCCGCCTGGTCGCGCGCGGCGGGATGGATCGCCGCGATCGGCGCCGCGCTGGCGGTGCTCGGGGCGGCCTACCTGGCCGGCCGGCGCGACGGGCACGCGCTGTCCGATGCACGCACACAGCAGCGCGCCGCGCGCGCGCGGGAGATTCGCGATGAAGTGGACCGCGACGTGGATCGCGCTGGCGATCCTGCTGGCGAGCTGCGCCGGGACTGGCGGCGCGACTGACTGCGCCACCTGGCGCCCGATCCTGGTGCATGACGACGACACGCTGACGGCCGACACCGCGCGCGCCATCCTGGCGCACAACCGGACCGGACGCCGGCTGTGCGGCTGGTAGTCAGCCGGCCTGGATCGCCGCGATCATCGCCATCGCCTCGGGCGGCAACGGGCCGCGGTTGATGGCGGCGACGCCGTGGTCCAGTTCCGCGATGCTCGACGTGCCGATGATGGCGGTCGCGACCTGCGGGGGCATCGCGGCATAGCGCAGCGCGAGTTCCACCAGGTCGGCGGCGTATCCCGCCTCGATCACCGGCAGCAGGCGGCGCGCCGCCGCGACGTCCTCGGCGTAGCTCGCACCCGAGGCGATGGGCGCCACCTGCGGCACGCCATAGGCGCTGCGCGCCTCGGTGCCGCTCAGCGCGCCGCCGGCGATGATGCGGATCGCCATCACCCCCACATCGGCCGCGGCCGCCTGCGCGATGACACCGCCAAGGTCCGGCATGGCCGAGCCCGCCGGCAGCGGCGCGATCCCGCTCGGGTTGAGGATGTTGTAGGGCATCTGCGTGGTCGCGAAGCCGCCCTCGGCCAGCAGGCGACCGATCTCCTGCGCATCGCCCAGGCCGGTGAAGCCGTAGAAGCGGAACTTGCCCTGGTCGCGCAGCCGCTGCAGCACCGGCACCGCTTCGGCCAGCACCTGGTCCGCGGTGAAGTCCGGCGCAGCGCCCGCCCGCGTGGTGGGTTCGTGCAGGTGCAGGATATCGACGCTGTCGCGTCGCAGGCGCTTCAGGCTGTCCTCGACCGACGCCACGATGGTGCCGGCGATGTCGGCGCGCTGCGCGCCACGGATGCGCACCTTGGTCGCCACCGTCACCGATGCGCGCAGCGCGGCCAGCGCGCGGCCCAGATTGGTCTCCGACACGCCATCGCCATAGGCCGAGGCGGTGTCGAAATAGGTGATGCCGTGGTCGATGGCGCGGCCGATGGCGTGGTCCTGCTCGGCCGCCGTGCCCTTCACCATCAAGCCGCCAATGGCGCCGCACCCGTAGCCCAGGACCGACACCGCGATCCCCGTCCTGCCCAACCGCCGCTGCTGCATCGCGCATCCCCCGTTGCTCGCGGCGGATGCTGCGGCAGGCACCGCGGCGCGGCAAGCGCGTGGATTGCCGGGCGCGCACCGCGATGCCACGCTCGCCGGCAGGCCGGAACGGCCATCGGGAGGAAACAACATGACAAGCCGCCGCGCGATCCTGGTCGCCGCCGCATCCGCGCCCTTCGCGCGCCCCGCCCTCGCCGCCTACCCGGACCGTCCGATCCGCGTCATCGTGCCCTTCGCCGCCGGCGGCAATACCGACATCCTGGCGCGCATCGTCGCCACCCGCATGGCCGAGCGCCTGGGCCGCCCCATGGTGATCGAGAACCGCACCGGCGCCGGCGGGTCGGTCGGCGCCGAGGCGGTCGCGAAGGCCACGCCCGATGGCTACACGCTGCTGTTCGGCGCCGGCGGGCCGCTGACCGCCAACCCGGTGCTGCAGGCGAACATCCCCTATGACGTGGCGCGCGACTTCCGCCCGATCGGCCTGGTCGGCATCCTGCCGATGATCTGCCAGGTCGGCCCGCGCATCGAGGCGCGCACGCTGACCGACTTCATCGCCATCCTGCGCCAGCGCCCCAACCAGGTGACGATCGCGACGCCCGGCGCGGGAAGTGCCGCGCATCTCGCGCTCGAACTGCTGATGGCGGGGGCGGACGTGCGCGCCGTGCATGTGCCCTATCGCGGCGGCAGCGCCATGGTGCCGGACCTGATCAGCGGCACCGTCGATGCCGGCATGGTCGAACTGCCCTCCGCCCTGCCGCTGCACCTGGATGGCAAGGCGCCGATCATCGCCATCGCCACGGCGCAGCGTTCCCCCGTGCTGCCGAATGTGCAGACCTTCATCGAGGCCGGCCTGCCGGGCTTCACCGCCGGCTCCTATGGCGGGCTGCTGGCCCCTGCCGGCACACCGGCCGACGTGGTCGCCACGCTGCATGCCGCGCTGGCCGCGACGCTGGGCGAAGCCGCGATCGTCTCGCGCATCGCCGAGGTCGGCGCGATCCCCGCCGCGCAGGCGCAGCGCGACCCCGACGGCTTCGCGGCATTCCTCGCAACCGAGCTGGCGAATGCGCGCCGCGCGGCGGCTCTCGCGGGGTTGCGGCCGTCCTGAACGGCCAGCCCGGCGCCTGATCCGCGCAGGCGGGTTCGCCGGCGCGTTGAAGCCGCCGCGCTGGACGAAGGCGGCCGCGGGGGCGTGACGCGGCCACGCGGGTCGGCGATGGCGGGCATCCTGACCGCGTTGCTGGAGATGGACGCCGCGCAGGCATCCGCGCCGATTCCCGCCGGCGCCAATTTGCCTTAACCTCGACGTACCATGATCGCCCCGATGCCTTCGCTGCTCCATCCCGCATGAAGCCCCGCCCAGCGGCCGCGGCCCCGCCGGCACCCCCCTCCGCCACCGAGGAAGCGGCCCTGCGCCAGCGCCTGGCGGAGCGCCCCGACAGCGCCGCCGACTGGCAGCGCCTGGGCCTGCTGCTCGCGGCCGCGCGCCGCCCGGCCGAGGCCGCGCAGGCGCTGGAACGCGCGGTCGCCGCGGGGGCCTCGGCGGCGGCGCTCGCCATTCCGCGCGCGCTGGCGCTCAGCGATGCCGGCCGCGCGGAGGACGCGGTGCAGGTCGCCACGGAGGCGCAGCGCCGCCGGCCCAAGGATTTCGGCCTGGCCAACCTGCTCGGCGTGCTGCTCAAGCGCGCCGGCCGGCTCGAGGACGCGATCCCGCTGCTGGAGGCCGCGAGGCGGCTCGATCCCCGCAGCGTCTCGCCCTGCCAGAACCTCGGCAATGTGCTCGACCTGCTGGGCCGCCACCGGGAGGCCGCCGCGGCCTATGCCGGCGGCGTCCGCATCGCGCCGCGCGATGCGGAGCTGCACCGCCTGCACGCGCGCGCGCTGCGCGCCATGGGCGCCCACCAGGATGCCGCCGCCAGCCTGGAGCGCGCCTTCGCCATCGACCCGCGCGCGCGCGCCATCGTGTCCGACCTGGTCGGCGTGCTGGTCGACCTCGGCCAGCCCGACCGTGCGACGGAGACCATTGCCCGCGCGCGCCGCGCCAGCCCCGAGGGCGCCGCGCTGCACGACATGCTGGCCGCACGCGTCGCGCTGCGCGGCGGCGACCTGCCCGCGGCGCTCAGCGGCCTGGAGGCGGCGATCGCCGCCGACCCCACCGACGCCCACGCGCACCTGCTGCTGGCGCGCGCCCATGGCGACGGCGACCGCCGCGCCGCCAATGCCGCCCTGCGCCGCGGCCTGGCGCTGAACCCGGGATCCAGCATCCTGACCGGCGAGCTGATCGAGAGCCTGTCGCGCAGCCGCTACGACGACGAGGCCGCGCATCTCGAGGAAGCCTACGCCCTGGCCTGCGGCGCGCTGGACGGTCCGCCCGCCGGCTGGCGCGACCATGTGAAGGCGCTGCGCACCAGCTTCCAGCGGTGCCTCGACCATGACCGGCTCGATGCCACCGGGACGCTCGCCGAATTGGCGCCGCGCTGGCTCGCGGAGGGCAGCGTCTCGCCGCTGCACTACGAACTGGGCAATGTGCGCACGCTGGAGGAGCGCCTCGCCATCGTCGAATGGCATCGCGACTGGGGGCGGCGGCAATCCGCACGCATCCAGCCCGCCACGCCGATGGCGATGCCGGCGCTGTCCACCGGCCGGCCGATCCGCATCGGCTTCATGTCGAGCGACCTGCGCGACCACCCGGTGTCCTATTTCGCGCTGCCGCTGCTCGAAGGCCATGACCCTGATCGCTTCGCGGTGCATTGCTATTCCTTCTATGAACGCGACCGCGACAAGGTGCAGGCGCATATCGAAGGCAAGGTCGCCGCCTTCCGCTGGTGGCCGCGCCGCCCGACCGCCGAGATCGCCGCCGGCATCGCCGCCGACGGGCTCGACATCCTGTTCGAACTGGGCGGCAGCACGGCGATGAACCGGATCGAGGTCATGGCCCACCGCCCGGCGCGGATCGGCGCGAGCTGGCTCGGCTACCCGCATTCGGCCGGCTTCGAGCAGATCGACTGCATCCTGACCGACCCCTATATCCGCCCCGAGGATCCGCGCCTGCTGATCGAGCGCCCCTTCGAACTGCCCGAGACCTGGGTCACGCTCGGCCGGCTCGGCTTCCGCGACGAGCCGATCGATGTCGACCTGCCGGAACGCCGCCAGGGGCACCTGACCTTCGGCACGATGAACAACCCCTACAAATACACGCGCGCCTGCATCGACGCCTGGGCGGCGGTGCTGCGCGCGGTGCCCGGATCGCATTTCCTGTTCGTCCGGCCCGAGGCGCGCACGCCCGCCTTCGTGGCCAATGCGCGCGCCGCCTTCGCCGCGCGCGACGTCGATCCCGACCGGCTGGACTTCATCGGCATCCGCGGCGACCACCTGAAGCACTACAACAGCATCGACATCGCGCTGGACTCGCTGCCCCATACCGGCGGCACGACCACCTGCGAGACGCTGTGGATGGGCGTGCCGGTGGTCTCGATGGTCGGTCCCGGCTTCGCCGAACGCCTCAGCTATTCCAACCTGTCCAATGCGGGGCTCGGCGACCTCGCGGTCCGCACCGTCGAGGATTTCGTGGCGACCGCGGCGGCGCTGGCGGAGGACCGGTCGCGGCGCTGGACGCTGCGCCACGGGTTGCGGGCCATGATGCGCGAACGGCCGCTCGGTCAGGTCGATCGGTTCGTGCGCGACTTCTACGACAAGGTGGACCATGTCGTTCGCCAGTAGGCAGCCGATGGACGGCGCCCATGCGGTGACCGCCTGCCGCGCCTGCGGCGGCACGCTCGGCGCGGTGTTCTGCGACCTGGGCGTGATGCCGGTCGCGAACGCCTATGTGCGCCCGGAGCACGCGGCGCGGCGCGAACCCGCCTATCCGCTGCGCGCGGTGGTCTGCGACGCCTGCCGCCTGGTGCAGCTCGACACCGTGGTGGATGAGACCGGCATCTTCACCGACTACGCCTATTTCTCCTCCGCCTCCTCCACCTGGATCGAGCATGCGGCGCGCTACTGCGCGGCAATCACGCGCCGCCTGGGCCTGCATGCCGGCAGCTTCGTGGTCGAGGTGGCGAGCAATGACGGCTACCTGTTGCGCAACTTCGTCGCCGCCGGCATCCCGTGCCTGGGCATCGAGCCCGCCGCCAATGTCGCCGCCGCGGCGCAGGCCGCCGGAATCCCGACCCAGGCGCGCTTCTTCGGGCGTGCCGCCGCCGCCGACATCCTGGCCGAGCGTGGCGGCCGGCCGGCCGACCTCGTGATCGGCAACAACGTGCTGGCGCATGTGCCCGACCTCGACGATTTCATCGGCGGGCTGGCGCTGCTGGCGGGCGCGACCGGCGTGGTCAACATCGAATCGCCGCACCTGCTCGCGTTGGTCGATGGCGTGCAGTTCGACACCATCTATCACGAGCACTACGCGTATTGGTCGCTGCTGTCGGTGGAACGCGCGCTGGGCCGGCATGGGTTGCTGCTGCACGACATCGAACACCTGCCGACCCATGGCGGGTCGCTGCGCATCCATGCCGCGGCGCGCGCGCGCGAACCAGGCGCGGCGCTGGTCGCGCTGCGCGCGGAGGAAGCGCGGCGCGGCCTGGACCACGACGCCTTCTACCGCGGCTTCGACGCCCGCGCGGCCGAGGTCGTGGCCGGGCTGCGCGCCTGGCTCGCCGAGGGCCGCCAGGCGGGGCGTCGGATCGCCGCCTATGGCGCCGCAGCCAAGGGCAATACGCTGCTGAACGCGGCCGGCGTCACGGCGGCCGACCTGCTGGCGGTGGCCGACCTCAGCCCCGCCAAGCAAGGGCGGCTGCTGCCGGGCAGCCACGTGCCGGTGGTGACGCCGCAGGCGCTGCTGGCGTTGCAGCCCGACGACATCCTGATCCTGCCATGGAACATCGCCGGCGAGGTGTCGCGGCAATTGCGCGGCGCGGGCTTCGCCGGCCGCCTCGCGACGGCGGTGCCGCGGATCGCCTACCACGACGGCGCGGCGGCGTGAGGTTCGCCGCCACCGCCCTGCCGGGCGTGGTCGAGGTCCTGGCCGAGCCCGCATTCGACCCGCGCGGCGCCTTCCTGCGGTCGTGGTCGCGCGCGGAATTCGCCGCGGCCGGGATCGACTTCGCGCCGATCGAGATCAGCCTGTCCGAGAATACCCGCCGCCACACCCTGCGCGGCATGCATTTCCAGGCGGCGCCGGCCGGCGAGGCCAAGCTGGTGCGCTGCCTGCGCGGGGCGGTGCATGACGTGGCGCTGGACCTGCGGGCGGAGTCGCCGGCGTATCGGCGGTCGGTCGCGATCCTGCTCTCGGCCGAACAGCGCAACGCGGTCTTCATCCCGCGCGGCTGCGCGCACGGCTTCCTGACGCTGACCGACGACGCAGTGCTGGAATACATGATCGACGCGCCGCATGCGCCGGGGCTGGCGCGCGGCGTGCGCTGGGACGACCCGGCCTTCGGGATCGCCTGGCCGGCGGCGCCGGTGGTGATTTCGGACCGCGACCAGGGCTGGCCGGATCATGGCTGAGCGCGTGCTGCTGACCGGCGCGACCGGCTTTGTCGGGCGCGCGGTGGTGGCGCCGTTGGCGGCGCTGGGGTTCGAGGTTCACGCGGTGGCGCATCGCGCGTCGCCCGCCGCCGGCGCCGCGGTATGGCACCGCGCCGACCTGCTCGACGAGGCGACGGCGCGCCGCCTGGTCGCGGATGTGCGGCCCGCGCTGCTGGTCCATGCGGCCTGGTTCGTCGAGCATGGCCGCTTCTGGACCGCACCGGAGAATGAAGCGTGGCTGGAGGCGTCCACGGCGCTGGCGGCCGCCTTCGCCGAGGGCGGCGGCCGGCGCATCCTGGGCATCGGGAGTTGCGCGGAATACGCCGATGTGGCGCAGGACGACCACGCGCCCTGGCCGGAGACGCGGCCGGTCGCCCCCGCCACGCCGTATGGGCGCGCCAAGGCTGCCTTGGCGGCGCGGCTGGCGGCGCTGCAGTCGCGCCATGGCAGGCTGGGCTGCGCCTGGGCGCGGCTGTTCCACCTGTTCGGCCCTGGCGAGGCGCCGGGGCGGCTGGTGCCCTCGGTCATGCGCGCGCTGGCGCAGGGGGGCGCGGCGGAATGTGCCTCCGGCCGGCCGGTGCGGGATTTCGCGGACATCGGGCATGTCGGGCGCGCCCTGGCGGCGGTGGCGGGCAGCGCGGTGACCGGGCCGGTCAATGTGGCGTCCGGCGAGGCCGTCGCCGTGCGGGATTTCGTGCAGACGATCGGTCGGCTGGCCGGGCGGGCGAGGTTGCTGCGGTTCGGCGCCCGGGCGGACCCGCCGGGCGAGGTGCCGGTGATGGCGGCCTGCGTGGCGCGCCTGCGGACTGAGGTGGGTTTCACCGGGCTGGCGCGGAACGAGGTGGCGCTGGCGACGCTCTGGCGGAGCGTGGTCGAGGAAAATGGTGCTGTTGGAGAGGATTGAACTCTCGACCTCTCCCTTACCAAGGGAGTGCTCTACCACTGAGCTACAACAGCGCCGGGCCTCGGGTGCGCCCCTGGCGGCGGCGCGTTGTCTAGGCGGATGGGCCGGCCAGCGCAAGCCCGGACTGCGGCCGCGACGCCGTCCGCGCGCCACCGCTTGCGGCGCGGCCCGTGGCGCGGGACCATGCGCCATGCCCAAGGCCCCCGACACCCCGCCGAAGCCGACCCGGCCCGACGACCGTGCCGCGCGCCTCGCCGCGGCCCTGCGGGAGAATCTGAAGCGCCGCAAGGCCCAGGCCCGGGCGCGGGACGCCGCCGCCGCGACCGACCCCGCGCCCGAGGTTGCCCGCGAAAAGCCCATGGGTTAATCCGGCCGCCCCAGGGCGCCCGGGGCCGCCGCGTCCGTCCGGCCCCGCCCGCCCGTCCTCGACCACTGAGGCCGCCCAAACGCCATGCCCATCATGCCCGACACCTGGATCCGCCGCATGGCGACGGAACACGGCATGATCGAACCCTTCGTCGAGGCGCAGCGGCGCGAAGGCGTGATCTCCTACGGCCTGTCCTCCTACGGCTACGACGCTCGCGCGGCCGAGGAATTCAAGATCTTCACCAATGTCGACAACGCCGTGGTGGACCCCAAGCAGTTCAGCGAGGACGGCTTCGTCACCCGCCGCGGGCCGGTCTGCATCATCCCGCCCAATTCCTTCGTGCTGACCCATACGGTCGAATACTTCCGAATCCCGCGCGACGTGCTGGTGATCTGCCTGGGCAAGTCCACCTATGCGCGCTGCGGGCTGATCGTGAACGTCACGCCGCTCGAACCCGAATGGGAAGGCCAGGTCACGATCGAGATCAGCAACACCACGCCCCTGCCCGCCAAGGTCTATGCGAACGAGGGCGTGTGCCAGTTCCTGTTCCTGCAGGGCGCCTCCCCGCCCGAGGTCAGCTACGCCGACCGGCGCGGCAAATACATGGGACAGCGCGGCGTCGCGCTGCCGAGGCTCTAGACACATGGACCGCATCCGTATCCGCGGCGGCCGCGCGCTGTCCGGCACCATCCCGATCTCCGGCGCCAAGAACGCCGCGCTGCCGCTGATGGCGACGGCGCTGCTGACCGACGGGCCGCTCACGCTGACCAATGCGCCCGACCTCGCGGATGTCACCACCATGGCCGGGCTGCTGGCGCAGCACGGGCTGGAGGTCACGCGGGACAAGACCGCGCGCACCATCACGCTGTCGGGTGGCGCGACCAACCTCGAAGCCCCCTACGACCTGGTGCGCAAGATGCGCGCCTCGGTGCTGGTGCTGGGGCCGCTGGTGGCGCGCTTCGGCCAGGCGCGGGTCTCGCTGCCCGGCGGCTGCGCCATCGGCACGCGGCCGGTCGATTTGCACCTCAAGGCGCTCGAGCAGATGGGCGCGACCATCGACATCACCGCCGGCTACATCGAGGCGAAGGCGCCGGGTGGCCTCAAGGCCGCGCGCATCATCTTCCCGCAAGTCTCGGTGGGTGCGACCGAGAACATCCTGATGGCCGCGACGCTGGCGCAGGGCACCACCGAGATCGTCAACGCCGCGCGCGAGCCCGAGATCAGCGACCTCTGCGCCTGCCTGATGCGCATGGGCGCGCGGATCGAGGGCCTGGGCACCGACCGCCTGCTGGTGGAAGGCGTCCCCGCGCTCGGTTCGGCCGTCCACCCCATAATCCCCGACCGCATCGAGGCCGGCACCTTCGCCTGCGCGGCCGCCATCACCGGCGGCCAGGTGCTGCTGGGCGGCGCGCGGCTCGAACACCTGGGCGCCGTGGTCCGCACCCTGCGCGATGCGGGGGTCGATGTGGCGGAGGTCGATGGCGGGCTGAAGGTCTCGCGCCTGAACGGTCTGCGCGGCACCGACGTGGTGACCGAGCCCTTCCCCGGCTTCGCCACCGACATGCAGGCGCAGTTCATGGCGCTGATGTGCGTGGCCGAGGGTGCCGCCATGATCACCGAGACGATCTTCGAGAACCGCTTCATGCACGTGCCCGAACTGGCGCGCATGGGCGCGCGCATCAATTTCCACGGAGCCTCGGCCATCGTCCGCGGCGTGCCCAGGCTGGCCGGCGCGCCGGTCATGGCGACCGACCTGCGCGCCTCCGTGTCTCTCGTGCTGGCGGGGCTGGCGGCGCAGGGCGAGACCATCGTCAACCGCGTCTATCACCTCGACCGCGGCTACGAGCATGTCGAGGCGAAGCTGGCGGCCGTCGGCGCCGACATCGAACGGTTGCCGGGCTGAAACCGAATCGCGATGACGAATTTCCGACGCAATCGGTGATAGACTCCCGCATGGACCACCCGATTCCGACCCCGCTCTCCCCGACCACGCCCGAGGATGCCGGCCCCATCGTGCTGGCCCTGCCGAAGGGGCGCATCCTGGACGAGCTCGGCCCGGTTCTCGCCCGCGCCGGCATCGTCCCCGCCGCCGACTACGCGAACGAGAGCAGCCGCCGCCTGCGCTTTCCCACCGACGACCCGGCGCTCGATGTCATCCGCGTGCGGTCCTTCGATGTCGCAACCTTCGTCGCACACGGCGCGGCGCAGATCGGCGTCTGCGGCGCCGACGTGCTGATGGAATTCGACTACCCCGAGATCTACGCGCCGCTCGACCTCGGGATCGGGCGCTGCCGTGTCTCGGTGGCCGAGCCCGTGGCCGCGCAGCCGGACGACCCCTCGCGCTGGTCGCGCGTCACCGTCGCCACCAAATACCCCAACATCGCCCAGCGCCACTTCGCGGCGCGCGGCGTGCAGGCGGAGATCGTGCACCTGAACGGCGCGATGGAGCTCGCGCCCTCGATGGGCCTCGCGCGCCTGATCGTGGACCTGGTGCAGACCGGATCGACGCTGAAGGCCAATGGCCTGCGCGAAGGCGAGGTGATCGCCCATGTCACCTCCCGCCTGGTGGTGAACCGCACCGCGCTCAAGACCAGGCCGGAGGCGGTCGGCGCGTGGATCGCGCGGTTCCGTGCGGCGCTGGCGGAAAGGGATGCGCGATGACGGGACGGCGCCACGCATGAAGCAGCTCGACACGCGCACCGCGGGCTTCGAGGCCGACTTCGCCGCCCTGCTCGACGAGGCGCGCGAGACCACCGCCAAGGTCGATGGCGTGGTCTGGGGCATCATCGGCGAGGTCCGCGCGCTGGGCGACCAGGCGCTGCTCGACAATACCGCCCACTATGACGGCTGGACGCCCGCCGATGCCGCCGCGCTGCGCGTCACCGCCGCCGAGATCGACGCGGCCGATGCCTCGATCGACACCGAGCGGCGCGCCGCGCTGAACCTCGCCGCCGAGCGCATCGAGGCGTTTCACCGCGCCCAGATGCCGCAGGACATCCGGATGACGGACGCGGCCGGGCTGACGCTCGGCATGCGCTGGGGCGCGCTCGACGCGGTCGGCATCTACGTGCCGGGCGGCAAGGCGGCCTACCCGTCCTCGGTGCTGATGAACGCGATCCCGGCGCGCGTCGCCGGCGTCGCGCGGATCGCGATGTGCGTGCCCACCCCCGGCGGCGCGCTGAACCCCCTGGTGCTGGCCGCCGCCAAGCGCGCCGGCGTCGACGAGATCTTCCGCGTCGGCGGCGCCCAGGCGATCGCCGCCATGGCCTGGGGCACGGAATCCATCGCCCCGGTCGATCGCATCGTCGGCCCCGGCAATGCCTATGTCGCCGAGGCCAAGCGCCAGGTCTTCGGCCGCGTCGGCATCGATTCCATTGCCGGCCCGTCCGAGGTGGTGGTGATCGCCGATGCCGCCTGCGACCCGCGCCATGTCGCGGTCGACCTGCTGGCCCAGGCCGAGCACGACGAGAGCGCGCAATCCATCCTGATCACACCCGACGCCGCGCTGGCCGAGGCTGTCGCCGCCGCGGTGCTGGCCGAGCTGCGCCACCTGCCGCGCGCCACCATCGCCGGCGAATCGTGGAACCGCCACGGCGCCATCATCCTGGTGCGGGACCTGGCGGAAGCGGCCGCGCTGACCAACCGGCTGGCGCCGGAGCACCTGCAACTCATGGTCGATGAACCGCATGCGCTGCTCGCGCAGGTGCGACATGCCGGCGCGGTGTTCCTCGGCCGCTTCTGCCCCGAGGCGGTGGGCGACTACGTCGCCGGGCCGAACCATGTCCTGCCCACCGGGCGCACGGCGCGCTTCGCCTCGGGCCTGTCGGTGTTCGACTTCCTCAAGCGCACCACCTGGGTCGCGGCGGACGAGGCGGCACTGGCGGCGGTGGGCCCGGCGGCTGTGGCGCTCGCGGAGGCCGAGGGCCTGACCGCCCACGCGCGCAGCGTGGCCTTGCGCCTGGGCGGCTGATCCAGCTTCCGCGCGGCACGCGGCGCCGCGCCGCGCTTGACCCGGCGCGGCTGCGGGACCATCTTCCGGCCGATTTCCGGCGGCGCGTCCTCGCGCTGCGTCACCCCCTGCGCGTTGCGCGCCCCAAAACACGAGGCCAGATGTCGAAGGAAGACATGATCGAGTTCAGCGGCCAGGTCGTTGAACTTCTCCCCAACGCCATGTTCCGCGTGAAGCTGGACAACGAGCACCTCGTGCTCGCGCATACCAGCGGCAAGATGCGCAAGAACCGCATCCGCGTGCTGGCCGGCGACCGCGTGAATGTCGAGATGACGCCCTACGACCTGACCAAGGGCCGCATCACGTTCCGGTTCAAGTGACCGGCCTGCGGCTCGGCCGCCCGAGGTAGCGCACGCCATGCCGGACCAGCGCCCGGCGCTGGTGCTGGCGAGCGCCAGTCCCCGGCGCCTCGACCTGCTTGCCCGCCTCGGGATCGTTCCCGACAGGGTCGTCGCCACCAACATCGACGAGACACCCGGCAGGCGCGAGGTCCCGCGCCCACATGCCCTGCGCCTGGCTCTCGCGAAGGCCGAGGCTGCCGCCGCGCAGGCCCCCGATGCAGTCGTGCTGGCGGCCGACACCGTGGTCGGGGTGGGTCGCCGCATCCTGCCCAAGGCCGAGACCGAGGCGCAGGCGCGCGACTGCCTGGCGATGGTGTCTGGCCGGCGCCATCGCGTGCTGACCGCGGTGGTGCTGGCGCTGCCCGACGGGCGCCGGCTGCAGCGCGTGGTGGAAAGTGCCGTGACCTTCCAGCGCCTGACCGGACAGCAGGTCGATGCCTACCTGGCGGGCGGCGAATGGCGCGGCAAGGCCGGCGGCTACGCCATCCAGGGCGCGGCGGAATCCTTCATCCGGTTCCTGTCCGGCAGCCATTCCAACGTGGTGGGGCTGCCGCTGTTCGAGACAGCGCAGTTGCTGCGGGGAATCGGATGGCTGCGGCCATAGACACGGCGTCGACGGGCGCGCCTTCCGGCGCGAGTTCCACGGGCGCGCCTTCCGGCGCGACCATCCTCGTCAGCGTCTCCCCCGGCGAGGTCCGCACCGCCCTCCTGCAAGGCGGCATCGTCACCGAGGCCTGGGTCGAGCGCGCCGCGCATCCGGACGGCGTCGGCGACCTCCAGCGCGGCCGCGTCACCGCCGTGGCGCCCGCGATGGCCGGCGCCTTCGTCGCGCTGGCCGGTGGCGAAACCGGCTTCCTGCCGGAAAGCGAATCGGGCGACACGCGCCGCCCCATCGCGCAGGCGGTGAACGAGGGCATGATCCTGCCGCTGCGCGTCTCCCGCGCGGCCCAGGGCGGCAAGGGCCCGCGCGTCTCGGCACGGCTGACACCCGATGAGTTCGCGCGCGTCGCCGCGGCCCCGCACGGCGCGCCGCGGCTGGTCGCGCGCGGCGCGGATGCCGCGACACGCCTCGCGCTGCGGCACGCCAGGGCGGCGATCATCGTCGACGACCTGGCATCCGCCGCTGCCCTGCGCGGCCGGTTCGGGGACCGCGTCCGCCACCAGCACCACCCCGCCTTCGACGACACGCTGGAAGCCGCCTTCGATGAGCTCGCCGGGCCGACGGTCGCGCTGCCCGGCGGCGGCCGCCTGCTGATCCACCCCACGCCCGCGCTGGTCGCGATCGACATGGATGCCGGCAGCGCGGCCGGGGCGCGCGGGTCGGGCGCGGTGGCGGCGCTGAACCTGGCGGCGCTGCCGGTGCTCGCGCGGCAGATCCGCGCGCGCAACCTGGCCGGGCCGATCCTGGTGGATTTCGCGGGGCTGTCGCCGCGCCGGCGCGCGGCCCTCGACGAACCGCTGAAGGCGGCGCTGGCAGCGGACCCGATGGTGCGGCTGCTGGGCTTCACGAAGCTCGGCATGGCGGAACTGGTGCGCGAGCGCGTCCATCCGCCGCTGCACGAGGTGCTGGGCTGGCCGGAATCGGCGCTCACGCGCGGCCTGGCGGCGTTGCGCCGCGCCGCGCGGGAGGCCGCGGCACGGCCCGGCCGGCGCCTGGCGCTGCGCGCCACGCCCGCGGTGCTGGCGGCGATCGAGGCCGAGCCCGGCGCGCTGGCGGCCTTCACCGCCGCGGCCGGCGTCGCGCTGGTCCTGCTGCCCGACGCGACCGCGACGCTGCCCGCCATCGAGGACGCGCCTCATGGCTGACGCCCCGCGCCCCACGCTGCGCTGCCCGATCTGCCGCCGTGTCGCGGCGGAAGCGACGCGGCCCTTCTGTTCGGAACGCTGCGCGCAGGTGGATCTCGGCCGCTGGCTGACCGAGAGCTACGCCATCCCGGCGGCCCCGCCGGAGCAGACCGAGGACTGAACGGCTGGACAGGCCGCGCGGGCTCGGCTATTTCCCGCGGCCTCTCCGGTGCCTGTCAGGGCGCCATGGGCCCAGGTAGCTCAGTTGGTAGAGCATGCGACTGAAAATCGCAGTGTCGCTGGTTCGATTCCGGCCCTGGGCACCACTTCCTCCCGCGCGATGCCGCCCACCAATCCATCGCGCCGCTGCGATTTCGTTCCGCTCAACCGCACCATTCCCAGCCCTGCGCGGGTTCGCATGCCCCCCCATCGCGCCGGTGCGACGTCGCCTCGCTGATCCGCCATCCCATGTCCGGTGATTGGCGCGTCTCCCCCGAAGCCTGAACGGCATCGCGCTTCCTGCGGTCCGACAGCCCTTGCGGGACAGCCGCGCGCATCACGGATGCCAAGCGGGGCGCGCGCGCGCGGGCCAGCGCGCGATGCCCCGCAGCGCGCCCGAACGCGCGTGCCCAACCCGCCCGCCGAACCGCAGCAACAACGCATCATGACCGCCGCGTAACCTGCGGCAGCCTCCGCGCGAACCTGTTCAGGAACCAGCGCGGGGACAACGATGACGGGACGTCGACCCAACTGGAAAATGGCGGTGGATGTCGAGCGATGCATCGGCTGCCACGCATGTTCCGTGGCATGCAAGGTCGAGCACGACGTGCCGCTCGGCATGTTCCGCACCAAGGTCTACTACTACGACGAAGGCCGCTATCCGCAGGTCAAGCGCCACTTCCTGCCGACACTGTGCATGCAGTGCGAGGACGCGCCCTGCCTGAAGGCCTGCCCCACCGAGGCGATCGTGCGCGGCGCCGATGGCATCGTCCGCATCATCGAGGAAAAATGCGACGGCATCGGCCTGTGCGAACGGGCCTGCCCCTATGGCGCGATCTTCGCCGCCAAGGATGTCGGCGCGGTCAAGTGCGACTTCTGCAGCAACCGCCTCGCGCACGGGATGCAACCGGCCTGCGTCGAGACCTGCCCGGCCGAGGTGCTCGTGTTCGGCGACGCCAACGACCCGGCCAGCCCTGTCAGCCTGTTCCTCGCCCGCCATGGCAACGAGGTGCGCGGGCTGAAGCCCGAGGAAGGCACGCGGCCCGCGGTGGGCTATCGCGGCCACCACCCCGAGATCGCGCAGAAAATCCCGCACGGCCGCAACCATGTCCCTGAATCCTACGAGATGGAGACATGGGCCTCGCTCGACCCGGAGCCCAAGCCCCATGGTTGACCGCCGCCCGGCATCGCCCTCCCGCCGCGCCGTGCTCAAGCACGGCATCGCCGCCCTCGCCGGCTTGCAGCTCGGCGAGATGATCCGCCTGCGCCCGGGCGAAGCCGTGGCACGGTCCATCATCACCTCCGACGGGCCGGATTCCGGCCGCGGCAGCCGGCGCATCGACTACGCGCGCGCGCGGCGCATCCCCTCGGCCTGCCTGAACTGCTCGACCGTCTGCGGCATCATCGGCACCGTCGTCGACGGCAAGCTGGTGAAGGTCTCCGGCAATCCGGCGGATCCCAACAACGGTTCGGTGCTGTGTGCGAAGGGCCAGGCCGGGCCGCTGGTCGCGAGCTACCCCGAGCGCCTGCTCTATCCGCTGCGGCGCGTCGGCGCGCGCGGCGAAGGGCTGTGGCGGCGGATCAGCTGGGACGAGGCCTATGCCGAACTCGCCACCCGCATCCGCGCCGCGATGGATGCCGGCGTGCCGGAGGAGGTCGCGATCCATATCGGCCGCTCGCGGATCGGCGCCGAGATCGGCCGCTTCCTGGGCGCGATCGGCTCACCGACGCAGCTGAACCATCGCGCATTGTGTTCCTCGGCCAAGCGCGCGGCCAACTACGTCTCGATCGGCGAGACCGACTGGGAAACGCCGGACGCCGCCAACACGAAGTACATCCTGAACTTCGGCTCGAACTTCTACGAGGCGCACCAGGGCGCCATCCACCTCGCGCGGCGCGTCGTCCAGGGGCGCTTCGACAACGGCGCCAAGCTCGTGACCTTCGACGTCCGGCTGTCCAATACCGCCGGGCGCAGCGACGAATGGTTCACCTGCACGCCGGGCACCGAAGGCGCCATCGCGCTGGCGATGGGCCACGTCATCCTCGCGGCGGGTCGGCAGGACCAGGACTTCATCGATACCTGGATCAACGTGCCCGCGGCCGAACTGACCGCGTTCTATGCGTCCTACACGCCCGAATGGGCGGCCGCGCTGTCGGGCGTGGCGGCCGAGGATATTCGCCGCCTGGCGCTCGAATTCGCCGCCGCCGCCCCGGCGTGCTTCGCGATGACCAACCGCGGCACGGAAGCGCATTACAACGGCTTCCACAGCGGCCGCGCCGTCATCCTGCTCAACGCCCTGGTTGGGTCCGTCGGGCGCAAGGGCGGCTTCACCTATACCGAGGAACCGCGCATCCCGGCCATCTTCGCCGATGTCGCGCCGCTGCCGCCGCGCCCGCAACGCCAAAGCGTGCTCGAGAATCCGCCGGAGTACCCGCTCGCCAACAAGTGGCAGCGCATGCGCGTGGGGCAGCTGGTCTATGCCTATCTGCGCGACGAAAGGGCGAAGCTCCAGGTCTATATCAGCTACACCCTCGGTTCGCCGACGACCTGGCCGGAGGGCCGCTCGCTTGCCGTCGATGTGCTGCGCGACGAGGCCAAGATCGGCTTCCATGCGTGCTCGGATGTCGTCTACTCCGAGACCGCGCACTACGCCGACCTGCTGCTGCCCGATGCCGCCTATACCGAGCGCTGGGGCTTCGACACGCGCAACAACTTCGCGCTGCGCCGCTATGTCGTGCTGCGCCAGCCGCTGCAGGCGCCGCCGGCCGAGGCACGCAGCTTCGCCGATGTGCTGATCCAGGTGGCCAAGCGGCTCGGCCCGGATGTCGCGCGCTACTACCCCTTCGCCGACCACGAGGAACAGATGCGCCTGCGCTGTTCGCGCTGGACGGCGCCGGATGGCCGCAATGGCTGGGACTACATGCGCGAGGTCGGCGTCTGGGTCGATCGCGACCAGGACCCGTTCTACGAGCTGTTCCGCTGGGAGCTGACGCCGGCCGAGCTCGCCGGCGCGCGCCTCGACCCGGCGACGCGGCTCTATCACAAGGCGGGGCCCGACGGGCGCGAACGCGTCATCGGCATTCATGCCGAGGGCAAGCCGCGCCGCGGCTTCCTCACACCCTCGCGCAAGTTCCAGGTGCGCGCGCAGGACGTGGTCGACGCAGGCGCGGCAGTGGGTTGGCCGGATGACGGCTGGCCGCGCTTCATCCCGATCCCGTCGCACCAGGACATGCCGGCGGACCGCTTCCACCTGGTCAGCTTCAAGTGGAATGTGCACACCCAGGCGCGCACCGCCCCGCAGCGCTACCTGAGCGAGATCGTGCACGACAACCCGCTGTGGATGAACACCGCGACGGCCGCCGCGCTCGGCATCCGCACCGGCGACCATGTCGAGGTCACCACCTTCCGCCCGCGCGGCGCGACCTATCGGGCGGATGGCGAGAAGCTCGGCAGCGCGGTGGTGCCGGTGATCGTGACCGAGGGCATCCATCCGCGGGTGCTCGCGATGTCCAACAGCCTCGGCCAGGCCTTCGGCGGGCGCGCCGCCACCGCGCGCGGCGGCGAGCCCGCCGAGCCACCCTCGCGCGTTGCGCCGGCGGCGGCGGACCACAATGACTACCGGTCGAACATCTGGTGGGACCCGGCGCGCGGCGGCAGCGGCGCCGGGCACAACATCAACGGCATCCTGCCGGTGCAGCCTTCGCCGCTGGTCGGCATGCAGGCCTGGTACGATACGGTCTGCGAGGTGCGGAAGGTCTGACGCGCCGGCGCGGCGCAAGCCCTGCGCCCGGCGCGAGAACGCCGGGCGCCAAGCCTGCTTGCGGCCTCAGCGCCGCGCGACGACGATGGTCGTGCAGGCGCTTTCCAGCTTCGGCAGGTCGCGCAGCGGCGCCATGCGGATCTGCAGCCGCCGGTCATCCCCGCGCACCACCGGGCAATAGGGGTCGGGGTCGTCCAGCGCCTCCATCAGCCGCCGCCGCCCGGCGCAGCCGCCGCCGCAGGTGGCGCGATGCGCGCAGGGCTCGCAGGCCGGCGGCACCGATCGCGCGGCGACGAAGGGCGCGCTTTCGGTGATGGCCGGCCCGGTGCCCAGCAGCAGGTCGAGCGGCGCGCCGCCACCGGGCCAATACACGCAGGGCTGCACCGTCGCGCGCGGCGTCACGCGCACCGTGGCCACGCCGCAGCCGCCCTGGCGCGGCGGCAGCCCCGCCATGGCGCGCACCAGCGGTTCGCCGACGGCGATGGCATCGGTCTCGGCGAACAGCTTCGCGAAGCCGTCCCAGTATTCCTCATAGGTCAGCGCGTAGCTGTCGCTGCGCACCGACTGGTACACGTTCAGCCGCAGCGGCGCGTCGAAGGCGGCCGCGACCTCGGCGATCTCGGCCAGGCGCAGGTAGTTGCTGCGCATCATCACCGCGATGATGGTGACACCCACGCCGAGGTCACGGCAGCGGCGCGCCTGGCGCTGGATCAGGTCCCAGTTGCCGGCGCCGCGCTGGGCGTCCTGTTCCTCGCGCGTCGGGTAGTCGAGCGAGAATTCCACATCGGCGAAGCTGCGCAGTTCGGCATCGTCCAGCACCTCGATCGAATGCCCGTTGGAGGTGATGGTCAGCTTCAGCGGCTGGCTGCGGAAATAGCCCAACATGTCGCGGAATTCCGGATGCATGCCGTTCTCGCCGGTGCCGAGGTTGACCGAGCGCACCGGCAGCCGGTCCAGCACCGATCGCACCTGGTCGAGCCCCAGCCGGTCGGTCCGCGTCGGGTCCCGGTAGCAGAAGGCGCAAGCGAGGTTGCATTCATTGGTCAGGCCGAGCCCGAGCGCGAAGCGCCGTTCCGTGGCCGCCAGACTTTCAACGGTCATGGTCCGCGCTCCCCGCCGAGGCTACGATTTGATGATGCATCCGCCATTCCCTTCCGCCGACCCCCAGCCCCTGCAACCCGACCAGGACATCGCGCGCTGGGACCGGCACGCGGCATCCTACGAGGCGGTCTTCGAACGCCTCACGGATGCCTTTGCCGCCCAGGCGCTGGACCTGATCGAGCCGATCGCCGGCGCGGCTTTGCTGGACCTCGCCGCCGGTGCGGGCGGCGCGGCTTTGCAGGCCGCCGCGCGCGGCGCGCATGTGACCGCATTCGACGCATCCGCCGCAATGGTTACGCGCATCAGCGCGCGCGCGGCGGGCGCTTCGATCGTGGCGGAGCAGGTCGATGCCCGGCTGCCCCTGCCGCGGCCGGATGCGGCCTTCGACGCCGCGCTGTCCTGCTTCGGCGTGGTGATCCTGCCCGATCCGGTGCCGGCGCTGCGCGACCTGCACCGCGTCCTGCGCCCCGGCGGGCGGATCGCGGTGGTGACCTGGACCGAGCCGGGCCGCTATGAACTCGCGACACGGCTCTGGACGGCGGTAGAGCGGGTGCGCGGCGCCCCGCCACCGCCCGGACCGGTGCCCGCGCAGCTGCGCTACACCGACCCCGACGCGCTGGCGGCGCTGATGGTGGCCGGCGGGTTCGGCGCGCCCTCGGTCACGCGGGTTGAGGCGCCGCTGCGCGCGGATTCGGCCCGCGCACTCGCCGCCGTGCTCGACTTCGCACCGGGCATGGCGGCGCTGCTGGGCGGGCTCGGGCCCGACCGGGCCGCGGTGGAGGAGGCCTTCGCGGCGGCCCTCGAAGCCGACCAGGGCCACGGGCCGGTCGCCCTCGGCGCCGTGGCGCAGATCGCTGTCGCGACCCGGGCGTAACCTTTCTTCACCCTCCGGCGAAGCCCGCGTGACCTCTGGGAGACACGCCATGCAAGCCCGCCGCCCCCTGCTCACCCTGCTCGCCGGAGCTGCCCTGGCCCGGCCTGCCCTGGCGCAGGCCCCCGCCCGGCTGGTCTTCACCGCCATCCCCGACCAGGACGAGACGCGCCTGGTGGAACGCTTCCGCCGCGTCGTCGTGTACCTCGAACGCACGCTGGGCGTGCCGGTCCAGTATGCGCCGGTGAAAAGCTACGCCGCCGCGGTCACCGCCTTCACCAACAACCAGGTGCAGCTCGCCTGGTTCGGCGGGCTGACCAGCAGCCAGGCGCGCCGCGCCGTGCCGGGGTCCGAGGCGATCGTCCAGGGGGCCGAGGACGCCGCCTTCTTCAGCTACTTCATCGCCAATGTCTCGACCGGGCTGACGCGGTCCGAGGACTTCCCCGCCGGCATCGCCGGGCGCAGCTTCAGCTTCGGCTCGCGCGCATCGACCTCGGGTCGCGTCATGCCCGAGCACTTCATCCGCCAGCATTTCGGCCGCGCGCCGGACCAGGTGTTTTCCCGCGTGGGGTTCTCCGGCGACCATTCGCGCACCATCCAGGTGGTGCAGTCCGGCGCCTTCGACGTGGGTGCGCTCGACTTCACCGTCTTCGACCTGGAAAGCCGGCTCGAGCGCGTTGACGGCACCAAGGTGCGGGTGATCTGGCAGACGCCGCGCTTCCCCAACTACAACTGGACGATCCGCGGCGATGTGGACCAGCGCTTCGGCGCCGGCTTCAAGGAAAAGGTGCGCGCGGCGCTGCTGGCGGTCGACGACCGCGCGATCCTCGAGATCTTCCCGCGCTCGCGCTTCATCCCGGCCTCGAATGGGGACTACGCGCCGATGGAGGCCGCCGCGCGCGCGCTTGGCGTGCTGGACTGACCGTGGCGTCCGCGCTGCTGGAATTGCGGGACGCCACGGCGGGCTATGCCGGCCGTGCGGTGCTGCATGGGCTCGACCTGACGCTGCGCGCGGGCGAACACGTTGCCGTGCTGGGGCGATCCGGCGCGGGCAAATCCACGCTGCTGAGCCTGATCCATCAGCGCCTGAGCGAGGATGCGGCGCTGATCCCGCAGGCGGCGGCGCTGGTCGGCACGCTTAGCGTTTTCCACAATGTCTATATGGGCCGGCTCGACCGGCATTCGGCCTGGCGCAACCTGCGGATGCTGGCCTTCCCGATGCGTGCGGAGGTGGCGGCGGTGCGCGGCGTGCTGGATGGCGTCGGCATGGAGGACTACCTGTTCCGCCGCGCCGGCGCGCTGTCGGGCGGGCAGCAGCAGCGTGTCTCGGTGGCGCGCGCGCTGTACAATGGCCGGCCGGTGGTGATCGGCGACGAGCCGGTCTCGGCACTGGACCGCCTGCAGGGGGCCGAGGTGCTGCGGCGGCTATCCACGCGGCACGGCACCATGGTGCTGGCGATGCACGATATCGGCCTGGCGCTGGCGCATGCGCAGCGCATCCTGGTGATGGATGCCGGGCGCATCGTGCTCGATGCGCCGGCGGCGAACCTGACCACCGGCGACCTGTTGCCCTTCTATGGCTGAGCCGGCACGCCTGGGCTACGCCAGCGCGACGCGCTGGTTCCTCGTGGCCGCGGTGGTGGCGCTGTTCGCCGCCGACATGGCGGTCTCGGCACTCGATCCCTGGGCGGAGATGCGCCGGCTGCTGGCCGGCATCCTGTGGCCGGATTGGGCGGCGGTGGCCGGGCGTTCCGTGGCGCTCACGGTGGCCTTCGCGGTGCTGGGCGTGTCGCTGGGTGCAACGGCGGGGCTGCTGCTCGCGCTGGTGTTCCACCGCTTCGGCGCGGTGCGCGCGCTGGCCGCCGGGCTGCGATCGGTGCACGAATTGTTCTGGGCTTTGCTGCTGATGCAGGTGGCGGGGATCTCGCCCATGACCGGCATCCTGGCCATCGCCATCCCCTATGCCGGCATCTTCGCCAAGGTGTTCTCGGAGATCATCGAGGAAGCCGACCTCAGCGCCGACCGGGTGCTGCCGGCCGGCACGGGGGTGATCTCGCGCTTCGCCTATGCGCGCATCCCGGTGCTGGCCGGGCCGTTCGGGACCTATGCGCTGTACCGGCTGGAATGCGGCATGCGCTCGACGCTGGTGCTGGGCTTCATCGGCCTGCCGACCATGGGGTTCGAGCTGGAAAGCTATTTCCGCCAGGGCCGCTACGCGGAAGCCGCCGCCTTCGTCGCGGTGTTCTATGTGCTGATCGGCACGCGCCGGCTGTGGGTGCGCCCGGCGACGGTGCCCTTCCTGATCGCGGGCAGCATCGCGGCACTGATGCTGCTGACCGAACCGCTGCATGGCGACAGCCTGTGGCAGAACCTGTCGCGCTTCCTGGGCAATGACATTGTCCCGCGGCCGCTGCGCGGGGCGGACCTGACGGAGTTCGCAACCTGGTCCGCGCTCGGCGCCTGGCTGCTGCCGATCCTGCGCGACCAGGCGCTGCCGGGGCTGGTGAATACGCTGGTGCTCTCGCAGGTCGCGCTGGTGGCGAGCGGCATCCTGGCCCTGGTGCTGTTCCCGCTGGTGTGCCGCCGCTTCGCGGGCCTGATGGGCCGGCCCTTCGGGCGCGTGCTGCTGGTGGTGCTGCGCTCCACGCCCGAATACATGCTGGCCTATGTGCTGCTGCAGACGCTGGGGCCGTCCATGCTGCCGGCGGCGGTAGCACTTGCGCTGCACAATGGCGGGATCATCGGCTACCTGCTCGGCCGCCACGCCGATGCGCTGGCCTACCGCGCGGATGCACCGCGCGGGATGAATCTGTATTTCTACGAGACGCTGCCGCGGCTCTATGGCCAGTTCCTGGCCTATGCGCTGTACCGGTGGGAGATCATCGTGCGGGAAAGCGCGATCTTCGGCATCCTGGGGGTGCTCACGCTCGGCTACTTCATCGATGCCGCGATCGCCGAGCTCAGGCTGGATACCGCGGTGGTGCTGATCGTGTGCACCGGGGCGCTCTCGCTGGGCATCGACGCGCTGTCGCGGGGCCTGCGCCGGCGGTTGCGCATCGAGGACCGGCCGGTGCGGCTTTCCGTCGCCGCGAGTGATGCGAAAGGAACGCGCGCATGCGCATGAATGCCGGCCCGGTGGTGAAGGACGTGGTGCTGGTGGGTGCCGGCCACGCGCATGTCGCGGTGCTGCGGAACTTCGGCATGAAGCCGCTGCCGGGCGTGCGCCTCACGCTCATCACGCGGGAGGTGGACACGCCCTATTCGGGCATGCTGCCCGGCCATGTCGCGGGCCACTACACGGCCGACGATATCCATATCGACACCGGCCCGCTGGCGCGCTTCGCCGGCGCGCGGCTGTACCAGGACGAGGCCGTGGGCCTCGATGTCGCGGGACGACGCGTGATCTGCCGCGACCGCCCGCCGGTACCCTACGACCTGGTCTCGCTCGACATCGGGTCGCGCCCCAATACCGCGGATGTGCCGGGTGCGGCGGAGCACGCGCTGCCGGTCAAGCCGATCGACAGCTTCCTGCCGCGCTTCGATGCGCTGCGCGCGCGCGTGCTGGCCGGCCGTTCGCGCCATGTGCTGCTGGTGGGTGCCGGCGCCGGCGGTGTGGAACTGCTGCTCGCGGCCGAACACCGCCTGCGCCGCGACCTGGCCGCTGCCGGCGGCGATGGCGCGTCGCTGCGCTTCACCCTGCTGGCCGGCGGCGACGACATCCTGTCGGGCTTCCCCGACGCCTTCCGGGCGCGCTTCCGCGCGGTGTTCGCTGCGCGCGGCATCGCGGTCGAGACCGGCGCGCGCGTCGGTGCTGTCGAAGCGGGCGGCGTCGTGCTCGCCGATGGCCGTCGCATCGCCGCGGATGATGTGCTCTGGACCACGCAGGCCGCGCCCGCCGACTGGCTGCCGCAGACCGGCCTTGCGCTCGACCCGCGCGGCTTCCTGCGGGTGGACGCGATGCTGCGCGCCATCGGGCACGAGGACGTGTTTGCCGCCGGCGACACCATCGCCTTCGACCCCGAACCCATCCCGCGATCGGGCGTCTATGCCGTGCGCGCCGGGCCTGTGCTGGCCGACAACATCCGCGCCACGCTGACCGGCACCGCGCTGCGTCCCTACAAGCCGCAGCGCGACGCGCTGTATCTGGTTTCGACCGGCGCGCCCCATGCCATCGGCACGCGCAACGGGCGCGTCGCGGGCGGCGCCTGGGCCTGGCGGCTGAAGGACTGGATCGACCGCCGCTTCATGCGCCGCTTCCGCGACCTGCCGGCGATGCCCGAAGCGGCCACCGGCCCGGCCTCGCCGCTCGCCGACAAGGCGGCGCTGCGCGACATTTCCGCCATCGCCATGCGCTGCGGCGGCTGCGGTGCGAAGGTGGGTGCGACCGTGCTGTCGCGCGCGCTGGGTGCGATCGTGCCCTTCCCGCGGCCGGAGGTGTGGGTCGGTCTCGCCGCGCCAGATGATGCGGCGGTGGTCGATACCGGCGGGCCACGCCTGTCCGTGCAGACGGTGGACTACTTCCGTGCCATCGTGGACGATCCCTGGCGCTTCGGCATGATCGCGGCCAACCACGCGCTCGGGGATATCTACGCCATGGGCGGGGAACCGCAGACCGCGCTTGCCATCGCCACCGTACCCTATGGGCTGGAGGCGAAGGTCGAGGCCGATCTCTCGGCCATGATGGCGGGGGCGAACGCGGTGCTGCGGGATGCCGGCTGCGCGCTGGTCGGCGGCCATACCAGCGAAGGGGCAGAGCTCTCGCTTGGCTTCGCGCTGAACGGGCTGGTCGCGCGCGACGCCTTCCTGCGCAAGGGCGGGCTGCGCGCCGGCGATGCGCTGGTGCTGACCAAGCCAATCGGCACCGGCACGCTGCTGGCGGCCGACATGCGCGGCCTGGCGCGCGCGCGCTGGGTGCAGGCGGCGATCCGCCACATGTGCGCGTCCAACCGCCGCGCGGCCGAGGTGCTGGCGCTGTACGGCGTGGGGGCGGCGACCGACGTGACCGGCTTCGGCCTGCTCGGCCACCTGGTGGAAATGACGCGCGCGAGCGAGGTGGATGCGCGCCTGGTGCTGGACCGCATCCCGGTGCTGGAGGGTGCGCGCGAGAGCGTGGCGCGCGGCGTGTTTTCTTCCCTGCAGCCGCAGAATGTCCGGCTGCGCCGCGCGGTGCGCGACCTCGATGTCGCGCAGGCGCTGCCCGACTACCCGCTGCTGTTCGACCCGCAGACGGCGGGCGGGCTGCTCGCGAGCGTGCCGGCCGCGCGCGCCGAGGCCTGCGTCGCGGCGCTGCGCGCGGCGGGCTACGCCGAGGCCGCCGTGATCGGCCAGGTGCTGGCGCGCTCCGACGCGCTGGAGCCGATCGTGCTGGTGCCGAGCGAACCCGCTGCCACGCACGCGGCGCGCGAGGCCGTGCCCGCATGACCTCACCGCTGCTCGACGCGAAGGACTATGCCGCCCCCTCGGTCTTCCAGCCGGCGGCACTGCTGCGCGAGGCGCGGCGGCAGAAGCACCTGCCCGAGATCGCCGTGCCGCCGGCCTGCCTGCTCGACCCCGATGGCGACATCGTCGCGCATCTGGTCCGCACCGGGCGGGCGCGGCCGCACCCGGGCTGGGCCTGCTACCATACCGAACTGCTCACCTTCGACCTGCCCGGCGTGGCGCACCCGGTCGGCGTGATCGGCCGCGCGGTGGGCGCGTCCTTCGCCGTGCTGCTGGCCGAGCAGCTTTTTGCCAGCGGTTGCGCGACGCTGCTCAGCATCACCTCCTCCGGCCGCATCGCCGAGGACCTGCCCGCCGCACCGCATTTCGTGCTGATCGAGCGCGCGCTGCGCGACGAGGGCACCAGCCACCACTACCTGCCGCCTTCCGCCTTCGCCACCATGCCGGAGCCCGCGGTGATCGACGCGGTTGCGGCGCGCCTGGCCACGGAGGCGCCGGAGATCACCGTGCTGCGCGGCGCGACCTGGACGACGGACGCCCCCTTCCGCGAGACGGCGGGGGCGATCAGCGCCGCGCGCGCCGCCGGCTGCCTGGCGGTCGAGATGGAGGCCGCCGCGCTCTATGCCTTCGCCACGGCGGCGGCGCGGCGGGTGCTGTGCCTGGCGCACGTAACCAACGCCATGGGCCAGGACGAAGGAGACTTCGAGAAGGGCGAGGCGGAGGGTGCGGCGGAAGCGCTGCGGCTGCTGTCGGTCCTGCTTCGTGCCTTGCCGCCGCAGGGCTGAGACGCACGCCGCGAACGGGACATCAGGAGAGACGCCGATGCGCACCGACCCCTTCACCGACACCTGGCAGTTCCTGATCGGCCAGCAGCCGGACCAGCTGGCGCTGGGCGTCTTCGGCTATGTTCTCCTGGCGCTGTTCTGGGCGCTGCTGGTGGGCAGCGCGGTGCTCGCGGCGATCAACTGGCGGGCCGATCCGGCGCAGCGGACCATGGCGGATCTCTGGACCTGGGTCGCGCGCACCATGATGGGCGCGATGTGGTTCCAGGGCGCGCTGTGGAAGCTGCCCTTTCCGCAGTCGCCGGGCTTCTTCCACTGGACCGGCCAGATTGCCGAGCACGCCGCCTTCGGCTGGCATCGCGCCCTGGCGTCCGAGGTGATGCTGCCGCTGCTGCCGCTGTTCCAGGCCGTCGCCTTCTTCGGCGAGATGGCCTTCGCCATCAGCCTGATGCTGGGCCTGGCGGTGCGGCTGTCGAGCCTGCTGGCGATCGGCTTCGTGGTGCAGCTCTGGCTCGGGCTGTATCTCGTCAGCTTCGAATGGCCCTGGCTGTTCTGGTTCATGATCTTCACGCTGGGCTGGTTCATCGTGCACCGGGCGGGGCGCAGCCTCGGCCTCGATGCGCTGCTGCTGCGCGGCAACAGGCTGCCGCCGGCGCTCGCGCGCTGGCACGCGCTGGCGTCGTAGCCTCAGCCGCGGCGCAGCGCGGCGGCCAGGCGCAGGAAGGTGGTGGCGATGCTCCAGCTCGCCGCCGCCACCGCGCGCGGATTGCCCGAGACCTTCGACACGCCGCCGATCCGCCGCCGCTGGCCGACCGCGACTTCCGTCGCCGGAATCCCCGCCGCGGCGACGCGCATCAGCATCTCGAGGTTCCAGCCATAGGTCTCCTCGCGCATGCCGAGCCGGTCCAGCGCCTCGCGCCGGATCGCGCGAAAGGGGGACATGTCGGAAAACCGCGCGCCATAGAACAGCCGCAGCAGCCCCTGCGCGATGCGCCCGGCGGCCACCTGCTGGGGTGACAGCGCGCCCGGTTCGCGTTCGCCCTTCACCCGCGTGCCGTGCACGAAGTCGGCACGTCCCGCGAGGATCGGCGCCAGCACATCGGGGATGCGCTCGGGCGGATCGCTGCCATCGCCATCGAGGAACAGCACCACGTCGGTCTCCGCCGGCAGCGCGGCGATGCCCGACTGCACGGCGCGCCCGTAGCCGCGCCGCGTTTCCTCCACCACGGTGGCGCCGGCGTCCCGCGCGCGCTGCGCGGTCGCATCGCGCGACCCGCCATCCACCACGATCACCGTCGCGATGCCCTGCGCGCGCACCGCCGCTACCACCTGGCCGATCGACGCTTCCTCATCCAGGCACGGGATGATGGCGGCGATGGCGCTGGTCAAAGGCTCCATCGCATCCCGCAGCCCGCGCAACTGCCGGGCGGCGTGTCGGACAGCAGGGCCGTGCGGAAATCCTGGTAGGCGCCGCTGTTCCAGATCTCATTCAGCGTCTGCTGCGTGGCATCGCCCAGCGTGTAGTTCTCGTAGCCGCGCTGCGAGAAGGGCGCGATGCAGCAGGGCAGCGCGCGACCGTTCGCGGTGAAGTACATCACCGACCACGGGCGCCGGCACAGCGACCACGGGTTGGCATCGGCCTCGCGCTTCAGGCTCATGCCCGGCTCGCTGGCGGCGCCCGATGCGCTGAAGCTCATGCCGAGCCCGGCCGCGACCTGCTCGGCCTGCTCGATATGCACCGCCTCCGCGCGCGACATGCGTTCGAACAGCGCCTGGTCGGGCCGCGCATGGCCGATCGCGTCGTCCTCGAAGAACACCAGGCGCTGGAGATGGACCTCCTTTACGCCAGCCTCATGCGCCACGCGCACGAAGGCGGGAAGTTGCTCGATCGTCTCGCGCAGGCCGGTCAGCCACATCGACACGCGCGGCTTGTCCAGCCCCTCGCGCGCCTGCATCTCGGTGAAGGCGCGCACGTTGCGCAGGATGCGGGCAAAAAAGTCCTTGCCGCGGACCTGGCGGTAGGTGGCGGCATCGGCGGCATCGAGCGAGACGCGCAACTCATCGAGCCCTGCCTCGGCCAGTTCGCGCCCCTTGCGCGCGGTCAGCAGCGTACCGTTGGTGTTGAACAGCACATAGGCGCCGCGGTCCTTCAGGTAGCGCACCTGGCGCGGCAGGTCCTTGACCAGCATCGGCTCGCCCACGCCGTGCAGAACCACGCGCGCGATGTTGGGCACCTGGTCGACGATGCTGGTGAACAGCTCCCAGCTCATGTCCGCCGGGGGTTCCAGCTCCTCATAGGTGCGCGGGCAGGTCGTGCAGAGCAGATTGCAGCGATTCGTCGTCTCCAGATACAGGCAGACCGGCGGCGCCTTCGCCAGCGGCCCATCGGGGCTGACGGCCTCGTGGTAGCGGCGCGGGTCGATGCGGGGCGGTTCGGTCAGCACGGTGCTCATGGGGTGGCTCCTTGGGCGGCGAGCGGGCGCGGCGTGCGGCGCAGCGCGAAGGGAAGGGTCGCGAGGATGACAAGGTGCAGCGCCGTGTCGCGCAGCAGGAACTCCACCTCGAAGCCCTCGTCGATCACGTCGTAGAGCACGAAGCAGGCAATGGTCGCCGCCCAGGCCGGCGCGAAGCCGGTCAGCGCGACGAAGGGCAGCATGATCAGCCAGTACCAGGGATAGTCCGGCGACAGCAGGAACACGAAGGCGAAGACCGCCCAGCCCAGCCGCGTCAGCACGGCTTCGGGCGTGCGGTCGGGATGCAGCGCGACACGCAGCGCCAGCGCGCCCACGATGCCGGCCGCGATCGCGAGGTAGATGGGTGTCGCCAGGCGCAACGGACCGAACTGCGCCTTCAGCAGGGACACCATCCAGAAGCCCTCGGCGGTCGCGATGCGTTCCTCGCCGAGATACCCCGGCAGGAAGCCGAGCACGCCGGTGCCGACCGAAAGATAAGGCAAGTACAGCGCGACCGCGACGGCGATGGCGACCGCGGGCGCGCGCCAGTCCCAGGCATGCCAGGTGACCGACAGCGCGATCGCCGCCGGCGGCTTGACCAGCGCCGCCACCGCCAGCACCGCCGCCGCCAGCAGCCGCCGCCCGGGCACCAGCGCGACCCACAGCCCCAGCATCATCACCGCGACCATCGCCGCATCCAGGTGCCCGCTGCCGGCGATCTCCCACACCGCGAGTGGATGCCACGCATAGGCCAGCACGCGCACCGGCGGCTGGCCGATGCGCCGCAGCAGCGACAGCAGCACCGCCACGATCACCACCTCGCACAACACGAGCGCGATTCGCATCGCGAGCAGGCTGTCGCTGACCCGCGCCACCGCCTGGAACAGCATCTGCGCGGCCGGCGGGTAGATGGTCGGTGCATAGTCGGCGCGGTTGATGTTGGGGAAGATCTCCTCGTCGCGCAGCGCCTGCAGCGCCGGGTCGTTCGGGATGTGGCGGTAGGGGTTGATGCCGGCCGCCTGCACGCGGCCATCCCAGACATAGCGATAAGCATCGGTCGACAGATGCGGCGCGACCGGCAGCAGCACCAGGCGCATGGCCACCGCGGCCGTCGCGATCACCGCCAGCGCGGGCCCCGGCGCGCAGCCGAGGGCGACGCGCAGCGCCACCAGCACCAGCAGCCCCTGCCCGACCACCAGCGCGGTGAAGGCGATGTCGCCGAGCGACAGATGCACGGACGGACCAGCCCATGTCGTCGCGACCAGCACCGCGCCGATCGCGCCCAGCACCGCCAGCCGCCGCGCAGGCGTCACGCCGCCTGCCCCCCGCGGCCGGCCGCGAGCAGCGCGCGCGTGTGAATCGGCTCGGCGCCCGCGACCCCGGGCGGCGCGAAGGCCGGCGGCGTCCCGGCCAGCTCCGCCTCCAGGATGCCGAAGGTCTCGGCGTCGTCCACATCGTACCAGACCGGCAGCAGCGCGACCGGCAGGCCGATCCCGGCCGCCCGTTCCATGCTTTGCGCCAGCACGGTCGGCGTGCTCCAGGTGATGTCGTCGAACAGGCCGGCGTGGGAGCGCTTCAGGCCGATCAGGTAGTAGCCGCCATCGCTCGCCGGGCCGAACACGACACGGTCGCCGGGGGCGCGCAGCGCCGCCACCGCCTGTTCGACCACGCCGGCCGGCAGGGTGGGGCTGTCGGCGTTGACCACCAGGGCGCAATCATGGCCCTCGGCCAGGAAGGCGGTGGTGCTGGCGTGCAGCACCTCGCCGATCGTCGCGGCCTGCTGGAAGTGCAGCCGCCAGCGGGGCGGCAACAGGGGCCGCAGCGCATCCTCGGAGCCCGCGGGGCTGTAGATCGCAATCCGGCTGCCGCCGACCGCCGGCGAGAGCCCGTCCAGCGTGGCGGCGATGTCGCGGATGAAGCAGGCCGACAGTTCCGCCACCCTCTCCGCGCCGAGCAGGGGGCGCAGGCGCGACTTGCCGCCGCCCACGCCCGGCGTCTTGCACACGATCGCGACCGCTGCGCCCTTGCTCATCCGCGAGACTCCCTCCGGCGACTTCCCCGTTCGCCGGGGTGGCGCGAAAGGTTACACTCCGCCGGGCGCCGTCGCGGGTCGTTTTCGTGACGCGGCGGCGGTTTCCGCGCGGGCGCGGAACGGGGGGCGCGATCCATGCCGGCAGGACACCACGAACCAGCGCCCGCGACAGCCGCGGATACGCGACGGCTCTATCTGCTCCGCCACGGGGAGGCCGCGCCCACCAGGCCCGGCGCGGACCCCTGGGCAGCGCCGCTGACGTCGCGCGGGCGCGCGCAGGTTGCCGAGCTGGCGGAGGCGCTGGCGGGGCTGCGCCTCGACCTCCTCGTCACCTCGGCGGTGCCGCGTGCGGTCGAGACGGCCGGGATCCTGGCCCGGCGCCTCGGCCAGGCGCCGATCACGGAGGATGGCCTGAACGAGCTTCGCCCCGGCCAGGTCCTGGCAGGACCGCCCGAGGCGGTGCGGCTGGCCGTACGGCAGGCCTACCGCGATGCAGGACTGCCCGGCGCGCGCTTCCTCGGCGGCGAGCCCTTCGCCGCATTCGGCCAGCGGGTCGAACAGGCGCTGGCAGCCATCCTCGCGCAGCCGGGCTGGACCCGGGCGGCGGTGGTCACGCACGAGCCGGTGCTGCGCCTGGCCATGGCGCGCTGCCGGGGCCTGGGTCTTGCCGGCCTCGATGCCTTCGAGGCAGCGACCGCATCCATCAGCATCATCGACTGCCCGCGCGGGGTCATCGCGCTGGAGGACGCCACGCTTCGGCTGGCGAATGGCACGCGCCAGGACGCGATGCAGCTGGAATGACCGTGGCGGGCCGGCGCGGCGATTCCCCTTCCGGCCCCGCCGGGCCTGCCGTAGCGTCGCCAGAGCAGGCCGGCCATCGACGGCCGCGGGACAGGGGGCAAGCGTGGCCTATGCGCTGCAGCAGCTGATCAATGGCATCAGCCTGGGCATGATCTACGGCCTGATCGCGGTGGGCTACACCATGGTCTACGGCATCATCGGCATGATCAACTTCGCCCATGGCGACATCTTCATGGTGGGCGCCTTCGTGGCACTTATCTCGATCGTGATGCTGGTGTCGGGTGGCATCATGGACGGGCCGGCGGCGATCCTGATCGTGCTGCTGGTGTCGATGTGCGTCACCGCGCTGTACGGCTGGACGGTCGAGCGCGTGGCCTATCGCCCGCTGCGCGGATCCTTCCGCCTGGCGCCGCTGATCAGCGCCATCGGCATGTCGATCGTGCTGCAGAACTACGTGCAGGTGGCCCAGGGCGCGCGGGTGAAGCCGATCGAACCGCTGCTGCCCGGCGGCGTGGAAGTGCTGCGCGCGGACAGTTTCATCGTGCAGTTCTCCTACATGCAGATGCTGATCATCGCGGTGACGCTGGGCGTGCTCGCGGTGTTCACCTGGCTGGTCACGCGCACGCCGCTGGGCCGCGCGATGCGCGCCTGCGAACAGGACCGCAAGATGGCCTCGCTGCTGGGCATCGACACCGACCGCACCATCAGCCTGACCTTCGTGATCGGCGCCGCGCTCGCCGCAGTGGCGGGCACCATGTACCTGCTGCGCTATGGCGTGATCGACTTCTACATCGGCTTCCTCGCGGGCGTGAAAGCCTTCACCGCGGCGGTGCTGGGCGGCATCGGATCGCTCCCTGGCGCAGTTCTGGGCGGGCTGCTGATCGGGCTGATCGAGACCTTCTGGTCGGCGTATTTCAGCGTGCAGTACAAGGACGTGGCGGCGTTCTCGATCCTTGTGCTGGTGCTGATCTTCATGCCGACCGGGCTGCTCGGCCGCGCCGAGGTCGAGAAGGTATGAGCGGCGAGATCGCCGCCATCACCATGGCGGCCCGCCCGAAGGTCGCCGCCGCCGCGGTGAAGGACGCCGCGATCACCGCGCTGATCGCCTTCGGGCTGTTCTTCCTGCTGGTGGGCCTGCGCACCGATGTCAGCCCGTCGGGCGGGCTGGTGCTGCGGCAACGCTGGGGCGAGGTCGCGATCCTGGTGGTATTGGCCTTCTTCGGCCGCCTCGGCCTGCTCACCTGGCGCGGCCTGCGCGGGGAGGCGAAGCCGCGCACCGCCGCGCGCACCGAGGCGTTGCGAAAGACGGGCCGCCTCGTCGCGCCGGTGTGCATCCTGATCGCCATCGCGCTGCCCTTCATCCCGGGCACCGGGCGCTACGAGCTCGACCTCGGCATCCTGGTGCTGACCTACGTGATGCTCGGCTGGGGGCTGAACATCGTGGTCGGGTTGGCCGGGCTGCTCGACCTCGGCTACGTCGCCTTCTATGCCGTCGGGGCCTATTCCTACGCGCTGCTGGCGACGACCTTCGGTCTGTCCTTCTGGATCTGCCTGCCGCTGGCGGGGATTCTGGCCGCCTTCGCCGGCGTGCTGCTGGGCTTCCCGGTGCTGCGGCTGCGCGGGGATTACCTGGCGATCGTCACACTCGCCTTCGGCGAGATCATCCGCGTCGTGCTGATCAACTGGGCCTCGCTCACGGGCGGGCCGAACGGCATCACCGGCATCCCCCGCCCGACCTTCTTTGGCCTGCCCTTCAGCATGTCGGGCGACCCGGACACCTTCGCCGGCTTCTTCGGGATCGAGCCCTCCCCGGTCCATCGCGTGATCTTCCTGTACTACCTGATCCTGGTGCTCGCGCTGCTGACCAACTGGGTCAGCATGCGCCTGCGCCGCCAGCCGCTGGGCCGTGCCTGGGAGGCGCTGCGCGAGGACGAGATCGCCTGCCGTGCGCTGGGCATCAACGTCACCACCACCAAGCTCACGGCCTTCGCGCTGGGCGCGATGTTCGCCGGCTTCGCGGGGTCCTTCTTCGCCACGCGCCAGGGCTTCATCAGCCCGGAGAGCTTCACCTTCATCGAGAGCGCGATCATCCTCGCCATCGTGGTCCTCGGCGGCATGGGCAGCCAGATCGGCATCGCCATCGCCGCGCTGGTGATGATCGGCGGGTTCGAGGTGTTCCGCGACCTCGATGAATGGCGGATGCTGGTCTTCGGGGGCGCGATGGTGCTGATCATGGTGGTGCGCCCGCGCGGCCTGGTGGGCAGCCGCACGCCGAGCGTCGCACTGGGCATGCGCCGCGCGATCGGCGCCGAGCACGTCGCCGAAGGGCGCGGCTGACCGATGGCCGAACCGATCCTGGAAGCCAGCGCGCTGACCATGCGCTTCGGCGGGCTCACTGCCGTGGATGCGGTCACCTTCACCGCGTCGCGCGGCGACATCACCGCCATCATCGGCCCGAACGGCGCGGGCAAGACCACGATGTTCAACTGCATCACCGGCTTCTACCGGCCGAGTTCCGGCACGTTGCGTCTGTTCCGCGACGGCGCGCCGGTCGAGTTGCAAGCCCTGCCCGGGCATCGCATCGCGCAGGCCGGTGTCGCGCGCACCTTCCAGAACATCCGGCTGTTCCCGGGCATGACGGCGCTCGAGAACCTGCTGGTCGCGCAGCACAACACGCTGATGGCCGCGACGGGCTTCGGCATCGGCGCGCTGCTGGGCGCGCCTGCGTATCGGCGTGCCGAAAAGCTCGCGATCGACAAGGCGCGCCACTGGCTCGACGCGACCGCGCTGATCGAACGCGCCGACGACCCCGCCGGCGCCCTGCCCTATGGCCAGCAGCGGCGGCTCGAGATCGCGCGCGCCATGTGCACCGACCCGCTGCTGCTGTGCCTCGATGAACCCGCCGCCGGGCTGAACCCGCGCGAATCCGACGAACTCGGTGGCCTGCTGCGCCGCATCCGCGATGGCGGCTGTTCGCTGCTGCTGATCGAACACGACATGGGCGTGGTGATGGGCATCTCCGACCGCGTCGTGGTGCTCGACCACGGCAGGAAGATCGCCGACGGCACACCGGCGCAGGTGCGCGCCGATCCGCGCGTCATCGCCGCCTATCTCGGTGAAGGCGACGACGAATGCTGACCGTCGAGGGCGTCTCCGCCGCCTATGGCGCCGTGCAGGCTTTGCGCGACGTGACCATCACCGTCGCGAAGGGCGAGATCGTCACCCTGGTCGGTGCGAATGGCGCGGGGAAATCCACGCTGCTGATGACCATCTGCGGCGACCCGCGCGCGCGTGCGGGTCGAGTGGTGTTCGAAGGGCGCGACATCACGGCACTGCCGACGCACGAGATCATGCGCCTCGGCCTCGCGCAGGTGCCGGAGGGGCGGCGTGTCTTCCCGCGCATGTCGGTGCTGGAGAACCTGCTGATGGGCGCACAGGTGGCCGGGCATGATCCCGCGCCGCTGCTGGCGCAGGTCTACGCCCTGTTCCCGCGCCTGGCCGAACGCCAGGCGCAGCGTGGCGGTACGCTGTCGGGCGGCGAGCAGCAGATGCTGGCGATCGGCCGCGCGCTGATGTCCAAGCCGCGGCTGCTGCTGCTGGACGAACCTTCGCTCGGCCTGGCGCCGCTGATCGTGCGGCAGATCTTCGCCGCCATCCGCGACCTGAACAAGCGCGAGGGCCTCACGGTCCTGCTGGTCGAGCAGAACGCCAACCAGGCGCTGCGCCTGGCCCATCGCGGCTACGTGCTGGTGAATGGCCGCATCACCCTGGCCGGTACCGGCCGCGACCTGCTGGCCATGCCGGAGGTCCGCGACGCCTACCTCGGTGGCGCCCACTGACCGCGGTCCAGGGGCCCGCCGGCCCCTGGCGCGGAGAGGTGCGGAGAGGGGCGGCGCCCCTCTCTGCCCCTGTGCTATAGCCGCGCGCATGCTGCGCCTGACCGACCTGAAGCTCCCGCTCGACCACCCGCCAGAGGCGCTGGCGGATGCCGTGCGTGCGCGCCTGGGCCTGGTCGGTGGCGCGCTGCGCGCCGTGCATGTGGCGCGCCGCGCCTGGGATGCGCGCCGGCGGTCCGACATCCACCTGGTCTATTCGCTGGATATCGACGTCGCGGACGAACCCGCCCTGCTGGCCCGTGCCGCGCGCGACCCGGCGCTGGGGCGCGTGCTCGGCCCCACGCCGGACACCGCCTACCGCGCCGTCGCGCATGCGCCGGCGGCCGGCTGGCAACGCCCCGTGGTCATCGGCACCGGCCCCTGCGGCATCTTCGCCGCGCTGATCCTGGCCGAGATGGGCTTCCGCCCGATCATCCTCGACCGCGGCAAGGTGGTGCGGGAGCGCACCAAGGACACCTGGGCGCTGTGGCGCCGGAATGTGCTGACCCCGGAATCCAACGTGCAGTTCGGCGAGGGCGGTGCCGGCACCTTCTCCGACGGCAAGCTCTATTCGGGCATCAAGGCGCCGGAGCACGTCGCGCGAAAGGTGCTGACGGAATTCGTCGAAGCCGGCGCGCCGGAGGAAATCCTGTTCGTCGCGAAGCCCCACATCGGCACCTTCCGCCTGGTGACCATGGTGGAATCCCTGCGCGCCAAGATCGAGGCGCTGGGCGGCGAATACCGCTTCGGCACGAAGGCGACGGACTTCGTCATCGACACCGGCCGTGACGGCGTGCGCCGCATGCGTGGCGTGGTGACGCAGACCGGCGAGACCATCGCGACCGACCATGTGGTGCTCGCGATCGGCCATTCGGCGCGCGACACCTTCGCCACGCTGCACGACCGCGGCGTGCATGTGGAAGCCAAGCCCTTCTCCATCGGCGTGCGGATCGAACACCCGCAATCCATCATCGACCGCGCGCGCTTCGGGGATTTCGCGAAGCACCCGATCCTGGGCGCGGCGGACTACAAGCTGGTGCACCACGCGGGCAATGGGCGGTCGGTCTATTCCTTCTGCATGTGCCCGGGCGGCACGGTGGTCGCGGCCGCATCCGAACCCGGCCGCGTGGTGACCAACGGCATGTCCCAGTATTCGCGCGCCGAGCGCAACGCCAATGCAGGCATCGTGGTGGGCATCACGCCCGGGCAGGACTATCCCGGCCACCCGCTGGCCGGCGTGGATTTCCAGCGGCATTGGGAAGAACGCGCCTTCGTGGCCGGTGGTGGCGACTACAGCGCGCCCGCACAGCTGGTCGGCGATTTCCTCGCCGGGCGCGCATCGACGTCGCTCGGCGCCGTGGCGCCGTCCTACAAGCCGGGTGTCACGCCGACCGACTTGGCGCTTTGCCTGCCGGATTTCGCCGTGGCCGCGATCCGCGAGGCGCTGCCGGCCTTCGGAAAACAGATCCGCGGCTTCGACATGGCGGATGCCGTGATGACAGGCGTCGAGACGCGCACCTCCTCCCCCATCCGCATCAAGCGCGACGCGGCCTGCGTCAGCGTCAACACGCAGGGGCTGTATCCGGCCGGCGAGGGCGCGGGCTATGCCGGCGGCATCTATTCCGCCGCGGTGGATGGCATCCGCGTGGCGGAAGCCCTGGGCCGCTCCATGGCGGGCGCGGGCGCGGCGGCAGCGTGACCCAGTTCGATGTGGTGGTGATCGGCGCTGGCGCGGCCGGGATGTTCGCCGCCATGCGCGCCGGGCAGCGCGGGCGGCGCGTGCTGCTGCTGGACCACGCCGACGAACCGGGCAAGAAAATTCTGATCAGCGGCGGCGGGCGCTGCAACTTCACCAATACCGGCTGCGTGCCCGAGCGCTTCCGGTCCGCCAACCGGCATTTCGCGCGATCGGCGCTGGCGCGCTACACGCAGCATGACTTCGTGGCCCTGGTCCGCAAACACGGGATCGCCTTCCACGAGAAGACGCTCGGCCAGTTGTTCTGCGACGGATCGGCCCGGCAGGTCGTGACGATGTTGCTGGCGGAATGCGTGGCGGCGGGCGTGGTGCTGCGGCTGGCGCATCGCGTCACCGACATCACGCGCGCCGACCGCTTCACCATCACCACCGACCATGGCGGCTTCACCGGCGAGAGCCTGGTGCTCGCGACCGGCGGCCTGTCGATCCCGAAGATGGGCGCGACCGGCTTCGCGCATGACATCGCGCGCCGTTTCGCACTGCCGCTGGTGGACCCACGCCCCGGCCTGGTGCCCTTCACCTTCGATGGCGCGCCGCTGGAGCTGATGCGCCCATTGGCCGGCGTGGCGCTGCCGGTGGTCGCGCGCGCCGGGCGCGCGGCGTTTCCCGAAGCCATGCTGTTCACCCATCGCGGCCTGTCCGGACCGGCGGTGCTGCAGGCCTCGTCCTACTGGGCCGATGGCGCGCCCGTCACCTTCGACCTGGCGCCGGGCCGCGACGCCACCGCGGAGCTGCTGGCCGCCAAGCGCGCGCGGCCGAAGGCGGAGGCGCGCACCATCCTGGCCGACCTTCTCCCGCAGCGCCTCGCGCAGTCTTTCGCCGCGCTGCACCTGCCCCCGCGCGTGATCGGCGAGGTCGCCGACGCGCCGCTGAAAACCCTCGGCGCGCTGCTCAACCGCTGGTCGCTCACGCCCTCCGGCACCGAGGGCTACGCCAAGGCCGAGGTGACGCTGGGCGGCATCGACACCGCCGCGCTGTCGCAGCAGACCATGATGGCGAAGCACGTCCCTGGCCTGTTCTGCGTGGGCGAGGCGGTGGACGTGACCGGCTGGCTCGGCGGCTACAATTTCCAATGGGCCTGGTCGAGCGGCTGGGTCGCGGGCGAGGCGGCGTAGCTCAGCCGCCGATCGGGTGCGGATGCTCGCGACGAACTTCGATCCGCAGGCCCCACAGCGCACCGAAACGACTCGCTGGCGGCGCAAGACCATCGGGCCGCCGGCGCTGGATTATCTCCGTCGGCGCGCCACATTTCCTGCATGCGTGCCATCACCCTGCTCGCCGTCCTGGCCCTTGCCGCCTGTGCCACACCTGCCGGCTTCGACGCCCGCATGCAGGGCTTCGTCGGCGTCACCGAAGGCGACCTGGTGCAGCAGATCGGCGTGCCCGATGGCGACTTCACCACCCCCGATGGCCGGCGCTTCCTGCAATATGAACGTCTCGGCGTCGCCAGCCCCGCGCCGGCGCCGGTGATGGGCCTTGGTGTGGGTGGCTTCGGCTGGCGCGGCGGCTTCGGCTCGGGCGTGGGCATCGGCGCGGCCTATCCGGTCGTGGCGCTGCCGCCGCCATGTTCGGTCACTTTCGAGGTCCGTGCGGCGCGCGTCGCGTCCTTCTCGCGGCGCGGATCGGGCTGCGTCGCATCCGCGCCGGACTGACCACGGCCGCGTCGGCCCGCTGCATCGCGGCCGGCACGTCGTTCCCGCGCGCATCGTCCCCGGTCGGAGCCATCCGCCGGATCGGCAGGCGTCCTACCGCTGCACCACCGCCAGCGGGAAGGACCGCAGGTCGCGCTGCGCCGCGCGGAACACCGCGTTCTGCTGGTGCCCCTTCTCGCGCGCCAGCTGCGGGACGCGCCGCATCACCCATTCGCCGAGCGCGAGCGCCGTCACCCGCCCCTCGGCATCCACCGCCGCGCGCCCGCGCAGCCCTTCCATCAGGGCATAGGCAAACACGCCATTGCGGTCGTCGTAGGAATCCAGCGCCTCCTGCACGGAGGACGACGCCGCCAGCAGGAACCGCCCGGTGTCGTTGCCGATCGCGGCGAGCTGGTCGATGTCGATCTGCCCGGCATAGCAGGTGTCGATCATGATGAAGGCGTCGCGCGCGCGGATGCGGGCGAGTGCCGCCACCAGCGTCGCGTCATCGAGCCCCTGCTGGCGCAGCACGGTCATGGACGAGGTGTCGCGCACATCCGCCGGCAGGAACAGGAAGCGGTTGCCCGGCTGCGCCACGATCCCGTGGCCGGCGATGTACAGGATGAAGGTATCGGCCGGCGCGGTGTCGCGTGCGGCGGCGGCCAGCGCATCCAGCACGCCGCGCCGCGTCGCGCGCTCATTCGGCAGGATGCGGATATCGGCCTCGCGGAACAGCCCGCCGGTGGCGCCGCGCAGCGCATCGCCGACCGCGCGCGCATCCGGCGCGGCGAAGCGCAGGTTGAGATCGGCCAGCGCATAGTCATTGACGCCGATCGCCAGCACCACGAGCCGCCCGGCACCCGGCGGCGCCTCCGGCTCGCCCGGCCGGCGCAGCACCATCGACGGGCCTTCGGCGAACAGCGCGCCGTCGCTGCCATACAGCCGCGTCGCGACGCGGTTGGTGCCGGGGTCGAGCGGCACCTCCACGCTGGTATCGCCCGCCGAGGGCTCGGCGCGCGCCGCGATGCGGTCGTTCACCAGCACATCGAGCGGCCCGAAGCCAAGCCCGCGATCGGTCGCGGTGAAGGCCATCCGCAGCGCCCGCGTGCCTTCCGGCAGCGCGCGCGCATCCCAGGCCATCGGCCGGCATTCATCGTTCACCACGGCGCAGAGCGACGCCCCGGCCAGCGAGGGCAGCCGCCCGATCCGCTGGCGCACCTCGCCGAGCTGGGCCAGGCGTTCCTGCGCGGGGGCGTAGTCCCCGGCGATCTTCCCGCGCACCGCGCGCGGCGCATACAGCGCGCGATAGGCCTGCTGGAAGGACGCCCATTCCGGCGTCTCGTTGCGGCGCCCGTTCAGGTGAACGCCGACCAGCTCCTGCCCGCCATTCGGCGCGTGGTCGAACAGCCCCTCGGGCGTCCAGAGCACCCAGCGCAGCGTATCGGCCTGCACGAACAGGGCGGCCTGTTCGCGCAAGGCGCCGGCCTCGAAGCGATACCAGCGGATCGTGCCGTCGCCGAGTGCAGCGATCCCCATGTCGCCCGCCACCGTCACGCCCCAGACGGCGCCCGGCGTCGGCACGGAATCGACCAGGCGCCCCTGCGCGTCGAACAGCCGCAGGTGGTTGTCGGTGCCCAGCAGGAAGCCGTCCTCGCGCACCAGGATCGCCAGCGAGCGGGCGAATTCGCCCTCGCCCAGGCGCAGCGGCACGTTGCCCAGGCGCGGACGGTTGGAATTCTGCCAATCCTGGACCCGGATGCGCGGGGTTTCCGTGCGCGCGGCGTTGAAGCCCGCCTCGCCGCCCCAGGCCGCCAGGCTGGCCGTCAGCGGGTCGAACACCAGCGGAGCGCCGCCGGCGCGCAGCGTGAAGCGCACCTGGGTTCCATCGGCCGACAGCGCGAGCGTCACGCCGGTATTGCGGAAATCCCCGCCGGGCGGGCGCGGGGCGATCGCCACGCTGCCGTCGGGGGCGACCCTGCCCCAGCCCGGATCGGCCGCCGCATAGACCAGCCCGCCCTGGGGCAGCGGCAGCAGGTGGGAAATCGCATCGCGCGCCGCCGCGGTGTCCGTATAGGGCCCATGGCCGAAATCCGCCCAGCGGCGGATCACGAATTCACGCCGCGTCTCGGGCGGTGCGACGGCGGCCGGCGCCGGGGCGGGGGTGGGCGCGGGCTGCTGCTCGCGCACGGTCAGCCCGCGCGCACCCTGGCTGGCGGAGGACGACCCGCTGACCGGTGCCGTGCCGCGCATCGGCGCGGCGCCGGCCGGCGCGCCCGCCGGGCGCGTCTCCCGCGCATAGCCCGCGGCGTGCAGCTGCACCCCGCCGCGCCCGTCATGCGCCCAGGTCACCACCGGCAGCCCCTCGCCGCCCAGCCCGGTCACATCGGGCACGAAGACCGTTCGCAGGTCGGCGGTCGCCAGCACCTCCACCCGCAGCCGGTCCTCGAAGCCCACCGCGACCAGCGCGCCGTCGGGGGAAAAGGCGATGCCATAGGCGCGCGCGCCCTGCACCGGCGCGCGCTGCGCCACGCGACGCCCCTGCGCATTGTAGATCCGCACCGCCCCGTCCGCCGCGGCGGAAGCGAGCCGCCCCTGCCCATCGAAGGCGACCATGCGCGCCGGCGCGGCGTAGCTGGTGTCCTCGAACAACAGGCGGCCGTTGCGCGCGTCCCAGACCTTGATGCCGGCGCGCCCGCCCAGCGCCGCGGCCAGCCGCGTGCCGTCCGCCGAATAGGCCAGGTGCTGCACCGGCGCCTGCAGCCCGGGCAGCCGCGCGAACAGCCGGCCGGTGCGCGCATCGAAGATATAGACCGCGAAGCGCCCATCCCAGGACGGCGCGGTGAAGCCGCCCGTCGCGACATGCGCGCCATCCGGGGACATCGCCACGGCATAGAGCTCGCCTTCCGGCCCCGGGCCCATGGGCGGGCGGATCACCTGGCGCAGCGTGCCCTCGGGCAGGTTCCACAGGCGCAGCGTCTTGTCGTCCGACACCGAGGCGAGCACCGCCCCCGCCGCATCCGTCGCGAGCCGCCCGACCGAGGCGATGTGCCCCTCGGCCTCGATCAGCAGGAAGGGCTGCTGCGGCGGTTCGTTGGTCGCCTGGACCTGCGCGGGCGTGGCCGGCAGTACCGCCAGCAGCAGCGCAAGGAAAAGGGCGCCGAGCCAGGATCCTGGCCGGCGCCCGAAGGCCCGCAACTCACGCAGGTCGGTCAATCGCGGGGGCCGCCTCAGGCCCCGGCCAGTTCGAAGCCCTGCCCCTGGGCGAGGCGGTCGGCGTTCTGGACGCTCTCGGAGAAGTTGTCGCGCCGGGCGATGTTGGTCGCGGCGAGCTGGCGGAACTCGCCATCCGCGCCGCGGCCGCCGACCGCAGCCGTGGGACTGCCCAGGCCGCGCACGCCGACCGCGGAGGCCGGCACGTAGCCGACCACGCCCGACGCCGTCTCGACCTGCGCGAAGTTGCCCTCGGCCGGGCGCACGGTGACGCGTTCGTTGGGCGCCAGCTGGCCGACCTGCGCCGCCCCGCCATCCGGGCGGATGCGGATGGGCGCCGAGACACGCGCCGAGGTCGGCTGCGGGGCCGCCGAGCGGCGCGCCTGCACCTGGCCCTTGGTGCCGGGGGCGAGGGTCTCGATCGCGGTGTCGAATTCGCCGCCGCGGGTGCCGATCTTTTCATTGATGGTGCGCGCCAGGGCCACGTCGCGGCGCATCAGGTCGCGCTGGTAGGACAGCAGCGCCAGGCCCTGGTCGCGCGACATCCGCCCGCCGCGCACATCGGCGCGGACGCGGTTCGCGGTGTTCACGCGGCAATCGACCAGCTGGTTGAAGGCCAGCTGCGTGGCGGCCAGCTGGCGGTTCTCGTTCGCGAGGTCGCCGCCGACCGCCTGGACCAGCGCCCCCTGGTTCGCCGCCTGGCGCTGACGTGCCTGGATATAGCCGGCGGTCCCGCCGATCACGCCGCCGGCCACCGCGCCGATCGCGGCACCGGCCAGGATGTCGGACCCGCGCCGCCCGGTGGCGGCCGCCAGCAGCCCGCCGGCGATCGCGCCGGTGCCGGCCCCGATGGCGGCGCCGCGCAGGATGTCCTCGCCGTAGAAATCCCCGGTCGAATCGAGCTGCACCACAAAGGCGCGGCAGGCATCGCGCCCGTCATCCGGGCCGATCCGTCCCACCTGCGTGGAGCATCCCGCAAGCATGGCCAGGGCGGTGATGCTGGCCACGGAACGACGAAGGGATGACCGCATCAAAAATACTCCCGAGGGAAGGGCTGCGAGACACGCTACCAGGGCGCCGCTCATTCTGCCAGTGCAGCGCCTTCATTTCCGTGAGCAAGGTCACGCTGGGCAAGCCACCCCAGCCTCCTCTAGCCTGCCGCCACGCGACCGGAAGCGCGCCATCGTGGCGCCGCCGCCGGCCGCCCGCCATGAAGGAGATCAGACATGCTCACGACACGCAGGCTTGTGCTGGGCGCCGGGCTCGGCACGCTGGCCCTCGGGCGGGACGCCTTCGCGCAGGGCGCGACCGGCCCCATCCGGATCGCCACCGCGGGGCCCATGACCGGGCAGTACGCGGCCTTCGGCACCCAGATGCGCGAAGGGGCGACCCAGGCGGTGACTGACATCAATGCCGCCGGCGGCGTGCTCGGCCGGCAGCTGGCGCTGGAAGTGGGCGACGATGCCTGCGACCCGCGCCAGGCGGTCTCGGTCGCGAACCAGTTGGCCGGCCGGCGCGTGTCCTTCGTCGCCGGGCATTTCTGCTCGGGCTCGTCGATACCGGCGCGCGACGTGTATGCCGAGGAAGGCGTGCTGCAGATGTCGCCGGCCTCGACCAATCCGCGCTTCACCGACGAGGGCAAGTGGAACACCTTCCGCGTCTGCGGGCGCGACGACCAGCAGGGCCAGGTGGCCGGGCGCTACATCCTGCAGAACATGCGCGCCCGGCGCGTCGCGATCCTCCATGACAACACCGCCTACGGGAAGGGCCTGGCGGACGAGACCAAGAAGGCGCTCAACGCCGGCGGCATGACCGAGACGCTCTACGCCGCCTATACCCCCGGCGAGCGCGACTACAACGCGCTGGTCAGCCGCATGAAGGCGGCAAACATCGATGTCATCTACCTCGGCGGCTACCACACGGAAGGCGGGCTGATCATCCGCCAGGCCAAGGAGCAGGGGATGAACGTCACGCTGATCGGCGGCGACGCGCTGGTGACGAACGAGTTCTGGCAGATCAGCGGCGCCGCCGGCGAAGGCACGCTGATGACCTTCAGCTCCGACCCGCGCCGCCGCCCGACGGCGGCCGAGGTGGTGGCCCGCTTCCGCGCCCGCAACGTCGATCCCGAGGGCTATGTCCTGTACACCTACGCCGCGATCCAGATCTTCTCGGCGGCCGCGGCGAAGGCGAACAGCACCGATGCGCGGCGCCTGGCCGCCGTGCTGAAGGCGGATGGCCCGTGGCAGTCGGTGCTGGGTCCGATCAGCTTCGACGCCAAGGGCGACGTGACCGTGCCGGACTACGTGTTCTACGTCTGGCGCAACGGGACCTACGCCGAGATCTCGTGACGCGGTCCGCGGGACACTGAATCGCTTGCATGGCGCGGCGGCGAAGGCGCAGACTTCGTCCAGTCGTCAACAACCGAAAGGAGGTGATCCGGTGTCTCATCGCTTCAATCGGGCCGTCGCGCCCGTGGCCCGGATCACCGCGGGCTGATCGACCGATGATCGACGGGCCTGAGGGCCCGAAGGTCGCCATCGGCTGATCCAATATCCGCGGGTCACCAGGGTTTCGCGGGCCGGCCACCGGCCGCGCGATGGGAAGGCTCCGGGGGGCAACCTCCGGGGCCTTCTGCGTTTCGGGCCGGGACGGCGGTCGGCCATCGCGCGGACCGCCGCATTGGGGTGGGTGCCCCCTTGCGCCGCGACGGCCGGGGCCAAACGGGTCTAGTGTCCCGGTTCCGAAGTCCGGCGGGCTTCGTCTTCGGGCCACCAGCCTTTGATTTCAGTGGCCTGCCTGGCCGCTGCGCGCGTGGGGAAACCCACGCGCGCAGCGGACAGGATACCAGGCTGCAGCCGAGGCAGGGACAGTGCATGGCCATCCGCAACGTGCTCTACATCATGTGCGACCAGCTGCGCTGGGATCATCTCGGCTGCGCCGGCCATCCCTTCCTGCGCACGCCCAACATCGATGCGCTGGGGGCGCGCGGCGTGCGCTTCGAACACGCCTACGTCCAGTCGGGCATCTGCGGGCCGTCGCGCATGAGCGCCTATACCGGGCGCTACGTGTCATCGCATGGCGCCACGCACAACCGCGTGCCGCTGTCGGTCGGCGAGGTCACGCTGGGCTGGCACCTGCGCGAGAGCGGCCGCACCTTGGCCCTGGCCGGCAAGACCCACATGCTGCCCGATGCGCGCGGCATGAAGCGCCTGCTGCTGGACGGCCAGGACGAGCTCGCGGTGCTGTTGCGCGAAGGCTGGTTCACCCCGGTGGATCGCCATGACGGCCACCATGCCGAGACCGACAGCGCCTATGCCGATTGGCTGCGCGCGCAGGGCTATGACAGCCGGGACCCCTGGACCGACTACGTCATCGCCGTGACGGACGAAGCCGGCGCCACGCAGAATGGCTGGAAGATGCGCAACGCCCGCCTGCCCGCGCGCGTCCAGGAACGGCACAGCGAGACCGCCTATACCACCGACCGCGCGATCGCCTTCATGGAGGCGCAGGGCGCTGACCCGTGGGTGCTGCACCTGTCGTATGTGAAGCCGCACTGGCCGTACATCGCGCCGGCGCCCTACCACGCGATGTATGCGCCGGAGCACTGCCTGCCGGTGGCGCGCCACCCGGCCGAGCGCGGCAACGCCGCCCACCCCATCCTGCGCGAATTCCAGGCCGAGGAGGTCGCGCAATCCTTCCAGCGGGACGATTGCATCGCGACGGTGCGGCCCGCCTATCAGGGGCTGATCGCGCAGCTGGACCATCATCTGGGGCGTGTCTGGGCGGCGCTGGAGCGGCTGGGCCGGCGCGACGACACGCTGGTCGTCTTCACCTCCGACCATGGCGACTACCTGGGCGACCACTGGCTGGGCGAGAAGGAGCTGTTCCACGACTGCATCCAGCGCGTGCCGATGATCGTCGCCGATCCGTCGCGCGATGCCGACGGCACGCGCGGCACCGTCGACACGCGCTTCGTCGAGGCGATCGACGTGGTGCCCACCATCCTGGATGCGCTGGACCTCGATGCGGCGGAGCACCTGGTCGAGGGGCGGTCGCTGCTGCCGCTGCTGCGGGGTGTCGCGCCGGGTGGGCGCGCGGGAGATGTCGCGCCGGGTGAGCGCGCGGGAGATGTCGCGCCGGCGGCGCGCGCGGGAGACGGGGCGCCCGCCTGGCGCGACGCCGTCTTCAGCGAGCTGGACTGGACCTTCCGTGGCGTGCGGCGTCGCCTCGGCCTCAAGACCGGCCAGCATCACGCCTGGATGGTGCGCACCGAGCGCTGGAAATACGTCCATTGGACGGATGGCTTCCGGCCGATGCTGTTCGACCTGGCTGCCGATCCGCAGGAATTCCACGACCTCGGCGCCGACCCGGCGCTGGAGGGCGTGCGCGAGGCGCTGCGCGAGCGCCTGCTGGCCTGGTTCACCGGCCTGAAGCGCCGCACCACCCTGAGCTGGGCGGAGGCGGAATTGCGCACCGACCGTCACAAGGCGGCCGGCGTGTTCTACGGCGAGTGGTAGCGCCCGCAGCCGTGCGCGATCGCGCGACCCGCGTCAGCGCGCGATGAAGCAATCCGGGCCGTCGATGGTCTCCTCCGGCAGGTCGGCGGCGAGGTCCTGCACCACCGCGGCCACCCATTCCTCGGCCGTGGTGCCGAGCGCGGCCGCGCGACGCGCGATCTCCTCGGCCAATTCGTCCGGCAATTCCACTCTCACTTCGGTCATCGACACTGGCTCCCGGTCCGCGACTCGACGCAGCATAGACTGCAATCCGTTTACGGCGCCTTTGCGACCTCGGCATGGGTGCTGCGTGCTGGGCGTGTGAAACCGGCGACATGCCGCACGGTCGCAGGCCGCCGATGATGCGGCCAGCTTGATGCGCCGTCGCGCCGGCCGGCAGCGGTCGGCATCACGCCGTCACGGCGCCTGCGGCACGACGGCCGCCGGAACGGGCCATGGCGCGACGGCGCGCCTGCGCCGCCGTCCGGCGCCGCGTCATTCCACGCCGATCGGATGGTAGTCGCGGCTGAACCAGATCAACCCGCGGGATGCCGCGCCGTGGCGCACCGCTTCCACCTCGCAGAACAGCACCGAATGGGTGCCGCGCTCGACCACCTCGGCGATGCGGCAGTCGAAGGCCACGGTGGCGCCATCAAGGCTCGGCGACCCGGTCTCGAGGATGCCCCAGGACGCGTGGGAGAACCGTTCCGCCATGTCGGCCTCGGCGCTGCGCCCGGCGAAGCGGCCCGACAGCGCCTCCTGCCCCGGCGCCAGGGTGTTCACGCACAGCACGCCATTGTCCTTGAACAGCCGGTTCTGCGGGCTGCCGCGGTTCAGGCAGACCAGCAGGGTCGGCGGGTCGTCGGTCACCGAGCACACCGCGCTGACCGTCAGCCCCCCCAGCCCCGCCGGGCCGTCGGTGGTCACGATGTTCACCGCCGAGCCCAGCCGGGCCATGGCGTCGCGGAAATCCTGTCGGGTCACGGTCATGCGGGCGATCCTGATGCAGCGGCCATCCTGACCGCCCCGCTGCCGCGCGAAAAGGGCGCCGGCCTCACGAGGACGGCTCGCAGGGGCCGAAGCGGATCGCGTCGATCCGCGCCTCGACACGGCTGCCGGTGTCGTCGGAATCGACGGAGATCGCGATCTTGTCAACCGGCGGCGCCTGGCCCCCGAAGGTCTCGCGCCACAGCGCCCGCAGGTCGACGCGTTCTTCCTTCCACACGCCGCGCCGTGCCTCGGCGGCGCGCAGCACGAACACGCGCCCGAGGCCGGCCATGTAGGGGCTCTCGAAGCCGCGCGGCTCCTCCCCCGTGCCGCCCCAGACGAAGACCAGCGCGGCGCGCGGCAGGGGGCGCCCGCCGGCATTGGCCTGTGCCACGGCATGCTGGGTGCGTTGCCACGCACTGGACCGCGCCGGCCAGCCGGCGAAGCCGATGGTCACCGCGAGGGCACGGTCGTCGCCGCCGCGGCGGTCGAGCCGCGTGGCCGGCGGGCCGTGGTCGACGCGCCAGCGCCACGACACGCATTCCGCCGCGCGCCGTTCATGCCGCCAGACGAAGCCGCCCTGCCCGCGCGCCGAGATCGCCACCGCCTCCGCGCCCGCCGGGGTCAGTTGCGCGCGCGGGATGCCCGACCAGCCGCCGTCCTGCCAGGCAGGGGCCGTGGCACCAGGCGCCGGCGGGCCGGCGGCGCCGAGGATGCCCAGGGCCAGCACGGCGCCGACCCGGCCCAGCCACGCCGCCCGGCCGCGCGGGCATGGGTGCGCCGGCGCCTGCGGGACGCTGCGATGGGGCGGGGCTGGCGCCGGCATCCGCGCCGCGTCGTTCAGCGCTTCACGACGCCGCCGCCGCCGCCGAAGTTGCCGCCGCCGCCGAAATTCCCCGGGCCGAGGTTGCCGCCGCCCAGATTGCCGCCGCCACCGCCCGCACCGACCATGCCCCGGTTGCGATAGGCCGAGGTCACCGCCTCGACCAGCGGGCCGCTGTCGTTGTTCTGGTCGGTGACCCAGGCGAAGACCACGGCGATGCCGCTGCCGGAGATGCAGCGCACCGTCAGCGCTTCCTCGCCGCGCCAGCCGAAGATGGTCTGGCGGTCCTGCGAGATGCTGGCGCGGAAGCCCGCGCCCTCGACCGCGCGCGAGCCGATCGCCAGGCATTCCTCCTGGTTGTTGGAGGGCAGCTGCGTCCAGGCGGTCGAGACCGAGGACGCCATGGCAGGCGTGGCGGCCAGGCCCAGCGCGATGGCGGCCATGCGGATCGGGGTGCGGATCATGGAAACCTCCTGGCGGGTTCGTTGTCGACGTCGGGTAAGATGGTGCTGTCGATGACGTTCGCCGGCCCTGCCGACGAATGGAAGGGATATAAGCAGGCCAACCACCGCGCTGGCCCGTGACCGGATGACGACGCCTGCGGGATGTCGGGGCCGCCACACTACCGCATCATCGTGGCAGGTCGACCGCCATGTCGGCACTGCAGCGCTTCAGTCGCGGGTGGCCCCGGGCCCACCCGCGGCAAGCCGCTGCCCGGGCGTGGCGCGATACAGCAGGTGGCGGCGCAGCGGGTGGCCCGCGGGCAGGCGCGGATGGTCGAATTCGCCATCCGCCCGCATGCCGAGCCGCTCCATCAGGCGCCACGACGCAGCATTGCCCGGCACGGTGAAGGCGACCACCTCCGCCAGGCCCAGCGTGCCGAAGCCGAAGTCGAGCGCGGCGCGCGCCGCTTCCTCCGCGTGGCCGCGGCGGCGGAACCCGGGGGCGATGCGCCAGCCGATCTCGACCGCCGGCGTGAAGCGCGCCTGCCACGGGATGTTCATCAGGCCGACCACGCCCACGAAGGGCGCGCCGCCGCGTTCCTCGACCACCCAGAAGCCCCAGCCATGGGCCTCCATGTGGGTCTGCATCCGCTCGGCCCAGGCGTCGCTCTCGGCGCGTGTCATGGGGCTGGCGAAGTGGCGCATGCTCTGCGCATCGCCATTGATGGCGAATAGCGGGGCGAGGTCCTCCGGCCGCCAGGGACGGAGCAGGAGGCGCGCGGTCTGCAGGGTCGAGGTGTCCATGGGACCATGCACGCTAGGCCCGCGCGGGCGCGGCGCCGAGTGACGTGGATCACGCGGCACGGCATGGCGCGACCTGCCGGTGGCGCGGCCGCTGCCCAGCCCGGGCATGGCCGACGACCTGCGGGGCACGCCGGCGCCGCCAGCCGCCCGGTGTCACGCGCCCCCGCGCCGCAGCGGGCGGTTGCATCCGGCTGGGGTCCGCACGCCCGCGAACGCCGGTCGGATCAACGCCTCGGACCGCATGAAGATACGCGCGAAAACAACGCGCTAGACGCCTTGTAGCGCGCCAGGACGCGCGAAATCGGCTCTAGCCGCTGCCCCACCCCCCGGCGTAGGGTCCTGCGCCGGAGGACCCCACCCCATGCTGCTGCCATCCGTCGATGCCCTTGCCGCGCGCATTCCCGATGGCGCGCTGGTGGCGATCCCGCCGGACAACTCCCTGCCCTCGGTCGCCATCGCGATGGCGCTGATCCGGCGCGGGGCGCGCGGCCTGCGGCTGCTCGGCGTGCCGGTCTCGGGCTTCGCGACCGATATCCTGATCGGCGCGGGCTGCGTGGCGGAGGTCGAGACCTCCGCGGTCTCGCTCGGCGAGGCAGGCTTCGCGCCGCGCTTCTCGGCGGCGCTGAGGGCGGGCGCGATCACGGTGCGCGACGCCACCTGCCCGGCCATCCACACCATGCTCCAGGCCGCCGAGAAGGGCGTGCCCTTCATGCCGCTGCGCGGGCTGATCGGCTCCGACATCCTGGCCAACCGGCCGGACTGGAAGGTGATGCCGAACCCCTTCGCCCAGGACGGCGCCGACCCGATCGTGCTGCTGCCGGCGAAGCAGCCGGACTTCGCTGTCTTCCACGCGGCGCTGGCGGATTCCGCGGGCAATGTCTGGCTCGGCCGGCGGCGCGAATGCGCCACCATCGCCCATGCCTCGAGGGCCGCGCTGGTGACGGTGGAGCGCGTGGTCGAGGGCAATTTCCTCGAGGATGAGCGGATGGCCGCGGGCGCCATCACCGCGACCTACATCGACGCCGTCGCGATCGCCGAGCGCGGCGCGCGCCCCGCGGCGCTGCTCGACGAATACGGCTTCGACGCCGCCTATGTCGCGGCCTATGCCCGCGCCGCCAAGACCGAGGAAGGCTTCCGCGCCTGGCTCGAGCGCGAGGTCTTCGCCACCGCGCGCAAGGCCGCCGCGGCATGAGCGCGCCGGATCGCGACATCGCGCCCGAGGAACGCATCATCGCCGCCCTGGCGCGGCTGATCCTCGACCCCTCGGCGCCGCCGGCGCGCCACATCGCGGTGGGCGCGGCATCCCCCATGCCCGCGGCCGCCTGCTGGCTGGTCAAGCTGATGGGCCACGACGTGCGGCTTTCCCTGCTGCACAAGCGGTCGGGCAATCCGTTCACCGAGGGCACGCGCGAGCTGTTCGACCTGACCGGCCAGGGGCGCATCGACCTGTTCTTCCTGGGCGGCGGGCAGATCGACGGCCAGGCCAACCTGAACCTGGTCGGCACCGGCGAATGGCCCGGCCGCGACGTGCGCTTCCCGGGGTCGTTCGGCTCGGCCTTCATGTACTTCATGACGCCGCGCACCATCCTGTTCCGCGAGGAGCATTCGCCCCGCGTGCTGGTCGACAGGGTGGACAACATCTCGGCCCCGGGCGTGTCGGCGCCGGGCGTGTTCCGTCGTGGCACGGCGCAGGCGCTGGTGACCGGACGCTGCGTGTTCCGCTTCCACCCGGACCGGGCGCGCTTCTCGCTGGCGAACCTGCATCCCGGCGAGACGGTGGAAAGCGTGCGCGAGGCCACCGGCTTCGCCTTCGACGCCGAAGATGAGATCCCCGCCACGCCCGACCCTACCGAGGCCGAACTCGCCCTGCTGCGCGGGCGCGTCTGCGACGAGATGGTCGAGACCTATCCGGAATTCTGCGCCCGCGTGTGGGGGCGCCGCGCCGCGGCGTGAACGATCCGGGCCTCGATGCGCTGGTGGCTTGGCTGGTGCTGCCGGCCAGCCTTGTGGTGATGGCGGTGTGCCTGGTGCTGTGGCGCGCCAGGCGCCACTGGGTGGTGGTGGACGGCGTGGTGCGCACCGCACCCGACCCGCGCGACCATGGCGGGTTGACCGAGATCGCGGTCACGGCGACCGGCGGCACCGAACGCCTGCTGCGCCTCCACGTGCCCGCCGCGCGCGGGCGCATCAAGGCCGGCCAGGTGGTGCGCCTCAGCCACCCGCCCGGCCAGCCGGAGGCGATGCAGCCCGGCACGCCGATGCCGCTGCTGTTCGGCGCCGTGGCGGGGGGGCTGATGGCGATGCTGGGGGCGTCGATGCTGCTCGGCATCTGATGGGCGATCGCGCGGCGGCGCGTCATGCCAGGCCGCGCGGCGGCGCCCGGCGCAGACGCACCATGCGCGTGCAAGGTTCGACAAAGCCCCGCGCCTGACGCATCTTCCGCGACGCGATCGGAGGACCGGCAACATGGACGACAACGCGGCACTCGGCGGCATGGCGGCGCTGTCCCCCGGCGCGCTGGCGGGGCTGCGCGTGGTGGATCTCACGCGCGTGCTGGGTGGCCCCTATTGCACCATGGTGCTGTCCGATCACGGCGCCGAGGTCATCAAGCTCGAACCCCCGCAGGGCGACGAGGTCCGCGACTGGGGCCCGCCCTTCAACAGCGATGGCGATGCCTCCTATTTCGTGGGCGTGAACCGCAACAAGCGCAGCGTCGGCCTCGACCTGTCGAAGCCGGCGGGGCGCGAGGTGCTGCTGCGCCTGCTCGAAGGCGCCGATGTCCTGGTCGAGAACTTCAAGCCGGGGTCGATGGAAAAGTGGGGCCTCGGCTACGAGGCCGTGCTGTCGAAGCGCTTCCCCCGCCTGATCCATTGCCGGGTGTCGGGCTTCGGCGCGGATGGGCCGCTCGGCGGCTTCCCCGGCTACGATGCGGTGCTGCAGGCGATGGTGGGCCTCATGTCCATCAACGGCACCGAGGATTCCGGCCCGACGCGCCTGGGCAACCCGATCGTGGACATCGCGACCGGCCTGTTCAGCACCATCGCCATCCTGATGGCGCTGCACGAACGGACCGCATCGGGCCGCGGCCAGTATTGCGACATGACGCTGCATGATTGCGGCATGGCGCTGCTGCACCCGCATGCCGCCAATTTCTTCCTGTCCGGCAAGCGGCCCATGGCGACCGGCAACCCGCACCCGAACCTGGCACCCTATTCCAAGTTCACCACGCGCACCTGCGAGATCTTCGTCGCCGCCGGCAACGACCCGGCCTTCCGCAAGTTCTGCGATTTCCTCGGCATCCCGGAGGTGGCGAAGGACCCGCGCTTCGCGACCAACGGCGAGCGCGTGGTCAACAAGGCCGCGCTGACCGAGGTGCTGAACACCCGCTTCGCGAACGAGGACGGGCATGACCTCACGCGCCGCATGCTGGCCGCCGGCCTGCCTGCCGGGCCGGTGCTGCATGTCGATGAAGCGATGGCCGCGGAGCACACGGCGTTCCGCAACATGGTGGCGCAGATCGGCGAGTTCCGCGCGCTGAACACGCCGATCAAGCTGTCGCGCACGCCGGGCGGTGCGCGCAGCGCGCCGCCGCGCTTCAACCAGCACGGGCGGGATGTGCTGATGGCGCGGGGGTTCAGCGAGGCGGAGATTGCGGCGCTGGAGAATGATGGGGTGATCGTGGGCGCGCGGCGAAAATGAGCGACGGCGCCGCCGCGATCCAGGTGGTTCCGGCGATCGAGGACCCCCGTCGGGTCGACGCACTTTTTCAGGCGTTCGAACGTGCCTGCGCCGCATCACTGAATACACGGTACACGCCGCCCCCCATGCCGCTGGACGATGTCACGGACGAGTGCGCTTTCCGATTCAAGTTGGCCGGGATCGACTTGAACATACGACTCGACGAGTATTCGACCGGGCGCTGGACGCTCAACCCGAACCAGCAGGCTGCCTTCGCGCAGGGCTCGAATGGGCCGGTGTTGTTGCGGCAATGGTATGCCAGACGGAGGCCTGCGCCGCTCTCCCGCGCGGAGGTGGCGCAGGTCACGAGCATCCTGCCGCTGCGCGTTCGCGCGGCCTTGCCGCGCGCCGCAGAGGCGTGGCACCGGCTCTATATTTTGGTCGCCGACCTCAGCCACAGCCAAGCGGAGATCGCCGCCAGAACCCAGGAGGCAATTGACCTCCTACGGCGCGCCAACGAGATTTTCGGAACGCCCGATCAGTAGATCGGGCGTCCAGCCCCGGCCTTCTACGGCGTCCGCCGCGACAGGCTCACCGCATAGGCCGCCGCGCGCGCCTGCAGCACCGGGTCGTCGCTCATCTCGATCCCCGGCGCCTGGTCCAGGATCATGAAGCTGATCGGATCGCACGGCCCGCCCGGCCCGGCCGCGACGGACGTCACCACCAGGCGCCCCACCACCGTGCGGGGCCGGTCCTCCGGCCAGGCGACGGTCGGGTTCAGCACGTCGTCGCCCTGGCCGGGAAACTGCAGCACCATGTCGAACTCCACCGGCCCGGCGGCGATGCGCCGGCGCAGTTCGTCGGCCAGGAAGTTCGGCCCCATCGACTGCATCTGCGCCTCGGTCAGGCGCTCGACTCCCGCGCGGGGTTCGAACACCCAGCGTGCCGGGCGCACCTGGCCGTCCTGGCCGCGGAACAGGAAGGTGTTCACGCCCCAATAGGGCGTGGTGGCCCAGCTCGCCGGCGGATTGTTGGCCGCCAGGTAGCGGCCCTGGTTGCCCACGGTCGGGTTGGCCGCGACATAGGCCGCATAGGCCGCCGCCCGCTCGGGGTTCGGCCGGCCCGTCGCCGGGTCGTTGGCGCGCGACAGCAGCCCGTCCACCAGCGCCTGCGGGGTATTCGCGCCGAAGACCGGGGCGGAGATGTTCGCCATCTCGAACAGGTCGCCGGTCGGGCTCTCGAAGCGGATCGACAGCCCGCGCGTGCCGCGTGCGCTGTCGGACGCATTCGGGTTCGCGCCGGCCACGCCGAATCGGATCAGCGCGGCATTGCGCTGCCCGCTGAACACCGGCGCCACCGACAGCCGGGTGCCATCGGGCGTGGCGGTGAAATGCCTGGCGGCGCAGGTGCCCTTGGGATGGCTCGGGCGATAGGTGCGGACGGGGCCGAGCACCGCCTCGAAGGCATTGACGATGGTGTCGGGGTCCGGCTGGGCCGGCGCCGGCGTGGCGGTGCCGAGCAGCGCCGCCAGCGCGACGCCCCCCGCACGCAGGGCGAAGGACGGGAGGGATCTGGTCATGGTCCTGGACACTCCATGGCGTGGGGCGGGACAGCCGTTTCGCGAGCCTGGCATCGCCGGCGGCTTGCCAGGAAGATGTTCGTCGCCCGCCCCACCGCGGTTACGGCGCCGGCCGGGCGAAGCGCGCGACCAGCGCCGCCTGCGCCGGCGTCTCGACCGCCGCCGGGTCGTAGGTGGCGCGCACCCAGGCGACCGGATCGTCGATCCCGGTCATGACGCCGAGGCAGGCCAGCGCCATCCCGGTCCGCCCCAGCCCGGCGCGGCACCCGACATGATAGGCACCGCCGGGCTCGGCACGCATGGCCGCCAGCATGGCCTCCAGAACGGCGCGCAGCGCGGTGTCCTCGGGCACCCCGAAATCGGGGATGTCGAGGCGCCAGGCGGCCTCCGCCACCCGCGCCGCGCGCGGTTCCAGGCACAGCCCGCGGGCGCCGGCGGGCAGCGTGTCGAAGGGGCCGCCGGAGACGCGCACGCGGCGTCCATCGACCAGCAGCATGATCGCACCGCGCGGCGCCGCCGGCTCCGGCGCGCCGCTCATGCCCCGTCCGGCGTGAAGCGCAACGTCGCCTCCAGCCCGTCGGGCGCGTAGTGGCGGACCACGTCGCCCGGGATCGAATCCGACGAGAAGGCAGTGCCGACCAGGTAGGTGCCGAAGCCCTCATGCGTCGGCGCGGCCGGGATCGGCGGCCCGCCGCGTTCGACCCAGCGCAGCGCCACGCGCCCGCCGGCCTGGCGATGCCAGTCGATCGACACCGTGCCGCCAGGCACCGACAGCGCGCCGTACTTCGCCGCATTGGTGGCCAGTTCGTGCAGCGCGTAGTTCAGGCCCAGCACCTGGGTCGGCGACAGCATCGGGATCTCCCCGGCATGGGGCGCGACGACGATGCCGCCGCCCTCGCCCTGCCAGGGCGCCAACGCCACCGTGATCACCGCATCGAGCGGGGCGCTGCTCCAGGCGGCCTCGGTCAGCAGGCCATGCGCGCGCGCCAGGCTGCGCAGCCTTTCGCCGAAGGTGTCGATGAAGCCCTCGCCGCGTGTCCCGGCCCAGGTCTGGCTGGCGATGCCCTGCACTGTCGCGATCACGTTCTTCACGCGGTGCTGCAACTCATGGACCAGCACGGCGCGCTCGGCCTCGGCGCGGCGGCGCTCGGTGACATCCTGCAGCAGCAGGATCAGCGTCGGCGGTGTATCGCGATGGCGGTCGGCGCGCGCCATGGCCAGCCAGGACCGCGCATCGCCCGCGCTGGCGTCGCCATCCAGCACGCAATCGACCAGCTGCCCCGGCCGCGTGAGCGCCCCGCGCAGCAGCGCCGCGAGGCCGGGCACCAGCGCGGCCGGCATGAACTGCGCCATCGGCCGCCCGGCGGGATCGGCCGCCGGGTGCCCGGCGATCGCCGCCAGGGTACCGTTCGCCACCAGGAAGCGCAGCTGCGGGTCGAGCATCGCGATCCCAAGCGGCGCGGTGTCGTAGATGGCGCGCACGCAGGAATCCGCCTCGGCCTCCGCCGCCCGGGCGGACCGCCAGGCACTCAGCCCGGCGGCGAAGGCGATGCACAGGAAGGCGCCCACTCCGGCGCCGCCGCCGATCAGCACCTGGCGCGCCGCCTGCAATTCGCGCGCGGCACGTTCGTCGGCGATGCGATGGGTCACGGCCACGGCGTCGCGCACGCGATCCATCGCGGCCCGGCCGTCGCCCGCCAGCACCCGGGCCACCGCGGCGTCGGCCCCGGATTCGCGGAAGGCGCGGATCGTGATGGCCAGCTCGACGCGCTTCTCGGCGGTGGCGTCGATGATGGACTGCAGCACGGGGCGCAGCGGCCCGTCGACCGGCCGCCTGTCCAGCACCGCCACGACCGCGGCAACGGCCGGGGTCAGCCGTGCCTCGGCCCGGATATAGGGCAGCAGGTAGTCCTCCTGCCCGGTCAGCAGGTAGCCGCGCTGGCCTGTCTCGGCATCGAGCAGCGTGGCCAGCAGGGCATCCGCGGTCGCGGTGGCGCTGCGCAGTTGCTCCGCCTCGGTCGCCCAGGTGATGATGCGCGGCACGCCGAAGCCGATCAGCAGCGTCGCCGCCAGCAGCGCCAGTGCCGACAGCCGCCAGGCCCGGCGCCCGGGATCGACGGTGCGAAGCGCGGCCTCGGTGTCCTCCGCGGCCGGGAAGTCAGCCGCTGGCGCCATGGCCCCCCGTGCTCACGACCACCGGTTCGATCATGCTCTCGGCCTCGCGCTTCAGCCGCAGGTAGGAACGTACGGAAAACGGGATCATGCCGAGGTAGATCACCCCAGCCGTGGCCAGCGCCGCCCAGGGTTCGGCCAGCAGCAGCGCCACGAACAGGCCGGTGCCCAGCAGCAGCGGCAGGACGTATTCGCGCGGGATCTTGAAGTTCTTGAAGGACCAGGTCGGGATGGTGCTGACCAGCAGCCCGGCCACCAGCACCAGGACCACGCCGACGAAGGCCGGGTGGCGCACCGCGCCGCCCATCACCGGCCAGTCCATCTGGTTCAGCCACAGCCCCAGGAACAGCGGGAACAGGACGCAGCCCGCCCCCGCCGGCGCCGGCACGCCGGTGAAGAAGTTGTAAGCATAGGCCGGCTTCACCCCCGGCCCGAGGTCGAGCGTGGCATTGAACCGCGCCAGGCGCAGCGCCATGCACACTGCGAACAGCAGGCAGGGCGCGAAGCCCAGCGCGCGGTAGTCCTGCATGGTCCAGAAATACAGGATCAGCCCGGGTGCCACCCCGAAGCACAGGAAATCCGACAGGCTGTCGAATTCCGCCCCGAAGCGCGATGTCGCCTTCAGCAGCCGCGCCAGCCGCCCGTCGAGCCCGTCGATGACGGCGGCCACCACGATCAGCGTGGCGGCCTGGTCGAAGCGGCCTTCGAAGGCGAAGCGGATCGCCACCAGCCCGCAGCACAGGCCGAGCATGGTCAGGATGTTCGGGATCAGCCGGTTGAAGGACAGCCCGTCGAAGCGCGGGCGGGTGCGCGGCCGCAGGCGGCGGCGCAGGCGGCGCACGCGGCCCGGGTCGCTCATCGCGCGCCGCCGGCGCCGCGGCGGCGGTGCGGGGTTCGGC
>NZ_CAKKLX010000016.1 GCF_918698155.1 Roseomonas sp. CECT 9278
GGTCGCGCGCGCCGCAGGCGCGGATGGCCGCCGCGCTCACGCCATGGCAGGCGCAGACCAGCGGCGAGGGCGGCGGGCCGCCCGGCAGGCCGCCGGCCAGCAGCGCGGCACGTTCGGCGGCGCCGAGCGGCGCGGCCCCGTCCATCAAGGCGACCAGCCAGGCCCGCGGCGGCAGCACGGCATCCGGGCCCAGCACCACCGCGCCGACCAACCGGCCATCGCGCAGCGCCGCGGCGCGGAACACGCCCGCCGCATCGTCCTGCAACACCTGCCAGGCGGCATCGGGCGGCGCGACGCGCGCGCGCAGCTGCGCGAAGGCCGCCGCCGCCGTGCCCCCGCCGGCGAGTTCGTGCCGCCAGCCGCCCTCGAACGGGATCGCCGCGCACCACGGTGCGATGTCGGTGGGCAGCCGGTCCGCCGACAGCACGAAGGCGTGCCAGGTTGCTGCGAAGGGCACGACGTGGATCGCCGCGTTCTTGAGCTCCGGCTGGAAGGAAATCGGATCGGCATGCGGCGCCACCAGCACGTTCACGCGCGCCGCCGGGGCGAACTGCGCGGTCCAGTGCATCGGGGCGAAGGCGGTGCCGCGCCGCTGGCCCTCGTCGATCGCCAGGCGGAACGCCGCCCGGCCGCGCGGCGAGCGGGCCTCGACCAGCGTGCCGGGCAGCAGGCCCTCGGCATCCGACGGATTCAGCGTCAGCAGCGGTTCCGGCGCATGGGCCATCAGCCGGGGCAGCGTGCCGGTGCGCGTCATGCTGTGCCACTGGTCGCGCAACCGCCCGGTCAGCAGGCGCAACGGGAAGTCGGGGCAGACATCCTCGACCGGCGCGCGGAAGGGCGTCGGCACCAGGCGGGCGCGCGGCGCCAGCGTGCCGCCCTCCGCGAAGAAGCGGTCCGGCGCGCTGCCTTGCGCGGGCACCGGCCAACGCGTCGGCGGCAGCGTGTCATAGGCGGCAGCGTCGAGCCCCGCCAGGCCGGAGATGTCGAAGGCGCGCGCGGCAGGCCGTGCCAGCCCGGTCACCGCCGCGTGTTCGCGGAAGATCGCGGCAGGCCCGCTCCAGTCGAGGCGGGTGCCCAGCCGTGCCGCCACCTGCACGATGGCCCACCAGTCGGGCCGCGCCTCGCCGGGCCAGGGCAGGAAGGCGCGCTGGCGGCTGATGACGCGCTCGCTGTTGGTCACCGTGCCGGACTTCTCGCCCCAGGCCAGCGCGGGCAGGCGCACATGGGCGAAGGCGGCGGTGTCCGATCGCCGCGTGACGTCGGACGTCACCAGGAAGGGCGCGCGGGCCAGCGCCGCGCGCACCGCATCGCCATCGGGCAGCGACATCGCGGGGTTGGTCGCCATGATCCACAGCGCGCTGATGTCGCCCGCGGCCAGCGCGGCGAAAAGCTGCGTCGCCTTGAGGCCCGGCGCGCGCGGCAGCGCCGGTGCATTCCAAAAGGCGGCCAGCGCCGCATGTTCGGCCGGCACGTCGAAGCGCAGGTGGCCGGCCAGCATCGTCGCGAGCGCCCCGGTCTCGCGGCCGCCCATCGCGTTCGGCTGGCCGGTGACGCTGAAGGGGCCCGCGCCGGGCCGGCCGATACGCCCGGTCAGCAGGTGGCAGTTGATGATCGCGTTGGCCTTGTCGGTGCCCGCGCTCGACTGGTTCACGCCCTGGCTCCAGAGCGTGACGGTGCGCGGGCTGGCCGCCCAGGCGCCGCAGAAGCGCGCAACCAGCGCGGGGTCGAGCCCGGTCAGCTCGGCGGCGCGCGGCGCGATGGCACGCGCGGCTGCCAACGCCTCGACCGCGCCCTCGGCATGCGCGTCGAGCCACGCGCGATCCGCCAGGCCATGGTCGTCGAGATGCGCCAGCAGCCCGGCGAACAGCGCGACATCGCTGCCCGGCAGCAGCGGCAGGTGCAGGTCGGCGCCCGCGCAGGTGGCGGTGCGGCGCGGGTCCACCACGATGACCTGCATCGAAGGGCGCGCCGCCTTCGCCGCCGTCACGCGCTGGAACAGCACCGGGTGGCACCAGGCGAGATTGCTGCCGACCAGCACGATGGTGTCGGCCAGTTCCAGATCGGCGTAGATGCCCGGCACCACATCCTCGCCGAAGGCGCGGGTATGGGCGGCGACCGCGCTCGCCATGCACAGGCGCGAGTTGCTGTCGATATTGGCGGTGCCCAGCACGCCCTTCGCGAAGCGGTTGGCGGCGTAGTAGTCCTCGGTCAGCAATTGGCCCGAGACATAGAGCGCGACGCCGTCGGGCCCGCGCTGCGCGAGACCGCGGCGGAAGCCTTCGGCCACCGCATCCAACGCGGCATCCCACGACGCGCGCTTGCCATTCACCTCGGGCTGCAGCAGGCGGTCGTCGAGCGAGAGCGTCTCGCCGAGCGCCGTGCCCTTGCTGCACAGGCGCCCGGCATTGGCCGGATGGTCGGCATCGCCGGCGATGGCGGCGCCGCCGCGACCATCCGGTGTCGCGACCACGCCGCAGCCGACACCGCAATACGGGCAGGTCGTGCGGACCGCGCGCGGACCCAGGCTGCCATCCATCAGTACACGTCCCGCTGGTAGCGGCCCTGGCGGGCCAGGGAGACGATCCAGTCGCGCGCCTGGTCGGCGGACATGCCGCCCTCCGATTGCGCGATGCCGCGCAGTGCCGCATCGACATCCTTCGCCATGCGCAGGGCATCGCCGCAGACATAGAAATGCGCGCCATCCTGCAGCCAGCGCCACAGGTCGGCGGCGGCCTCCGTCATGCGATGCTGGACATAGACCTTCTTCGCACCATCACGGCTCCAGGCCAGCGAGAGTTGCGACAGCACGCCCTTGCCCTGCCATGCCGCGATCTCCTCGCCGAACAGGAAGTCCGTCGCGCTGCGCTGGTCACCGAAGAACAGCCAGGCGCGGCCTTTCGCAGCGGTCTGTTCGCGATGCTGGAGGAAGGCACGGAACGGCGCGATGCCGGTGCCGGGGCCGACCATGATGACCGGCGTCGCGGCATCGGCCGGCAGGCGGAAATGGCTGGTCTGCACATGTCCGGTCAGCGGCGTTTCGGCATCCGCGCGGAACGCCAGGTGGCAGGAGGCGACGCCGTCGCGCAGCCGCCCGCGCCGGTCCGCGCGCACCACGCCGACGCACAGCTCCACGCGCCCCGGGCAGGCGAGCGGCGACGAAGCGATGGAATACAGCCGCGGCTTCAGCGTCGGCAGCGAAGCCATCAGGTCGGCGACCGGCGGCCGCGCGGAGGGAAACGCCGTGAGCAGGTCGAGCAGGTCGGCATCGGCGGGCTCGGCGCCGTCATCGCCATCCGCCAGCGCGCGCAGCGCCTTGGCATGCGGCGCATGCTTCGCGGCGCCGGCCAGCAGGTCGAACGTGCGGTCCAGCGGACGGGCGATGTCGCGCCGGTGCAGCAGTTCCTCGCGCAGCGCGACGTCATCGCCGCCCCCCAGCGCGGCGACCACGGCGTCCACCAGCGCCGGATCATTCGGCGTCGCGACCGACAGGCTGTCGCCCGGCTCGTAGCTGAGGCCGCTGCCGGCCAGGTCGAGCACGACATGGCGCACATCCTTGGCCGACCCCGCACCCGTGAGGCGATGCGCCGCGACGAAGCGGACCGGCCGGCCGGCGGGCACGGACGCCGCCGCCGCCGCGGGCTTCGGCGCCGCGGCCGGTGCATCGGCGAGCAGCGCCTTCAGCGCCTTCTGCGTCGCCTTCGCGCCCGGCACGCAGAGCGCGGCGGAGGTCTCCGCGCCGCTCGCCAACGCCTCGGCATAGGTCTGGCAGAGGTAGCCGCATTGCCCGCAATCAAGCTGCGCCATGCAGGCCATCAGGCGCCGGCTGAGCGGGCGGCCCTCGGCCATCGCGATGCGTTCGTCGAGTTCCAGGCCCGGGTCGTGCCAGGGGAAGTCCTCGGCCGGCGGTGGCGCGGCGGAGGCGTTGCCGGCACCCGCCGCACCGCCATAGAGCCCCGCCAGGAAACCGTTCAGCCAGGCCCGCTGCGCGGCGCTGAAGGGCGCGGAATCCGGGATCAGCGGCACGGCCGCGGGCGGCAGGCCGGGGGGCAGGATGGCGTTCATGCGGGGGCGTGCTCCGCCTGCGCGATGGCGGCCAGCGCCGCGTCGTCATGGCGCGCGGTGAAGGCCTGGAAGGTTTCGTCCGGCGCGCGGTCGCGCATCCAGGCGGACAGCAGCGCGAGCACGGTCGGACCGAGCACATCCGCCGCAACCTTAGGCCGGATCATGCGGCCGATCTTCTGTTCCGGCCCGGCACCGCCGCCGACATGCAGGTCGTAGCCTTCCACCAGGTCGTCGCCGCGCTCGACCTTGGCGCCGAGCAGCCCGATATCGGCGACATAGTGCTGCGCGCAGGAATGATGGCAGCCGGTCAGGTGGATGTTCACCGGCGCATCGACGGCGATCCGCGCATCCAGGAAGTCGGCCAGCTGCGCCGCGTGCTGCTTGGTGTGGCTGGCGGCGAACTTGCAGCCCGCCGCACCGGTGCAGGCCACCAGGCCGCCCCGGATGTTCGACGCCTGCCAACCGAGGCCGAGTGCTTCGATGGCCGCGCAGGCATCCGCCACCGCGCTGTCGGGCACATCGCTGACGATCAGGTTCTGCCACACCGTCAGCCGGATGGTGCCGCTGCCGAAGCGTCGCGCCAGGTTCGCGATGCCGTGCAACTGCGCGACATCCAGCCGCCCGACCGGCGTGACGATGCCGATGTAGCGCAAGCCGTCCTGCTTCTGCGCGTGGATGCCCAGATGCCCGTGCTTGGCGGGTGCCGGCGCGTGCTGCAACGCGGCGTCGTCGATGCGTTCCAGCGCGGTGCCGAGGCGCTGCTCGATCAGCGCCAGGAAGCCGTCCAGGCCAAGCCGGTCCAGGACGTATTTCAGCCGCGCCGTCTTGCGGTCGGTGCGGTCGCCCTCGGCGATGAAAACGCGCAGGACGGCGTCGCAGACGCGCACCGCGTCGTCCGGCTTCACCACCACGCCGGTCGGGCGCGCGAAGTCGCGATGCCCGGTGATGCCGCCCAGCGTCAGGCGATAGCGCAGCCCGTCCGGCGTGCCCACGGCGCGCAGCGCGATGTCGTTGGTTTCCTCCAGCACCTCCACCGCGCCGCCGCCGGCCACCGAGATGTTGAACTTGCGCGGCAGCCCGAACAGGTCGCGGGTGTTGAGGATGTGGTGGTGCAGCGCGCGCACCAGCGGGCGCGTATCGACCAGCTCCTGCGGGTCGATCCCGGCGGTCGGGCTGGCGGTGATGTTGCGGATGTTGTCCGCACCCGTGCCCTTCGGGATGATGCCGAGTTCGGCCAGGCGCGCGACGACCTCGACACCCTTCGCCGCCGGGATCTCGCGCAGTTGCAGGTTGGCGCGCGTGGTGACGTCGGCATAGGGGCCGGCGCAGTCCTGCGCGATGTCGGCAATGCCCTCCAGCTGGTGCGCCGAGAGGATGCCACCCGGAATCCGCAGCCGGCACATGAAGGCATTCTGCGCGGGGCCGACGAAGAACAGCCCGTGGTAGCGGCCGATGAAATCGTCGATGGGCTTGGGGAAGGTGTCGGCATCCGCGCGCGCCGTCATTTCGTCCCAGCGGTCGAGCGGATGCTTCGCGCGCTTCGCGTCCTCCTGCGCCACCAGCTTGCCGCCGCGCGCGAGGGTCGCGTCCTGTGCGGCGCGCAGCGCGTCGGGCGGCGCGCCGCCTTCGCCGCCGCCGGGCAGCAGCGTGCCGCGCCGCGCCTCGACACCGGCCATGAAGCCCTTGAGGTATTCCTGCTGTTCGCCGGTGAAGCCTGGGTCGGTCATCACGCGGCCTCCGCGAAGGCGGCGCCGAAAGCCAGGCGCGCGCGGAACGGCGCGACCGCGCGGCCGCTCGCCAGCAGATCGAGGTAGAAGGGCGCATCCGCCGTGTCGCCATACAGCACGGCACCCACCAGCCTGCCGCCGCGCAGCCACAGGCGCCGGTACAGCCCGGCCTGCTCGTCGGACAGCGTGATGGCCTCGGCGTCGGCGGGCGCGATCTCGCCCGCCGACCAGACCGCGATGCCCGAGACCTTCAACGCCGCGGTGTCCGGCCGCGCGGCATAGGCGCGGCTTTCGCCCAGCAGCGTGGCGGTGGCGGCCTCGGCCATCGCCAGCGCGGGTGCCACCAGGCCGCAGACCTGGCCGCGATGCTCGGCGCATTCGCCGATCGCGAGGATGCGCGCATCGCTGCTGCGCATCGCATCATCCACCACGATGCCGCGGTTCACCTCCAGCCCGGCTTCGCGCGCCAGCGCGACGGCAGGACGGATGCCGACCGCCATCACCACCAGGTCGCAGGCGATGCGCGTGCCATCGGCCAGGCGCAGGGCGCGGACATGCTGGTCGCCCTCGATACCCTCGGTCTTCGCCGGCATCACGAAGCGCAGGCGGCGCTTGGCGCCGAGTTCGCGCGCCAGCAGCGCGCCCGCGGCGGGGTCGAGCTGCCGTTCCATCGGCCAGCCCGGCGCATGCACGACCGTCACGCGCGCGCCGGCCACCGACAGCGCGGCCGCGGCTTCCAGCCCCAGCAGCCCGCCACCGATCACGACGGCCCGCCCGCCGCCCGCCGCGGCGCGGCGCATCGCCTGCACATCGGCGATGCTGCGATAGACGAACACGCCCGGCAGGTCCGCGCCCGGCAGCGGCAGGCGCACCGCGTCCGATCCGGTGGCGAAGACCGCGCGGTCCCAGGCGATGGTCTCGCCGCGCGCCGTGGTGGCGCGGCCGGTCGCGCGGTCCAGCGCGGCAATGCGCGTCGCCGCGCGGAACCGGATGCCAAGGCCGCGCAGCCGCGCCGCGTCATGGGTGATGAGCGCGGCCACCTCCGCCTCGCCCGACAGCACGCGCCCCAGCGCGACACGGTCGTAGGGCAGGGCGGGCTCCGCACCCGCCAGCGTGACGTCGGCGCCGCGTTCGGCCAACCGCTCGGCGCAGCGCGCACCGGCCGGGCCGGCGCCGATCACCAGGACACGCATCGTCACGCCGCGGCCGGCAGGGCGTGGCGTTCGTGCAGGAAGCGCAGCACAGCCTCGCGCGCCGCCAGGAAGCGCGTGTCGGAGGCCAGCGCCAGGCGGTCGCGCGGGCGCGGCAGGTCGACCTCCAGGATTTCGCCGATGGTGGCGTTCGGCCCGTTGGTCATCATCACGATGCGGTCGGACAGCAGCACCGCCTCGTCCACGTCGTGGGTGATCATCATCACGGTGGTGCCGAGGTCGGCATGGATCGCCATGACCTGGTCCTGCAGGTGCGCGCGCGTCAGCGCATCCAGCGCGCCGAAGGGTTCGTCCAGCAGCAGCACCTTCGGCTTCATCGCCAGCGCGCGGGCGATGCCAACGCGCTGCTTCATGCCGCCCGAGATCTCGTGCGGGCGCTTCTGGGCATGGCCGTCCATCCGCACCAGCGCGAGGTTGCGCAGGGTCCAGTCGTGGCGCTCGGCGCGCGACATGCCACGCCCGGCGGTGCGGTCCACCGCCAGCCTGACGTTCTCGTAGCAGGTCAGCCAGGGCAGCAGGCTGTGGTTCTGGAACACCACGGCGCGGTCGGGGCCGGGTTCGCTCACCTCCCGGCCTTCCAGGATCACGCCGCCCTGCGTCGTGTCCAGCAGGCCCGCCACCACGTTCAGCAGGGTGGACTTGCCGCAGCCCGAATGGCCGATCACGGCGACGTATTCGCCGCGGCGGATCTTGAGGTCGATGCCGTTCAGCACCAGCGGCGCGCCGGCGCCGAAGCGCACCGACACGCGCGAGATATCGAGGAAGTCGCGTTCCATGGCCGGCCCCTTCACTGTTCGGAGGTGCCGCGCGTGACGGCGCGGCCAACCAGCGCCATCGCGCGGTCGAGCACGAAGCCGACCACCCCGATATAGACCAGCGCCACGATGATGTCGGACAGGTTCGACGAGTTCCACGCATCCCAGACGAAGAAGCCGATCCCCACGCCGCCGATCAGCATCTCGGCCGCGATGATCGCGAGCCACGACAGCCCGACGCCGATCCGCAGCCCGGTGAAGATGTAGGGCGCGGCCGCCGGCACCACGATGCGCAGGAACCAGTCGAAGGACGACAGCCGGATCACCCGCGCGACGTTGCGGTAGTCGGCGGGGACATTCCGCACGCCGACCGCGGTATTGATGATGATCGGCCAGACCGCGGTGATGAAGATGACAAAGATCGCGGAAGGCTGCGCCTCGCGGAACGCCGCCAGCGACAGCGGCAGCCAGGCCAGCGGCGGCACCGTGCGCAGCACCTGGAACAGCGGGTCGAGTGCCCGCATCGCCAGGCGCGACGAGCCCACCAGCATGCCGAGCGCCACACCCACCACGGCCGAGATCGCGAAGCCCACCGCCACGCGCTGCAGGCTGGCGAACAGGTGCAGCCCCAGCCCCTTGTCGAGCCCGCCGCGATCGTAGAACGGGTTCAGGATCAGCTCCTGCGCATCGCTCCATACGCGCGAGGGCGGCGGCAGCGAGGCCGTCGGGCCGGAGGACGCCCATTCCCACACCGCCACCAGCAGCGCGACCAGCAGCATCGGCGGGATGATGACCGCGAGCGCATGCTGCACATGCGGGCGCATCCGGTCGGTCAGTGTCGGCGCGGGGCGCACCGGCGCGGCGGTCGAGGCAGCGAGGTCGGCCGGCGGTGCCGGCGGGGCGATCGCGTTCATCGGATCAGGCCGCCGACAGCTTCTTGATGGACAGGCTGTCCAGGTAGGCGCGCGGGTTCTCCGGGTCGAAGACCTTGCCGTCGAAGAAGGTCTCGCGCCCGCGCGACGTGCCGGCGGGTACCTCGGCGTTCGGCACGCCGGCGCGCGCGGCGGCGGCGCGCCAGATGTCCTCGCGGTTGACCTCGTTGATCAGCTTCGCGGTGTCGGTGCCCTCGGGCAGCACGCCCCAGCGGATGTCCTCGGTCAGGAACCACAGGTCGTGGCTGCGGAACGGATAGGACGCGTGGTCGCGCCAGAACTTCATGGCGATGTTCGGGTCGGTCACGCGCCGCCCGTCGCCGAAGTCGAAGATGCCCTGGATGCGGCCCTGGATGTCGTTGGGCGGCACGTTGAACCAGGCGCGGCGGCCCAGGATCTGCGCCAGCTCGACATGGTTCGCCGGCGTGTCGCACCAGCGCGCGGCCTCGATGGCGGCGGCGGTCATCGCCTCGGTGGCGCGGGGGTTCTGCTGCACGAAGGCGGCGCGCAGGCCGAAGGCCTTCTCCGGATGGTCCTGCCACAGCTGCCCCGTCACCAGCGCGGAATAGCCCAGCCGCTGGTTGATCAGCTGCGCGTTCCACGGTTCGCCCACGCAGAAGGCGTCCATCGTGCCGACGCGCATGTTCGCCACCATCTGCGGCGGCGGCACCACGATGGTCTGCACGTCGCGGTCGGGGTCGATGCCGCCGGCCGCCAGCCAGTAGCGGATCCACAGGTCATGCGTGCCGCCGCGGAAGGTCATGGCGAACTTGCTGTCGGCATTCAGCACCGGGCGCAGCGCCGCGGCATCGAGCCGCGTCCCCAGTGCCTTGTGCTTCTCCGCCACGCTGATCGCCTGGCCATTGGTGTTGAGCCGCGCGACGATCATCATCGGCACCGGCTGGCTGTTCTGCGTGACCCGCCCGGTGTGCATCAGGTAGGGCATGGGCGTGAGGATATGCGCGCCGTCGATGCCGCCGCGCTCGCCGCCCAGCACCAGGTTGTCGCGCGTCGCACCCCAGGATGCCTGCTTCGCGACATCGACATCGGGCATGCCGTGCTTCGCGAAGAAGCCCTTTTCCTTCGCGATGATCAGCGGCGCGGCATCGGTCAGCGCGATGTAGCCGAGCGTCGCGCGGCGGACCTCCGGCGCGGTGCTGCCCTGCGCGAAGGCGCCGCGCGGCGTGGTGGCGCGCGCGGCAGCCAGCAGCGCGGCGGTGGCGGCGATGGCTTGGCGACGGGTCGCGGGGATGCCGGTCATGCGAGGGGCTCCTGGACGGTGGGAATGATGCGGGCGCGCGCGGACGCGCGCTGCCAGAGGTCGGCGCGCCAGCAGGCGCGCGCGTCGTCGACCGATGCCGTGGCGGGCAGGTGGTCCCAGCGCCGCATGGCGTCGAACCAACGGGTGGCGGTCTCGGCGCAGGGCGGGGTGTCGGGGTCGAAGGCGATGGTCGGCGCGCCGGGCCGGGCCTCCAGCGCCGCGGCGATGCTCGTCGGCGCCACGCCGGGTAAGGCGCGCTCGGCGAGCAGCGCGACGGCGGCGGCACGGTTCGCCGGATCCACCAGCCAGCGCTGCGCCGCGATGACGGCGGCGGTGGCGGCGACAGCGGCGTCGGGCGCGCGCTCCGCCAGGCCCTCGGCGAAGGCCAGCACCTTCTCGGGATGGTCGGGCCAGATGTCGCCGGTGGACAGCGCGTAGCGGCCCACGCCCTGCGCCACCGCGTGGCTGCCCCAGGGTTCGCCGGCGCAGAATCCTTCGATGGCGCCCTCGGCCAGGGCACGCGCGGCCTGCGGCGGCGGCACCACCACCAGGCGGACGTCGTGGTCCGGATCAAGCCCGCCCGAGGCAAGCCAATGGCGCAGCAGGTAGTTGTGGGAGGAAAAGGGGAACACCACCGCGAGCGTCGGCGGCGGCATGCCATCCTCCGCGCGGGCATGGAGCGCGGCGGCGAAGGCCGCGGCCGGCAGCGGTGCGGCGAAGCCCGCGACCGCATGCGCCAGGGCGTGGGACAGCACGACGCCATTGCCGTTCCGCCCCAACCGCGCCGTGACATCGACCCGCCGTGTCACGCCGCCGGCGCCGAGCGCCAGCCCCACCGCCATCGGCCCCAGCAGATGCGCCGCGTCCAACGCGCCGAAGCACAGCTTGTCGCGCAGGGTCGCCCAGGCGCGTTCCTGCGACAGCACGACCCGCACGCCCGCGGCCGCGAAGAAACCGAGCGAATCCGCCACCACCAGCGGCGCCGCGTCGGTCAGGGGCACATAGCCGATGCGCAGTGTGGGCAGCGCCATGCCGAGCGGTTCCGCGACGCCTTGCGTCTGGATCGCGAACCGCCATTGGCGCGCGGATGATGCCGGTGGAGCTTCGCCAGCCTGTCACGCCGTTGCGACGGGCCGCGGCCGCATATGATGCGACGCAGCATTCAGACCACGGGTCGCGGGTGGGTGGAAACCGAAAAGCGCCGCTGATACGCGCAGAATCGAGCATTCCAAACCAAGAATGCTCACGAAAGGTTCAGATGCCTACATATCGCGCAGAAACTGCTGCGCGACACGGGCGAGTTTCTCGCCACGATCCATCGCCCAGCGGCGCAGCATCCGATAGGCATCTTCCTCCGACAACCGCCGGCGCTGCATCAGCATGCCCTTGGCGCGCTCGATCACCACGCGGTCGGCCAGCGTCGCCTGCGCTTCCTCCAGCCGCGCGCAGAGCGCCTGGTGGGCGCGGAAGCGGCGGATCGCCACCTCGATGACCGGCCGCACGCGCGTCGGCGACAGGCCCTCGACCACATAGGCCGCGACACCGGCCTCCAGCGCGGCCTCGATCTGGTCGGGTTCGCCCCGTGCGGCGAAGACCACGACCGGGCGCGGTTCGTCGCGGTTCAGGGCGCGCATGCTCTCAAGGGCGTCGCGCCCCGGATCGTCGAGGTCACAGACGATCACATCCGCCTGCGCGTCGCGGACGCGCCGCGTCAGGTCGCCGGCATCCGGCGCCACCGCCACCACCAGGCAACCGGCCGCTTCAAGCCCGGCCTTGACCGCGCTTGCCCGCTCCGCTTCGCCATCGATCAACAGGACGCGCAAGGCTGCTCCCGCACTGCAGGTCGCCATGCACCGGATTTGCCTCCGCCCACATGATGCCCCGGATGGCGGCCGCGGAAAAGCCGCGCGTTGCGACCGGCCCCGCGACGCAGGCCGCCAGGCGCCGCGCCGCGATGTCGTGGTGGCTTCCGTGCGCCGGTCCGTCGGGCCGGATGCGTCCGTCGCGGTCCCGGATCCGGGAACGCCGCGCCGCGATGGCTCTCGCCCCGTGCAGGTCGCCCGCAGCGGCGCCCGATCGGATGGGTCGATCCGATCGGCGCCTGGTCTATGCCGCCGGCTGCCGGCGCAGCCGCCGCCATACGGTCGGGTCGCGGTCGTAGAAATCCGCCCGGAACTGCATCGCGCCCTCAAGGTCGACGAAGGCGGTGCGGTAGGTCAGGAAGACCGGCACCGGCGCCGGCAGCCGGGCGCGGCTGGTGGTGCCGGTCGCGATCCGGCGGTCGATCTCCTCGATCGATTCCTCCATCAGCAGCGCGGCGAGCTGGCGGGGATCCTGCACGCGGATGCAGCCGCGGCTCATGCGGCGGTTGCTGCGGCTGAAGACGAAGCGGTCGGGCGTGTCGTGCAGGTACACGTCGAAGCGGTTGGGCATGTCGAACAGCAGGAAGCCGAGGCCGGCCTCGGGCCCGGCGGATTGCTCGACCTCGCCATTCGCGCGCATCACCATGTTGTTGCGCGCAAGATATTCTGGGTCGCGTTCCAGCCGCGGCAGGATTTCCGCGGTGACGATGTCGCGCGGGATCACCCAGGGCGGATTGAAGAAGCTGGCTTCGATCAGCGCGTGGAATTCCGGCGTCTGGTTGCGCTCGGCGTTGTCGCCAACGACGACCGCGGTGGTGAAGACCGGCTGGTGGTCGCGGTAGAGCACCAGCTGCTGGTCCGGCACGTTCACCCAGACGCGATCCGCCGGCAGCTCGCGCGGCAGCCAGCGTTCGCGCTCGAGGTTGGCCTCGATGCTGCGCTGGCGCTGGGCGGCCGCCAGCGCGGCCGTGGCGGCGCGCCCGCGTGGCTGGGCGGCCAGGCGCGGCAGGCGCTGCAGGTGCGGCCCGCCGCCGCGCATGGCCAGGCGCAGGCCCAGATAGGTGGGGGTCTGCGGCGCCAGCGCCTCCAGCGCGCCGGCGGGATTGTCGCTGGCGATCGCGGCCTCCAGCGCGGCGGCCAGGTCGACGGTCGCGGGCGCCATCGCCTCGGCGCTGGTCCGCTTGTCGGCCGGCACGGCGCCATGCGCCAGAGCACCGGCATAGGCCATGAAGGCGTCGGTCAGCAGCACGTCGCGGTGCAGCGGGGCGATGGTGTCCTGGCGCCGCAGCAGGCCGGCGTGGAACATCTCGGGGTCCAGACCGTGGTCGCCGGCGCGCAGCACCATGGCCACCAGGTCATCGGCCTGGCCTTCGCGCGTGGCCCAGACCGGCTGGAACTGGCGCGGCGCGTAGAATTGCCGCAGTGCGGCGGCGTCGAGCGTCTCGCCGCCGACCACGGGGCCGGACCCAGCCGCCAGCATGCGGGCGAGCGGCGTGAGCTGCGGCGGCGATGCGACCGGCGGTGGCGGCGGCCGCGACGCACAGGCGCCCAGGCCGCCGGCCGTCAGCATCGCCGCGGTGCCGCGGGCCAGGACCATGCGCCGGGTCGGTGCGGGGCGCGCGATCGGCTGGCGCGCCTGGTCGACCTCGGATGGTCTGCTCGAATCCACGTCCGCTCCTGGTGCCGGCAGAGCCGATCGATACGACATTTGACTCCGTCCCGAGACTTGCCATTCAATTCAGCGCTGTCCAAGCGCCATTCGATGAAGGGAATACAGATGATGGTTGTTTTCAATAAGGTGGCTCGCCACGCTTTCCGTCGTTCGGCGCTGCTGGCCCTGCTGGCCCCCGTGCTGTTCGTCGCCGCCTGCGCCCAGCAGCCGCCGCCGCCCCCGCCGGTGCAGGTTGCCCCGCCGCCGGCGCCGGTTCCGGCCGCCCGCGGCTGATCGGCCGGGCACGGCAAGTCAGGCCTTGCCGTGCCCTCCGCCGCGCCTGCGCGGCTGCGACCCCGGTTGCGGCGTCACCGCGCCGGGCCTTTCCCGTGCGCGCGCCGCCGAATGCCGGCGCCGCGCCGTCAGGGGGCAGGGGCCCCGCCTGCAGGGCGACCTGTCCCGCCATGATCGCGGGGTCTTCGCAAGCGCCGAAGCGATCGCGCGCGCGGCGGTGTGTGCCGAAGGCTCCGGCGATGCCGGTCACGTCCGCGGTGCCATGCCGGCGCGGGGCCGCCGGCACCGTTGACCAGCCGGGCGCGTCGTGGAGGCCTCGGTTGCGCGCGGCCGCAAACCGTACCACATAAGTCGGGATTTCACCGCCATCCCGGATGACCGCCATGTTCATCGAGACCGAAGCCACCCCGAACCCGGCCACGCTGAAGTTCCTGCCCGGACGCGATGTGCTGGGCGGCCGCGGCACCGCCGACTTCACCGCCGCCGCCGAGGCCGCCGGCCGGTCCCCGCTGGCCGAACGCGTGTTCCAGGTGGGCGATGTGGCGCGGGTCTTCCTCGGCGCCGACTTCGTCACCGTGACCAAGGCGGATGACGCCGACTGGGCGCTGCTGCGGCCGCGCGTGCTCGGCGCCATCATGGAGCACTACCTGTCCGGCATGCCGATCCTGGAAGGCACGGCCGAGGGCGAGCACGGCGAGGATTTCGACGCCGCCGACACCGAGGTGGTGGCGCAGATCAAGGAACTGCTCGACACCCGCGTGCGCCCGGCGGTGGCCGGCGATGGCGGCGACATCACCTTCCACGGCTTCCGCGACGGCATCGTGAAGCTGCGGATGCAGGGGGCCTGCTCGGGGTGCCCGTCCTCGCGCGCCACGCTCAAGCACGGGGTCGAGAACATGCTGCGCCACTATGTCCCCGAGGTGGTGGCGGTGGAGCAGGTCGAGGCCTGACCGGCGGCGCCCGTCATTGGCGGTGGTGATCGCGGCCATTCGGCCGCGCCCATGGCCGCCGACCGGCCAGCGGCCATATCCCTGCGCAGCGACCCCACCACCACCAGGATACCGACATGGACGCGAACATGGCCCCCGAGACGATCGACGAGCGCGCGCTGGACCAACTGTTCCGCACCGCGCGCACGCAGAACGCCTGGACCGACCGGCCGGTGCCCGAGGCCAAGCTGCACGAGCTGTACGACCTGATGAAGATGGCGCCGACCAGCGCCAATGCCTCGCCGGGCCGCTTCGTGTTTGTCCGCACGCCGGAAGGCAAGGCCAAGCTGAAGCCGGCGCTGTCGGCCGGCAACCTCGAGAAGACGATGAACGCGCCGGTCACCGTGATCGTGGCGCATGACCTGCACTTCTACGACCACCTGCCGAAGCTGTTCCCGCACGCCCCGGATGCCAGGAACTGGTTCACCGGGTCGTATTCCTTCGCCGAGCAGACCGCCTTCCGCAACGGCTCGCTGCAGGGTGCCTACCTGATCCTGGCGGCGCGCGCGGTCGGCCTGGATGCCGGCCCGATGAGCGGCTTCGACGCCGCCAAGGTGGACGAGGCCTTCTTCGCCGGCACGCAGTGGAAGACCAACTTCCTGGTCAATCTGGGCTATGGCGACCCGTCCGGCCTGTTCCCGCGCGGCCCGCGGCTGGACTTCGAGGAAGCCGCGCGCTTCGAGTGACGCCGCCGCCCGCGGAGCCCCCCCCCGGCGGCGGGCTCCGCGGGTGCGTGCTGCCGGGAATCCGCCTGACAGGGCGCCGTTCGGCGCATGCCGCGGCGGGCCGGAGCGCCGGCATGCCCAAACGGCATCTGAACCGTTTCACGCCGCATGGCGCGCCGTGCTTGACTCGCGCCCGTACAGACTGGAATTGCTGGCGGCAGACGCAGCACGGATGAGCGACCATGCATCGGCTTTCCTTGCGACACCTCCTGGCCCTGGCCCTGGCCATCGCGCCGGGCATGGCCCACGCCCAGAAGGCTGGCCCCGAGAGCCGCGCCGCGGTGATGCCCTTCGGCACCATCGGGAATGACGGCCAGGCCGCGATCGGCGCCGGGCTGCGGCTGTTTCCCACGCAAGGTGCCGCGCCGGTCGTGGCACCCCTGCCCACGCCCGCCCCGGCGGCGGTGCCGGCCCCCTTCGTCAAGCCGGGCGCGGCCATGGCGGGCGCGCCCGTTTCCGGCGGGCTGGGCAAGCCCGCCGCGCTGCCGCCGACCGGCGTCGTGGCCACGCCCGCGCGCGGCGCCACCGCCTTCACCACCCATCCTTCGGTGAGCGCCCGGGTGCGCCAGCAGGTGCTGGCCGGCGCGCTGCCCACCAGCCCCAACCCGCAGCGCCTTCGCCAGGCGGTGGAGTCGGGCGCGCCCTGGCAGGAATTCGACCGGCTGCTGGCGCAGCATGGCTACGACAACCGTGACCTCTCGGACGTCGTGGCAGCCTTCTACCTGATCGCCTGGGAGGTCGCGACCGGTGGCGACGCCACCCGCCAGCCGGCCGGTATCGCGGCGGTGCGCGGCCAGGCCCGGCAGATGCTGGCGGGCATGCCGAACGTGGCGGCGATGGGCGACGCCGAGCGCCAGGCGACCGCCGAGACGCTCGCCTTCCACGCCATGGCCATGATGGCGCGCCACCACGACCTGCAGGCGGCGGGCGGCGTGACCGCCCTCACTGCGTACCGGACCGAGGTGGCGCAGGCGGTGGCGCAGCACCAGGGGATCGATGTGCGGCGCTTCGCCCTGACGCCGGCGGGCTTCCAGCCGCGCTGACGGCGCGGCGGCGGGCATCGTCCGGCGCCGCGATCAGCGGCCCTGTGCGGTCCCGGCATGCCTGCCACAGGCGAGGACCGCCGCCGCCAGGTCCTCGCCGGCCCAGCCGACCGACTTGAAGACCGTCACTTCCTCCGCGTCGCGGCGGCCCGGATGCGTGCCGCGGCACAGTTCCGCCAGGTCGGCGGCGATGCGGTCCGCGCCGATCGCGCCCTCGGCGATGGCCTGCACGATGTCGCCGGCCTCGGCCAGGGCGCCGGCGCGCGTGTCCACCACCAGCGTGGCGCGCGCCAGCAGCGCGCCGTCGCTCTCGCGCATGTCGCGGCGATAGGCGCCGACCAGGTCGACATGCGTTCCCGGCGCGACATCGGCCCCGCGGACCAGCGGAACGGCTGACAGCGTGGCGGCAGAGACGATGTCCGCCGCCGCCGGGTCGGGCCGGTCGACCGCGCGGGCGGGCAGGCCCTCATCCGCCAGGGAGGCCGCCAGGCGGGCCGCGTTGCGCGCCGTGGGCGACCAGATGGCGATGTCGGTCAGCGGGAAGCGCGCCGCATAGCCCTCGGCCAGGGCGCGGGCCACCTTGCCGCTGCCCAGCAGCAGCAGGCGCCGGCTGTCCGGCCGCGCCAGGAATCGCGCCGCCAGCAGGCTGGCCGCGGCGGTGCGCCGGTCGGTCAGTTCGCCGCCATCCAGCAATGCCAGCGGCGCGCCGGTCGCGGCATCGGACAGCAGGTAGGCGGCATGGACCGCGGGTTCGCCACGTGCCGCATTGCCGGGTGCCACATGCACGATCTTCACCCCGGTATGCCCGCCGGCGCGCCAGGCGGGCATCAGCAGCAGGGTGTTCTCGGCGCCGCCGGCGCCGGGCATGGCATGGCGGTGGCGCAGCGGCGCCTCGCAGCCCTCCCGGAACATCGCCGCCAGCGCATCGACCAGCGCATCCCAGGGCAGGGCGGCACGCAGCGCGGCGCGGTCGAGATGGAGCATGCCTGGCGTTCCCCGACGGATGGGTGCCCAGGTTTGCCTGTCCGGCCCGGGCTTTGCTAGGCCCTTCCCCCCGGATGGCCTGCGCCTGCGGGCAGGGCGGATGGGAATGCGTTGATCCCCGCCCTGCCGTGGCGCAGCATGGTCGCCGGGATCAAGGAACGCCCCCGGGCCGGCCGGCCGGGGTGCCAATGGGAGAGATGCAGTGACTGCAACATCACGGTTCAATTTCCTGCGCCTGGCGGGGGCCGCCGCGGTCGCGGCGGTGGTTTCGCTGCCGGCCCTCGCGCAGCAGCCGGCGGCGCCGAGCGGCACGACGATCGATGCCATCCGCGCGCGCGGCACGCTGATCTGCGGCGTGAACACCGGCCTGGCGGGCTTTGCCCAGCCGGACAGCCAGGGCGTGTGGCGCGGCTTCGATGCCGACTATTGCCGCGCCGTCGCGATCGCGCTGTTCAACGACGCGAACCGCGTGCGCTTCGTGCCCACCACCGCGCAGAACCGCTTCACCGCGCTGCAGTCGGGCGAAGTGGACATGCTGTCGCGCAACACGACCTGGACGCTGTCGCGCGACACCTCGCTCGGCTTCGATTTCACCGGCATCAACTTCTATGACGGCCAGGGCTTCATGGTGAAGCGCTCGCTGGGCGTGAATGCCGCGCGCGACCTGAACGGCGCGACCATCTGCGTGCAGCCCGGCACCACCACCGAGCAGAACCTGACCGACTGGGCGCGCGCCAACCGCGTGCAGTTCCAGCCGGTGGTGATCGAACGGCTCGAGGAAGTGGTCGCCGCCTATGTCGCGGGCCGCTGCGATGCCTTTACCACCGACGTGTCCGGCCTGGCCGCCACGCGGTCGGCCCAGCCGCGCCCGGCCGACCACGTCATCCTGCCCGACGTGATCAGCAAGGAGCCGCTGGGGCCGCTCGTGCGCCACGGCGACCAGCGCTTCGCGGACCTGGTGCGCTGGGTGCATTTCGGCCTGGTCGGCGCCGAGGAATTCGGCATCACCGCGGCCAATGTCGAGGAAGCCGCGCGCACCGACGCCCGCCCGGAAGTCCAGCGCATGCTGGGCCGCAACGGAGATCTCGGGCAGATGCTGGGCGTCGACAATGCCTGGATGGCGCGCATCATCCGCGGCCTGGGCAATTACGGCGAGATCTATGCGCGCAACCTGGAGCCGATCGGCATTCCGCGTGGGCGCAATGCGCTCTGGACCGCGGCCGGCGGCCTGCAGTACGCGCCGCCCTTCCGCTGAGATGACGACCCGCGGGGCAGGGGCGCAGGCCCTTGTCCCGCGGCACTTTCCCGCATCGGGCGGGCAACAGGACAGGTGAGGCAAACAAAACATGTCCGACGCAAGCGTCGATCCGCGATTCCGGCGCAAACCGCCGCGTCGCCCGCTCCGGCTTTCATGGTCGGACGAACGGGTGCGCGGGATCGTGTACCAGGTGCTGGTGGTCGCGCTGATCGGGTCGGTGATCTACTGGCTGTGGTCGAACACCGTCCACAACCTGGAAGTCCGGCGGATCGCGACCGGCTTCGGCTTCCTCAACCGCGAGGCCGGGCTGCCGATCGCCGAGCACCTGATCCCCTACGACCCCACCGACACCTACCTGCGCGCGCTGACCGTGGGCGTGCTGAACACGCTGAAGGTCGCGGTGGTGGGCATCGTGCTCGCCACCATCCTGGGCACCATCATCGGCATCGCGCGGCTGTCGAAGAACTTCCTGGTCTCGAAGATCGCCGCCTTCTATGTCGAGGTGATCCGCGACCTGCCGCTGCTGCTGCAGTTGCTGTTCTGGTACACCATCATGCAGGGCCTGCCCGGGCCGCGGCAGGCGCTGCATCCGGTCGAGGGCGTGTTCCTGTCCAACCGCGGGCTGAAGCTGCCGGCGCTGGTGTGGGAAGGGGCGCATAGCGCGGCGCTGGTCGCGTGCATCGCCGGCATCGTGCTGACCTGGCTCTATGCGCGCAGCGCACGCGCGAAGCAGATGGCCGACGGCCAGCCGCGCAAGGTCTGGCCGGCGGCGGTCGCGTTGGTGATCGGCCTGCCGCTGCTGGTGTGGCAGGCCATGGGCGCGCCCTGGACGATCGACTGGCCGGCGCTGCGCGGCTTCAACTTCCAGGGCGGCCTGAATGTCAGCCCGGAATTCGCCGCGCTGCTGATCGGCCTGGTCACCTATACCGCCGGCTTCATCGCCGAGGTGGTGCGCGCGGGCATCCTGTCGGTCAATCACGGGCAGTGGGAGGCGGCGCAGGCGCTGGGCCTGCGGCACGGGTCGGTGCTGCGGCTGATCGTGATGCCGCAGGCGCTGCGCGTGATCATCCCGCCGATGACGTCGAACTACCTGAACCTGACGAAGAATTCCTCGCTGGCGGTGGCGATCGGCTACCAGGACATCGTGTCGATCGCGAACACCACGCTGAACCAGACCGGCCAGGCGATCGAGGGCATCGCCATCATCATGGTGGTCTATCTGACGATCAGCCTGAGCATCAGCCTGTTCATGAACTGGTACAATGCGCGGATCGCGCTGGTGGAGAGGTGACACCATGAGCGACATCACGCTGAACGCCGCCACCGCGAACCCCGAGGCCGCGCCGCGCTCCGCGCCGCTGACCGCGGTGGGGCCGATCGCCTGGGCGCGGGCCAACCTGTTCTCGGGCTGGCTGTCCACCGCGGTCACGCTGGTCTGCGCCTACCTCATCATCCGCGCGGTGATGGGCTTCGTGGACTGGGCCTTCATCAACGCCATCTGGTCGGTGCCGGTGGCGCCGAACGGCGTGGCGCAGACCCAGGCCTGCCGGGACCTGCACGGCACCGGCGCCTGCTGGGCGGTGGTGACCGAAAAGCACCGCTTCATGCTGTTCGGCACCTACCCGTATGAACAGCACTGGCGCCCGGCGCTGGTCTGCATCCTGTTCGTGGCGCTGTACATCGTGTCGTCGATGCGCCGCTTCTGGACCATCATGCTGGTGCCGATCTGGATCGGCACGCTCACCGCGATCGGCATCCTGATGTGGGGCGGCGTGCTGGGCCTGCCCTATGTGCCGCAGGAGCGCTGGGGCGGGCTGCCGATCACGCTCATCCTCGCCACCTTCGGGCTCGCCTTCGCCTTCCCGCTGTCGATCCTGGTCGCACTCGGGCGGCGGTCGAACCTGCCGGCGATCAAGGTGCTGTGCGTGCTGTATGTCGAACTGATCCGCGGCGTGCCGCTGATCAGCCTGCTGTTCATGGCCTCCGTCATGTTCCCGCTGTTCCTCCCGGAAGGGATGAACATCGACAAGCTGCTGCGCGCGCAGATCGCCATCATCCTGTTCGCGGGCGCGTACCTCGCGGAGGTGGTGCGCGCGGGGCTGCAATCCCTGCCCAAGGGCCAGTACGAGGCCGCCGACGCCATGGGCCTGTCCTATTGGCAGAAGACCGGCTTCATCATCCTGCCGCAGGCGCTGCGCACGGTGATCCCGCCGCTGGTCAACACCTTCATCGGCTTCTTCAAGGACACGTCGCTGGTGCTGATCATCGGCATCTTCGACCTGCTGACCGCCGGCAAGACCGCCATCGTCGAACCCGCCTGGCAAGGCTTCGGGATCGAGGTCTATGTCTTCGTCGGCGCGATCTACCTGGTGTTCTGCTTCGCGATGTCGAAATACAGCGCGGGGCTGGAATCCGACCTCAACAAGCACCGCCGAAGGTGATGTCCGATCGGCACCGGCCTGCCGGTGCCGACACTGCGAACGCCTCATCAACGACCTGGGACACGAGAGACAACATGAGCGCAGCCATCGAGACGGACGGCCAGATCGCCTCCGCCGCCCGCACCGACGCCCCGCCGGCCATCGTGCTCGACCGCGTCAACAAGTGGTTCGGCGCGCTGCATGTGCTGCGCGACGTGAACCTGCAGGTCGCACTGGGCGAACGCGTGGTGGTCTGCGGCCCGTCGGGCTCCGGCAAGTCCACCATGATCCGCTGCATCAACCGGCTGGAGACGCACCAGGAAGGCAAGATCCTGGTCGACGGCATCGAGCTGTCGGACGACCTGCGCGCGCTGGACGCCATCCGCCGCGAGGTCGGCATGGTGTTCCAGTCCTTCAACCTGTTCCCGCACCTCACCATCCTCGAGAACTGCACGCTGGCGCCGATCTGGGTGCGCAAGATGCCCAAGAAGCAGGCCGAGGAACTGGCCATGGAATACCTGACCCGGGTGCGCATCCCCGAACAGGCGGGCAAGTATCCGGGGCAACTCTCGGGCGGGCAGCAGCAGCGCGTGGCGATCGCCCGCGCGCTGTGCATGAAGCCCAAGATCATGCTGTTCGACGAGCCGACCAGCGCGCTCGACCCCGAGATGATCAAGGAGGTGCTGGACACCATGGTGATGCTGGCCGACACCGGCATGACCATGATCGTGGTGACGCACGAAATGGGCTTCGCCCGCCAGGTCGCCGACCGCGTGGTGTTCATGGACCGCGGCGAGGTGGTCGAGGTCGGCACGCCCGACCAGGTCTTCAACGACCCCAAGACCGACCGGCTCAAGATGTTCCTCAGCCAGATCCTGCGGGGGCACTGACGGGGCGGGCGCGCCGGACGCCATAGCCATCGCCATGGCCCCGGCCATGCGCGGGCCGCAATACGGCAGCATTGCGGCAGGGGGCGTCGCGGGCCTATGCCTTGCGGCCGTGATGCACTGCAGCGAGGCCCCGTGACCGCCACCGACGCCAAGACCCGCGCCCTGACGCCCGCCCTCGTGCTCGGGGTACTGGGCGTCGTCTATGGGGATATCGGCACATCGCCGCTCTATGCGCTGCGCGCCGCGCTGGTGCATTTCACCAGCGGCGGGCTCGAACGCTGGGAGATCCTGGGCATCCTCAGCCTGATCGTCTGGGCGCTGATCCTGACGGTGACGGTGAAGTACGTCGTGTTCATCCTGCGCGCCGACAACCGTGGCGAGGGCGGGATCCTCGCGCTGATGGCACTGGCCCAGCGCGGGGTCGAGAACGAACGTGCGCGCTGGACCATCGCGCTGATCGGCATCGTCGGCGCCTGCCTGTTCTTCGGCGACGGCATCATCACGCCGGCCATCTCGGTGCTCTCGGCGGTCGAGGGCCTGAAGGTCGTCTCGCCGCATTTCGAGGAAGCGGTGATCCCGATCGCGCTGGTCATCCTGCTGGCGCTGTTCCTCGTGCAGTTCACCGGCACCGGGCGGATGGGCGCGATCTTCGGGCCCATCTGCGCTGCCTGGTTCGGCGCGCTGGCGCTGCTGGGCTTGTGGGAGGTGGTGCTGCACCCCTCCGTGCTGCTGGCGCTGTCGCCGCACTACGCCATCCAGTTCTGCCTGGAATACCGCCTGGCCGCCTTCATCGCCTTCGGCTCGGTGGTGCTGGCGGTGACCGGGGCCGAGGCGCTGTACGCCGACATGGGCCATTTCGGCCGCCACCCGATCCGCTGGGCCTGGCTGTGGCTGGTGCTGCCGGCCCTGACGCTGAACTATCTGGGCCAGGGCGCGCTGCTGCTGCGCGACCCGAGCGCGATCGAAAACCCCTTCTTCCTGCTCGCCCCCGAATGGTTCCGGCTGCCGCTGGTGTTCCTGGCCACCGCCGCGACCATCATCGCCAGCCAGGCGATGATCTCGGGTGCCTACACCATCGCGCGGCAATGCGTGCAACTCGGCTTCATCCCGCGGCTGGAGGTCAAGCACACCAGCGAGACCGAGGAGGGGCAGATCTACATGCCCCAGGTCAACCTTCTGCTGCTCATCGGCGTTGTCATCCTGGTGCTGTCCTTCCACACCTCGGACAACCTGGCGGCGGCCTATGGCATCGCGGTGACGGGCACCTTCGTGTGCACGTCGATCCTCGCGATCATTGTCTTCCAGCGGCATTTCGGCTGGGCCTGGGCGGCGTCAGTCGGCGTGTTCGGGCCGCTGCTGCTGATCGACGTGCTGTTCTTCGCGTCCAACGTGCTCAAGATCCCGCAGGGCGGCTACGTGCCGCTGGTGCTGGGCGCGGCGCTGTTCGCGATGATGACGACCTGGCATCGCGGGCGGGAATTGCTGTTCGCGCGCTTCCGCCAGGACGGGCTGCCGCTGAAGTCGTTCATCGCGCGCCTGCCGCAGTCGCGCACGATCCGCGTGCCAGGCACCGCGGTGTTCATGACCAGCCAGGCGGATTTCCTGCCGGGCGCGCTGCTCCATAACCTCAAGCACAACAAGGTGCTGCACGAGCGCGTGCTGTTCGTGACCGTGACGAATGAAGGCATTCCCGTGGTCGACCCCGATCGCCGCCGCGTGGTCGAGCAACTGGCCCCCGACATCCACCGCATCGGCCTGCACTACGGCTTCCAGGAAAGCCCGAACATTCCGAAGGAGCTGGAGGCGCTGCGCGACCTCGGCATCCCCTTCGAACCGATGCAGACATCGTACTTCCTGGGCCGCGAGACGGTGGTCGCGGCCGCCGTGCCCAAGATGTCGCGCTGGCGGCAGTGGCTGTTCACGATCATGTCGCGCAACGCCGTGCCCGCCACGGAGTTCTTCCGCATACCATCCGACCGCGTGGTCGAATTGGGAGTAAGGGTCGCGATCTGACGATGGGCACATTTGGCATCACGCTCGTGCTGGCGGCCGGGCCCGGCTCTGCCGACGGCCATCCCGCGCGCCGCTACGAGATCGACCTGGCGCTCGATGCCGCAGGACGACCGGATGCGGCGGCCTGGGCGGCGGATCCGCGGCCCTGGCGCGCCCGCCGCATCGACCCCGGCGCCGAACCCCTGCAGGGGGACGTGCAGCACGACCCCGACCATGGCTGGTCGATCCGCTTCTTCGGCACGGCCTCCGAGGGGCCCGACGCGCCCGAGACGCATTTCGACTGCGGCCCCGACCCCGTCCGACCCGGCGAATACGCCACCGTCGTCGAACCCGACGGGGCGGCCTTCAGCTATCGCGTCGTGGCGGTCGGCTGAACCGCGCCGCGCGCCGGCCCGGCGCGCGATCGACGACCGCGCGGCTCGCGCGTCGCGCTGCGCTGCGGCGCGATTAAGGGTTCCAAAACCCGACCTCTGGTGAAGTGCGGTTGTGGCGATGGCGAAGGCCCTCGCTGCCCTCCGACCGCATGGATCGAGAACGACGTGAGCACCGGCGACCACATCGCTCCGCAGCCCATCGCCGCGCCGTCGCGCCCGCGGCGCCGCGCCATCATCGGCATCGGCGTCGGGCTTGCGGCACTCGGCATCGTCGCGGGCATCGGGGCGTTGCGCGGCGGGTCGGCCAGCGCCAGCGCGGCAGCCGACCCGCTGGCGGCGCGTGTCGCGCGGCTCGAAGCCACGATCGCCGCCGCGCGCGACGAACCGCGCCCGGCCCCGGCGCCGGTCGCCGCCGCCCAGCGCGCCGACCGCTTCATCGCCGCCGCCTTGCTGCTGCAATCCGCGATCGCCACGCCGCGCCCGTGGCTGCGCGAATACCAGGTCATGGTGGCGCTCGCGCCGACCGGCGCGCTGCCGGCGCCGCTGGCCGAGGTGCTGCTGAGCCACGCCGGCCGCGGCCTGCCCACCGAAGCCGAACTCCGCGAGCGTTTCGTCAGCCTGGCGCCGCAACTTGCCGCACGCGCGCCGCGCCAGGGCGATGCGATCGACCAGACCTTCTCGGCGCTGCGCGGCGCCGTCGCCGGCATCGGCCTCGCCGCCCCGCCCGCGCCGTCCGACCAGGAACAGGCCATCGCCGGCGTCGTGCAGCAGCTGCGCCGGGGCAACCTGGCGGCGGCTGTGGCCGATGCATCCGCGCTGGCACCGTCGCTGCAGCCCCTGCTGGTCGGCTGGCTGGCCCAGGCCAGCGCGCGACTCGCTGTCGAGCAGGCGGTCCAGGAAACCCTGCTGCGCGCCCTGATGTCCCAGGCGCCGCCGGCATGACCCGCCCCCCATCCAGAACGGAGACTGCCTTGCGCCACCTCGTCCTTGGCCTTGCCGCCGGACTTCTCCTGTTCGGCGGTGGTCCCGCCGCCGCACAGGGCACGATGACGCTGCGCGACCGCCTCATGATCGTCACCTCCTCCGCCACCATCGGGCTCGGCGAACTGCTGTCCCGCAGCTTCGCCGAACGCTTCGAGGGCGTGGTGCCGCCGCAGGCGACGCGGCTCGGTTCGGTGCGCGCGATGGAGGCCTTCTGCGCCGGCATCGGCCCGCAGACGCCGGACCTCCTGCTGCTCACGCGCCGGCTGCCGCGCGCGGTGGTGGAGACCTGCGCCGCCAACGGCGTGCGCGACATCATCGAAGTCCAGCTCGGCCTGGGCGCCGTGGTGCTGGCGGCGCGGCGCGGGGAGGCGATGCCCGGCCTCACCACCCGCCAGGTCTTCGAGGCGCTCGCCGCCGAGCGCCCGGTCGACGAGGAATTCGTCCCGAACCCGTCGCGCGTCTGGTCGGATCTCGGCCCCGGGCTGCCGCGCAACGAGATCCGCGTGATCCTTCCCGCCGCCGGCTCCGGCCCGCGCGCCCTGTTCGACGACCTGGTGATGGAGGCCGGCTGCCGCTACGTGCGCGACATCCGCCTGCTGTTCGAAGCAGCGTATCGCCGCGCCAAGTGCATCACCGCGCGCAACGACGGGCGCGTGGTGAACGTGCCGTACAACCAGCTGGCGGCGGCGCTGCTCGCGGCACCGCCGGGCACGCTGGGCGCCGTCAGCTTCGAACAGCTGACCGCCAGCGGCGGCAACCTGGTGCCGGTCGCGCTGGACAGCGTCACGCCGACCATCGCCGCCATCGGCAGCCTGGACTACGAGCAGGCGCGCACCTTCTTCGTCTATGCGAAGCGCCAGCACAGCCGGAACCAGCAGGGCGTGGGCGTGGTGCGCGGCATCCGCGAGTTCCTGATCGAAAGCGTCAGCGAACATGCCGGCGGCCCCGGCGGCTACCTGGCGGTGGCCGGACTGGTGCCCCTGGCCCCGGCCGATCGCGCGGCGCAGCGCCGCATCGCCGACGAAGCCCGCCTGATGTCCCGCTGACCCGCCGCGAAACGGAACCCCCCCATGCTCGCCAAGGCCATCGCCGTCTCCGCTTTGCTCGCGCTGCCCTGCATCGCATTCGCCCAGCCCGCGCCGCCGGCGCTGATCCCCGCGCCGTTGCAGGACCTGCCGTCGGATGACGGGGTGATGGCCCGCGCCGAGCGGCTCTGGAGCGGGCTGATGGACAGCTTCGGGATCGGCTTCGGCACCGGCAGCTCGCTGGCCCGCGGCCACGCCATGGCCAATGCCCATCAGCAGGCGCGCAGCGACTTCGCCTGGCTGATGGACATCGCCGGCTACAAGCTGAAGGAGATCGAATCCTCGATCAGCCTGCTGCCCAGCCTGTCGCTCACCTTCGGCCAGGCGCGCGAGCTCACGGAAGCCGACCGCGACTACGTCGAGCGCATGCTCGAACGCCATGCGCGGCGCAATCCGGGCCCGATCTCGGCGCTCCAGCGCACCATCGTGCGCGGCGTGATGGATGCGGGCGAGCTCGGCGGCTTCGCGGTCGACAAGGTGGAGGTCGACCTGTTCCCGCTGCCGCGCGTGAAGTTCCAGCTCTCGCCCGCCGATGCGCCGCTCGGCGTCGAGGCGAGCCGCATCCTGCGTGCGATCGACCGGCTCAATCACCGCGTGCAGGCCATGGCGCGCCAACAGGCTCCGGGCGGTCGCCAGACGCTGGAACTGCCCGGTTCCACGCCGGCGCCGCTGCTGCCGGCGCTTTCCATCCAGCACTGATCCCGAATTCCCGACCGCGCCAGGACGGCGCAGACCGCGAAAGGCAGAAGGCCCGATGACCGCGACGGACACGCCGCCCCGGCAACGCTTTGGGGAATTGGTGAAGCTGCAGCTCCAGGGCCGCCGCTTCCTGGACCGCGACCAGGAACGCCGCCTCCTCGAGGACGGCATCACCCGCTACGGCCTCAGCCTCGACCAGGCGAGCGGCCTGCTGCGCGGGGCAGCGCAGGAGGATTCGATCGCGCTGGAAGGCGAGCTCGGCGCCTCCTCGCGCGAGTTGCTGCGCACCCTGGCGGACCGCCGCGACCGCATCGCGCGGGACGATTTCCGCCGCGCGGTCGCCTTCTACCGCGCCCGCGCCGGCGGCGGCGTGACCGAGGCCGAGGCGCAGAAGCGCGTGAAGCGGCTGATGGAGGAACTCAACCTGCAGCCGCGCCCGACCGGGCGGATCATCCGGTCGCGGCGCTGGTACCGCGCGATCGAAGCATGACCGGGAGCGCCACCATGACCCGCATCCTCGCCTTACTCGCGCTGATCCTGCTGGCCGCGCCGGCCGCCGCCCAGGCGCCCGCCGCCGCGCTGCCGCCACCGGTTCCGGCCGCGACCCGCACGGCGACCGCACCCGCGATGCCGCAGATCTCGGCCGGCCATGCCGCGGCGCTCGGCGCCGGCATGTTCATCGGCGCGCTGGCGGGCTCGGCGCTGATCCATGGCGGCGCGCTGGCCGCGCTGATCGGCGCCGCCGCCGGGGTCACGGTCAGCCACTGGTACTGGACCGAGCACCACGACGACGCCGACTGACACGCGCCCGGCGGTGCAGGACGCGCCGCCGCTTCACGACCACCCGCTGCGCCGCGGAGGATCCCGGCCTTGGACATCCTGCTGCCCCATGGGCTTGCCTCGTTGCCGGCCTGGTTCGGCATGGCCATCACCATCGCCGTGCCGGTGGCGATCGCGCTGCTGCTGGGGCGCGTCATGTACGCCATCTTCACGCCAGCCGAATTCCAGGCCAATGCGGTGGTCGGCGCGGTCAAGTACGGCTTCGTGGTCGAGATCTACGCGGTGGTCGCCGCCCTCACGCTGGTCGGCGCCTGGGACACCTTCCAGACCGCGCGCGACACGCTGCAGAAGGAAGCCTCGGGCCTGTACATGCTGGCCCAGGCGATTGAGACCTATGACGGCGCCGAGCTCGCCGCCACCCGGGCCGAGATGCGCGGCGCGATCCGCGGCTATGCCGGCGCCGTGGTGGCGCAGGACTGGCCGGCCATGCAGGCGGGCCATGCCTCGGCCGGGTCCGATGCCGCGTTCCAACGCATGACGCGCGCCTTCCTTGATGTCGAGGGCCGACGCGCGGCGCAGCATGCCTTGCAGCAGAACACCGCGGGGTGGCTCGGCCAGGTGGCGGAGGCGCGCATCGCGCGGCTGTCCGTGCAGTCGCGCACGCTGTCGGGGCTGATCTGGATGCTTGTGCTGACCGTCTCGGTCGCCGTCATCGCCTTCCAGTGGTTCTTCGGCGGCGCATCGGCGGCGATGCATTACGCGATGGCGGCGGTCATCGCGGTGATCGTGGGGTCGGTGCTGCTGGTGTCGGTCAAGCTCGCCTTTCCCTATGTCGGCGATCCGGCGCTGCTCACGCCCGCGCCCTTCCTCGCGATGATGGATCTGCGCTGATGACGGACCGCCACTCAGTGCGCCGCGCGCACCCGGTATCGCCAGTGCTGGAAACCCAGCAGCGCGACGGCGAACAGCCAGGGGCCGAGCTGCGCGGCGAACCAGCCGAGCAGGTAGGCCGAGTAGTGCAGCAGCAGCGTGATGTGCAGCGCCAGCATCAGGAAGGCGCAGAAGGCGCGCAGCCGCGCCGTGCCGTACCACAGCCGCAGCGCGGTCAGGCTGCCGTACAGGAAGCCCAGCAGCGCCAGCCAGGTCACGAAGGCGGCGGCGAAGCCGTCCCCGCGCAGCGCATCGGGCAAGGCGGCGACGGCTTCGGCGCGCGGCAGGCCGTGGCTGCCGAGCATCGCCAGCAGGCTGGCACCCCAGGGCCCTTCGCCGCCCAGCACATGGCCCGGCAGGAACATCGCGCGGTCGGGCGCGGCCAGGATCAGCGCCAGGCCGAGGGCGCCGCCGGTGCAGACCGCCAGCAGGCGCAGCAGCGGCACCGCCTCGGCATCATGCGGCGCGGCGATGGCGAAGGCCGCGTGCGCGATCCGCGCCAGCGCGACCGCGAGGCCCAGCGCCAGCAACGCCGCCGCAAGCCCGCCCAGGATGTCGCCAAGACCGCTCTCCATGCCTCCTGCATAGGCCGCCGTGGGTTGACGCTTGCTTGCCTGTGGCTGGCGCTGCTCCTGCTGGCCGTGCCGCTGCGCGCCGAGACCATCGCCATCGCCCCGCCCGGCGGCGGCGCCTGCCGTATCCACGCCGCCCCGCCCGGCACCCACGCCGCAGAACGCGCGGCACTGGAGACCGAGGCCACGCGCATCGCCGCCTTCGCCGCGCGGCTGCTGGCCGATGCGGCGGCGATGCGCCTCGGCCCCGCGCGGGAGGGCGTGCCCGGCTTCGGCGACTGGGCCTATGGCTGGGTGCAGAGCTACGTCACCTCCTATCGCATCCTGCTGCGCGGCATGACCGGCCTGGCACGATCCGTCACCACCGAGGACGAGGCGCCACTCACCACCCGCATCGCCGAGGAAATGGCCGAACCCCTGCGCGCAGAATTCCGCGCCCGCGTGCTGGCGCCGGCGCTGGATGGGGGCAGCTTCGCGGCCGACCTCGCGCATGTCGGCGCGGCGGTCGATGCCGCCTGGACGACGGCGCTCGCCGCCAGCGCGGCGCGCATCGCCGCCCTGCCGCACGGTGCCGGCGTGCCGTCGCACCGGCTGGACCTGGATGCCGCGGGCGCGGCGCTGACCCCGGGCATCCTGGCAACCGCGCCAGCCGATCCGATGGCCCTGCTGGCCGAGGATGGCGCCGATGGCAGCACCGTGTTCCTGCGATCCATGCGCCCGATGGCCGCGCGGCTCGGCGCGGTGGCGGTGCGGCTGAGCGAGGCCGGGTCGCTGGTCGCGGCCGGTGGCGGGCTCGGCTTCGCGATGGCGGGCGTGCCGGGCACGCTGATCGGCCTGACCGGCGGCATCGGCGCCTCCTGGGCGATCGACTGGCTGCTCAATCGCCTGGACGCCTCGCTCAATCGTGCCGCCTTCGAAAGCCAGGCGATCGAGGCGATCGGTCGCGCCGAACGGCATCTCGCGCAGGGCGCGGCCGCCGTCGTGGAGGCTGCGCTGCGGCGCCGCCTGGAGGTTCTCGGGACGGAGATCGAATGCCGATGAGCGACGCCACGCAGGAAACTCCCGCCACGCGGGTCGCGCCCGGCGACTGGACGGCGCTCCTCACGCTCTGCCTCGCCGCGCTGTCCGGGCTGTTCTCGGTGCTGGCGCTGGTGGTCGCGCTGCATGGCGCGCCACCGATGGTCACCACTGCGGCGCATGCCGCGGCGCCGCCCTGGGGCACCGAGGCACGGGTGGAACCGCCGCTCGCCGGCGATGCGCCGCGGCTGTTGGTGGCGATCGAATTGCTGATGCCGCATTTGCCGCGCGGCGCGCCCTTCCCGCGCGCCTTCGCGGTGGCGGTGGCGCTGGCGGCCGGCGATGCCGAAGCGACGCGCCTGCTGCTGCCGCTCGCCCCCGCCGCGGCCGAGGGCGCCCCCACGCTGCGGCGCCTGGCCGAGGAGTTCGACGCCGCCGCCGATGCCGCTGTGCTGGCCGAGATGGGCTTCGGCCCCGATGCCGGCTGGCTGGCGCGCCGCGTCGCCGCGACGATGCGCCTCGGCGCCACGGTCGGCGCCGCCGGCACGCCGGGGCTGGCGGCCCTGCGGGAGACCGCGGCGCTGCTCGCGGCCGGCGATGCGCCGGCGGCGGAGGCGATGCTCGCGACCCTGGCGCCGGGCACCGGGGCGGCGCTGGGCGGTTGGCGCGCGGGGCTGCGCCGGCGCATTGCCCTCGATCACGCGCAGGCACGCCTGTCGGCGCTGGCGCTGGAACGCGCGCAGGCGGTCGCACCATGAGCGCGGCGCGCTTCGACTGGCGCGGCGTGGTGTCGCGCGCGTTGTTCTGCCTGTTCATCGTCTTCGCGATCTACAACCCGTCGGGCACATCCTTCCTGCATTGGGTGCTGTCGGGGTTCGACTGGTTCTGGGTGAAGCTCGCGACGGGCGCGGCGCTGGTCGCGATCTGCATGGTCATGTGGCGCACCACGATCGGCGTGCTGGGCCTGCGCGGCGTCGTGCTGGTGATCGCCTTCTGCATCGGCATGGGCATGACCGGGCTGCACCTGACCGGCAGCCGCCTGCTGGCGGGCGACACGCTGCTGGTGGGCGTGCTGGCGTCGCTCGCGGGCGTGTTCACCGCGGGGCTCTGCTACTCGCACCTGCATCATCGCCTGGGCGGGATCTCGCATACGGAGGATCTGAACAAGTGACCGCTGCCGCCGACACCACGACGCCGCGCAAGGCCGATGCCTTCCTGGTCAGCTGCATCGACCCGCGGCTGACCGACGACACCACCTTCCTGATGGCCGCGCTGGGGCGCACCGACCGCTACAGCGAGATGCGCATCGCCGGCGCGGCGCTTGCCGCGGTGGATCCCGCGCGCCCGGCCTGGAACACGGCGCTGTGGGAGAACCTGGCGGCATCGCGCCAGCTGCATGGCGTGCGCGAGGTGATCTTCGTGAACCACCGCGATTGCGGCGCCATGCATGGCTGGGCCGGGCGCCGCCTGTCCGACGATCCGGCCGATGAACTGCGCCAGCATCACGGCGTGCTGGAACGCGCCGCCGCCGCGGTGCGCGCGCGCCATCCCGACCTGGGCGTGACCATCAAGCTGATGGAGCTGGATGGCAGCGCGCGGGTGCTGCCCTGTGCCGCCTGCGGCCCGGCGGGCGGGCTGCGGGCGGAGGCGGTCGATCCGGCCGGTGGGCCGGGCGACCCGGCCGTGCTCCCGGTCCGCCCCGGCGCGGCGGCCTTCGCCGACCTGGTCCGCCTGCGCGCGGGCGGCGGCCTCACGGACCCCGATGCCGAGCTGGCGCTGCTGACCGACGGTGTCGTGCAGCATGGTCTGACCGCGGCGGAGGCCCGCGCCGTGCTGCTGGCGGAGGCCCGTCGCAGCGGCACCGCCAGCGGGAGCGCCGCGGCCGCCGAGGCCCGCGCCTTCCTGCGCGCACAGGCCGATCCGCGCGGGCGCGTGGCGCGCACCGATGCGTTGCATGCCGCCGCGCTCTACCGCCGCGTCACCGGCCGGCAGGCCACCGAGGCCGAGGCCACCCGCCGCGTGGCGACGCTGATCGAGGCAGAGGGGCTGGCGCCGCGTCCAGATGGCGTGCTGCGCTCCACCACCTGGTTCCGCCGCATGGCGCAGGCCTGAGGCCGGCGCGCCGCTACTCGCCCAGCCGGGCCGCGACCTCGGCGTGTTCCGCGAAGTCCGGCTCGGCGCGATGTTCCTCGAGGAACGCCGCGAAGGCGCGGAAGGACCCGCGCGCGGCCTCCGGCGGCAAGGCACCCATCGCCTGCCAGAAGCGCAGCAGCACCATCCAGGTGGCGCAGACATCGGTTTCGCAATAGGTCGCGACCTCGGCCCCGCGGCCCGCCGCCATCGCGGGCTCCACCTGCGCGCCATGCATGCCGGCCTTGGCGGTGAGGCCGATCAGCGCCGCGGCCTCGGTCAGCGATGGCATGGGCGAGGCGCGGAAGCCCGAGAGCCGATCGGCCAGGTCGATATGGTCCGTGCCATACCGGTATCCGTAGTTGCGCCCGTTCGCCCCATGCAGGGCCGGCATCGCGACGCCGCATGCCATGGCGCGGTAGCGCAGCACCGGCAGGTCGAAGCCGGAGGTGTTGAACCCGGCCAGCACCGGCGCCGGGCGGCCCGCCAGCGTGCGTTCGAACAGCGCCAGGATCTCCGCCTCCGGCGTATCGCCGATGTGGCGCGAGGCGAGGCGGCGCACGCGCCAGGGGTCCTCGGCGCTGTCGCGGTCCGCCACCAGCAGCGCCAGGCACGCGACGGCGTGCAGCGGGACCTTCAGGAAGGCGGTGGCGGCGACCTGCCCCTCGCGCATGTAGCGGGCGCCCAGGGCTTCGCGCAGCGCCGCGTCGTCCATGCGTTCAGCCGCCTCGCCCATCAGGGCGCGGCCGGCCACGAGGTCGGGGACGGTCTCGATATCGAAGACGACGACGCGGTCCATGCGGTGGCGATGTTCCTTGGGCGGCGGGCATCATGCGCGGGGACGTGCGCCGCCGCCACCGGCCTGCGCGCGGTGCCGCCGCCGGTGCGCCCCCGTCATGGCGGCGTGTCCGCCGTCGTGCCACGCGCACAGCAGGCTGCGGCGTCCGACCGGGCGCTACGCCGCCGGCCGCGCGAGCCGCAGGCCGAGCAGCGCGCAGACCGCCACCAGCATGGCCCAGAAGCCGCCCAGCGCCGGCCCCGCGCCGACCGCGTCCACCGCCAGCCCGGTCAGCAGCGGCGGCACGCAGAAGCCGAGATGCGCCACCAGGAACACGCCGGCGGCAGCGCGCGCACGGTCCGCGCCGGAGGCAGCCTCGCTGGCGCCGGCCAGCGCGCCGACGAACAGGAAGCCATAGGCGGCGCTGCCGACCAGCGCGCCGCCCGCCAGCAGCAGCGGCAGCGACACCGTGAGCGTGCCCAGGATCACCAGCCCCGCCCCCGCCACCAGCACCGGCAGGCCGATCAGCGACAGGGTGCGCGCGGGCAGCCGCCCGATCGCCTGCTGCACCGCCGTGCCCGCCAGGATCATGAAGCAAACCGCGATCGGGCCCAGGCGCGGATGCCCGGCCATCGCCAGCGCGCTCGGCACCGAGGTGATGGTCACGCCTGTCACCCCCCAGGCGGCGAACATCCCGAAGGACCCCGCGACGGTGCCGCGCGGGAAGGCCGGCACGCGCAGCCAGGCCACGCGTTCCTGCGGCCGCGGGTCGGGCAGGCGCGCCACCACCACGGCCAGCACCGCGACCGCGGCCAGGTGGGCCCAGAAGGTGACGGGCGGTTCGGCATCGCCCAGCAGCCACAGCGCGCCGAGTGTCGCGAGCGCGCCCGCGCCGTAGGAGCCTGCGGTGGCAAACGCCGTCACGCGCGCCGCCTGGCGCCCGGCCTCCGGCCCGCCGGCGAGCTCCGCGGCCCAGGCGGTCGCGCCGCCCGCGACCAGGCCGATCGCAAGCCCCTGCAGCAGCCGCGCGACACCCAGGGCCACCAAGCCAGGCGCCAGCACCAGGCACAAGGTGGACAGCCCGGCCAGCAGCAGCGCCGCCAGCACGCAGGGCCGCCGCCCGATCCGGTCCGACAGCCCGCCCAGCAGCGGCGCGGTGACGATCAGCGTCGCCGCATAGACGATGAAGGCGGCGGCCAGCCCCGATGCGCCGCCGCCGTCGCGCGCCGCATAGGTGGTGAACAACGGCATCGCGAGGGTGGTGGAGATGCCGATCGCGAAAACCGCGCCGCCGATCGCGATCACGCCAGGGTTCAGGGACACGGCAACAGGATCGGGCCGCGCGCGGGTGCCGTCAACGCGGGGGGTTCCGGCGCGCAGCCGCGCGGGGCAGGATCGCCGCGGCATCGATGTCGCGCGCAGCGGCCACGTCAGGTTCCATCGCGGCGAAACGCGATGGACGCCCGCCAACCCTGCGCGCATGCCGGTCGCCCCGGAAGGTCGCCGGCATCAGCGCGGAGGAAGCAACATGTCCAAGGTCATCATCACCTGTGCCGTCACCGGCGCGATCCACACGCCGTCCATGTCGGAGCACCTGCCGATCACGCCGCAGCAGATCGCCGAGCAGTCGATCGCGGCCGCCGAGGCCGGCGCGTCCATCATCCACCTGCATGCGCGCGACCCGATCGACGGCCGGCCCACGCCGGACCCGGCGGTGTTCATGCAGTTCCTGCCGGTGATCAAGCAGTCGACCGACGCGGTCATCAACATCACGACCGGCGGTGGCCTGGGCATGACGCTCGATGAGCGCCTGGCCGCGCCGCTGCTGGCCAAGCCCGAGATGTGCAGCCTCAACATGGGCAGCATGAACTTCAACATCGCGCCGTCCGCCGCGCGGGTGAAGCAGTTCAAGCACGACTGGGAAAAGCCGTATCTGGAAGGCACCACCAACTACATCTTCCGCAACACCTTCCAGGACATCGAGCAGGTGGTGGAACGGCTCGGCAAGGGCCACGGCACGCGCTTCGAATTCGAGTGCTACGACGTGGGCCACCTGTACAACCTCGCACACATGCTCGACCGCAAGGTGGTGGAGCCGCCGCTGTTCACCCAGACCATCTTCGGCATCCTGGGCGGCATCGGCGCCGAGCACCGCAACCTGATGTTCATGAAGGAGACCGCGGACCGGCTGTTCGGCGATGCCTATGTCTGGTCGGTGCTGGCGGCCGGGCGGCACCAGATGCCCTTCGTGACCATGGCGGCGATGATGGGCGGGAATGTGCGCGTGGGGCTCGAGGACAGCCTGTGGATCGGCAAGGGCCAGGCGGCCACGTCGAACGCGCAGCAGGTGGCGAAGATCCGCCGCATCATCGAGGACCTGTCGATGGAGGTCGCGACACCGGCGGAAGCGCGGGCGATGCTGAAATTGAAGGGCGGCGACCTGGTGGGGTTCTGACGCGACATGTCGGACCCGGATCGCGGACAACGCCCCACCTTCGAGCCCGGCCAGGGGCCTGGACTCGGCCGCAAGAACGAAATTCCGTACGGCCTGACCAAGACGCAGTTCGTCGTCGGCCTGGTCGTGCTCATCCTGCTGTTCTTCGTTGCCTTCGGCCTCGCGATGTCGTGGCAGGGCGAGTGACGGCGCAATCGCCGCCCGCGGTGCGAGGCCCGTCAGGATGACCGCTCCACCCGCGTGAGCCAGCAGCCCGGCCGCGCGGTGTGGATGTTCACATAGGCCACGCGCGGGTCGTCGATCCGTGTGCGCAGTGCCGCCTCCGCCTCCTCGCCCGGCACCACCACGCCGAGGTCGTACAGGCACATCCCCGCCGCATCGTAGTGACGCAGGCTGACGATGGCGTTGCGCGCGACCGTCTCCGGCAGCGCATCCTCGACCGGCGCGCCGCCGCAATCCTGCGCATGCAGGAACACCGGGGAGGGCGCCCAGTACGGCCCTTGCGGCAGCGGCAGATCCCAGGACGCGAGCAGCATCGTCTCGCCTGGCCGGCCCAGCCGCAGGCAGGCGCGGCAAGGAAATCCAGGCCCATCGACCGGGCGGACATGCACCGCCCCGCCGCGATCATCGCGATGCGTGGCACGGAAGCGGGTGGCGGAATCGGCATCCATCGGGATGCAGCGGAAGCGTGTGCTCATGGCGCGATCCTGGCGCGTCGCGCGCGCCCGCGCCTTCCGCCTGTTGCGCCCGCATGCGGCACCGCGCCCGCATCGCGATGGATGCGGGCGCGGGCCGGCGCTTTCCCCCGGGAGGGCGCCGCGGCAGGGGGCACTGGCCGCGGGGGGTTGTGCCCGCCGGGGGCGCGCAGGGGTCACCGCATCGCGGCGATGTCGATCACCTCGGCCGCGGGCAGACCCGCCACCGCACCGGTCGCGGTGGCCGCGCCGGTCTCGAGGTTCACCATGTGCAGCGTCCCGCCGGCCAGCAGGAAGCCCATGTTGGCCCCGCCCTCGCCGGCCAGGATGTCGAAGGCGACACCCGGCGGCAGCGTGGCGGCGACCTGGCCGCGCGGCTGCTGCACCCCGTCATTGGGCGGCGCCTGCAGGTTGAAGGTGCGGGTCAGCGTGTCGATGGTGTACAGCGCCGTCGCGGTCGCGCCCGCCATGCTGTTGGTATAGGCGCCGGCGGTGACGCGCGGCGCCTGTTCGGCGAAGGGCGTGCCGGCGGCGAACTTCAGCTGGCCGTCGCGCGCGGCCTCGCCGGTCTCGACATTCACGCGCAGATTGATGCCGTTCATGCCCATCACGCGCAGGCGATTGGCGACCGGGTTGAAATCCACCACCGCACGGCCGCCGGGCTGGAATTCGCCGCTGATGCGGCTGACCTGCGCGGCGCGGCCATTGGCGGGGTCGATGGTCACGATCTGGCCGCGCTCGGTCACGCCATAGATGCGGCCATCCTGCGGGCGCTGGTCGATGCCCATGACGCGGCCATCGGCGCCGGTGATGCGCACGGGCGCGCTCGCACGGCGCGTCTCGCTGTCGATGCGCACCAGCGCGTTGTCGGCGGTCAGGCCCAGCAGCGTGGCGGCCTGCAGCGGCGCGGCAGCCGCGACCATGCCGAAGGCGGCGAGCGTCAGGCGCAGGGGAGTCGTCATGGCGGTCTCTCCATGGGTTGGAACGAGGCCGCCATCGGCCCCGCTGACCGCCTTACGGAGGCCCTCCACGGATGGATGCAGTCGCGCGATCACGAAATCGCGCGCCGCGCGGTCAGGGTGCCGGCAGCACCACGATGGTGACAGTGCGGGAGGGCGGTTCGGCCGCGCGCACGCGCGGGCTGAACTGCGCGCTGCGGGCCTCGGCGCGCAGCCGGTCGCGCTCGATGCCGCGGCTGGACAGCGCCAGCGCCACGGCGCGCGCGCGTTCGGCCGCCAGGCGGATCGAGGTGGTCGCCCCGCCCTCCTGGCCCGCATGGCCCAGCAGGCAGGCAACGCGGCTGGGGTTCTGCCGCAGCAGTTCCTCGGCCGCTGCGAGCGGCGTGCGCGCGGCATCCGTCACCCGCGCATTGCCGCGGGCGAAGGGGACGGAGAAGACGTCGTCCTCCACCTGCTCGGCGCCGACGCAGTTGAACGGGCGGATCTGCGCGGTGGCCGGTGCGGCCAGCAGCGCGAAGGCGAGGACCAGGCGGATCATGCGGCGAGCACGCCGGCCTCGCGCAGCCGCGCGATCAGCGCCGGCGCGTCGCAGCCGGGATGGGCGCCGCGCAACTCGGCCTCGGTCACCGCGGGGCGGGCGACGATCCAGGCGGCGGCCTCGACCTCGGGCAGGGTCATGGCGACGATGCCCGTGGGCGTGCGCAGGCCGAACTCGGTGCCGCGCCTGACCGGCCTGGCCTCCGCGACCACGCGGAAGGACGGCGCAGCGGGCGTGCCGGCGGCGCCGTCGCGCGCCGCGAGCAGGTCGTAGCCACCGCGCTGGAAGCGGTAGTCGCGCACGAAGGCGGCCAGCACGTCCTGCACCTTCGCATCGCGCGCCAGCGCGGCCAGGCGGTCGCCGAGCAGCGCCGTGCGCGCCGCCAGCGCGTCGGCCGCCGCGGCGGAGCCATCCTGGCGCGGCAGCGGCTTGCGGAAGTCGGCGTCATACAGCGCGCGTTCCACCAGAACGTTCAGCACATCCATCCCCAGCGGGGCATGGACGCCATAGGCGACATGGACGGAATTCGGCGCTTCCGCCAGCGCATCGTGGTACCAGCCGCGCGGCAGGTACAGGATGTCGCCGCGCCTGAGCGTGACCTGGCCGCGCAGCGCGCCCTTGGCCTGGTCATGGTGGTCCTGCTTCTGGCCGCGGAAGGCAGGGTGCGGGATCGGCCATTCGGCGCGGCCTTCCCAGATGTTCCAGGTCTTCTCGCCCTCCACCTGCACCGCCCAGACATCGTGGGTGTCGTAGTGCGAATGGAACGCCTTGTGCGACTGCCACGAGATATAGACGTTGGCCTGCGCCTTGCCGAAGCCTGCGCCTTCCAGCGCGTCCGACACGGCGGCCAGGCCGGGTGTCAGGCTGTCCACGTCGTTCATCACGACCGACGCACCGCGCCGGACCCAGTCCTGCACCTTGGCCGCCACCGGCTGGAGCACCTGCGCGCGATCGCGCGAGACCGCCTTCACGCTGTAGCTGGCCGGCGGCACCGGCGCGCTGTCCAGCACCAGCTTCAGGCTGGTCTCGGTCCAGGCATGCGTCATGTCGAGCAGCCGGTTGATGCCCGCCCAGTCGAGCACGCCGGCGAACTTGTCCGGGCTGCCCTGGATGTGCAGCGGCGCGCGGTCGTAGTGGTCGGCCAGGAACCGTTCGGGCGTGACCGGCGACAGCAGGTCCTGCAACGTCATCTTCATGCGGCGCATCCTAGCCTGCCCGGCCGCGGTGCGTCAGGGTCAAGTCTGGACGCGGCAAGGCCCGCCGGCGCAGGCTGGCGCGGCGGCGAAACGGAGGAAACCATGGCGAACGACATGCCGGGCGCGGCGGATACCACCCGTGCCGAGGTCCTGCGCGCGGCCGATGAAGCCCTGGCGCGCCTGGCGCCCGCCCTGCCGCCGGACGCCGCCCGCCTGCTGCGCGACCTGCACGCCGCGGTGCCGACGCCCGAACTCGCCGCCGAACCGCCCGAGGCGCTGGCCGCCGCCGCCGCGTCCCTGTTTGCCTTCGCGCAGGACCGCAGCCCGGGCGTCGCCAAGGTCCGCGTGCTGCCGCCCGGCCCGGGCAACGGCCCGCGCCCGGTGGCCGAGGTCGTCACCGACGACATGCCCTTCCTGGTCGATTCGGTGCTGGCCGCGCTGGCGCTGCATGGGCGCGCGGTCGCGTCCCTGCTGCACCCCATCGTGCGCGTGCAGCGCGATGCGGCAGGGCAATTGGTGGCGATCGACGGCGCATCCCCGGCGCGCGAGAGCATGATGCGGGTGACCCTGGGTGCCGCCGGCCCCGTGCTGTCCGGCACGCCACCGCGCGGCACCGAGGGGCTCGATGCGCTGGAAGCCGCGCTGGTGCGTGCCATGGCGGATGTGCGCGCCGCCACCGCGGGCTTCCCGGCCATGCTCGCGCTGCTGCGCGGCGCCGAGGCCGAGGTCGCCGCCCCGGGCGGGCCCGAGGCCGACGAGGCCGCCGCCTTCCTGCGCTGGCTGGTCGAGGAGAACTTCGTCCTGCTCGGCCATCGTCGCTTCACCGTCGGGCCGGACGGGGCGATCAGCGTGGTGGCGGCGGAGAATCTGGGCCTGCTGACCGACGCCGCCGTGCCGGTCTTCGACGCCTTGCGCGACCTGTCCGCGATTCCGCCGGCGGTGCGTGGCGCGCTGGCGAACCCGACGCCGGTGACCGTTGCCAAGGCGAACATGCGCGCGACCGTGCATCGCCCGCAGCATGCCGACGTGGTGGCGACGCGCATCTTCGACGCCGCCGGCCAGGTGGTGGGCGGGCGGCTGTTCCTCGGCCTGTTCGCGGCGGCGGCGTACAACCGCAATCCGCGGTCGATCCCGCTGCTGCGGCGCAAATGCGACACCATCCTGGAGATGGCCGGCGTCGAGCCCGACAGCCATGACGGGCGCGCGCTGCGCAACATCCTGGACACCTGGCCGCGCGACGAGCTGTTCCAGGCGCCGGAGGCGGCGATCCTGGCCGGGGCGCGCCGCGCGCTCGACCTCACCATCCGTCCGCGCGCCGCGCTGATCGTCCGGCACGACCCGTTCGAACGCTTCGTCTCCGCCATCGCCTGGCTGCCGCGCGACACCTTCGACACGCGCCTGCGCGAACGCGTGGGGCAGACCGTGGCGCGCGCCTATGACGGGCGGTTGTCAGCCTACTACATCGCGCTCGGCGACGCGCCGCTGGCGCGGGTGCACTACATCGTCGCGACGCGACCCGGCGCGGTGCCCCATGTCGATGTCGGCGCGCTGGAAGCCGCCATCGCGCAGGCTGCGCGCGGCTTCGCCGAGCGGCTGTCGGAGGCGCTGTCGGCGACGCGCGGCGAAGCCGAGGCCGCCGCCGTGCTGGCCCGCTGGCGTGACGCCTTCCCCGGCGCCTATCGCGAGGCGACGACCGCAGCGCAGGGGGTTGCCGACATCCTGCTCGCGGAACGCGCGATCGCCGCGGGGGGCGCGCGCGCCGACCTGCAGCGCGCACCTGGCGCCGGGCCGCGGTCGCTGACGCTGCGCCTGGCCAATCCAGCCGCGCCGTTGGCGCTGGCGGATGCGCTGCCGCTGTTCGAAAGCCTCGACCTGCGGGCGATCGAGGAGCAGCCCTACCTGCTGGCGCCCGTGCAGGCGCCGCAGGTCGTGCTGCATGTCTATCGGCTGGAGGCCGGCGCCGATTGCCCCGAGGATCGGTTCGACGAAATCCTCGGTGCCCTGGGCGCGCTGCTGGAGGGCTCGGCGGAAGCCGATGGCTTCAACCGCCTGGTGCTGCGGGCCGGGCTCGACTGGCGCGAATGCTGGCTGCTGCGCGCAATGTTCCGCTGGGCCAAGCAGGTCGGTTTTCCCTTCGCGCAGGCCTCGGTGGAGGCGGCGTTGTCCGCGCATCCTGAGGCCGCGCGGCTGCTGGTCGAGATCTTCCACCGCCGCTTCGACCCCGCCGCGACGGATCGCGACACGTCCAAGGCCGAGGCCGCCTGGGCGATGCTGCTCGATGCCGTCGAGAACCCCGACGAGGACCGCATCCTGACGCGCCTGCGCGTCACGCTCGACGCGATGCTGCGGACCAATTTCTTCCAGGGCAAGGACTACCTGGCCTTCAAGCTGGACAGCGCGCTGGCCGGCGAGATGCCGGCACCGCGCCCCTGGCGCGAGATCTTCGTGCATTCCCCGCGCATGGAAGGCTGCCACCTGCGCGCCGGCCCGGTGGCGCGCGGCGGCATCCGCTGGTCCGACCGGCGGGAGGATTTCCGCACCGAGATCCTCGGCCTGATGAAGGCGCAGCGGCTCAAGAACGTCATCATCGTGCCGACCGGGGCGAAGGGCGGCTTCGTGCTGAAGCACCCGCCGCCGATGACCGACCGCGAGGCGTTCCAGGCCGAGGGCATCGCCTGCTACCGCACGCTGGTGCGCTCCATGCTGGACCTGGCGGACAACTACCAGGGCACGGCGGTGGTGACGCCGCCGGGCATCGTGCGGCGCGATGGCGACGACCCCTATATCGTCGCCGCCGCCGACAAGGGCACCGCGACCTTCAGCGACATCGCGAACGGGCTGTCGGCTGAATATGGCTTCTGGCTCGGCGATGCCTTCGCGAGCGGTGGTTCCGCCGGCTACGACCACAAGGGCATGGGCATCACCGCGCGCGGCGCCTGGGTGATGATCGACCGGCATTTCCAGGAAGTGCTCGGTCGTTCCGTGCAGGATGCGCCCTTCGACATGGTGGGCGTCGGCGACATGTCGGGCGACGTGTTCGGCAATGGGCTGCTGGTGTCGCGCCAGACGCGGCTGCGCGCGGCCTTCGACCATCGCCACATCTTCCTCGATCCCTCGCCCGATCCCGCGGTGTCGTTTGCCGAGCGCGAGCGGCTGTTCCGCCTGCCGCGGTCCTCCTGGGCGGATTACGAGGCGCGGCTGATCAGCGAGGGCGGCGGGGTCTTCGCGCGCACTGCGAAGTCATTGCCGCTGAGCGCGCAGGCGCAGGCCATGCTGGGCATCGCCGCGGACCGCGCGGAACCCGCCGCCATCATGCAGGCGATCCTGCGGATGGAAGCGGACCTGCTCTATTTCGGCGGCATCGGCACCTATGTGAAGGCCGCCACCGAGACGCAGGCCGATGCCGGCGACCGCGCCAACGACGCCATCCGCATCGACGGCGCGCAGATCCGCGCGCGCATCGTCGGCGAGGGGGCGAATCTCGGCGTGACGCAGGCCGGCCGCATCGAGGCGGCGCGTCTGGGCATCCGCATCAACACCGATGCGCTCGACAATTCCGCCGGTGTCTCGACCTCGGACCACGAGGTGAACATCAAGATCCTGCTCGCGGATGCCGAGGCCGATGGCGTGCTGACGCGGCGCAACCGCGACGAATTGCTGCGCGAGATGACCGACGAGGTCGCCGCCCTGGTGCTGCGCGACAACGCCCAGCAATCCATCGCCGTCACGCTGGAAGCGATGGGCGGCGCGGAGGACCTGCCCGCCCAGGCGGTGCTGATGGAGCGGCTGGAACAGGCCGGGCTGCTCGACCGCGCGGTGGCGGGGCTGCCCGATGCGGCCGGCATGGCGCGGCGCATCGGTGCCGGCGATGCGCTGACCCGCCCCGAGATTGCGGCGCTGCTGCCCTTCGCGAAGCTGTGGCTGACCGATGCGCTGGCGGAGTCCACCCTGCCCGACGAACCGGCGCTGCTGCCCGCGCTGATGGCGTATTTCCCGCGGCCCTTGCAGGAAGGCTATGCGCGCTTCGCCGAACGCCATCGGCTGCGCCGCGACCTGGTGGCGACCATCGTGGCGAATGCGGTGGCCAACCGGCTGGGCTGCGCGGCGCTGGCGCGGCTGACCATGGCGGCCGACCCGGTCGCGGCCTGCCGCGCCGCGCTGCTGGCGGCCGAGGCCTTCGGCCTGGAAGCCGCCTGCGATGCGATCGACGCGGCCGATGCGCCGGCCGACACGCGGCTTGCCGCGCTGCTGTCGCTGCGGCGCCTGCAGGAAGCGGCGGCGCAGGACCTGCTTGCTGCTCCCGCGCAGCCGCTGGAGGAAGCCTTGGCCGCACTGCGGCCGGGGATTGCCGCGCTGGCGGCGGCCGCTGCCGCACATGCCGCACCGGCGCCGGGGCTGCCGGCGGATGCCGGGCTGCTGGCGGCGGCCGCGCCTCGGCTGGCGGCCGCACCCGCGGTGGTGCGCCTGGCCGGGCGGGCCGGGGTGGATGCGGCGGCGGCGGCGGCGGCCTGGGGCGAGGTGGAATCCCGCTTCGCGCTCGATACCCTGCGCGGTGCGATCGCCGCGGCGCCCGCACCCGGCGCCTTCGGCCCGCGCGCGCGCGCCGCGCTGGCCGAGGAAGTCGGCGCCAGCCAGGCCCACCTGGCGGCCCTGCATCTGCGCGGCCAGGCGCCGGAGGCGGCGCATGTCGCCGCACTGGTGCGCGATGCGGCGGGGGCGCGGGACCTGGCAGCGGTGACGGTGGCGGTGCGGGCGCTGGCGCGGGTCGGCTAGAACAGACCCCGATCGGGTGGAATCACACGATCGGGTGAAGAGGCTCGCGAAACGGCGCTACGCGGCGTCCTCGCGGATCATCGCCGCACCCTTCTCGCCGATCATGATGGTCGGCGCATTGGTGTTGCCGGTGGTCAGCGTCGGCATCACCGAGGCGTCGATCACCCGCAGCCCGTCGAAGCCGCGCAGGCGCAGGCGGCTGTCCACCACGGCGTCCGGCCCCTCGCCCATGCGGCAGGTGCCCACCGGGTGGTAGATCGTGGTGCCGTATTGGCGGTTGAAGGCGAGCAATTCGTCATCCGACGCCACGCCCGGCCCGGGCAGGATTTCCTGCACGCTGTGCCGCGCGATGGCGGGCTGCGCAAAGATGTCGCGCACCATGCGGATGCCGGCCGCCAGCAACGCCTGGTCGGATCGCGCCGAGAGGTAGTTCGGCCGGATCGCCGGCTTCTCGAACGGATCGGCCGAGCGCGCCAGCACCGACCCGCGGCTGTCCGGCTTCACCGGGCAGATGGCGCAGGTCATGCCGGGTTCCTTCTCCAGCACGCCGAAGGTGCCGAGCGCGTAGGAGGCCGGCGTGAACAGCAATTGCAGGTCGGGGCTTTCCAGCCCCTCGCGCGACCGCGCAAACACCTGCGCGGTGGTGACGCCGAAGGTCAGCGCGCCAGTGCCGCGCAGGACGAAGCGCGCGACCTCGCCGGCCAGCCGGAGGCCACGCGCGAGCTGGTTGGTGCTGAGCCCGTCCTTCACGCGATGCTGCACGCGGGAGACGAAGTGGTCCTGGAGGTTCGCGCCGACCGCCGGCATGTCCGCCAGCACATCGATGCCCAGCGCGCGCAGGTGGTCGGCCGGGCCGATGCCCGAGACCTGCAGCACATGCGGCGAATTCACCGCGCCGCCGGACAGGATGGTCTCGCGCGCCGCGAAGATGCGGTGCAGCGCGCCGCCCTGGCGGTATTCCGCACCGATGCAGCGGCGCCCGTCGAACAGCAGGCGACTGACCTGGGCTTCGGTGATGACCCGCACGCGGTCGCCGGCGCCACGCAGGTAGGTGCGCGCGGTCGACCCACGCCAGCGGCCGACGCGCGTCATCTGCGAATAGCCCGCGCCCTCCTGGTCCTCGCCGTTCAGGTCGGCGCGGAAGGGGTGGCCGGCCTGCTGCGCGGCCTCGATGAAGCGGTGGGTCAACGGCAGGATGGTGCGGTAGTCCTCGACCTGGAGCGGGCCGTCGGTGCCGCGGATCGCGGGGTCGCCGCCGTTGCGGTAGGTCTCGGACTGGCGGAAATGCGGCAGCACGTCCTGCCATGACCAGCCGCGGCAGCCCATCTGCGCCCAGATGTCGAAATCCGCCGGATTGCCGCGGACGTACAGCATGCCGTTGATCGACGACGTGCCGCCCAGCGTGCGCCCGCGCGGCCAGCGGATCTCGCGGCCGTTCACCGCCTGGTCGGGTTCCGCGACATAGCCCCAGTTCATCAGCGACTGGTTCTGCAGCAGCTTCAGCATCCCCGCGGGGATGTGGATCCAGGGGTGGCGGTCACGCGGCCCGGCTTCGAGCAGCGTGACCCGCGCGCCGGTCTCGGACAGTCGCGCCGCAACGACGCAGCCGGCCGATCCGGCACCGATGACAAGGTAGTCGGTGTCCATCCCATGGCCTCCGGGGCCTGCGACCGAGGGCAGGTCCCGATCAGAGGGAATCATCTGACCGGGTGAAGATGCTCGCAAGAGCATAGGACTAGAGACGTTGCAGCGAGCGAAGGCGAGCGGAAGCGGCGCTAGGCGTTGAAATCGACGCCTTCGAAGCGGCCGAGGGCGTCGCGCATGCCGGCCGGGATCGGGATCGGGCGGCGTGTCGCCTGGTCGGTCAGCACCCAGACGATCTCGCCGGTGGCGAGCAGCGTGTCCGCGCCCTTCGGGAAGATGGCGGGCTGGAACGCCACGGATGACCGCCCGATGCGCGTGCAGCGCGCGCCGATGTCGATCTCGGCGCGCCGGCCCACCGCCACCTTGTATTCGACCAGGCCGCGGACGACGTGGAAATCGGCGCCTGGCACGCGCATGTCGTCGCCGTAGCCGGCGGCGCGGATGTAGTCCGACACCGCCTCGTCGTACCAGGTCAGGTAATGCGCGTTGAACACGATGCCCTGGGTGTCGAGCTCGACGTAGCGGACCTTGTGTTCGTAGAAGAAGCGGAAGTCGGCGCGGGTGGGCAGACCCGCGCCCGCGCCGTCCCGCATCAGCCCCGCGCCGCCTTCACCGCCGCCGTCGCGGCCTGGCACATCAGCCCGACCTCATTGGCGATGGTGACCAGCTTGAAGCCCTTCTTGATCATCTTGTTGGCATAGGCCGGGCTGCCGTTGTGCAGGCCGGCAGCGATGCCGCGCTTGGCGGTCTCGGCCAGCAGCTTGTCGTAGATGCCCAGGATGAACGGGTCCTCGACATCGAGCTTGGGTTCGAGGCCGTAGGAGAAGGACAGGTCCGACGGGCCGACATAGATGCCGTCGATGCCGGGCACGTCGAGGATCTTCTCGATGTTCTCGATCGCGGTCTTGGTCTCGATCATCGGGATGACCAGGATCTCGTCATTGGCGGTCTTCTGGTAGCCGCCCGAGGAACCATAAGCGCCCGCACGGATCGGGCCGTTGGAGCGCGTGCCGGCCGGCGGGTACTTGCAGTACTGCACCAGGGCGCGGGCCTCTTCCTCGGTGTTCACCATCGGGCAGATCACGCCGTAGGCGCCGGCGTCGAGCACCTTGCCCACGATGCCGGGTTCGTTCCACGGCACGCGCACCATCGGCACCGCGCCGGAGGGCTGGATGCCCTGGAAACAGGCGACGCAGGACAGGTAGTCCTGCACGCCGTGCTGCATGTCGACGGTGACGGAATCCCAGCCGCACTTGGAATACATCTCGGCGCTGAACGCGTTCGGGATGGCGAGCCACCCGTTCACCACGGCCTTGCCGGCCTTCCACGCTTCCTTGACCGCATTCGCCATGGCGCCGTTTCCTCTGTGCTGGCTGCTATGGCGCGGACGCTAGGACGGGGTCCGGGGCGCGTCAAACGCGCGGCTGGACGGTCAGTCCTGCGCGCGGCAGGGTGCGCGGCATGGCCGACTGGACCGTCTCCTCCGAGACCGGCGTGCTGACCGATGTGCTGGTCTGCCCGCCCGATCACTACCGCTGGATCCCGACCAACAGCATCGTGCGTCGCACGCTTGCGGGCGCCGATCAGACGCGCACGCTTGCGGGCGCTGATCAGACGCGCACGCTTGCGGGCGCCGATCAGACGCGCACGCTTGCGGGCGCCGATCAGACGCGCACGCTTGCGGAGGCGCAGCAGCCTTCCGCGCTGGCGCTGGCCGCGCAGCATGCGGAGCTGGTCGCTGCGCTGCGCCAGGGTGGCGCGCGGGTGCATGTGCTGCCGCCGGAGCCGCACCTCCCCTACATGGTCTATACGCGGGATTCCGCGGTGGTCACGCCCTGGGGCGCGGTGCTGTGCCAGCTCGAACGCCCGCAGCGGCGCGGCGAATATGCGGGCGTGATCGATTTCCACGGCGGCACCTTGTGGCGGAAGTCGTCCGCCGGCACGCTGGAAGGCGGCGACATCCACATCCTGAAGCCGGGTGTCGCGGTGGTGGGCGCTTCGGGCGGCCGCACCGACCTGGCGGGCGCCGAGCAATTCGCCGCCTGGCTGCGCGCCGAAGGCTGGGAGGTCCGCATCGAGAGCTTCGACGAACACTTCCTGCACCTGGATGTGCTGTTCTGCCTGGCCGCACCCGGCCTGGCGGTGGCGTGCCTCGATGTGCTGGACCCGGATTTCGTCGCCTGGCTGGCGGCACACGGCATCCGTTGCATCGACGTGGCCTATCGCGACGCAATGGCGCTGGGGTGCAACATCCTCGCGCTCGGCCGCGGGCGCGTGGTGTCGGCGCGCGGATCAGCCGCGCTGAACGCCGCGCTGCGTGCGGAGGGGCTGGACGTACTCGACCCCGACCTGTCGCTGTTCACCGCGGGTGGCGGCGGCCCGCATTGCCTGACCGGCCCGCTGCGGCGGGAGGAGTGACCACCATGACCACCCCGGCCGATACCGTCATTGCCGCCGCGCGCGCCATCCTCGGCGAGCGCCTCAGCACCAATGCCAGCGTGCGCGAACAGCATTCGCGCGGCGAGGACACCACCACGCCGACCCTGCCCGACGCCGTCGCCTTCGTGGAGACGACCGAGGAGGTCAGCCGCATCCTGGCGCTGTGCCACCAGCATGGCGTGGCGGTGACGCCGTTTGGTGCCGGCACGTCGCTGGAAGGGCATGTGAACCCGGTGCGCGCGGGCGTCTCGCTCGACCTGTCGCGCATGAAGGCGGTGCTGGAGTTGAACGAGGAGGACATGGATGTCCTCATCGAACCGGGCGTGACGCGGCAGGAGCTGAACGCCTTCCTGCGCGACAAGGGCCTGTTCTTCCCGGTCGATCCCGGCAGTCATGCCAGCATCGGCGGCATGTGCGCCACACGCGCGTCGGGCACCAATGCGGTGCGCTACGGCACCATCCGGGAGAATGTGCTGGGCCTCGAAGTCGTGCTGGCCGATGGCCGCGTGATCGAGACCGGCGGGCGCACGCGCAAGGCATCGAACGGCTACGACCTGACCAGGCTGTTCATCGGCTCCGAGGGGACGCTCGGCGTCATCACCAAGATTCGCCTGCGCCTGCATGGCATCCCGGAGGCGATGTCCGCCGCGGTGTGCCAGTTCCCCACCCTGGCCGCGGCGGTCGAGACAGTCATCACCGTCATGCAGGCCGGCATTCCGGTGGCACGCATCGAATTGCTCGATGCGGACCAGATGGAGGCCTGCATCCGCTATTCGAAGCTCACGGGCTTCACGCCGCTGACCACGCTGTTCCTGGAATTCCACGGCACCGATGCGTCGGTGAAGGAACAGGCGGAATCGGTCGAGGCGATCGCCACCGACTTCGGCGCGCAGGGCTTCGCCTGGGCGACGGATGCCGAGAGCCGCAACCGGCTCTGGCAGGCGCGCCACGATGCCTATTGGGCGGCGGTGGCGCTGAAGCCCGGGCATCGCGGCATCACCACCGATGTCTGCGTACCCATCTCGCGCCTGGCGGAAGCGGTGGTGCAGGCGAAGGAAACGGCGCTGGCCTCGGGCCTGACATCCTGCATCGTCGGCCATGTGGGCGATGGCAATTTCCACTGCCTGATCCTGTTTCCGGAAGGCGACCAGCAGGGGCTGGAACGCGCCTGGGCGCTCGATCGCGCCATCGTCGCGCAGGGGTTGGCGCTGGGCGGGACGTGTTCGGGCGAGCACGGCATCGGCATGGGCAAGCGCGAATTCCTCGAACAGGAACACGGGCCGGAAGCGCTCGCGGTGATGCGCAGCGTGAAGGTCGCGCTCGATCCGCGCGGCATCATGAATCCCGGCAAGATGTTCCGGAACTGACGGGTTGGACCTGCTCGGGCTGTCCGTCCTGGCGCTCGCGCTCGGCCATGTCTTCTCCAACGCGGTGCGCACGGTGCCGGCGATGGCGGCGGATGTGCTGCAGCGCGACCTCGGCCTGTCCGCGGAGGGGCTCGGCGCGCTGACCGGCGCGTTTCCGGCGGCCTTCGCGCTGGCCATGCTGCCGGTGGGCGTGGCGCTCGATCGCTACGGCGTGAAGCGCACGGCGCTGGCGCTGATGGGAGTCTCGGCGGTGGGGTCGCTGCTGGCGGCGGTGGCGACCGGCCCGTGGTCGATGCTGGCGGCGCAGGCGGTGCTGGGCATCGGGTGTTCGGGGATGCTGATGTGCCCCATCACCTATGCGGCGAAGAACCTGCCGCCGCAGAAATTCGGTCTGTGGGGCGGTGTCATCCAGGCCTTCGGCAATACCGGGATGCTGCTGTCGGCCAGCCCCCTTGCGCTGCTGGTGGACCATGCCGGCTGGCGCGCGGGCTATGTGGCCTGCGCGCTGCTCGCGCTCGGCGCGATGGCGGCGGTGGCGGCCATCGTGCGCGAAAGCGTCGCGCCTGCACAGGCACGGCGGTCGGTCGCGGAGGATGCGCGCGACGTCGTCACACTCGCGCTGTCGCGCGACATCCGCGGCCCGGTGGTGATCGCCTTCGCCTCCTTCGCCGCGGTGCTGGGCGTGCGCGGGCTGTGGGGCGGGCCCTGGCTGATGGAGGTGAAGGGGCTGCCGCGCCTCGAAGCCGGCCATGTGCTGCTCGCCTGCACCGTCGCGCTGATCATCGGCCCGGCGGTGGCAGGGCTGCTGGAACGGCGTTTCCAGGCGCATCGGCGCGCCCTGCTGGTGGTCGGGCATCTCGGCGGTGCGGCGATGATCGGGCTGCTGGTGCTGGGCGGCGCGCTGGGCTGGGGCGCGGGCGCGGATGCGGTGGTGCTGGCGGGATTCGGGCTGCTGATTTCCCTGCAGGTGATCTGCTTCGCGCTGGTGCGCGCGGCGGTGCCGCCCGAACGCGTGGGGCGTGCGCTGTCGGCGATGAACATGTCGTTCTTCGGCGGCGCGGCGGTGCTGCAGGCGGCATCCGGCGCGGCAGCCGCGGCAGGCGGCGTGGGCGCGGCGCTGCTGGTCTTCGCGGTGGCGCTGGTGGCCTGCACGCTCGCCTTCCTGCGCCTGCCCGGGCCGCGCTGAACGGACGGCCGCGCGGCTTGTCCGCACCAGCGCGCGACGTCACGGCTTCTTCATCGGTCCGTCATCCCGTCATCGCAGACGCCATGGCACGCGCTGCGGGCCAAAGACCGGGAGCCCGCCATGATTCTCCGCCGCACCGCCCTTGCCCTGCCTGCGCTCGGCCTGCTGCCGCGCGCCGCCGCCGCCCAGGCCGATTGGCGCGCCAGCCTGCGCGAAGTGCGCTACGGCATGATCTCGGTCGAGAACGAACGCGACGCCATCGCGCGCCTGCAAGGCCTGTCGGGCTACATGGCGCAATCGCTGGGCGTGCCCTTTCGCGTGTTCCGCGGGTCCGACTACGCCGCGGTGGTCGAGGCGATGCGCTCGGGCCATGCCGAACTCGCCTATCTTGGCCCGGCCTCCTACGGGCTGGCGCGTCGCGTGATGGGCGAACGGGTCGCGCCGATCTTCCGCTACATCGACAATGCCGGGCTCGATGGCTACCACTCGGTGATGATCGTGAAGGCCGACAGCCCGGTGCAGCGGCTGGAAGACCTGCGCGGCAAGACGCTCGGCTTCAGCGATCCGAACTCGACCTCCGGCTTCCAGGTGCCGGGCTGGTTCCTGCGCCGCCAGGGCATGGACCCCGCCACATACTTCTCGCGCACCGGCTTCGCCGGCAGCCACGAGCAGAACGTCATCGCCGTGATCAACGGTACCTACGATGCCGCCGTGGTTGCCTATTCCAACGAGGACCGCAACACCTTCCAGCGCATGGTCGAGAAGGGCATGATCCCGGCCAATGCCGTGCGCGTGATCTGGCGTTCGCCGCTCATTCCGAACAGCCCGATCGTGGTCCGCATGGACCTGCCGGAAGCCTTCCGCCGCGACGTCACGGCCGCCTTCGCCGCGATGCCGGAACGCGAACCGCAGGCGTTCCGCGAGATGTCGTCCAATGCCCGCGGCCTGGCGCCCGCGAAGCACGAGGACTACCTCGACATCATGGCGATCCTCGAGGAGAACGCGCAGCGGCGCCGCGAACGGCGCAGCTGAGCGTGACCGCCGGCGCCGTCCTCGCGGTCGAGGGGCGCTGGCGCGCCGCGCGGACGCGGCAGCGCTGGCGCCTTGCGCTGGCCGCCGCCGCCTTCGCCGCCGCGGTGCTGGGGTCGGCCTGGATCGGCGAGGTCAGCGTCACGCGCCTGGTGCGCGGTGTTCCGCTGGCCTGGGACTACATCTACCGCACGCTGCCCGACATCGCGTGGTCCACCGCGGGCACCGACATCGCCTATTGGATGTGGGGCTTTCGCGACTGGGTCGCCTTGCTCGGTGACACGCTGCTGATGGCCTATGTCGGCACCGTGCTGGGGGGTGGCGTGGCGCTGCTGCTGTCCTTCCCGGCGGCCGCCACGTTGGCGCCCGGGCCGGTCGTGCAGTTGGTGCGGCGCGTGCTGGAATTCATGCGGACCGTGCCCACGCTGGTGCTCGCGCTGGTGTTTGTCTACGCCTTCGGCCTGGGCGCCTTCGCCGGCGTGCTGGCGATCGCGGTGCATACCGCCGGCGCGCTGGGCAAGCTGTTCGCCGAGGAACACGAGAATGTCGCGCTCGGTCCGGTCGAGGGCGTGCGCGCCGCCGGCGGGTCCTGGCCCGCGCAGATGCGCTATGGCGTGCTGCCGCAGTCGCTGCCCGGCGTGCTGTCCTATGGCCTGCTGCGCTTCGAGATCAATGTGCGTGAAGCCAGCGTGCTCGGCATCGTCGGCGCCGGCGGCATTGGGGAGGAGCTGTACCTCGCGGTGCGGCAATTCGAATACCAGGACATCTCGGCGATCCTGGTGCTGATCCTGCTGACCGTGACCGCCATCGACCTGCTGTGCGGTCGGCTGCGCGCCCGCGTGCTGGGCGCGCGCGCGGCATGAGGCGGCTGGGCGCGACACCGCTGATCTTCGCGCTCGGCTTCGTGCTGCTGCTGGCCGGGCTGTGGCGCATCGACGCGTCGCCCGAGCGCATCTGGGCGGGGCTGTCGCGGCTCGGCTGGCTGGTCGCGCTGATGTGGCCGCCCACGGCGGGTGGCGCCTTCCCCGACCTGCTGCACGGGCTGGCCGAAAGCCTGGCCATGGCCTTCCTGGGCACGGTGCTGGCGGTGGTGGCGGCGCTGCCGCTGGCGCTGCTGGGCGCCGGCAACGTGGTGGGCAGCGCGCTGCTGCGGTTCTCGGTGCGGCGCGTCTATGACGGGCTGCGCGGCATCGACACGCTGATCTGGGCGCTGATCTTCGTCTCGGCGGTCGGGCTGGGCCCCTTCGCCGGCATCCTGGCGCTGGCGGTGCCCGATACCGGCACGCTGGCCAAGCTGTTCAGCGAGGCGCTGGAGAGCGCCGACCGCCGCCAGGTGGAGGCGGTGCGCGCGGCCGGCGCGGGACGCCTGCTGGCGGTGCGGATCGGCCTGCTGCCGCAGGTCGCGCCGGTGATGCTGGCGCAGGTGCTCTACACGCTGGAATCCAATGCGCGGTCCTCGACCGTGCTTGGCATCGTGGGGGCGGGCGGGATCGGCCTGGCACTGTCCGACCGCATCCGCATCAACAACTGGGACGAGGCCGCCTTCATCGTGCTGATGATCCTGGTGATGGTCGCCGCCATCGACCTGGCGAGCCGGACCCTCCGGCTGCGGCTGATCCGCGCCTGACTTCCGCGGTCGGGGGGAACCGTTGTAAAAGCGGGAATGATCCGTTCGATCCTGGTCGCGTTGGACGACACCGATGGTGCGCGGCGTGCCCGCGACCTTGCCATCGACCTCGCGCACCGCACCGGCGCGTCGCTGACCGCCGCCACCGTGCTCGACTGGCCGCATGTGCGCGACGCGCATGAGGCGGTGCCCGCCGGCGCCGCCGCCTTCAAGGAGCGCCGCGACGCCGCCCGCACCAGGCGCGCCGAGGAAGAGGCCGAGGCCGCCTTCGCCGCTTGCACCGCCGCGGCCGGCGACATGCGCTTCACCCGCCTGCGCCTGACCGACGCGCCGGAACCCGCGCTGCTCGCCGCCGGCGTGTCGCACGACCTGATCGTGATCGGCCGCGACTCGACCCTCGGGCTCGAGGACTGCCCCGACGGCCTGGCGCCGGTGATCGAGGCCCTGCTGCATGACGGCGCGCGCCCGTTGCTGGTGGTGCCGCCCGGCCCGCCGGTGACGGCCGGCGGCGTGCTGGTCGGCTATGACGGCTCCATCCCGGCGATGCGCGCGATCCAGTTGTTCGCGCTGCTGGGGCTGGCCGGGGACCTGCCGGTGACGGTGCTGTCGGTCGCGGAGACCCGGGCCGAGGCCACGCGCCTGGCCGAGGAGGCCGCGGGCTACCTGCGCGCCCATGGCATGGCGGCGCAGCCCTTGGCGCTGGACGGCGCGCGCCCGGTGGATGCCCTGCTGACCGAGGCCGCCGCCATGCCGGCCCGCCTGCTGGTGATGGGGTCCTTCGAGACCAGCGGGCTGCGCGCGCTGTTCACCGGTTCGGCCACGCGGCGCCTGCTGCATGCGGCGCCATGCCCGGTTTTCGTCGCCCATTGAAGCGCGCCGGACCGGCCGCCCGGCATGGTTCATCGTAACGCGGCTTGACGCGGCATGCTGCAACGCGACATGACCAAGGGATGATCCCGAACGTCACCCTGCGTTCCCTGGCTGGTGCCTTCGCGCTGCTGCTGGCCGCGAGCCTTCCCGCCGCCGCCCAGTTCGGCCCCCAGGGCCCGCCGGCAGTGGGCGTGCAGGTGGCCGAGCGCCGGCCGATCACCGAGACCATCGAATTCGTCGGCCGGGTCGAGGCGACCGACCGCGTCAATATCCGCGCCCGCGTCACCGGCTTCCTGCAGGAGCGCCTGTTCCGCGAGGGCGGCGACGTGACCGAGGGCGAGGTGCTCTACCGGCTCGAACGCGCGCCCTTCCAGGCGCAGGTCGAGCAGGCCCAGGCCAACCTGGCGGGCGCCAATGCGACGCTGGAGAATACCCGTGTCGCGCTGTCCCGCGCGCGGGAACTGCGCCAGACCGGCACCGGCACGCAGGTGGCGCTGGACAATGCGCTGGCGCTGGAACGCACCGCCGCGGCCAATGTGCTCGCGGCCGAGGCCGCCGTGCGGGTGGCGCAGATCAACCTGGGCTATACCGAGATCACGGCGCCGATCGCCGGGCAGATCGGCCGGTCGGTGCTGGCGGTGGGCAATGTGGTGGGGCCGGATGCCGGCACGCTGTCCACCATCGTCAGCCAGGATCCGATGCGCGTGGCCTTCGCGGTGAGCCAGCGCACCGCGCTCGAACTGCGCAACCGCTTCGAGGGGCGCGGCGGGCCGACCGCCGTGCTGGTGCGCATCCGCACCACCGATGGGCGGAACTTCCCCGAGACCGGTCGGATCGACTTCGTGGACAACCAGATCGACCGCAACACCGACACCATCCTGGTGCGCGCGCTGATCCCCAACCCGATCCGCCAGGTGGGTGGCCAGGCCTCCAGCGTCTCGCCGCGCGAATTGGTGGACGGGCAGTTCGTCAGTGTCACCGTGGAAGGCGCCGAGCCGGTCATGGCCATCACGCTGCCGCGCGCCGCCGTGCTGCAGGACCAGCAAGGCGCCTTCGTCTTCGTGGTGGGCCAGGGCAATGTCGCAACGCGGCGCAACGTGACGCTCGGGCGTTCCACGCCGGAGCGCGCGGTGATCGAGGGCGGGCTGCAGGGCGGCGAGACGGTGGTGGTCGAGGGGCTCCAGCGCGTGCGCCCCGGCCAGCCGGTCAACCCCGCGCCGGTCGATGCACCACCGCCGCCGCGCCCGACGCCGCAGCCCCCGGCGCGGGGCTGAACGCGCGTGCTCTCCGCCGTCTTTGTCGACCGTCCGCGCTTCGCGATCGTCATCGCCATCGTCACCGCGCTGGCGGGCGCGCTGGCGATGATGCGCATCCCGGTTTCCCAGCTGCCGGACATCGTGCCGCCGCAGGTCTCGGTCACCACGCGCTTCCCGGGTGCCTCGGCCACCGTCATCGAGCAGACCGTGGCGCAGGTCATCGAGGCCAGCGTGAATGGCGTGGACCGCATGATCTACATGCGGTCCAACAGCGCCAATGACGGGTCCTACAGCCTGAATGTGTCCTTTCAGCTGGGCACCAATCCGGACCTCGCGACCGTCAATGTGAACAATCGCGTGCAGGCCGCGCTGGCGCGCCTGCCGCAGGAGGTGCAACGCCAGGGCGTGACGGTGCGCAAGCAGTCCTCCGCGGTGCTGCAGTTCATCTTCCTGTATTCGGAAAGCGGCGCGCATACGCCGATCTTCCTGTCGAACTACGCCACCATCAACATCGTGGACCGGCTGGCGCGCGTGCAGGGGGTGGGGCAGGTCAGCCTGTTCGGCGCGATGGATTATTCCATGCGTATCTGGTTCGAGGTGGACCGGCTGATCAGCCTGAACCTCACGCCATCGGACGTGGTGGCGGCGATCCAGGCGCAGAACGTGCAGGCGCCGGTCGGGCGGCTGGGCGGGCGGCCGATCCCCGACGACCAGCAGTTCCAGATCAACCTGGAGACCCGCGGGCGATTGAGCACGCCGGAAGAATTCGGCGAGGTGCTGATCCGCGCCAATGCCGATGGGTCGGTGCTGCGCGTGCGCGACGTGGCGCGCGTGGAACTCGGCGCCGCCAGCATGGACACCGAGAGCCGCTTCGACGGCAAGCCGGCGGTGACTTTCGGCGTCTACCTCCAGCCCGGCGCCAATGCGGTGACGGCGGCGGAGAACGTGCGGCGCACGCTGGCCGACATGCGCACGCGCTACCCCGAGGGCGTGAACCACCGTGTCTTCTTCGACACCTCGGACTTCGTGAACGACACGATCCACGAGGTCATCAAGACGCTGGTCGAGGCCTTCATCCTGGTGGTGATCGTGGTGTTCCTGTTCCTGGGGAACATGCGCGCCACCATCATCCCGACCGTGGCGGTACCGGTCAGCCTGATCGGGTCCTTCGTGATCCTGCTGGCACTCGGCTATTCGGCGAACACCATCTCGCTGCTGGCGATGGTGCTCGCCATCGGCATCGTGGTGGACGACGCCATCGTGGTGGTCGAGAACGTCGAGCGGGTGATGGAGGAGGAACCCCACCTCACGCCCGCCGAAGCCACCAAGAAGGCGATGGCGCAGATCACCGCGCCGATCATCGCCATCACGCTGGTGCTGCTGTCGGTCTTCGTGCCGATCGGCTTCATCCCCGGCCTGTCAGGCGAGCTGTTCCGGCAATTCGCGGTCACCATCAGCGCGGCCATGGTGATCAGCGCGATCAATGCGCTGACGCTCTCGCCCGCCTTGTGCGCGGTGTTCCTGCGCCCGCACGCCCATGCGGGCGGGCACCGGCCGGGCATCATGGGGCGCTGGCTGCGCGGCATCGACTGGGTGCGCGACCGCTATGCGGGCGTCGTCACGCGGCTGGTGCGCGTGTCGATGCTGTCCATCGTGCTGACCGGCGGCTTCTTCTTCGGCATCTGGGAGATGTCGAAGATCACGCCATCGGGCTTCCTGCCGCAGGAGGACCAGGGCGCCTTCTTCGTGCAGGTGCAGCTGCCGCAGGGCGCTTCCGTGTCCCGCACGCGCGAGGCGGTGATCCAGGTCGAGGAGATTTTGAAGCAGATCCCCTCGGTGCAGGGCACGCTGGCGATCGTCGGCTTCTCGTTGATCGACGGCGGGGCGCAGTCCAATTCGGCCTTCATGGTGGCGCGGCTGAAGCCCTTCGCCGACCGCACCGAAGCATCGATGTCTGTGCAGGCGGCGATCGGTCGGGTGTTCGGCGCCGGGCAGGCGGTGCGCACGGCGAATGTCTTCGCTTTCAACCTGCCGCCGATCATCGGCCTGGGCACCGGCGGCGGCTTCGAGTACATCCTGCAGGACTACGAAGGGCGGCCGCCGGCCGAGCTCGGGGCCACCATGCTCGGGCTGATCGTGGCGGCCAACCAGGACCCGCGGCTCACCGCGGTATTCTCCACCTTCAACGCCACCAACCCGACGCTGTTCCTCGACCTGGACCGCGAGAAGGCGCAGGCGTTGGGGCTGCGCATATCGGACGTGTTCGCCACGCTGCAGGCGACGCTGGGCGGCTTCTACGTCAACGACTTCAACCTGTTCGGGCGGACCTGGCAGGTGAACCTGCAGGCCGAGGCCGCCGACCGGCGCGATATCGAGAGCATCTGGCGCATCCATGTGCGCAACGCGCGCGGGGAGATGGTGCCGCTGCGCGCCGTGGCAGACGTGCAGACGCGCATCGGGCCGCAGACCATCTTCCGCTACAACAACTACCGCGCCATCTCGATCAATGGCGCGCCGCGGCCGGGCGTGTCGTCGGGCGATGCGCTGGCGGCGATGGAAAGCCTGTCGGCCCGCGTGCTGCCGCCCGGCTACGGGTATGAATGGACCGGCACGGCCTACCAGGAGAAGCTGGCCTCGGGCCAGACGGCCATCATCCTCGCGCTGGCGGTGATGTTCGCCTACCTGTTCCTGGTCGCGCTGTACGAATCCTGGGTCATTCCGATACCCGTGCTGCTGTCGGTCGCGGTCGGCGTGCTGTCGGCCTTCGGCGCCCTGTGGGTGGCGAACATGCCGCTGGATATCTACGCGCAGATCGGCCTGGTGGTGCTGATCGCGCTGGCGGCGAAGAACGGCATCCTGATCGTGGAATTCGCCAAGGAAAAGCGCGAGGAAGGGCTGTCGATCCGCGACGCCGCCATCATGGGCGCGCGGCTGCGCTTCCGCGCGGTGATGATGACCTCGATCGCCTTCATCCTGGGCCTGGTGCCGCTGGTCTTTGCCTCGGGTGCGGCGATGCTGTCGCGGCGCGGGGTCGGCACGGCGGTGTTCGGCGGCATGATCGGCGCGGCGGTGATCGGCGTGTTCGTGATCCCGATGCTCTATGTCGTGTTCCAGTCCATGCGGGAGCGCACGAAGCGGATGGTGGGCGGCAAGGCGCCGGCCGAGGGGGCCTGAGACAGCGGAGCCGCCGAAGCGCACGGCGCGGACCGCACCAACGCATGGCGCGAAGGCCAGGCGGCCGTAACGCCGCCGCCCGCTGCCCGGGGGACGACAAAACACCCAGGGGCGCGGACTTGGCGCGCGCCGCCCCCCTTCCCATACGCGCCCTGCATCGCAGATGATGGCAGGCAGCATTCGAAGGGAGACCCAGGGCATGGCGAAGTTCGGCCTCAGCCAATCCATCCGCCGCGTCGAGGACCCGCGCCTGCTCAAGGGCGGCGGCAGCTACACCGACGACATGGCGGTGCCGGGCCAGGCGCAGGGCCATGTGCTGCGCAGCCCGCACGCGCATGCCCGCATCACCGCCATGGACACCGCCGCCGCCAAGGCGATGCCAGGCGTGCTCGGCGTCTGGACCGGGGCGGACCTGGCGGCCGCCGGCCTCGGCCACATGCCCTGCCTGGCGCCGGTGAAGTCCGTGGACGGCAAGCCCTGCTCCGAGACGCCGCGCCGCGCATTGGCCGAAGGCATGGTGCGCCATGTCGGCGACCCGGTCGCCTTCGTGGTGGCCGAGACGATCGGCCAGGCGCGCGACGCCGCCGAGGCGATCGTCGTCGACTACGACATCCTGCCGGCCGCGACCGACCTGGCCACGGCGACCAACCCCGGCCAGCCGCAGGTCTGGGATAGCGCGCCCAACAACACCTGCTTCGACTGGCATGTCGGCGACGCCGCCAAGACCGATGCGCTGATCAAGTCCGCCGCGCATGTCACGCGGCTGCGCGTGGTCAACAACCGCGTTGTGGTGGCCTCGATGGAGGCGCGCGCCGCGCTGGCGGATTACGACGCGGCGAAAAGCCACTGGACGCTGTCCACCAATACCCAGGGCTCCTGGCTGGTGCGCAACATCCTGGCGGACGCCATCTTCAAGGTGCCCAAGGACAGCTTCCGCGTGGTCACGCCCGATGTCGGCGGCGGCTTCGGGATGAAGCTGTTCCTGTACCCCGAGCACGTGCTGACCTGCTTCGCCGCGCGCGAACTGAAGCGCGCGGTGAAATGGGCGTCGGAGCGGACCGAGGCCTTCCAGTCCGACACCCATGGCCGCGACAACATCACCATCGGCGAATTGGCGCTCGACAAGGATGGCAGGTTCCTCGCGCTGCGCACCAAGAACTGGGCCGGCATGGGCGCCTACCTGAACACCTTCGCGCCGTTCATCCCGACCGGGGCGGGCACCAAGGTGCTGGCCAGCGTGTATGATTTCCAGGCGATCCACGCGCAGGTGATCGGCGTGGTGACCAACACCGTGCCGGTCGATGCCTATCGCGGCGCCGGGCGGCCCGAGAGCAACTACCTGGTCGAACGCCTGATCGATACCGCGGCGCGCGAAGTGGGCATCGACCGCATCGAGATCCGCCGGCGCAACATGGTTCCGTCCAGCGCGATGCCCTACGTCTCCGCGATGGGGCAGCGCTACGATTCCGGCGAATTCGCCAAGCTGATGGACAGCGCGCTGGCGAACATCGACTGGGCCGGCTTCCCGGCCCGCCGCGCCGAGGCTGCGAAGCGGGGGAAGAAGCGCGGCATCGGCCTCGCCTACTACCTGGAAGCCACCGGCGGCGGGCCGACCGAGAACGCCGCGGTGAAGTTCACCGATGACGGCTACGTCGATGTCTATGTCGGCACGCAGTCGACCGGGCAGGGGCACGAGACCGCCTATGCCATGATGACCAGCCACGAGCTTGGCGTGCCGATCGACAAGGTGCGGATCAAGCAGGGCGATTCCGACACGCTGCCCGATGGCGGCGGCACCGGCGGCGCACGCAGCCTGTATTCCGAAGGCCAGGCCATCCTGGTGACCACGGCGAGCGTGGTCGAGAAAGGCAAGCAGGCGGCGTCGGAGCACCTGGAGGCGTCCGTCGCCGACATCGAATTCGCGCCGCGCGCGGGCGGCTTCACCGTCGCCGGCACGGACCGGTCGGTCGGCATCATGGAACTGGCGGCGGCCCAGCGCAGGCGCGCCGCCGCCGGGATCGAGGCGACGCTGCTCGACGCCCAGGAAACCGCCGAGATCAAGGCGCACACCTTCCCCAATGGCTGCCACGTGGCCGAGGTCGAGGTCGACCCCGAGACCGGCATCGTGAACATCCCGCGCTACATCGTGGTGGACGATGTCGGCCATGCGCTGAACCCGCTGATCGTGCGCGGCCAGGTGCATGGCGGCGTCACCCAGGGCATCGGCCAGGCGCTGATGGAACGGACCGCCTTCGATGGCGACAGCGGGCAGCTGCTCTCGGCATCCTTCATGGACTACGCCCTGCCGCGCGCCGACGACCTGCCGTCGATCGACGTCGACCTGATCGAGGTGCTCTGCGAGACCAACCCGATGGGCGTGAAGGGCGCGGGCGAGGCCGGCGCGGTGGGGTCGCCGCCCGCCGTGATCAATGCGCTGGTCGATGCGCTGGCCGATGCGGGCGTGGCCAGCATCGACATGCCGGCGACGCCGGAAACGGTGTGGAAGGCGCTCGCGGCCGCGCGCGCGGCCTAGAGGATGCTGCGTTCGCTCGTGCTCACTTCGCAGGCTCTTGCCTGTTGTTTTCAGGGCATCTTCACGCGTTCAGATGATTCCATCTGAACGCGATCTGCGCCAAGCCTCCGGGCATGAAAACGGGCGGCTCCCTCGCGGGGGCCGCCCTTTCTGCGGCGCGCCGGCGGCTACTGCAGCGGCACGGTCACGTTGGTGACCTCGCACAGGTTCACATTGCGGCGTTCCTGCGGCTGGCCGCTGTCGTAGACGAAGCGGATGTCATACATGCAGGGGCCTTCCGGCAGGCGGATGGCGTAGACAGCGCCGGGCGCCACGGTATCCGCGCCGAGGCGATCCGGGCCCCAGTTCTGGTCGGTGGCGAGCGAGGCGAAGACCTGCATCACCGTCTGCCGCCCCTGGTTCACCAGGTTGAAGGACGGGTTGCCGGTCGGCCCGCCGGCGGACGGCGGCGGACCCTGCGGGCGCTGCTGCGCCTGGGGGGGCTGCTGCGCCCCGCCCTGGCGCGCCTGGCTGCCGTCGAAGGGCAGGTCGGTCACGTTGCACAGGTTCAGGTTGCGGCGTTCCTCGGCCGGGCCGCCGGCGCGGTCATAGACCACGCGCACGTCGTACATGCATTCGCCCTGCGGCAGGCGGACCACGAAGGACCGGCCCGCCGGCACCACGTTGTTGCCGAGCCTGTCCTGGCCCCAATTGCTGTCCGATGAGGGCGAGGCGTAGGCCTCGTAGATCGTGCGGCTGCTGCGGTTGACCAGGTTGAAGGACGGGTCGCCGGTCTGCGCCTCGGCCGGGGCGGAAAGCCCGCCCAGCGCCAGGAAAGCCGCGGCTGCGGCGGTGGCCAGGCGTCGCATGAGCATGGTGCGCTCCTCCTCGATTGCCGGGCAGGGCGCCCGTCCGTTCCGCCGCTGAGGCTAGCCGAGGCCGGGCATCCGCGCCAACCGCCCGCGACCGATTCCCTGCGAAGCTCTTCAGTCCGGGCCGCCGCCCGCTTCGGCATCCAGCGCGGCGGCGCGGGTGGCGATATGGCGCAACGCTGCGTCCAGGGCAGCGCGTTGGTCCTCGGGCAGGCCGTCGGCGAGTTCCGCCTCCAGCGCGCGGGCACGAGGCACGATGGCGTCGAAGGTGGCGCGGCCCGATGGCGTCAGGGCCAGCGGTTCCAGCCGCCGGTCGCCGCGATGCGCCACCCGCTTCACCAGCCGCCGCGCCAGCAGCCCGGCAACGGCGCGGCTGACCTTCGCCTTGTCCATGCCCGTGCGCGCGCGCACCGCGACCGCGCTGGCCCTGCCATCCGCCCCCACCACGGCCATCACCCGCCATTCGGCGATGGTCAGGCCGAATTCGTCGGCGTAGCGCCGCGCGAACAGCCGCGACACCAGGTTGGAGGTCACCGACAGCCGATACGGCAGGAAGGCATCGAGGTCGAAGCTTGACATTGGTTCCATATGAAACCAATTTGTCGGTCACGTCCAGCGCCGGAGGCCTCGCGATGACGCGGCAATACATCCCCTTCCCCCGCAGCGAGGGGCTGACCTCCCGCCAGGCCCATGCCGACCTGCCCGACGGCACCTTCGAACGCGAACTGGGCAAGGAAGGCTTCTTCGGCCCGGCGACCCACATGCATCACCGCCACCCGCCGACCGGCTGGACCTCGTGGGAGGGTCCGCTGCGCCCGCGCGCCTTCGACCTGGCCAAGGTCAACGCCGAGCACGCATCGCCCTGGGACGCGCCGGACATCCTGTTCAACGCCTCGGTCCGCCTGCGCCTGTGGCGCGCGCCGGCGCGCATGGACCACCTGGCGCGCAACGGCGACGGCGACGAATTGCTGTTCATCCACCAAGGTGCCGGCGACATCTTCTGCGACTACGGCCGGCTGCCCTTCCGCACCGGCGACTACGTGGTGCTGCCGCGATCGACCATGTGGCGCATGGAATGCGCCGCGCCGACGGTCGCGCTGCTGATCGAGGCGACGGGCTCCACCTACCAGCTCCCCGATCGCGGCATGGTCGGCAAGCACGCGGTGTTCGATCCCGCCATCCTCGCCACGCCGAAGCTGGACGACGCCTTCCGCGACCAGGCGCAGGGCGACTGGGCGGTGCGCATCAAGCGGCGCAACGCGATCTCGACCGTGACCTATCCGTTCAATCCGCTGGATGCGGTGGGCTGGCATGGCGACCTGTCACCGGTGCGCCTCAATATCGAGGACATCCGCCCGCTGATGTCCCACCGCTATCACCTGCCGCCGAGCGCCCACACCACCTTCGTGGCGAACCGCTTCGTCATCTGCACCTTCTGCCCGCGTCCGTTCGAGACCGATCCCGGCGCGCTGAAGGTGCCCTTCTTCCACAACAACGACGACTACGACGAGGTGCTGTTCTACCACGCGGGCGACTTCTTCTCGCGCGACAACATCCATGCGGGCATGATGACGCTGCATCCCTGCGGCTTCACCCACGGGCCGCACCCCAAGGCGCTGGGCAATGCCTTCACGCCGAAGAAGCCCGCCACCGACGAATACGCCGTGATGCTCGACACGCGCGATGCGCTCGAGATCGGCGAGGCCGCGCACAGTGTCGAATGGGGCGACTACGCCTATTCCTGGAAGGCCGGCCCGGCGCCCGCCAAGGCGGCGGAGTAGCGCCGCTTCAGGTGAAGCGCCGCAGCGCCTGTTCCAGGGAGGACAGCGCGCTGCCCAGCGCCGCGCCCATCGCCTCGGCCGCCTGGTCCGGCGTCGGCGCCGCCGTGCCGGAGGCCAGCGGCGCCGTGCCGCTGCTCACCATCTGCCCGACCAGCCGGCTGCCGTTGCGCTCATCTACCAGCAGCAGCGTCAGTTCCGCGCGCGCGCGCCCTTCGCCCTGCACGGCGGCGAGCTGCGTGATCTCGCCCTCGAGCACGTAGTCCGGCGTCACGCGCGACCCGGGTGCGAGGATCGCGGCGAACAGCCGTGCATCGATCAGCCAGCGACGCAGGGCCTGTTCCGCCGCCTCGGCCGGCGGGGCCGCCCACTCGGCATAGAAATCCAGGTTCTCGGTGCCGTCGGGGCGGATGGTGCGCAGGTTGCGCGTCTCCATCCCCGCGCCGGCGCGGATGGTGCGCACCAGCAGGCTGCGCCGCGCGGCGCCCTCGGCGCCGGGCGGGCGGCGCGGCTCCAGCGGAAACCGCCGCGTCTCGACATAGGGCCGGTCCGGCAGGACCGAACACCCGGCGAGCAGCGGCACGACCAGCAGCAGGCGGCGATGCATCATCAGCGGCGATCCCGGGGCGGTGGTGGTGGCGGCGCGCCGAACAGCGATTGCGACGGGCTGCGGCGCAGCTGCTCCGCCGTGTCGCGCAGGCTCGATGCGGTGGCGCGCAGGTCGCGCAGCAACGGACCCAGTTCGGCCTGCGCATCGCCGGTGGTGCCGCGCACCGTGCGCAATGCCAGCTCCAGCGAGGCGATCACCGCGGGCAGCCGCGCGACCGATGCGCGCAGGTCGTTCGCCGCCTGGCCGATGCTCGCCGCCGCGCCGGTGATCTCGGGGCTGGACAGCAGCGCCTCGGCGGACTGGCCCGCGCCGCTGATGCTCGCCGCCGCCACGCGCAGTTCGCGCACGGTGGCCGCCAGGTCCGCGCCCTCGATCGCGCTGCGCAACGCCGCCATGGTGGCCGCGGCCTCGCGCAGCGTCGTGCCCAGGTCGCCCTGGCCGCCGACCTGGTCGCGCAGCCCCTCGACAAGCTCGGTCGCCGCGCCGATCAGCGTCCGCAGGTCGAGATCGGCGAGCTGCGTCATCACGCGCTCCGCCGCCGTGGTGACCTGGGTGATGGTGGATGGCATGGAGGGTATGACCGGGAAGCGCGGCGTCCAGGGCACCTCGATGGAGGGAAAGCGCGACGGGTCGGGCACGAAGTCGACTTCCAGGTACGCCAGCCCGGTGACGCCGGCGGATGCGACGCGCACGCGCAGCCCGGCACGCACCGCGGCATCGACATTGCTGCGCCCGTAGCGTTCGGGATCCACCGCGAAGCGCACGAGCACCAGCCGCGCCGTGGTGTCCTCGGGGTTGCGCGGCACCGCGCCATAGACCACCGAGACAAGGCCGAGTTCCGTCACGCGCCCGACCGGAACGCCGCGGAAGCGCACCGCGGCGCCGACATCGAGGCCGGCCACCGATTCCGGCACGTAGGTCTCGAAGATGGTCTGCTCGCCGCGCAATGTGCCGGAGGTCAGGAACAGCACGAAGCCGACCGCGAGGGCCGCGCCGACGACGACCAGCGCGCCGACCCGGAAATAGAGGGAGCGTCCCGTCCGGGCCATCTCAGGCGGCCTCGCGCCGGAAGAAGGCGCGCACCGTCGGGTGGTCGCTGTCGTCGCGCAGCTTGCGCGGGTCGCCCTGTGCGATGATGCCCTGGGCCTGCTTGTCGAGCATGATGCAGCGGTCGCCGATCGCGAGGATGGATTGCAGTTCGTGCGTCACGACCACGAAGGTGGTGCCGGTGTCGCGCGCGATCTCCTGGATCAGCTTGTCGAGGCCCGCCGAGGTGATGGGATCGAGCCCCGCCCCGGGCTCATCGAGGAACAGCAACGGCGGGTCGAGCGCCATCGCCCGCGCGATTCCCGCACGCTTGGCCATGCCGCCCGAGATTTCCGCCGGCAGGCGCGACGCGGCATCGCCCAGGCCCACCAGGCCGAGCTTGGAGCGCGCCAGCGCCTCGCGCGCGGGGCGCGGCAGTCTGGTGTGTTCCTCGATCGGCAATTCGACGTTCTCGGCCAGGGTCATGCTCCCGAACAGCGCGCCGGACTGCCACATGACACCGATGCGCTGCAACAACGCGCGACGGGCCTGATCGTCGGCATCGGCCAGTTCCTCGCCCAGCAGCCAGGCATGGCCGGCGGCGAGCGGCACCAGCCCGATCAGCGCCTTCAGCAGCGTCGACTTGCCGCAGCCCGACCCGCCCAGGATGACGAAGATCTCGCCGCGCTTCACCTCGAAGGACACGTCCTTGAAGATGGTGCGCCCGCCGAAGGCGACGGCGAGGTCTTCCGCGCGGATGACCGGCTGCACCTGCTCGGGCGGGCTTGCCGGGCGCGGCCGATCCGGCTCTCCGGGCCCTTCGGCCCTCCGACCATCGGGCGCGCTTGTCTCGCGCGACCGATTCAGCTCTCCGGGCCCTTCGGCCCTCCGACCATCGGGCTCGCTTGTCTCGCGCGACCGATTCAGCTCTCCGGGCCCTTCGGCCCTCCGACCATCGGGCTCGCTTGTCTCGCGCGGCCGATTCAGCTCTCCGGGCCCTTCGGCCCTGCGACCATCGGGCTCGCTTGTCTCGCGCGGCCGATTCAGCTCTCCGGGCCCTTCGGCCCTCCGACCATCGGACACGCTCAGATCCCCAGCCGGAAGAACAGCACGGCGAAGACGCCATCCATCGCCACGATGGCGACGATGCCGCCCACCACCGCCGCCGTCGCCGCATCGCCCACCGCGCGCGGCCCGCGCCCGGCCGACAGCCCCGCGCGGCAGCCGATGCCCGCGATTACCAGCCCGAAACACGCCGCCTTGAACAGCCCGCCCGCCAGGTCCCCCAGCGACAGCCACTGCTGCAACTGCCCCTGCACCGCCGCCCAGGGGTAGCCGAGCGTGTTCATGATCAGCGTCATGCCCGCCAGCCCCGCCAGCGACATCAGCAGCGCCAGCACCGGCATGACCAGCGTGGCCGCCGCCAGCCGCGGCAATACCAGCATCGCCGTCGGGTCGATGCCCATGATCTTCAGCGCGTCCACTTCCTCGTTCACGGTCATGGTGCCCAGTTCGGCGGCGAAGGCCGACCCGGTGCGCCCGGCCAGCACCACGCCGGCCAGCAGCGGGCCGAGTTCGCGCAGAAGTGATATGCCGACCAGGTTCGGCACGAAGACTTCCGCCCCGAAGCGGCGCAGAGGGATCGACGACTGGTAGGCAAGGATCACGCCGATCAGGAAGCCCAGCAGAAGCGTCAACGGAAAGGCGCGGGTGCCGACTTCGTCCAGGTGGCGCAGCAGGTCGGACCAGCGCAGCAGGCGCGGGCGCGCCAGCACGCGGCCGATGGTGACCACCGCCTCACCCAGGAAGGCGATGCCCGCCAGCGCGTCGCGCCCGCGGCCGACCGTGGCACGGCCGATCGCGGTGATCGGCCGCCAGGGCGGCGCCTCGGGCGGCGGCGGCACGGTCGCGAGCGCGCGGCGCGTGCGGTCCAGCACGGCCGCGACCTCGGCTGCGGCGCCGCGCATCTCGGCCTGCGGGGCGGCTTCGACCAGCATCACCGCCCCGGCTGAATCGAGGAATTCAAGGCCACCCAGGTCGATCGCCGCGACGGGCCCCTGCGCGGCCGCTGCCATCGCCACCGGCCAAAGCCGCCCCGCTTCCGTCACATCGAGCCGACCGGCCAGGCGCAGCACGCGCCCGCCGGGCTCGTCCAGGATGTCGAGGCGCGCTGCCGCGGGCTTTGCCAGGGTTCCGTCCATCCGCGGCATTGCACCTGTCCAGGCCGCCAGGGCAAGCCCTTCCTGGTCAGGCGGACAAGGCGTGGATCAGCACCGCGGCGGCCACCGAGACATTCAGGCTCTCGACCGGCCCGGCCGTCGGCAAGGTCACGCGCAGCGCGCAGGCGGCGATGGTGGGGGCGGCGAGCCCGGCTTCCTCGTTGCCCAGCACCAGCGCAACCGGCGCGCCGCGCGGCACGGCGGATGGCGGCACGCCGCCGTGGGCGACCGCCGCGACGCTGAGGATGCCTGGCGGCAAGGCGCGCAGCAGCAGCGGCAGATCGCCGGCGCGCAATACCTCCAGCGCCTCAAGCCCGCCCTCGGCGGTGCGGAAGGCGGCGTCGGACAGGCCCGCCTGGCGCGGATCCCCCGACAGCACCAGCGCGCGGCAGCCGAAGAAGGCGGCGGAGCGCGCGATGGCGCCGAGGTTGTGCGGATTGCCGATGCCATCCAGCACCGGCGTCACGCGTGAGGCGCGCAGCGCCTCGGGCAGGGCGCGCGGGTCGATCGCCGGGACCGCGCGCGGCAGTGCCAGGGCAACGATGCCGCCATGGTGCTGCGTGCCGGCAATGCGCGCGAGGTCGGCCGCCACGACCTCGCGATAGGGGTGGCGCTGGCGGGCCAGGATGGCGCAATGCGGCCCCGCCTCGCGGCGCCGCTCCGCGGTGTGGAACAGGCGCATCACGTCCTGCGGGCGGCGGGCGAAGACGGCGGCGACTGCTGCCGTGCCGCAATGCCGGTCGAGATCGGCCGGGCGCGTCACGCCGCGGCGAGGTCGAGCAGGCGGCGGTGCAGCGCGTCGGGGATCTCGACGCCCTGGTCCGCCGCGGCCGCCGACAGCGCGTCGCGCCGGCTGCCGGGCAGGCGCACGCCATCCTCGGCGGCCATGGCGGCGACGAAGGCCTCGATGCGGTCGGCGAAGGCCTGGGCGCCGGCCAATGCGCCGGGGTCCACCACGAGCAGCGCCTGGCCCAGGCGCGGGCGGTTGCCGTCATCGGTGAAGAAGCTGTCGGCCTCGAAGCCGAAGGCAGCGCCGGTCAGGGCGCAGCACAGCAGTTCCACCACCATCGCGAGCAGCGCGCCCTTGGCCCCGCCCATCGCCAGCATGGCGCCCGACAGCGCGGCCTGCGGATCGGTGGTCGGGCGGCCTTCGGCGTCCAGCGCCCAGCCCTCGGGGATCGCGCGGCCTTCCTTCGCCGCCACCATGATCTTGCCGCGCGCGACCTCGGACAGCGCCATGTCGATCACCAGCGGCGCCGCGCCCCGGCGCGGGAAGGCGGCGGCGACCGGGTTGGTGCCCATCAGGGGTCGCCGCCCGCCCGGCACCGGCATGGCGGCCGGCGAATTGGTGAAGGCCAGCGCGACCAGCCCCTGCTGCGCCAGCCGCGCGACCGGCAGCCCCATCGCGCCGGAATGGTGCGAATTCGTCACGCCGGCGATGGCGACGCCATGCGCCCGCGCGCGCCAGGCGGCCTCGGATTCCGCCAGGGCCAGGGCCGCATAGGCAAGGCCATGGCGCGCATCGACCAGCACCGCGCCGCCGCGTTCATTGACGATGCGCGGCACGGCGGCCCCGTCGGCGCGGCCATTGCGCAGGAAGGCGGCGTATTGCGGCACGCGCGACAAGCCATGGCCGGCCTGGCCGGCCGCTTCGGCAGCGGCCAGCGCACGGGCCGTGGCGGCGGCCATGGCAGGGCTGGCCCCGGCGACCGCGAGCGCGATGCGCGCGAGGGTCTCGGCTTCGTTCAGTGTCAGTCGCATCAGTCCGCGCGCATCCCCGTCTCCTGGATCAAACGCGCCCAGCGCGCGGTTTCTTCCGCGACGAAGGGCGTCGAGCGGGCACGATCCCACGCTTCCACCGTGAAGCCGCCATCGCGTGCGCGGCGGCCGACATCGGCGTCGCGGATGGCGGCGAGCGTGTCGGCCTCGATCTTCGCCAGGATCGGCGCCGGCACGCCGGCGGGCACCATCATGGCGGTCCAGTTGGTCATCTCCAGCGTCGGCTGGCCGGCTTCCCGGACGGTCGGCACCTCCGGGATCAGCGGGTGGCGTCCCGCCGAGGTGACCGCCAGCGCGCGCAGCCGCCCGCCCTGGATCTGCGCGATGCATTCGGGCAGGTTCGACACCATCACATCAAGGTTGCCGGCCGCGAGGTCGGTGACCGACGGCGCGCCGCCGCGATAGGGCACGTGGGTGATGTTGTCGCCGGCCCCCGCCGCGCGGCGCAGCAATTCGAGCCCGAGATGCGGCGGCGACCCGTTGCCCGAGGTCCCGCCGTTCAGCCGCCTGGTCTTGGCCTGCTGCACCAGGTCGGCCAGCGTGCGGGCGGGATTGCGTTCGGCATTCACCACCACCACCAGCGGCAGCGACCCGAGCACGCTGACGACCGCAAGGTCGCGACGGAAATCATAGGGCGCGTTCGGGAACAGCGTGGCGTTCACCGTATGCGTCATGGTGATCGCGAGCAGCGTATGGCCATCGGGCGCGGCCTTCGCCACGGCGTCGGCGCCGATCAGCGCATTCCCGCCGGCGCGGTTCTCGATGACCACGGGGCGCGACCAGATCTCCGACAGCTTCTGCCCGACCAGGCGCGCCATGATGTCCGTGAGGCCACCCGGCGGGAACGGCACGACGTAGCGCACGGCGCGGTCGGGGAAGGGTGCCTGCGCGCGCGCGGCCGCGGGCAGCAGCGCGGCAGGGGCGGCGAGCAGTTGGCGACGACGGAACATGGCGGCAGCCTCCCGTGCTTTGTGTTGGGCGCGAGGCTATCGCGGATCGCTCACGCGGGGAAATCGCCCGCGGGGTCAGTCGAGGTTCTTCTGCGCGAGCGCACCGCGGATCGCCGAGACCGCCGCCTGCTCGACCCCGCCGGCCTTGGCGCGCCAGACGCCGTTCGCGACCAGCCACCAGCCCATCCCCAGCCCGGAGTCGCGCAGGACGTCCTGCACCACGGCATCGAGCCGCCGGCGGATGCGTGCCCGCAGCGCTTCCGGATCGAACCTGCCCTTCGGCCAGGCGGGCAGCGGCAGGGGCGTCGCGCAGTCGCCCACCAGCGGAACGACCGGGCGGAAATCGGCAAGTTCCGAGCGCCCCTTCGTGACGTCGCTCCAGACCTTGGCGCGGGCCTCGGCGTAGGGATCCGTCGGGGGGGTTGCGCGGTACCGGGGTTCGAACAGCGGGTTGCGCGCCGGGAGCGCCAGGTGCTTGGCCAGGAAGGACTGGCAGTTGCGCCGCCCGAGCTGGAAATCATGCGCGCGGAAGTCGCGATGCAGGAAGCCGAGGAAGGCGCCGAGCCCACCCGAGGCGAGAGGCCCGCCGGTGGCCACGTGATCGTCACTGCCGCGGGAGGGGAAAATCATCACGCGGCTGAAGACATCCGGTGCCCGCGCGAGGGCGATGTCGGTCGCGCCGAAGCGGCACTGCATCTTCCACGCATCGATCAGCGGCATGATCAGCCGATGCAGCGGCACGGGCTTGTCCGGCCCGGCGCCGACCTCGTCGGGAAACGGGTCGATCATCAGCACGCTGCGGTCGACATGCAGGCCGTCGCGCACCAGGCGCTGGCCCGGCTTGTCCACCAGCAGGGCGCGGCACAGGTCGAGCGGCTCATTGTCGAACACCCCGCCATCGACGGCCAGGAAGCGATAGGGGTCCGGCGCATCGCGGCCGGGCCAGTCGGGACTGAGGTGCGCGACCCGCGGCAGGCGGTGCATGGAGCACGGATGCCCGTCGCCCGGCACCAGCACCTGGCGCTTCGCGTAGTCCCCGCCGCTGCGGGCCAGGAGGCGGGCTTCGAGGGCCAGCGGAAAGGCGCCGGAGGCGAGCGCCGCCAGCCCGAGATCCTGCCAGGCCTGGATATCCGGCGCCGAGGGCGAGCCGAGTTCCACCATGTCCCCGAAGCGCGGCTGCGCCGCCCCACGGACGAAGCCGACCCAGTCGGCATGCATGCGCATGCGGTGCCTCGCCTGCACGGCCGTCTCCGCCGCCCCGCCGAGCACCATCCCGTAGGGCACGCCGCGCAGGTTGCCCACCGACAGCGCGAGCGGCAGGGAGGGATTGACCCAGGCCCGGCGTGTCGCGCGCGGCGTGCCCGCCAGCACGCCGTCCACGATCCTGCGCAGCACTCCGACATTCAGCAGGGACGTCAGCGGCCGCCCCGGGCCGCGATCCGACAGGTCGAGCAGGTCCTCGATGCGCGGCTGTTCCACCCAGGCCTGCCAGAGCGGATTCAGTTTGCAGGAATCAGGGTCGCGCGCCGGTGGAAAGTCGCGGTCGAGCACGGCGAGCAGGATCGCCGCGCACATCCCGCCCGCCGAGGCGCCCGACAGCGCCGAGAGATGGACATGGTGCCCCGGCACCGCCTGCCGCGCGTCCTTCGCTGCCTGCCAGGCGTCCATCGCCTCGATCAGGAAGTCGAGCACCCCGGCGGTATAGGCGCCGGCCGAGACCGCGCCGGCCATGCACAGGCCAAGATGGAAGTGCAGCGGCGTGCTGGCGGGATTCGGCGGGACGTTGTCGTAGATGAAGGTCGGCGCCGGCGGCGCGGCGGCGTCGGCAGCGGGCTTCTTCGCCATGATCGGTCGATCTCCCGGATGTCGTCGGGAGCATAGCCGCGCGCGCAAGGGCGCCGGTAGCGGCACGGCGCCGATTCGCCGTGCCGCAGGTCACTGCGCGCTCAGGCGCTCTCGTAGAGCCGCGTCAGGCTGTATTCGCGGTGGCCGAGGATCTCGGCCGCCGTGTGCTGCCCGTCCGCGGTGCGGATGATGCTCTCGATCAGCGCCTCGCCGGCCTCGTCCATGTTCATCCGCTTCTGCAGCAGGCCGGTGACGTCCACGTCCACATGCTCGGACATGGTCCGCATGGTGCGCGGGTTCGCCGTCAGCTTGATGACCGGCACGATGGGGTTGCCGATCACGTTGCCCTGCCCGGTCGGGAAGGTGTGCACCGCGAAGCCCGAGGCGGCGCACAGCGTCACCATCTCGGCCGCCGCGGAGGACGAATCCATGAACCACAGCCCCGGATGCGTCGGTTCCTCGGCCTTGTCCAGCACGCCATCGACCGTGCACTTCTTGCCGATCTTCTGGATGTTGCCGAGCGCCTTCTCCTCGATGGTGGTCAGCCCACCTTCGATATTGCCCTTGGTGGGCTGGCTGTCCGACAGGTCGGAGGTCTTGTTCTTCTCGACGATCGCCTGGTAGCGGTCGAACATCCGCATGAATTCGGCGCGGATCTCCGGCGTCTTGCAGCGCGCCGCGACCAGGTGTTCGCCACCCGTCAGTTCCGTCGTCTCGCCGAAGACCAGCGTATTGCCGTTGGCCCAGAGCTTGTCGAAGGAATCGCCGACGGTGGGGCAGGAGGCCAGGCCGCTCGTGGTGTCGGATTCACCGCACTTGGTGGAGACCCAAAGGTCCACCATCGGCGCGCGGGTCTTCTTCAGCGCGGTGGCATACTTCACCATGCGATAGGCCGCGCGCGAGGCGGCCGCGATGGTGTTGATGTCGCCATTCTGCTCGATCGCGAAGAACTCGACGGGCTTGCCGGTCTTGGCGATGCCCTCCGCCACCTTCGACGCCCAGCCGAGCTCGATCCCGATCACCACCACCGCCGCGACATTCGGGTTGCACCCGGTGCCGATGATGGTGCGGAAATGCAGGTCGAGGTCGGCGCCGAACTGCAACCGCCCATAGGCATGCGGGATCGCCAGCGTGCCCTGGATGTTGCGCGCCACACCCTCGGCCGCGGCGTTGGAGATGTCGTCCACCGGCAGGATCAGCACATGGTTGCGCACGCCCATGCGGCCATTGTCGCGGCGCCAGCCTTCGAAGGTGGCGCTCTTCAGGTCGATGCCCATCTCACCACCGCTTCGTCTTGACGTTGTGCACGTGCAGGTGCTCGCCGGCGCCGATATCGGCCACCGCCTTCCCGATATCCACCCCGTACTTGATGATGGTGTCGCCCTTGGCGATCGCCTTGATGGCGACCTTGTGGCCGATCGGGATGTCGGACTTGGCCGGGAACTCGATCATCCGGTCCTGGTCCATGATCCAGCCATTCAACGTCTGGCCGGCCTTGATCCCCTCGACGACCACGACACCGGCGGAATCGCCCTCGTCATGAACGCAGAAATGCACGGTCATCGTGCGTGCTCCTCCCCGAAAACAGTGGGGCGGACGCTAGAAGGGGGCGCGGGGCGGGTCAAATGCGAGAGGGCGCCGCCCTCTCGCGCTCTCCCGCCAGGGGGGCGGCGGCCCCCTGGACCGCGATCAGTTGAGCGGGCGTTCGTCGGCGATGGCCTTGCCGTCATTGGGCAGGCTGCCCGGCGGCACGACTTCCACCAGGCCGCGCAGGCGGGTCACGGCCGTCAGCGATGCGGCCAGCGCCTCGGCCATCGCGGCGGGTGCCTCGGCGCGCAGCGTCATCACATCCTGCTCCGCCACGCGCGTCACCACCAGGCGCAGCCGCCCCACGCCCGGATGCCGCGCGGCGATCTCGGCAACCTGCTCCGGCCGCACGAACATGCCCTTCACCTTCGCCGTCTGGTCGGCGCGCCCACGCCAGCCCACGATGCGCGTGTTGGTGCGCCCACACGGCGACACGCCAGGCAGCACCGCCGACAGGTCTCCCAGCGCCAGGCGCAGCACCGGATGCGCGGGGTCGAGCACGGTCACCACCACCTCGCCCACCTCGCCATCCGCCACCGGCTCACCGGTGCCGGGGCGGACGATCTCGACCAGCACTTCCTCGGCCACCACCAAGCCCTCGCGCGCCGCGGTCTCGTAGGCGACGCAGCCGAGATCCGCCGTGCCGTACATCTGGAAGGCCTCGATCCCGCGCGCGGCGATCTCGGCCTGCAAGGATGGCGGGAAGGCCGCGCCCGACACCAGCGCGCGCTTCACGCACGACACGTCGCGCGCCCCCGCGGCATCGAGCAAAATCTTCAGGAAATCCGGCGTGCCGACATACCCCGCCGGGCGGAAGGCCGTGATGAGGTCGAGCTGCGCCTCGGTATTCCCCGGCCCGGACGGGATCACCGCGCAACCCAGCGCGCGCAGCCCGCCATCCATGATCCAGCCGCCGGGCGTCAGGTGATAGGAGAAGGTGTTCAGCGCCACGTCGCCCGCCCGGAACCCCGCGGCGAAGAAGGCGCGCGCCATGTGCCAAGGGTCGTTGCCGGGGCGCTCGCCCTCGAAGATCGGCCCCGGCGAGGTGAACAGCCGCGCGAAGGATCCCGGCGGATCGGCGACGAAGCCGCCGAAGGGCGGGTCGGCCTTCTGCGCGGCCGGCAGATCGGCCTTCCGCAGCACCGGCAGCCGCGCCAGCGCCGCGCGATCCGTCACCGCCGCCGGATCGATACCCGCCAGCCGCGCGGCCTGCGCCGGCGCACGCATGGCGGCTTCCACCACCCTGGGCAGCACCGCCGCCAGCGCCTGCGCGCGCGTGCCGGCGTCGCGGGTTTCCAGCGCATCCATGTGATCGGCCATCGAACCTCTCCCGCCCGCGGGGCTTCACCGTCCCCGCCCGCCATGGCACACCATCGCAGCACGCGGACGGAGAGGGAAACACCATGGCCGGCGTCTTCTACTACGATGGCACCTGGTCCACCGAGGAGCCGAAGGTGATCGGCCCGATGGACCACGCCTTCTGGCTGGGCTCGGTGATCTTCGACGGCGCGCGCGCCATCAAGGGCTGGGCGCCGGACCTCGACCGCCATGCGGCGCGCTGCGTGGCCTCGGCGCGCGCCATGCTGATGAAGCCGACCAAGACCCCGGAGGAGATCGAGGCGCTGTGCCGCGAGGGCATCCGCCGCATGGGCCCCGATGCGGAACTGTATGTCCGCCCGATGTTCTTCATCCGCAAGGGGCTGGGCGCGGCGCGGCCGGACCCGGACAGCACCGACTTCATCCTGTCGATCTACGACAGCCCGATCCCGCAATGGGCCGGCTTCTCGGCCGTGATGGCGCCGTTCCGCCGCGCCGCGCCCGACATGGCGCCAACCGATGCCAAGGCGTCGTGCCTCTATCCGAACGGCGCGCGGGCTTCGCACTACGCGGCGACGCAGGGCGCGGACAATGCGGTGATGTGCGACGCGCTCGGCCATGTCGCGGAATTCGCCAGCGCGAACCTGTGGTATGCCAAGGACGGCCAGGTCATCACGCCGGCGATCAACCACACCTTCCTGAACGGCATCACGCGCCAGCGCATCATGCGCCTGTTCCAGGATGCCGGCGTCAGCGTCCACGAACGCGCCGTGAAGCCCGCCGAGCTCGAAGCGGCGGACGAGATCTTCTCGACCGGCAACTACGCCAAGGTGCAGCCCTGCACGCGCTATAACGGGCGCGACATGCAGATCGGGCGCTTCACCACGCAGGCGCGCGACCTGTACTGGCGCTGGATGGAGAGCGCACCGAAGGTGATGTGATCCATGACGCGGCCTTGATCCCTGCGATCGGGGCCGCGCGTTTGCGTCTTTCGCGGGCAGGCCGCGCCCGCCGTTGCGCCGATCGCGGCGTTCGCCGGCCAGCGTGCCGTGCCGGCCGGCCTGCCACCGGATGGACACCCCCGTGCGGCGGGTGTTGGATTGCATCGCGAACCTGCGCGGCCACGACGCGGCGCGCCGGTCGCGACGGAGCATCCGGCATGGCATCCCCGCGCAAGATCCGCCTCGGCGTCTCGATGATCGGCATGGGCTACCACCTGGCGGCCTGGCGGCATCCGCGGGCCTCGGCGGGTGGCAACATGGAATTGCAGCACGCGATGCGCGTCACGCAGGCGGCCGAGCGCGGGCTGCTCGACATGGCCTTCCTGGCCGATGGCGTCGGCATCCGCTTCAACGACGTGCCGGAGGGCGCGTTGTCGCATACCTGCAAGAACGTGCAGTTCGAACCGCTGACGTTGCTGAGCGCGCTGGCGATGGTGACGAACCGCGTCGGCCTGGTCGCGACAGCGTCCACCACCTACAACGAGCCCTATCACATCGCGCGGAAATTCGCCTCGCTGGACCACATCAGCGCCGGGCGCGCGGGCTGGAACGTGGTGACCAGCGCGACCGACATGGAGGCTCGGAATTTCGGCCTGGTGGGCGCGCCGCCCAAGACCGGCCGCTACGACCGCGCGGCGGAATTCGTCGAGGTCGTGAAGGGGCTTTGGGATTCGTGGGAGGACGACGCCTTCGTGCGCGACCAGGCGAGCGGCCTCAACTACCACCCCGACAAGGTCCATCCGCTGAACCACGACGGGAAGCACTTCCGCGTCGCCGGCCCGCTCAACGTGCAGCGCACGCCGCAGGGGCGGCCCATCATCGTGCAGGCCGGTGCGTCGGAGGAGGGGCGCGAGCTCGCCGCCGCCACCGCCGACGTGGTCTATGCCGCGGCACAGACGCTGGAGGATGGACGCGCCTACTACACGGATGTGAAGGCGCGCATGGCGAAGTACGGCCGGCATGCCGACCAGCTCAAGATCATGCCCGGCATCATGGCCGTGCCGGGCCGCACGCGGCAGGAAGCGCAGGACAGCTACCAGGTGTTGCAGGAGCTGGTGCAGCCGGTGGTGGGCCTCGGCGCGCTCGCGAATTATCTCGGTGACCTGTCGGACCACGACCTGGATGGCCCGGTGCCCGAACCGCCGGCCGGCGCACGCGACCACAGCCGCGGCCAGATCTTCATCGATATGGCGCGGCGGGGGAACCTGTCGATCCGCCAGCTGTACCTGTCGATCGCCGGCGGCAACGGGCATCGCACCGTGGTCGGCACGCCGGCCGACATCGTCGACGCCATGGAGGAATGGTTCCACAACGACGCCGCGGACGGCTTCAACCTGCTACCGCCCTGGCTGCCTGGCGGGCTGGACGACGTGGTGGACCAGGTGATCCCGGAGATGCAGCGGCGCGGCCTGTATCGCACCGCCTACGAGGGCACGACCTTGCGCGCGAATCTCGGACTGGACTGGCCGGAACACCCTGCCGTGGCGCGCCGGCGCGCGGCGGTGGCGCAGGCGATCGGGAGTGCGGCGCAGTGAAGCGCCTGCTGCTGGCGCTGCTGGTGGCCTGCGCCGCACCGGCTTCCGCGCAGACGCTGCGCATCGGGATGAAGGCGGCGGTGGACGGGTCCGATCCGCATCAATCCTACAGCCCGAATCGCAACGTGCAGATGCATGTGTACGAATCACTGGTGAACCAGGACCAGTACCTGCAACCGCTGCCGGGTCTTGCGGAATCCTGGCGCGTGATCGACGACACCACCTGGGAATTCCGCCTGCGCGAGGGCGTGACCTTCCACGACGGCACGCCGCTGACCGCCGCGGATATCGCCTTCTCGCTGCGCCGTGCCGCGGATGCGCGGGGCTTGCGGACCTACAGCCCGCAGCTGCGCAGCTTCGCCGCCGTCGAGGAGGTGGATGCGCGCACCGTGCGCATCCGCACGCGCGGGCCCGCACCGCTGCTGCATGTGAACCTGACCACCATCATGATCGTCTCCGCCGCCGCGGTGGGCGCGACCGCGACCGAGGAGGACTTCAACGGCGGCCGCGCGGCGGTCGGTACCGGGCCCTATCGCTGGGTGCGCTTCACGCCGGGCAGCGACGTCACGCTGGAACGCGCGCCGCGCCATTGGCGCGAGCCCGAACCCTGGCAGCGCGTGGTGTTCCGCTTCATCCCGAACGACAGCGCGCGTGTCTCCGCGCTGCTGGCGGGCGATGTCGATGTGGTGGATGCGGTGCCGCCCGCGCTGTATGGGCGCGTGCGGTCGGACCAGCGGTCCCGCCTGCACACCGCGACCTCCGCCTTCAACCTGTACATGTACATCGACAGCGGGCGGGAGCGTTCGCCCTTCGTCGCCGGCATCGACGGCCAGCCGCTTGATCGCAATCCGCTGCAGGATCGCCGCGTGCGCCTGGCGCTGTCCCACGCCATCAACCGCGCCGCACTGGCCGAACGCGCCATGGAAGGCGGCGCGGAAGCCGCCGGCCAGATCGCCCCGCAGGGCTTCATGGGCCATGTGCCGGGCCTGGCCATCCCGGCCTTCGATCCCGCCCGCGCCCGCGCGCTGCTGGCCGAGGCCGGCTATCCGAACGGCTTCGGCCTGACCATCCACTGCACGTCGGACCGCTTCGCCGGCGACAGCCGCACCTGCCAGGCGGTCGGCCAGATGCTGACGGCGATCGGCATCCGCACGGAGGTGGAGGCGATCCCGTCCAGCATCTTCTTCCGGCGCGCCAATCGCGCGCCGGCCGCGGGCGGGCCGGAATTCTCGGTGTCGATGTCGATGTTCGCCTCGACCACCGGCGCGGCGAGCGAAGGCATGAACAACATCCTGCGCACCTACAACCCGGCGCTGAGCCACGGCCCGGCCAATCGCGGGCGCTATTCGGATACGGTGCTGGATGGCCTGCTGGGGCAGATCGAAGGCGCGATGGATGATGCGCAGCGCGAGGCATTGACCCGGCAGGCGGTGCGCCGCGTCATGGAGGAAGCGGCGATCGTGCCCGCCTTCTTCGTGCGTTCGGGCTGGGGCACCGCGCGCAACCTCACGCTGATACCGCGCGGGGACCAGTACACCATGGCGACCGGCATCCGCGTCGCACGCTGAAGGACACGACAATGGCCAAGAAGCAGCTCAAGCTCGGCGCCTTCCTCAGCGTGCCGGGCAACCACCTGGCAGGCTGGCGCCACCCGGATGCGGCGGTGGAATCCGACATGGATTTCGGCTGGTACATGCGCCTCGCGCAGACGGCCGAGCGCCACCTGTACGACACCATCTTCTTCCAGGACACGGTGGCGGTCGGCGGGTCGGATGCGCTGAAGGCCGGCGACCTGACGCGCACGCGCCTGTCGCGCATCGTCAAGCTGGAACCCACCGCCTGCTTGGCCGCGCTGGCGATGGGCACGACGCATATCGGCCTGGTCGCGACCGCCACCACCACCTTCAACGAGCCCTACAACATCGCCCGCCGCTTCGCGACCATCGACCATATCAGCAAGGGCCGCTGCGGCTGGAATTTGGTGACGTCGCAGATCGAGGACGAGGCCGGCAACTTCAACCTCGACACCCATGTCGACCACGCCGCGCGCTACGAACGCGCCATCGAATTCTATGAAGTGGTCGCAGGGTTGTGGGATTCCTGGGAGGCCGACGCCTTCCTGCGCGACAAGGACAGCGGCGTCTGGTTCGACCGCGACAAGATGCATTTCCTCGACCACCACGGGCAGCATTTCCATGTGCGCGGGCCGCTGAATGTGTCGCGCACGCCGCAGGGGCGGCCGGTCGTGGCGCAGGCGGGGTCGTCCGAACCCGGGCGCGAACTGGCGGCCCGCACCGCCGACGTGGTGTTCACCGCGCAGACCGAACTGGATGCGGCGCGCGACTTCTTCGCCGATGTGAAGGGCCGCACGGCGAAGTACGGGCGCTCGCCGGACGACATCAAGATCATGCCCGGCATCACGCCCGTGATCGGCCGCACGATGGAGGAAGCGCGGGAGAAGTACGACCAGCTGCAAGCCCTGCTGCCCGATGACGTGGCGCTCGCCGCGCTGGCGCGCTTCACGCGCGGCGTCGACATCTTCTCCTACCCACTGCACGGGCCGATGCCCGACCTGCCGGAAGCGAATTCCGCCAAGTCGCGCCAGAAGCTCATCATGGACATGGCGCGCAAGGGCAACCTGTCGCTGATCCAGACCGCGCGCTCCGTCTCCGCCGCGCAGGGCCATCGCGTGCTGGTCGGCACGCCCGACCACATCGCCGACGAACTCCAGGAATGGCTGGAGAAGGACGCCGCCGACGGCTTCAACGTGATCTGCAACTACTACCCGAAGCCCTTCGAGGAATTCTCCGAGCTGGTCATCCCCGAACTCCAGCGCCGCGGCATCTTCCGCACCGCCTATGAAGGCACAACGCTGCGGGAGAACCTGGGCCTGCGCGTGCCGGAGAACCGCCATACCCGCGCGCGGCGGGCACAGGCGGCGGACTGACCCTCACGGCCGCAGCGGCGCGCTCTCCCCGCGCGCCACCGCGCCGAACACCAGGTCGTTATGCGCGCCCGCCGCCGGGCCGGTCCAGCGCACCATCGCGCGTGGCGCCACGCCGTCGAAGCGGAAGGGTGCCGCCGGGTGCAGCACCTGGCCGATCAGCGGATCGGCCACCTCCATCACCCAGGACCGGTCCCGGAAATGCGGGTCCGTCGCGCAATCCGCCATGTCGAACAGGCGCGAGCACGGTACCTCGGCCGCTTCCAGCACCGCCTCGGCCGTCGCGGCATCGCGCTGCCGCGTCCAGTCGGCGATCGCTTCATCCAGCTCGCCCACATTCGCGCAGCGCCCGGCATTATTGGCAAAGCGCGGATCCTCCGCCATCTCCGACCGGCCGATCGCATCCATCAGCCGCTTGAAGATCAGGTCGGAATTGCCGGCGATGCACAGCCACTTCCCATCCGCGCAGGGATAGGTGTTGGTCGGCGCCGCGGTCTTGATCGCCGCCCCCTGCGGCTGCCGCACCCAGCCGAACAGCCCGTATTCCGGCAGCATGCCCTCCATCAGCGAGAACACGCTGCTGACCAGGTCCACATCCACCACGCGGCCGCGCGCGGCGGGGTCGCCTTTCACCTGCCAGCAGGCCGCCACCACCGCCATGGCGCAGTACATCCCCGCCAGGTCGTCGCTGATCGACACCCCGCAGCGCGGCGGGGGGTAGTCGGTCTGGCCCGGGTTCGCCGTCAGGTGGCGCAGGCCGCCCATCGCCTCGCCGATCGCGCCGAAGGCCGGCTTGTCGCGATACGGCCCGCCCTGCCCGTAGCCCGAGATGCGCCCGATGATCAGCCGCGGATTGGCCGCCTGCAGCACATCCGGCCCCAGCCCGATGCGTTCCAGGTAGCCGGCGCGGAAATTCTCGACCAGCGCATCGGCGCGCTGCAGCAGCGCGGCCAGACGGTCGCGATCCTCCGGCTTCTTCAGGTCCAGCGTCACCGACAGCTTGTTGCGCCCGTGCACGCTGAACCACACGGCATGGCCCTCGACGCTGCTGCCCCAGCCGCGCACCGGGTCGCCATCGGGCGGTTCCACCTTGATCACCTCGGCACCCAGGTCGGCCAACAGCCGGGTCGCGAAGGGCGCGGCGATGTAGTGGCCGAGCTCGACGATCTTCAGCCCTTCGAGGGGCAGCTTCGGGGAGGGCGTCATGGCGCCACCCATACGCCGGATCGCGGCGACGGAAAATCGCGCAGCGGGAAACCCTTCGGCAAGCAGGCCGGGGGCATCTTCAGCCCCAGGGCGCCGCGGTGCCCTTTCCTCCTCGTGGCGCGGGCCCTCCCTCCCGCCGCTCCCGCCCGGCGCGCCGGGCGGAACCTTGCGGGGGCGGGGCCTTGCCGGTCCCGCCCCCCTTCTTTTCCGTTTCCCTCCACTGCCGCCGCGGCCATGCACCGATTGCCATGCCGGTGCCATGTCGCCTGCGCAGAATTCCCCCCGTGGCGGTTTTGCGGCAGGGTCTGCTGGACCCGCATGCCCGGGATCGCGACAGGCAAGGACGTGACATCGATGACCGATGACGAAGCATTGGCCCGCGCCGCGGGGCTCGGCGACCCCTGGCGCGGCCGCGCCGCCGAGATCGCCGAGGCCATCGCCCATGCCCGCCGCCTGGCCACCGCCTTTCCCCGCCCCGCCGACGAAACCGCCGAACCCATGCCGGCCTTCGCCCTGGCCGCGCCGAAGGGCAGCCGCGCATGACCGCGCCGGAAGACATGACGCTGGCCGAGGCCTCGGCCGCCATCCGCCGCAAGCGCCTCTCGCCCGTGGACTACCTCGATGCGTTGCGCGCGCGCTTCGATGCGCTGGAGCCGCGGCTGCACACCACGGTCCGCCCGCTGTGGGACGAGGCACGGGCCGAGGCGCAGAAGGCCACCCGCCGCATCGCGCGGTCCGGCCCGCGCTCGGCGATCGACGGGCTGCCGGTCGGCCTCAAGGACATCATCGACCTGGCGGGCCACCCCACCACCTGCCATTCGCGGCATCTGCTCGACAACACGAAGCAGGCGGATGCGGCGGTGGTGGCACGCCTGCGCGCCGCCGGCGCGGTCTTCCCGGCGAAGCTCGCGACGCATGAATTCGCCATCGGCGGGCCGGCCTTCGACCTGCCCTTCCCGCCGGCGCGCAACCCGTGGAACACGGCGCATCATCCTGGCGGGTCGTCGTCGGGATCGGGTTCGTCGGTCGGCGCGGGCATGCTGCCGGCGGCGCTGGGCACCGATACCGGCGGGTCGGTGCGCCACCCCGCCAGCCATTGCGGCATCGTCGGCATGAAGCCGACCTACGGCCTGGTCTCGCGCCGCGGCGTGTTCCCGCTGGCCTTCACGCTGGACCATGTCGGGCCCATGACGCGCGACGTGGCATCCAACGCGATGCTGCTCAATGCCATGGCCGGGCATGATCCGGCCGACCCCGGCAGCGCCGCCGTGCGGGCCGAGAACTACGCCCGCGCGCTGAAGAAGGGCCTCAAGGGCCTGACCATCGGCTTCGTGTGCCACTTCCACGAGACCGACCAGCCGGCCACCGCCGAGGTCGCCGCCGCCCTGGACGCCGCCGCGAGGCTGATGGCGCGGCAGGGTGCCAAGGTGAAGACCGTCACGCTGCCCCCGCTGGGCGACTTCGCCGGCGTCAACCGCGCCATCCTGCTGAGCGAGGCCGCCGCCATCCACGGCCGCTGGCTGCGCGAGGCGCCGGAGGGCTATGCGAACCTGACCCGCAAGCGGCTCGCCCCCGGCCTGTTCGTGCGCGCCGAGGACTACGTGAACGCCCAGCGCCGCCGCCGCGAACTGGTCGCGGCGGTCGAGGCCGCACTCGCCGAATGCGACCTGCTGCTGACCGCCAGCAGCATGGACCCCGCCTGCCGCATCGACGACCCCGAGGCCGTCGAGATCACCTATCCCCGCCAGGCCCGCACGCCCTTCAACGTCACCGGGCATCCCGCCCTGACGCTGATGTGCGGCCTGTCGCAGGCCGAGGGCCTGCCGCTGGCGCTGCAACTGGTGGGCCGCGGTTTCGCCGAGGCCACGATCTACCGCGCCGCCGCCGCCTATGAGGCCGCGGCCCCGTGGAAGGACCGGCGGCCCGCGCTGTGACCACGGCCACGGGGCGCCGCGCATGAGCCCGGACGGCACCACGCTGGCGGCGACGCGGCGCGCCCTGCCGCCCGCGCGGCTGCGTCGCGCGGTGCGCGGTGCCGCGGTGCCGGTCGTGCTGTTCGTCGCGGCGCTGCTGCTGCGCGCCTTCTCCTTCGCCCCCGCGGTGATCGACACCGACGAGGGGCTGTACATGCTCCAGGCGCGCGAATGGCTGGCGGGCAACTGGCCGCTGGTCGGCGTGTGGGACATGCACCCGGTCGGCGCGCCGGCGTTGTTCGCCACCATCATGTGGCTGCTCGGCGACGACATCTGGGTGCCGCGGCTGCTCGGCCTGCTGGGCACCTGGGCGACCGCCTGGGGCCTCTATGCGATCGTGCGCTTCGCCACGGCGCCGCCGGCGCTGGGGCTCGCGGCGGGCCTGCTGTACCTGGCCCACGCCACGCTGCTGGGCGGCCTCGCCACCAATACCGAGGTGCTGTTCACGCCGCTGACCACCTGGTCGATGGCGCTTGGCCTGCGCGCGGCGCGCCGGGCGATCGAGAACGGCGAGCCACCGCCCTTCGTCAAGGTGGTCGCGATGGGGCTGATGGTCGGCTTCGCCCTGGCGATCAAGCCGGTCACCTTCTTCGAGGGATCGCTCGCCTGGCTGCTGCTGGTGGGCCCGGCCTTCTGGCGCGGCCTGCTGCCATGGACGCGCGTCGCGGCCTATGCGGCCGGCTATGCGGCGATCTGCGCGACGCCGACGCTGGCCTTCGCCGCGGCCTATTGGGTGCGCGGGGATTTCGAGGCCTTCCTGGTGGGGTCGTTCCTCGCGCCGATGCGCTATGCCGGCGCGCGCGTCGGCATGCTCGATGCCGGCCGCTACACGCTGATCGCGGCGATGATCCTGCTCTGGGCCTTCGTGCTGCTGGTGCCCGCGCTGTGGCGGCCGCGGGTGCGGCGCGGGCCGGTGGCGCTGCTGCGCCGCTTCTGCGTGGTCTGGTTCGCCTTCGCGACCTGCGCCGTGGTGATGCCGGGCATGTACTTCCAGCACTACTACCTGATCTGGCTGCCGCCGCTGTCGCTGCTGGCGGCGCTCGGCGCGCGGCGGCTGGCGCGCGCGGCGCGTCCCGGGCTGGTGGTCGCGGCCTTCGCGCTGATCGTCGGCGGCGTCGCGGTCGATGCCTGGCGGTCCTCCACCGTGCCGCGGCTCTATGGCGCGATCGGCCTGACCGGTCCCGACCCGGTGCGCGAGGTCGCGGACGCGCTGCGGCGCGAGATCGAACCCGGCGATGCGGTCTGGGTGGTGAACTACCATCCCGCGCTGTACGTGCTGGCCGAGGCCGGGCTCGCCACCCGCTACGCCTTCCCCGCGCAGCTGGTAGGCCCCTTCTGGAGCGTGACCGGCATCGACCCGAACGAGGAAGTGGCGCGCATCCTGTCCACCACGCCGCGCGCCATCGTCATCGACCGCGGCTGGTGGCCCAATGTCCGCCCGCGCATCGCCGCCATGATCGAGGAAGCGCTGGCCGAGAACTACGACCTCGCGGCCGTGGCCTGGGAGGAACGCGGGCCGGTCGAGGTCTGGCGCCTGCGCTGATCCCTGGTCGCCGGCGGCAATCGGCTTGTTCCTGGTCGTCCTTCGGACGGCGGGCGGCGGGCATCCGCCCGCCTTGCCTTCGCGCCATGGATGTTGCGCCCTGGGCCGCTGGTGGTCTGGGCGCGGTCGCGCTTCGCGCTCGCGCACGATCCGAAGCGGGCGGCCGCGTCATGGTTCAGCGTGGCGCGCGGTCCGCCAGCCCCACGCCCAGCGCCGCCACTGACAGCGCCAGGCCCGCGGCGAAGACCGCCGCATGGCTCTCCCCGGTCGCGCCGAACAGCGCGGCCATCGCGAAGCCCGTCGCCGCCTGCGCCACCGCGAAGCCGGCGGTCACGCGCACCCACAGCACGCCGGCCTCGGCCCCCGCCCTTTCGCGCGCCGCCGCCAGCGCGACCGACGTCACGCCCACCGCCGCCGCGCCGGACAGCACCGCGGACGCGACCAACCCCGCCACGCCCGGCACCAGCGCGCCGCCCAGCGCCGCCACCTGCGCCGCCAGCGCCACCACCATCGCGCGCCGCCCGCCCAGCCGGTCCGCCAGCGCCCCGCCGCCCAGCCCGCCCGCCAGGCCGCCGGCGCCGAACAGCACCCACATCCAGCCGCCGGCCGCGACGCCCAGCCCGTGCCCGCGCGCGGCCAGGTCCGCCAGGTACACCATCGGCGGCACCAGCCCGGCGCCCGACAGCGCATAGGCCACCACCAGCGCGGCCGCCGCCGGCACCGCCGCCTGGTCGCGCCGCGCCAGCATGGCGGGGGGTATCGGCCAGGACCGCCGCGCCAGCGCCCACAGCAGGATCGTCGCGCCCGACAGGCCCGCCCATGCCGCGACCACGCCCTGCGTGACCAGCGCCGGCACCATCAGCCCGCCCAGCATGATCCCGGCCGCCACGCCCATCAGCACTACGCCGCCCGCCAGGCCACGCCGTTGCGGCGCCACCACGGCCTGCACCGCCGGACCCGCGAGCCCCATGAGCACGCCGCCCGCCACGCCTGCCAGGCCTCGCCACAGCGCCAGCCACGCCAGCCCGCCATTCCAGGCGCAGCAGGCCGCCGCCAGCGCCGCCAGCGCCATCCCGGCATCGAGCGCGCGCGGCACCGTCACGGCGCGCGCCACCGACCGCGCCAGCAGCGCCCCCGCCAGGTAGCCAGTGAGGTTGACGGCGCCGAGCAGCCCCGCCCCCGCGCCATCGACCCAGCCCGCCGCCACCAGGGCCGGGAACAACGGCACATAGGCGAAGCGGGCCAGCCCGATCCCCGAACAGGTCGCGGCGGCGCCAGCCAGCGCCACCTTCGGCACCGCGCGCGTCACCGGCCACCCATGGGGCGCGGCGCGGTGTCCGCCGGTGGCGTGCGCCGGCCCGTCGCCGGCCCCGCAGGACCGGCGCGCCGGCCGGGGTCAGTGCTCCAGTCGCGCGGCGCGGATGGCGCGGCGCAGGCGGGCCACGCCCGATCGCGGGTTCCCGTTCTCGCACAGCCGCAACCCGTCCTCCGCCAGGCTGCGCGCCGGTTCGGTCCGCGCGCCGGGCATCGGCGCCAGGCGCTGCGCCAGTTCACGGCAATAGTCGGGGCTGTCGGTCGTGACGCGCGCCACGGGTTCCGCGCCCGTCGCGAACACGGGCGCGGCGACCACCAGCGCGAGGATCGGCAGGCGCAGCATGTCGCATACCATCGCAAAGCCGATCTCGCCGGCCGGTGGCCACGCCATGACCTCGCGGTCATGCGACGCCCAGGCGGATCGTCGCGCGCAGGCCGCGCACCGGCGCACCGGGCGATGCGTCCTCGAGGAACAGGTCGCCGCCATGCAGGTGCGCCACCGCGCGCACCAGCGACAGGCCAAGCCCCGACCCCGGCGTGCCGCGCGACGCATCGGCGCGAAAGAAGCGTTCCCCGGCGCGGGCCCGGTCGGTCGCCGACAGGCCGGGGCCGGTATCCTCGACCACGATGTCGATGCGCTCGCGCGCCGGCGCGCGCGCGCTGATCCGCACGCTGCCGCCGGAGGGCGTGAACTTCAGCGCATTGTCGATCAGGTTGCCCACCGCCTGCGCCAGCAGGTCGCGGTCGCCCACCACATCGAGCCGGACCGGCAGGTCCACCGCGATCGACTGGCCGCCGGTCTCGGCCACCGCGCCGTAGAATTCCGCGACATCGGCCAGCACCGGCACCAGGTCGAGCGGCGCGAAGGCGGCGCGGCGCGCGCCCGCCTCGGCCTCGGCGATGCGCAGCAGCGCGCCGAACACGCGGGTGATGTGATCGAGGTCGGCGATGCCCTGTTCCATCGCGGCGCGCAGCGTCTCGGCGTCGGTCTGCTCGCCCAGCGCCTCCTCCAGCTTGGCCCGCGCGCGCGCGATCGGCGTGCGCAGGTCGTGCGCGATGGAATCCGACACGCCGCGCACGCCGGCCATCAGCCGGTCGATGCGTTCCAGCATGTCGTTCATGCTGCCGCCCAGCCGGTCGAACTCGTCGGCGCGCTGGGAAATCGGCACGCGGCGCGACAGGTCCCCCGCCGCGATCGCCTGCGCGGTCAGCGCGGCCGGGCGCAGCCGCATCTCGACGGCGCGGCGCAGCACTGCGGCACCCAGCAGCGCGAAGGCCGCCGCCGCGACCGCCGCCCAGGCGATGCCCTCGGCCAGCAGCGTGCGCAGCTTCTGCTTCTCCGCCACGTCGCGCCCGACCACCAGGCTGTAGCGTTCGCCGAGCTCGATCGCATAGAGCCGTGCCTCGATCTGCGCGCCTTCGCGCTGCACCGTGCCGAAGGTCCAGGTCGCCTCGGGCGGCAGGCCGGGCGGCCAGCGGTCGAGATTGCCCGCAAGGCGCGCGTCATTGGCATCGAGCAGCAGGTAGATTGCCGTGCCCTCGACATCGGAAGCGAGGCGGTCGGCGATCGCCTCGCTCACCGCGCCGGGGCCGCCCTCGCGCCAGCGTTCGATCAGGCCCAGCGCATCGGTGCGCACCGCGGCATCGGTCTGGCGGTCGAGCGAGCCGGCGGTGGCGTACCACAGCACCAGCGCGAACAGCGCCGAGGCACCGATGAAGATGACCGCGAACAGCAGCGCGAAGCGGAAGCCGGCGCTGCGCATGAAGCGCAGCATGCCCTCCCAGCGGCCGACCGCCTCGCCGCGTGGGAAGGCGGGGGGCGGGGTGACGACGCCCTCAGGCACCGTGCGCGGGGTGGCCCCGCATCCTCACGCCTCGGCGCGGATCATGTAGCCGGCGTTGCGCACGGTGTGGATCAGGGGCCTGTCGAAGCCCTTGTCGATCTTCTGCCGCAGCCGGCTGACATGCACGTCGATCACGTTGGTCTGCGGGTCGAAATGGTAGTCCCAGACCTTCTCGAGCAGCATGGTGCGCGTCACCACCTGGCCGGCATGGCGCAGCAGGTGTTCGAGCAGGCGGAACTCGCGCGGCTGGATCTCGATGCGCTTGCCCGCGCGCGTGACGGACCGGGCCAGCAGATCCATCTCGAGATCGGCGATCCTGAGGCGTGTGGCCGGCGCATCCATGGTCGGGCGGCGCGCCAGCACCTCGACGCGCGCGAGCAGTTCGGCGAAGGCGAAGGGCTTGACCAGGTAGTCGTCGCCGCCGGCCTTCAGCCCCTTCACCCGTTCATCGACGGCGCTCAGCGCCGACAGGAACAGCACCGGCGTGCGGTTGCCCTGCGCGCGCAGCGTCTCGACCAGCCGGACCCCGTCCACGCCGCCGGGCAGCATGCGATCCAGCACCAGGATGTCGAAGGGCTCCGACGCCGCGAGGAACAGCCCGTCGCGCCCATTGCCGGCGTGCTCGACATTGTGCCCGGCCTCGGCCAGGCCCTTGCGGACGAAGCGCGCGACCTCGGCATCGTCCTCGACCAGCAGGATTCGCATCACGTGTTTCCAGGCCTGCGTCGCGCCCGGGGCGGACGCGCCGGGCGCAGACTACCGCGCGGCGCGTGAAAGGCGAATGGCCGGGCCTTCACCCTTCGCCGGGGCGCCGGCCGATCTGCACCGCGATCTCCTGGTTGCGCCCGGCGCGCTGCAGCGTCAGGCGCACCGTCTCCCCGGGCGGCAGCACCGCCACGCCGCGCACCAGCGCGCGGGAGGTGGTGACCGCCTCGCCGTTCAGCGCCGTCACCAAATCGCCCTGGCGCAGGCCGGCGCGCGCGGCGGGGCTGCCGCGCTCGACGCCCATGATCAGCGCGCCGCGCTGGCGGCGGCCCTGTTCCTCGGCGTCGGAGACCGACACGCCGAGCCAGCCGCGATCGACCCGCCCGCCGCGCAACAGCGCCTCGATGACCGGGCGCGCCAGGTCGGAGGGCACCGCGAAGCCGATGCCGGCCGAGGCGCCCGAGGGCGAGTAGATGGCCGTGTTGATGCCGATCACCTCGCCCTGCATGCTGAACAGCGGCCCGCCGGAATTGCCCGGGTTGATCGGCGCGTCGGTCTGGATGAAGTCGTCGAAGGGGCCGGCGCCGATGTCGCGCCCGCGCGCCGAGATGATCCCGCTGGTGACCGACCCGCCCAGGCCGAACGGATTGCCCGCCGCCATCACCCATTGCCCGACCCGCATGGTACCGGATGCACCGAGCGAGACGGCCGCCAGCGGCGCGCGCGGCGTGATCCGCAGCAGCGCGATGTCGGTCAGTTCATCCGCGCCGATCACCCGCGCCACGTAGTCGGTGCCGTCCTGCGTGGTGACCGTCACGCGCGTGGCGTTGCCGACCACGTGCCCATTGGTGACGACGATGCCGGAGGGTTCGATGATGAAGCCCGACCCCGCGCCCTGCACCAATTGCCCGCGGCGGCCGCGTTCGACCGGCCCGCCGCGCTGGTCGCCGGCACCTTCGCGGCTGGTCACCTGGATGCTGACGACGGCCGGCAGCACGCGTTCGGCCAGGTCGGCGAAGTCGGGCAGGCCGCGCTGTGCGGCGGCGGGCTGCGCGCAGGCTGCCAGGGCGGCCGGCAGCAGCAGCGCGAGGCGGCGCGGCAGGGCGGGCGAATCGGGCGTGGTCGGGCGGAGGGTCACGCCCGGCAATCTGCGCTTGCGGCCCGGCCCGTTCAACCAGGCGCTGTCGGATCCTCAGGCCAGGCGTGCTTCGGGTAGCGGCCGCGCATGTCGCGCCGCACATCGGCCCAGCCGCCCTTCCAGAAGCCGGCCAGGTCGCCGGTCACCGCCACCGGCCGCCCGGCCGGCGACAGCAGCGCCACCTGCAGCGGCACGCGCCCGCCGGCCAGCGGTGGCATCGCCGCCAGGCCGAACAGGTGCTGCGCGCGGGCTTCGAGCGTGGGCGTGTCGCGCGCATAGTCGATCGCGGCGGACCGCCCGCCCGGCAGGGCGATGCGCGTGGGCAGCGCGGCGTCCAGCGCGCGGCGGCGGTCCCAGGGCAGGGCATCGAGCAGCAGCGCCGTGGCGTCCAGCCCGCGCAGTTCGGCCAGCCGCGTACGCCCGTGCAACTGCGGCGCCAGCCAATCGCGCACCGAGGCCACCAGCGCGGCATCCGAGACATCGGGCCAGGTGTCGCCCTCGACGCGGCGCAGCCAGCCGATGCGCGCCTGCGCCTGGCGCGCGGCGTCGGTCCAGTTCAGGTCGCGCAGCCCGCGTTCGGCCGCGGCATCGGCAAGCGCAGCCGCGACGGCGGCCGGGTCGGCATGCGGCAGCGTCGCTTCCTCCAGCACCAGCGGGCCGAACATCAGGCGGCGGCGCGCCACGACAGCACCGGTGCGGGCATCGAAGGCGGCCCCTTCCTCGCGCCGCAGGCGTTCGGGGAAACGAGCTTCCAGCACGGCGCGGTCGATCGGCGCGGCCATGCGGATGCGGGTCTCGGTGCCCTGCAATTCCAGGTCAGCGACGGCCAGCAGTGGCGCGCGCGCCAACGGGTCGGTGGCGGGCAGGCGCGCGCCTTGCCCGGATGCCAGCCGGAAGGCGCCATCCATCGCGCCGCGCTTCGCCGCGATGCGATCCGGGAAGCCTGCCGCGAGCAGCGCGCCGGCATCGCCCTGCGCGGCGACCGACCCATGCACGCGCAGCCGCCGGCGATGCAGCGCGGCGGCACGGCGGATGCGATGGATGGCGCCGGCATCGGCGTCGCCGCCATGCGGCGCGGAGGCAGCGCCGCGGTCGCGCCCATGCAGCAGGTCCAGGCGCAGGTGGATGTCGGAGGGTGCGTCGCGCCCCCGAATCGGGTCGCGTTCCTCGAGCAGCGCGGCGATGTCGGCCGCCAGCGCGCGTTCCCCGTCATCCGCCGCCGCCAGCATCATGCGCGCGAGGCGCGGATGGGTGCCGAGCCGCGCCATGCGGCGCCCGACATCGGTGATGCGCCCCTGCCCATCCAGGGCATCGAGGTCGCGCAGCAGTGCCCGCGCCGCGGCCACCGCACCGGTGGGCGGCGGGTCGAGGAAGGCCAGCGTCGTCGGCTCCGCGCCCCAGGCGGCGCAGTCGAGCACCAGGGAGGAGAGCTCCGCCTCCAGCATCTCAGGCCGGTCGGACTGCGGCAGGCCGCGGTGCAGCGCCTCGGTCCACAAGCGGATCGCCACGCCGGGTGCCTGCCGCCCGGCGCGCCCGGCGCGCTGTTCGGCGGCGGCCTTGCCGATCCGCAGCGTGGCCAGGCGCGACAGGCCGGTGGCGGCATCCAGCCGCGGCGCCCGGCGATACCCCCCATCCACCACGATCCGCACGCCAGGCACGGTCAACGACGTCTCGGCGATCGAGGTCGCCAGCACCACCTTGCGGCGGCCGTCGGCGGCGGGGTTCAGCGCGATGTCCTGCTCGGCGGGCGGCAGTTCGCCATGCAGCGGCACGACCAGCGCATCGAGCCCGGCCAGGCGTTCGAGCGTCCGGCGGATCTCCCCCCAGCCGGGCAGGAACGCCAGCACGTCGCCCGGGTGGTCGCGCAGCGCGTCGCGGATCGCACCCGCCATGGCCTCGGGCAGGTCGCGCGCATCCTTGAGGTCGCGCGCGCGGTAGCGGAGTTCGACGGGAAAGGCGCGACCGAGGCTTTCAATGACCGGGGCGCCCGCCGGCCCGGTCGCCGGAGCGCCGAAGGGCGCGGAGGCGTGAATCGGCCCGGCCGCCATCAAGCGCGCGAAGGCCGCGCCATCGAGGGTCGCGGACATCGCCAGCAGCCGCAGCTCCGGCCGCAGGTTCGCCTGCAGGTCGAGGCACAGCGCCAGCGCCAGGTCGGTGTCGAGGTTGCGTTCATGCGCCTCGTCGAACAGCACCGCCGCCACGCCATCGAGTCCCGGGTCGGATTGCAGCCGGCGGACCAGCAGGCCCTCGGTCACCACTTCGACGCGGGTGCGGTCGGACACCAGGCGGTCGAGTCGCGTGGCCAGGCCGATGGTGCCGCCGGGCTGGCCCTCGCCCAGCAGGTCCGCCATGCGGCGCGCCGCGGCGCGGGCGGCGACGCGGCGCGGTTCCAGCACCAGGATGCGGCTTCCCTGCGCCCAGGGCTCGTCCTTCAGCACCAGCGGCACCAGCGTGGTCTTGCCGGCGCCGGGCGGGGCCACCAGCACGGCATTGGGCGCGGCGCGCAGGGCGGCGGTGAGCGCGGGCAGCGCCTCGGCTACCGGCAGGTCGGTGTCGATCACGCGCCCCGTCTAGAACAGCGGCCGCGCGCGGGGAACCTGCGCGGCCCCTCCTGCTGACGCCCGATCCGCCCGATATGGCTTCGCATGATACGTACCGTATTCGCATGATCCGCGCCGTCGCCCTCGCTGTGTCGCAACTCAACGACCCCGCCTTCCGGCGCCCCCTTCTGTGGGGCGTCCTCGGCGCCGCGCTGTCCATCGCGCTGCTGATCTGGGGCGCCATCGAGGGCGCGGCCTGGCTGGCCGGCGGGACAGGCTGGCTGTCCTGGCTGGCGCAGGCGGGCGGCGGGCTGGCGGCGCTGGTGCTGGCCTGGTGGCTGTTCCTGCCCGTCGCGGCGGCGATCGCTTCGCAGCTGGTGGAACCGGTGGCGGCCGCGGTGGAGCGCCGCCACCACCCGCATCTGCCGCCGCCGCAGGGGGCCTCGATCGCCGCGCAGATCGCCTTCGGGCTGCGATTCGGCCTCAGGCTGCTGGTCCTGCAACTGGTCCTGCTGCCGCTGCTGTTCATCCCGGTGGTGGGCTTCGTGCTGGCGATCCTGGTCTCGGCCCATGCGCTGGGGTCGGGCATGGTGCAGCAGACGGCGCTGTTGCGCATGGACAGCGCGCAGGCGCGGCAGGCCTGGCGCCGGCTGCGGTGGTCAGGCTGGGCCCTGGGCCTGGTATTGGCGGCGATGGCGCTGGTGCCGCTGCTCAACCTGTTGGTGCCCGTGCTCGGCACCGCGGCGGCCGTGCACCTGCTGCAACGATCCACAAACAGTTGATTGCGCGAATCCTGGGGATAAGCCGGGCTGCGGCGTTGTGGCCGGCTTCAGGCGCGTGCTAGCCCCGGTGGGCCATACGCAACAGCCGGGAATCGAGGGGAACCGACATGTCGATCTTCCGCCGCAAGGATGAGACGGGCCAGCCCGAAGCCGCGCCGGCGACGGTGCCGGTGTCGCGCGATTCCGACCTGGCCATGCCGCCCTTCCGCCCGTCCGGGGTGACCCTGCCGGCCGCCGCATCGGGCCCGGCCGCACCGAAGCCGACCGCGGCCCCGGCGCCAGCCGCCGGCGTCGCGCGCGTGCCGCCGGCCCCCGCCGCGGCCTCCGCCGCCG
>NZ_CAKKLX010000017.1 GCF_918698155.1 Roseomonas sp. CECT 9278
CGGCTGCACCGGCCGGGGCGCCTCGGCGGCCGCGGTGACGACCGGCGCGGCCGGCGCGGCAACCGGTGCCGCAGCAACAGGTGCCGCGGCCACCGGCGCCGCGGGCGCTGGCGCTGGTTGTGGCGTCGCGGCCGCTACGGCGACCGGGCTGGGCGATGCCGTCGGGGCCGCGACCGGTGTGCGCGGCGCTGCGGCGGCCAGCGCGATGGCCGTGGCGCTGCCATCGCCGGCAGGTTCCACCGGCGCGAACAGGGACGGCGTGCCGGCGAATTGCCGCGGCGGGGGCAGGCGGCGTTCCATCTCGGCCGGGCGCACGAATTGCGCGGGGGTCATGGCTTCCAGAGGCAGGTGCCGCTGCGCCACCTGGCGCAACCGGTCCGGTTCGTTCAGCAGGGCCCATTCGGCGCGCAGCACCTGGGTGCGTTCGCGTGCCTGCTCGGTCTGGCGGTTGATCCCGCGCAGCTCGCGGTCGAGCTGCGCGACCGAATGCTTCACCTGGTACAGGTACAGCCCCGCCCCGGCGGCGGTGACCATGCTGAGCAGCGTCAGGGGGCGGATCATGCGGCCTCCTCCAGCCGTTCCAGCGCGCGCAGGCGGGCGGATCGGGCACGGGGATTGTCGCGCGTCTCGGCCTCGGAAGGCCGCAGCGCGCGGGGTGTCAGCAGGCGGAAGCGGGGCGCGGTGCGCGCGGCGAGCGCGCCCGGATCGTGGCGGGAAGCACCGGTGCCGCGGCCCGCGGCCTCGGCCATGAAGCGTTTGGCGATGCGGTCTTCCAGCGAATGGAAGGCCACCACCACCAGCCGCCCGCCCGGTGCCAGCAGCGATGCGGCGGCGGCGAGTCCGCGCTCGACCTCGCCCAGCTCGTCGTTCACCGCCAGGCGCAGCGCCTGGAAGGACCGCGTCGCGCCATCGATGCCCGAAGGGTCACGCGGCACCTTCGATCGCACCAGCGCGGCGAGGTCGCCGGTGGTCGCGAAGGGCTGCTCCGCGCGCCGCGCCACGATGGCCTTGGCGATCCGCCGCGAGAAACGCTCCTCGCCGAGGCGATACAGGATGTTCGCGAGGTCTTCCTCGGGCAGCGTGTTCACCAGGTCGGCGGCCGAGGGCCCGGCCTTCTCCATCCGCATGTCGAGCGGCCCGTCGGCGCGGAAGGAGAAGCCGCGCTCCGCCTGGTCGAGCTGGAAGGACGACACGCCGAGGTCCATCACCACGCCGTCCAGCGCGCTCACGCCGCGCTCGGCGAGGAGGTCCAGCATGTCGCCGAAGCGGCCTTCGATCAGCTGCAGCCGGGGGGCGAAGCGCGCGACCAAGCCGGCGCCGCGGGCGATCGCGTCGGGGTCGCGGTCCATCGCGAACAGCGTGCAGCGCGGCGCGGAGTCGAGGATAGCCGCCGCATAGCCGCCACCGCCGAAGGTGCAATCCAGGTAGGCGGCATCGTCGCGCGGGGCGAAGCTGGCCAGCACCTCGGCCAGCATGACGGGCAGGTGGCCGGTCATGGCCGCGGGTCCCGGCGCGCCACGGGGGCCAGCGTCAGGCCCTTGTCGCGGGCGCTGACGACGGAGCCGCTGAGATAGGCTTCGCCGCGCTCGGCGTCCCAGATCTGGAAGCGGCGGCGCTGGCCGACGAACAGCAGCGCATCGGTCAGGCCGGCCATGGCGATGTGGCGTTCGGGCAGCGAGACGCGGCCCTCGGCATCCGGGCGGAGCTCCGCGGCATGGGCGAAGATGGCACCGCCGAGATCGTCGGAATCCGGGGAGAACAGCGCGAGCCCGTCATGCCCGTCGGCCGCGGCGTCGAACTCGCTGGCCGGCCAGCATTCGATGCAGGGCAGCTTGTAGGAAGGAAAGAAGACGAGGTCCTGGTCACCGGTCCGCGCGAGCGCGCCGCGGAAGTCGGCGGGCACGGAGATGCGCCCCTTCTTGTCCAACTTCCCCTTGTGCGTGCCCAGGAACCGGGTCATCGCCCCCCGCGTGCGGCCCGTCGGGGCCGCTCAAAGATTGCTGTTCCGGCCCGGGTCAGCGGCCGGCGAGGCCCCCCGACCCCGCCGGCTCGCCCGACCATCCCGCTCCGGATCCCGCTCGCCCCCCCGAGCTCGCTAGGACCCTCATGGGATGACATGGGATAACACGGGAAAACTTGGGACAGCAAGGGAGAAAGAATCTTGCGAGTGCGTGCTGTTGCACGAAAAACACTATGTTTCCCGCCGCTTGCGCGCCGAGGCTGCCCGATTTGTTGAGGAAACACGAAGGGTTTTTCGCGACGGCGTCGCGAAAGTGGCGCCAGACGGCCTGTAAGCCGGGTTCTGTCGCACCCGTTGCCGGGCACGGACGGCCATTCCTCTGGAACCCGCATCGCTGCGGGCTTCGCGCGGCCAACCCGGGCGGAAGGGCGGGACCGCCCCTGCGTCAACGCGTTGCCGCGCCTCGCCGTCCGCCCCTATTCGGCCTTGCTCCCGGTGGGGTTTGCCGTGCCGCCGCCGTTGCCGGAAGCGCGGTGGGCTCTTGCCCCACCGTTTCACCCTTGCCCGCAGGCCTTGCCCCGGGGGACAAAACGTGCGGGCGGTCTGTTCTCTGTGGCACTTTCCCTGGGGTCGCCCCCGCCGGCCATTAGCCGGCACCGTAGTCCCGTGGAGCCCGGACTTTCCTCCAGCCCGCGATCGCTCGCGGACCAGCGGCCGTCCGGCCGTCTGACGCCGCGCGTCCTGTGCGCGGCGCGGCGGCGCGCGTCAAGCCGCGAAGCGCTTCACGGCGCGCCGCGCCGGGGCCTCGCGGCGGCGCGCGCTTCGTGCTTCACCGCGTGCCGTTCGTTCCCTGGGGAAGCACCATGATCCGCGTTCTCACCACCGATGTCCCGCGCGTGCTGCTCGCGCTGCTGTTCCTGGTCGGCGCCGCCAATGGCTTCGCCTGGATGATCACCGGCCACGACCTGATCCATCCGCCGACCTCCGATGCCGGGTTGCGCTTCGAAGCCGCGCTGCGCGACAGCGGCTTCCTCTGGCCGCTGATGAAGACGATCGACCTGGTGGCCGGGCTGATGCTGCTGTTCAACCGCGCGCCGGCGCTCGCACTGCTGATGCTGCTGCCGATCATCACCGTGATCATCCTGTTCCACCTGGTGCTGAACCCGGGCGGGCTGCCGATCGCGGGCGTGCTGGCGGTGCTGACGGCGATGCTGGTCTTCGCGTATCGGGACCGCTACGCGCCGCTGCTGCGCTGAACGGCGTTACCCTGCCGCGCGCGCCCGCATCCAGTCCCACAGCACTTGCGCCGGGCGGCGCAGCGGGCCGGCGGGACGCGCCAGGTGATGCGCGCGCGGACCGGGTGCGGCGAAGGGATGCGCATAGACCAGCCGCCCCGAGGCGATTTCACGGTCCGCCAGGTCCCCGCGCGCCAGCGCCAGCCCCAGCCCGGCCGCCGCGGCCTCCAGCGTCAGGCCGAAATCGCTGAACACCGGCCCGTTGTCGGGCGGCGCGCCGCGCCAGCCAGCCGCCGCCAGCCACGCCGCCCAATGGTCGCGGTTGACGTCGAAGATCAGCGGGATGCGCTGCGCGATGGCCTTGATCGACGGCGTGCCGCGCAGCTTGAAGTCGGGTGATCGGACCGGGCGCAGCGTCTCGGGCAGCAGCAACTCGGCCTCCAGCCCCGGCCAGGGCGGCAGGCCGTGCCGCACCAGGAAATCCAGTCCGTGGCGTCGCGGGTCCTGCAGTTCGGTCGTCGCCACCACATCGACGCGGATCGCCGGATGCGCGGCGTTGAACTCCGGCAGGCGCGGCAGCAGCCAGCGCGCGGCGAAGGTCGGCACCACGCCGATGCGCACCTCGCCACCGGCATCCTGGGCGCGGCGGCGGCGGGTGGCGGCGCGGCGCGTGGCGTCCTCGATGCCGGCCAGCAGCGGCGCGACCTCGCCATGGTAGCGGCGTGCCAAAGCGGTCGGCTCCGCACCCTTTGGCCCACGCCGAAACAGGGGCGCGCCCAGCATCGCCTCCAGCGCGGCGACATGGCGGCTGATCGCGCCATGCGTCAGGCCCAGCGCCGCGCCCGCCTGGCCAAAGCTGCCGGCGCGCAAGGCGGCATCCAGCGCGCGGAGCTGTTCCATGCTGGGCAGGCGGGTCGGGCGCATGGACGTGAGTATTCCTCACACCCGCCGTGAGCGCGAGGCGCTTCCGCGACCCCAGCCATGCGGCGCACGCTGCCCGGCACGGTGCATCATGCAACCCCGCACCGCCAGGAGCCGACCATGTCCGTCGAACCCACCGCCAACCCCCTCCGGACCGCAGCGCGCCCGGCCCTGCGCGTCGCCACCGACGCGCCCGGCCCGCTGATGCGCCTGTGGGTGGCTGCGGTGGAGGCGGTGGAACGCCGCCGCGCGGCGAAACTGGTCGGCGAGATGGACGACCGCATGCTGCGCGACATCGGCATCCATCGCGGCAACGCGATGCAGGCGATCCGCGAAGGGCGGGAGGATCAGCGGCGCGTGATGCCGTGGTGGGACAGGTAGCACGAGAGGAGCGCCGCCCCTCTCGAACTCTCCCCGCCAAGGGCCGAAAGGCCCTTGGATCCCGTTACCGCAGCAGACCCTCGACGGCGGCCAGGCGCGCGCGCGTCGGCGCATCGGCAATGCCATCGGCTCGGCCGGGAACCCAGTGGCGCTGGAAGGCCGCAACCAGCACGGGCAAGGGCAGGTCGGTGCGGTAGCCGATGGCCGCCAGCAGCGCCGGCACCGCATCCTCGGGCGGTGGCGCGGGGTCGGCATCCGGCCACAGGCCCACACCGTTGCGCGCCAGGCCCTCCCAGTCGAACAACTCGCCGGGGTCCTGCTTGCGGTCGGGGGCGATGTCGCTGTGCGCCACCACGTTGCGCGCCGGGATGGGATGGCGCGCCAGGATGTCCAGGCACAGGTCGCACACCGCCGCCATCTGCAAGGCGGGAAAGGCACGATAGCCCCAGTCATGGCCGGGATTGACGATCTCGATGCCGATGGACCGCCCGTTCAGCGCCGTGTGGCCGCGCCAATGGGAGACACCGGCATGGGCGGCACGGCGATGGTCCGGCACCAGGCGGAAGATCGCGCCGTCCTCCTCGACCACATAATGCGACGACACCTTGGCGGCCGGGTCGCGCAGGCGGGCAATGGCCTCGGCGCCGCTTCGCATGCCGGTGTAGTGCAGCACCAGCATGTCGATCGGCACCCCGTCCGGGCGGTCGTCCTGGTTGGGGCTGGGCGCCTCGATCACCGCCGGCGTCAGAGGCCCCGCTCCCGCTTGATCCGGTCCCAGGCGGCGTTGATCTCGGCCACCTTGCCGGTCGCGCGCTTGACGAACTCCTCCGGCACCCCGCGCGAGGCCAGGCTGTCCGGGTGGTTCTCCCGCATCAACTGCTTCCACGCCGCGCGCACCTGCTCGTCGCTGGCCTCTCGCGTCAGGCCCAGCACCGGGTAGGGGTCCTCCATCTGCTGCGCGCTGATCCCGCGCGGCGTCCCGCCCTTGGCGCGCTGCCAGGCGCCCGCATCCAGGCCGAAGCGCGCATGGATGCCGCGCAGCATGTCGCCTTCGTATTTCGTGACCGGCCCGTCGGCGCGGGCAATCCGCACCAGCGCAGCCAGCACGTCCTCGAGCATCGCCTTGTTGTCGGCGAAGGCGGCGCCGAGCTTCTCGGCGAAGGGCTCCCACCCCTCGGCCGATTCGCGTGCCTGGTCGAACAGCCGGCCGACATCGCGCAGCGATTCCTCCGGCACGCGGAACATTGTGCGGAAGGCCTCGATCTCGGCCCGCTTCACCGGCCCATCGACCTTCGCAAGCTTGGCCGACAGCACGACGATGGTGAAGGAGAACAGGTTCTCCTTGCCGCCCAGCATATGGACCATGTCGGCGGCATGCGGCGGGATGCGCCCCGAACCCGGCATGCCGGTCTGGTCGGCGGCATGGCCGACCGCCGCGCCCACCATGGCGCCGAAGGGGCCACCCATGGCGAAGCCCGCCATGCTGCCCAGGATCTTGCCCCAGAAGCTCATGTCCCGCCCCTGCTAGCACGGTACGGCGCGCGCGTCAGGCGCGCCTTGCCCCGGCTGGGGCAGGGACTTATTGCGGAGCACGGCCGGCGCGGGTGTGCGTGGCCGGGGCAATGGGGTGCGCGCATGGCCGGCTGGCAGTTCTGGATCGATCGCGGCGGCACCTTCACCGACATCGTCGCGCGCGACCCCGAGGGCCGGCTGTCCACCCGCAAGCTGCTGTCCGAGAACCCGGAACGCTACCGCGACGCCGCGGTGGCAGGCATCCGCGAAACCCTGGGCATTGCGCCCGGCGCCCCGGTGCCCGCCGGCGTGATCGAGGCGGTGAAGATGGGCACCACCGTCGCCACCAATGCGCTGCTGGAGCGCAAGGGCGAACGCGTCCTGCTGCTGGTCAATCGCGGCTTCGCCGACATGCTGCGGATCGGCAACCAGGCGCGCCCGCGGCTGTTCGACCTCGATGTCCGCCTGCCCGAATTGCTGCATGAACGGGTCGCCGAGATCGGCGGCCGCGTCGCGGTGGACGGCGCGCAGATCGAACCGCTCGACGAGGCCGCCGCCCGCGCCGCGCTGAAGGCCGGCTTCGCCGATGGCATCCGCGCCGTGGCCATCGTGCTGATGCATGCCTGGGCGCATCCCGCCCACGAGCTGCGCCTGGGCGAGATCGCGCGCGAGGAAGGCTTTCCCCAGGTCTCGCTGAGCCACCAGGCCAGCCCGCTGCCGCGCATCGTCCCGCGCGGCGATACCACGGTGGTCGATGCCTACCTGTCCCCCGTGCTGCGGCGCTATGTCGACCAGGTGGCGTCGGAACTGCCCGGCGTGCGGCTGTATTTCATGCAGTCCAATGGCGGGCTGACCGAGGCCGGCCGCTTCCAGGGCAAGGATGCCATCCTGTCCGGCCCCGCCGGCGGCATCGTCGGCGCGGCGCGCACCGCGGCGATGGGCGGCTTCGATCGCATCATCGGCTTCGACATGGGCGGCACCTCCACGGATGTCGCGCTCTATGCCGGCGAATTCGAACGCGCCTTCGAGACCGAGGTGGCGGGCGTGCGGATGCGCGCGCCGATGATGGCGATCAACACGGTGGCGGCCGGCGGCGGGTCGATCCTGCATTTCGACGGCGCGCGGATGCGCGTCGGGCCGGATTCCGCCGGCGCGGTGCCGGGGCCGGCCTGCTACCGCCGCGGCGGGCCGCTGGCCGTGACCGACGCCAATGTCATGGTCGGCAAGATCCAGCCGCGGCATTTCCCGGCGATCTTCGGCCGCGGTGGCGACCAGGTGCTGGATGCGGCCATTGTGCGGGAGAAGTTCACCACGCTCGCTGCCGAGATCTCCGCCGCCACCGGCACGTCGCGCGACCCGCGTGACGTGGCCGAGGGATTCCTGCGCATCGCCGTCGCCAACATGGCGAACGCCATCAAGCAGGTCTCCATCCAGAAGGGCCACGATGCCACGCGCTTCGCCCTGCAATGCTTCGGCGGCGCGGGCGGGCAGCATGCCTGCCTGGTGGCCGATGCGCTGGGCATGGAGACGGTGTTCATCCACCCCTTCGCCGGCGTGCTCTCGGCCTATGGCATGGGCCTGGCGGACCAGGCGGCGATCCGCGAGGGCGCGGTGGAGGCGCCGCTCTCCCTCGATGCGATGGATGGCCTTGCCGCGCGGCTCGATGCGCTGGCCGAACAGGGTCGCGCGGAGCTGGCCCGGCAGGGCGCCGACCCCGCGCGCCTCGTCGTCGCCCGCCGCCTGCACTTGCGCTACGCCGGCACGGATGCCTTCCTGCCCGTGCCCTTCGCCGACCACGCCAGGGTGCTGGAGACCTTCACCGAAGCGCATCGCCGCCGCTTCGGCTTCGCCACACCCGAGCGCCAGGTGGTGGTGGAAGCCTGCATCGCCGAGGTGACGATGCCCGGCGAGCGGGTCGCCGAACCGGCGCTGCCCGACCGCGGCGACGGTCATCCCGCCCCGATCGACACCGTCGAGATGTGGAGCGAGGGCGCCGCCCATGCCGCCCCGCTGTTCGATCGCGACGATTTGCTCCCTGGCGACCTGATCGCCGGCCCGGCGCTGATCCGCGAAGCCATCGCCACCACGGTGATCGAACCCGGTTGGACGGCGGAGATCACCGCGCTGGACCACCTGGTGCTGCGGCGGACCCAACCGCGCGCGGCGGCCCTGGCCGCGACCTCCGACCGGCCCGACCCGGTCATGCTGGAGCTGTTCAACAACCTGTTCATGAACGTGGCCGAGCAGGCCGGCGCGGTGCTGCAGAACACGTCGCTGAGCGTGAACATCAAGGAACGGCTGGACTTCTCCTGCGCCATCTTCGATGCCACCGGCGCGCTGGTGGCGAATGCGCCGCATGTGCCGGTGCACCTGGGTGCCATGGGCGAGAGCGTGCGCACCGTCATCCGCTCCCGCGGCACGACGCTCAAGCCGGGCGACGTGGTGGCGCTGAACAATCCGTCCAATGGCGGCACGCATCTGCCCGATGTCACGGTCATCACGCCGGTCTTCGACGATGCCGGGCGCGAGATCCTGTTCTTCGCCGGATCGCGCGGCCACCACGCCGATATCGGCGGCCTGACGCCCGGTTCGACGCCACCCGGATCCAAGACGCTGGAGGAGGAAGGCGTCGTCATCGACGACTTCCTGCTGGTCGATGGCGGCTGCTTCCGCGAGGCCGAGTTCCGCGCCCTGCTGGCCGGTGCGACCTACCCCGCCCGCAGCCCCGACGTGAACGTGGCCGACATCAAGGCGCAGGTGGCCTCGAACGAGAAGGCCGTGCAGGAATTGCAGCGCGCCGTCGCGGAATTCGGCCTGCCCACCGTGCGCGCCTACATGAAGCACGTCATGGACAATGCCGAGGAAAGCGTCCGCCGCGTCCTGGCACGCCTGCCCGACGGCGCATTCGCCACTTCCATCGACGACGGCGCGCCGCTGAAGGTCGCCATCCGCGTGGACCGCGCCAACCGCCGCGCCGTGATCGACTTCACCGGCACCGGGGCGCAGCGGCCCGACAATTTCAACGCACCCTCCGCCGTCTGCCGCGCCGTGGTGCTGTATTGCTTCCGCTGCCTGGTGGGCGAGGACATCCCGCTGAACGACGGTTGCCTGAAGCCGCTGGAGATCATCATCCCCGACGGCACCTTCCTGTCGCCGCGCCCTGGCGCTGCGGTGGTGGCGGGCAATACGGAAGTCAGCCAGATGACCTGCAACGCCGTGCTGGCGGCGCTGGGCGCCTGCGCCTCGGCCCAGGCGACGATGAACAACGTGCTGTTCGGCGACGCCACCTACCAATACTACGAGACCGTCTGCGGCGGCGTCGGCGCCGGCCCCGGCTTCGACGGCTGGGGCCCGGTGCAGACCCACATGACCAACACGCGCATGACCGACCCCGAGATCCTGGAACTGCGCTACCCCGTGCGGCTCGAGGAATTCGCCATCCGCCACGGCTCCGGCGGTGCCGGGCAGTGGCGCGGCGGGGATGGTTCGCGCCGGCGCCTGCGCTTCCTGCGGCCGATGGAGGCGGTGATCGTCGCTTCCCGCCGCACCGTCGCCCCGCATGGCTTGCAGGGCGGCGCCGATGGCGCGGCCGGCCGGCAATGGGTGGAACGCGCCGATGGCAGCGTGCAGGTGCTGCGCGGCAGCGACCGCGCCGCCCTCGCGCCCGGCGACGTCTTCGGGCTGGAGACGCCCGGCGGCGGCGGCTGGGGCACGCCCACGGCGTGACGCGCCGCACCGCCCTCGCGCTGGCCTTGCTGCCGCTGGCGCTGCTGGCGACCGCGTGGTTCGGCCCACGTTTCCTGGATGGCGAGGCGCAGCGCGAGCGCGTCGCCGCCATCGCCACCGCGCGGCTGGGCCGGCCGGTCACGCTGAACGGCACGGTGCGCCTGACCCTGCTGCCGCAGCCGATGGTCGAGGCCGCGGCCATCCGCATCGACGACCCGGAGGCCGACGCGATCGGGGTCTCGGCGCGGGCGCTGCGCCTCCGGCTGGGGCTGCTTCCGCTGCTGCTGGGGCGGCTGGAACCCCGCGACCTGGTGCTGGTCGGCGCCGATATCCGCCTGCCCTGGCCGCCACCCAGCATCGGCGCGCTGCGCCCGCCGCCCTGGCTGGTCGATTTCGACGCCCGCATCGAGGAAAGCCGCGTCGCCATCGGCGGCGCCGTGCTGGAAGGCGTCGCGGCACGCCTGGCGGCGCCCGGGCCGCTCGACGCCGTGCGCACCGAGGGCAGCTTCACCTGGCAGGGCGCGCCGGTGCGCTTCGAGGCGGTGTTGGGCCGGCCCGGCTTCGATGGCGCGGCGACGCTTGATGTCGGGCTCTCGCTCCAGGGCGCCGGCGCCAATGCCCGCGGGATCGTGGTGGCCGAAGGCGGCTTCGAGGGGCGTGTCGAGGCCGCGGGGCCGGACCTCGCGGCGCTGTTCGCCTCCGCCCCCGGTCCGTTTCGCGCGACGGGGCGGCTGGTGGTGACGGGCGAACTCGCGGCCGCGGATGATTTGGCGCTCGACCTCGGCGGCGTGACCGGGCGCGCGGCGGCGACCTTCCGCTTCGCCCCGGCGCCGCGCATCGACATCGCGCTGGCGCTGGCGCGGCTGGACCTCGATGCCTGGGTCGCGGCGTTGCGCGGTGCCGCGGCGCCGCCACTGCCCGTCGGCCTCGATATCGCGGCCGAGGCGGCGTCCTACGCCGGGCAGACGCTGCGGCGGTTGCGCGGCGGCATCTTCCGCGAAGCCGACCGGCTCACGCTGACCGACCTTGCCGTTCTGCTGCCGGGCGATGCGCAGGTCGAGGGCGCGGGCGCCACCCATGGCCAGCGGCTGGAACTCGGCCTGCGCTTCTCGGGCCCCAGCCTGCGCGCCACCGCGGGCGCCTTCGGCCTGCCGGTCGATCGCTTCGATCCCGCGGCGCTGCGCGCCTTTGAGGGCCATGCGCGGATCGAGCTGGACGGCACGCAGGTCGGCGTGCCGGAACTTGCCGCCACGATCGACCGATCACGCGTCAGCGGCGCCGGCGTGCTGCGGTTCGGCGCGCGCCCGGCGCTCGGACTCGGCCTCACCTTCGACCGGCTGGATCTCGATCGGCTGCTGCCGCCCGCCGGCGGATGGGCGGAGGCGCTGCGCACGCCGCCCGGCTTCGACGCCAACCTGCGGATCGCCGCGGATACGCTGGCCTGGCGCGGCATCGCGGCCGAACGCGGCGCGCTCGATGCCGTGATGGAGGGCGGGCGGATCGGGGTGCGGCGGCTGTCGGCCCGCATCGGCGCCGCCGATGTGACGCTGGCCGGCAGCCTGATGCTCGGCGCGACACCGCGCTTCGCGGAGCTGGGGCTGGAAGTCGCGGCGGCATCCGCGACCGGCCTTGCCGAGCTGCTGGCACCGCGCCTGGCCCTGCCGCCGGCGCTGGCCGGCCAGGCGCTGCACCTGCGGGTGAATGGCGGCGGGCCAGGCGAGGCGCTGGCGCTGGCGATCGAAGGCGAGCTCGGCGAATTGCGCGCCGAGGGCCAGGCCACCCTCAACCTCGGCCAGGCGCGGGCTGGCGGCACGCTCACGCTGCGCCATCCCGGCGCGCCGCGGCTGCTGATGCTGTTGGGTGCGCGCGACCCGCCGACCTGGCTCGGCGAAGGGTCCTTCGCGCTGATCACCACGCTGTCCGGCAATGCGGCCGGGATCGCCGCGGAGAGCCTCGACCTGGTGGCCGGCGGGTTGCGCCTGCGCGGGCCTTTGGCGCTGGCGCTGGAGGGCGCGCGGCCCCGCCTGACCGGGCGGCTTGCCGCGGAACGCCTGCCGCTGCCGGGTGTCGCGCTGCGCGCCACCGACCCGATCGACCTCGGCGCGCTCATGGTTGTCGACGCCGAGCTGGCGCTGGAGGCGAGCGAGCTGCTGCTGCCGGCGCTGCCGCCGCTGCGCGAGGCCAGCGCCCGGCTGTTGTTGGCGGAGGGGCGCCTGGCGCTCGAGGACCTGCGCGCGGCGATCGGCGGCGGGGTGCTCGATGGGCGGCTCGCGCTGGAGTCCACCGCGCAGCCACCGGTGGTCTCGGGGGCGCTGGGGCTGGCCGGCGCGACCCTGACCGGGCCGCTTTTCGGCACGCCATTCGACATCGCCTCGGGCCAGATCGAGGCGCAGGGCCGGTTTTCCGCCAGCGGCCACGCGCCGGCCGCGCTTCTGGCGACGCTCTCGGGCGAAGGACGCGTCGCGGTGGCGAATGGCGTGCTGTCGGGTGTGGCGCTGGGCAGCGCGGCCGGTGCGGCCGCGAACGAGGATTTCGCCGGTGCCGAGGCCGGGGTGCGCGAGGCGCTGGCCGGCGGCGCCACCGCGCTCGACCGGCTGGAGGGCGGCTGGCGCGCGGCCGGCGGCGTGGTCACGCTGGATGGCGTGCGGATCGTGGCGGAGGGTGGCGCGACCGGGTCGGTCGAAGGCGGCATCGATGTGGCGCGTGGCGGGATCGACCTGCGGTTCCTGGTGCAGCCGGGCCCGGCGGACGCGCCGCCGATCGCGCTGCGGGTGACCGGGCCGGCGCAGACTCCGCGGCGGCAGCCCGAGATCGCGGCCTGGTCGCGCTGGCGGGCGGAGCGGTAGGGCGGATACCGGTCCGATGGGCGGGGCTGGTCGTGTGACGATCCTCGTGAAGGCAAGGGTACGCAACCGTGCCAAGGCGAGCGGATGCGTCTTGCGCAACCCGGGCGACCGCCCGTGTCGAGCCCGGTGAAGCTGCGCCGGGGAAGGATGGGCTGGAGGCGTGCCCGCGGGACCCGGCGGGCGACGCCTGATCGGGTCAGCCCGGCCGTCGGGCCTGCAGCGCGAACACACGCAACGTGCTCGCCAGCGGCGCCTCCGGCGGGCGTGCGGCATCCAGTTCCGCCACCAGCGCCGCAAGGCTGATGCCACGCTGCGCGGCTTCGTGGTCGAGCACCGCCCAGAAGGCCGGTTCCAGCGCGACCGATGTACGATGTCCGGCCAGGCTGAAGGACCGCTTGGCCAAGTGCGGCTTCACCCGCCGCTGTCCATGGTGCCGTCCGGGCGCAGCATGTCGGCGGGGCGGACCCAGCGGTCGAAATCCTCGGGTGCCACATGGCCGAGCCGCGCGGCGGCGTCGCGCAGCGTGAGGTCCTCCGCCAGCGCCAGCTTGGCGATCTGCACGGCCTTGTCGTAGCCGATGCGCGGGTTGAGCGCGGTGACCAGCATCAGCGATTTCGCCACCTGGTCGGCGATCCGCGCCAGGTTGGGCTCCAGCTTCGCGACCATGTGGGTGGCGAAGGACCGCGCGGCGTCGCCGAGCAGGTTCGTGCTCTCGAGCACCGCCTGGATGATCACGGGCTTGAAGACATTGAGCTCCAGGTGACCCTGCGCGCCGGCGAAAGTCACCGTGGTCTGGTTGCCCATGACGCGGGCGCAGACCATGGTCAGGGCCTCGGACTGCGTCGGATTGGTCTTGCCGGGCATGATGCTGGAGGACAGGCCGTCGGCGGGGATGACCAGTTCGCCGAAGCCGCCGCGCGGGCCGGAGCCGAGCAGGCGGATGTCGTTCGCGATCTTGCTGAGCGAGACAGCCAGGGTGTTCAACGCGCCATGCAGTTCCACGAAGGCGTCGTGCGCGGCCATGCCCTCGGACTTGTCGGGGTTCGGCGCATAGGCCTCGCCGGTGCGCGCGGCGAGCACGGCACAGAACACATCGTCGAAATCGGGATGGCGGTTGAGCCCGGTGCCGGCCGCGGTGCCGCCCTGGGGCAGCAGCAGCAGGCGCGGGATGGCATCCGCCACGCGGGCGATGCCGTTCTGCACCTGGCGCGCCCAGGTGGCGAATTCGCCACCCAGCGTGACCGGCACGGCGTCCATCAGGTGCGTGCGGCCAAGCTTGACGATGTCGGCATAGGCCGCCGCCTTCGCCATCAGCGCGGCGTGCAGGCCGGCCAGGCCCGGCAGCAGCCGCGCGCGCAGCGCCGCGATGGCGGCGATATGCATCACCGTCGGGAAGCTGTCGTTCGATGACTGGCCGCGGTTGACGTGGTCGTTCGGGTGAACGGGGCTGCGCGATCCGAGCGGCTGGCCGAGCGCGCCATTCGCGAGGTTCGCGATCACCTCGTTCGCGTTCATGTTGGTCTGGGTGCCGGACCCGGTCTGCCAGACCGGCAGCGGAAAATCTGCGTCGCGCAGGCCGCCGGCCACCTCCTCGGCGGCCGCCATGATGGGGCGGGCGATGCTGTCGGGCAGCTCGCCAAGCCGCCGGTTGGCCTCGGCCGCGGCCCATTTCTGCAGCCCGGTCGCGTGGATCACGCCGCGGTCGAGCGGCGTATCGCCGATGGCAAACAGCGCGCGGGCACGCTCGGTCTGCGGGCCCCAGTGGCGATCCGCCGGGATGGCGATGGTGCCGAGGCTGTCGGTTTCCGTGCGCGTGGCGGTCATGACGCGGATATGGGGCGTCAGGGCGCCTCGCCGTAGGTGGCGATCTCGATCAGGTTGCCATCGGGGTCGCGACAATAGACCGAGGTGATGGGGCCGAGCGCGCCGTCCTTGGCGACCGGGCCCTGTGCGATGGCCACGCCGCAGCGATGCAGATGCGCCGCGATCTGCTCGGCATCGACGGTGACGATGAAGCACAGGTCGGCGGTGCCAGGGATGCCGCCGCCGGCGCCGGTCCACCATTCCTGCTGCGTGGCCTCGACCGGGCGCAGGTTCATCTTCTGCCCGCCGAATTTCAGCGTGGTGCGGTTGTGCGGGCCGAATTCCTCGACCTCCATGCCCAGCACCCGCTGGTACCAGGACGCCGAGATGGTGACGTCCCGGCAGGTGACGACCAGGTGGTCGAGGCGATCGACGGCAAAGCGCATGGTGGCTCCGGGCTGGAGGGGCTTGGCGCGCCCTGTAGCGCCCGCGGCGCGGCGTGTCACCCGCGCCGCCGCGCCGGCATCAGTTCCAGCGGCCCGGGCTGTAGCGCCAGCGGTCGCCATCCTGGTCCCAGCGCGGCTGGGCGTATGAGCGGCCGCGGCGCTCGCGCTGCCAATGGCCTTCCTGCCAGGTGTAGCGGTTGCCGTTCCAGCGGTAGTGGCTGTCGACCCAGACGCGGCCGCGGCGCGGCGGCGGCGGGCGGCGGGCATAGGCCGGGGGTGGTGGCGGCCCGATCTGCAAGGTGATGCCCTGCGCGGCGGCGGGCGTGGCGGTTGCGACGCCGGCCGCGGTGGCGGTGACGGCCGCAAGCGCGGCGAACAGGCTGCGGCGGGTGGTCAAGCGGGATCCTCCTTCGCGGTGCTTCCGCAAAGGGTAACGCTGGCGTGCGCGGCGGGTTGCGGTCAGCCGCGGCGGCGCGCGGTGACCTCGATCTCGATCTTCATCGCGTCGGTCTGCAGGCCGGCATGGATGAGGGTGGAGGCCGGGCGTGCCTGGCCCAGATACTGCTTCACCACAGGCCAGCAGGGTTCCCAGTCGGCACGGTCGGGCACGATGAACAGCACGCGCACCACGTCGTCCAGCGTCGCGCCGGCCTGCGCCAACGCGGCGGCAATGTTGCGGAAGGTCTGGTCGCATTGCGCGACGACGCCGGGCTGGATCGTCATGGTGGCGTAGTCGTAGCCGGTGGTGCCGGAGACCCAGATGTCGTCGCCGATGACGACGGCGCGGGAATAGCCGATCTCCTCCTCGAAGCGGGAGCCGGAGGAGATCAGGCGGCGTTCGGTCATGGCGTGGGTCCTATGCAGCGTTCGGGCCGGTGCACGCGCTCCGTGCTGGCCGGGAATTTCTGCAGCTTCGCCGCCGGGCGGATCGGCCGCGGCACCAGGTTGCCGCCGCAATTGGGGCAGAGCCCGCCGGGCAGGCGCGTGGCCGCGCAGTCGGTGCACCAGGTGCATTCGAAGGAGCAGATCAGCGCCTCGCGGCTGTCGGGCGGCAGGTCCCGCCCGCAGCATTCGCAGTTGGGCCGCAGCGCCAGCATCACGGCACCGCCACGATGCGCGCGACCATCCGCCGCACGATCGGCAGCACCACCAGCACGGTCGGGAAGGCGATGACCCAGGAGCTGACCCACGCGATCGGCCAGGCGCCGAGCGCCATCCACGAGAACCCCAGCGCCATGAAGGTCGATACGCCCGAGATGATGATCGTCATGATCCCGGACAGGATGAACCCCGTGACCGGCAGCGCGTAGCGGGCGGGCAGCCGGCCGCTCATTCCAGGCCTTCGTAGAAGTCGTTGCCCTTGTCATCGACCACGATGAAGGCGGGGAAATCCTCGACCTCGATGCGCCAGACGGCCTCCATGCCGAGCTCGGGGTATTCCAGGACTTCCACCTTGCGGATGCAGTCCTGCGCGAGCCGCGCGGCGGGGCCGCCGACCGACCCCAGGTAGAAGCCGCCGAACTTCTTGCAGGCGTTCAGCACGGCCTTGGACCGGTTGCCCTTGGCCAGCATCACGAAGGACCCGCCGGCGGCCTGGAAGGCCTCGACATAGCTGTCCATGCGCCCGGCCGTGGTCGGGCCGAAGGACCCCGTGGCGTAGCCCGCCGGCGTCTTGGCCGGGCCGGCGTAATAGACCGGGTGATCCTTGATGTATTGCGGCAGGCCCTGGCCGGCATCGAGCCGTTCCTGCAGCTTCGCATGCGCGATGTCGCGCGCGACCACCATGGTGCCGGTCAGCGAGACGCGCGTCTTGACCGGGTGCTTCGACAGCTCCGCGCGGATCTCGGCCATCGGGCGGTTGAGGTCGATCTTCACGACCTCGCCACCCAGGATGTCCTCGGTGTGCTCGGGCAGATACTGCGCCGGATCGCGTTCCAGTTCTTCCAGGAACACGCCCTCGGCGGTGATCTTCGCCTTGATCTGGCGGTCCGCGGAGCACGAGACACCGATGCCGATGGGCAGCGAGGCGCCGTGGCGTGCGAGGCGGATCACGCGCACATCATGGCAGAAATACTTGCCGCCGAACTGCGCGCCGATGCCGAGGTTCTGCGTCAGCTTGTGGATCTCGGCCTCCAGCTCCGGGTCGCGGATGGCGTGGCCGGACTTGTCCCCGGTCGTGGGCAGCGCATCGAGCCAGCGCGTCGAACCGAGCTTCACCGTCTTGAGGTTCATCTCGGCGGATGTGCCGCCGATCACGATCGACAGGTGATAGGGCGGGCAGGCGGAGGTGCCGAGCGTCTTGATCTTTTCTTCCAGGAACGCGAGCAGCTTCGGCTTGTTCAGCACGGCGCGCGTCTGCTGGTACAGGAAGGTCTTGTTGGCCGACCCGCCGCCCTTGAGGATGAACATCAGGTGCATCTCGTCGGCGTGGTGCTCGCCGGGCTGCGCCATGATCGAGAATTCGACCGGCATGTTGTTGCCGGAGTTCACCTCGTCGAACATGCCGATCGGCGCCATCATGGAATAGCGCAGGTTGGTCTCGGTGTAGGTGCGCGCCACACCCCAGGCCAGCGCCTCCTCCTCGTCGCCCTCGACCCAGACGCGCTGGCCCTTCTTGCCGAAGACGATGGCGTTGCCGGTGTCCTGGCACATGGGCAGCACGCCGCCGGCCGCGATGTTCGCGTTCTTCAGCAGGTCGAGCGCGACGAAGCGGTCATTGGCCGAGGCCTCGGGGTCCTTCAGGATTTTCGCGAGCTGCGCGAGGTGCCCCGGGCGCAGCAGGTGCGAGACGTCGCGGCAGGCGGCGCGGGCCAGCTCGCTCAGCGTCCCGGGCTTCACCTTGAGCACGCGCCTGCCGTCCACCTCGATGGTGGTAACACCGCCGATGTCCAGCTTGCGGTATGGCGTGGTGTCCGCGCCGAGCGGGAACATGGTGCTGAAGGCGAAGCCCTCGGGGCGGGCGGGCAGGTCGAGCGGCATGGCGGCATTCCGATGCGGTATCGCCGGACCAATAGCCCAGGCCGCGCGCCGCGTCAGCCGGCCTTGCCGCCCCCTCACGCCGCTGCGAGGATATCGGGATGACACGACCCCGGCACCTCGACCTCCCGAATGCGCATTCCGGGCATACTGCCCATTTCACCGACTACCGCGCCGCGGAGATCGGCCAGGTCACGGTCACCCCGGATGACCCGGTGCAAGCCGGCAGCTTCGCCAGCCACACGCTGGTCTTCACCGCCGGGCGCTTCGGCGTGGACGATACCGGCAGCCTGCGCATCTGCACTCGCCAGGTGAGCGACAACGGCCGGCCGCAATTCACCGATTCCAAGGCGCCGAACTACGTCACCGCCGAGGCATCGAACGGCGCGCGGCTGGTGCTGGACTACAACCCAAAGCTGGCGATGCGCCCCTGGTCGCGTACGCTGACCGTGACGGTCGCGCGCGGCTTCCTCTCGCCGGGGGATACCATCACCATCCGCATGGGGGATACCCGCGGCGGGTCGCCGGGCATGCGCATGCAGACCTATGTGGAAGCGCGCTTCCACTACCTGGTGCTGGCGGATGTCTTCGCCACCACCAACTGGGCGCTGCTGCCGGTGCAGCCGGGCTTCCCGATCGTGGCGGGGCCGGAGGCGCGGCGGCTGGCGATCCTGCCGACGCGCCGCGCGCCGGGCGAAGGCTTCGCGCTGCTGCTGCGCGCCGATGACCGCTGGGGCAACCCGACGGCGCTGCCGGCGGGGTCGCACAGCCTGCGCGCCAACGTGCCGGTCGCCGGGCTGCCGGACCGCTTCGACTGGCCGGAAGGCGCGCGCGCCCATCGCATCGACGGGCTGACCGCCGAGGCGGCCGAGGCGCTGACCATCACCTGGGGCGATGTCGTCTCCAACCCGATGCGCGTGGCCGGCGCGCCGCTCACGCCCTTTTGGGCCGACCTGCACGGGCAGTCGGGCGAGACGGTCGGCACCGGGTCGATCGACGCACTCGCCACCTATGCGCGCGACCTGGCCGGCGTGGACGCCATCTGCCACCAGGGCAACGACTTCCAGATCACGCCGGAGGGTTGGGCCGATTTCCAGCGCGCCTTCGATGCCTTCGATGTGCCCGGGCGCTTCGTCTTCCTGCCGGGCTATGAATGGTCGGGCAATACGGCGCTGGGCGGCGACCGCAACGTGATCTTCCCCGAGACCGGGCGCACCATCCGCCGGTCCTGCCACGCGCTGGTCGAATCCCTGGCCGACGAGCACACCGATGCGCTCGACGCCCGCGCGCTGCACGCCGCGCTGCGGGCCGAGGGCGCGCCGGTGCTGTGCATCCCGCATGTCGGCGGCCGCTTCGCCAACCTGCACTACGCGCATGACCGCATGCTGGAACGCGCGGTCGAGGTGCATTCCGACTGGGGCACCTTCGACTGGCTGCTGGACGATGCCTTCGCGGTCGGCGCGCGCGTCGGCATCGTGGCGAATTCCGATGGGCACAAGGGGCGGCAGGGCGCGTCGCATCCCGGCGCGTCGCAGTTCGGATCGTATGGCGGGCTGACCTGCCTGCTGGCGCAGGACCTGTCGCGCGCGGGCATCTTCGATGCGCTACGCCGGCGCCACCACTACGCGACCACCAACGCGGCGCGCGTGCAAGCCGATGTACGGGTGCGGATCGCCGCGCCCGCCGCGCTGCATGTCGACGACCCGGCTTTGGGCGGCGCGGCGGATGGCCGCACCGCCGAGGCCATGATGGGCGACATCCTGGCCGGCGTGCCCGACGACACCGCGCTGTTCACCGCCGAGATCATGGGCGCGGCGCCGATCGAGCGCATCGAACTGCGCAACCGCGATGCGCTGGTTGAAACCATCCGCCCCGATGCCTCGCCCGGCCTGCGCCTGCGCGTGGTCTGGGAAGGCAGCGAATACCGCGGCCGTGGGCGCGAGACCGCCTGGACAGGCGAGATCGGCGTGACCGGCGGCACGACCTGGGGGCCGGTGCGGGCGATCAACCGCTTCAACCTCGATCACCGCTTCGCCGCGGACGACACCACGCTGCGTTTCCAGGGGGTCACCACCGGCGGCTTCCAGGCGATGGAGGCGCCGCTGTCGAACCTCGATGGCACGCTGCGGATCGACACCGCGCTGGTGAAGGCGGAAGTCCCGTTGCGCGACCTGCTGGCGGGCGAACAGGTGTGGGAGGCCGGCGGCCTGGGCCGGCGCATGCGCGCCTTCCTGCTGCCGGATGCCGCGCCGTCCGCGATACGCTTCGAACGCCGAATTCCGCTGCGGCGCGACGCCGACAACGCGCTGTTCCTGCGCGCCACCTTCGAGGATGGGAGTGTGCTGTGGACCAGCCCCGTATACCTGCTGCCGTGACCCGCCGCGCCGCGCTCGCCGCCGCGCTGCTACTGCCCGCCGGCGCCCGCGCGCAGGCGCCGGCCTGGCCGAACCGGCCGATCACGATGATCGCACCGCTCGCCGCCGGGTCCTCGGTCGATATCCTGGCACGGTTGGTGGCCGAGCAATGGTCGCAGCGCCTGGGCCAGCCGGTGCCGGTGGAAAACCGGCCGGCGGCGAACGGCAACCTGGCGCTGAGCCAGGTCGCGCGCGCGCCGGCCGATGGCTACACCATCACCGTGACCGGGCAGACCTCGGTCGCCTTCAACCCGGTGCTGTACGGCACCATCCCGTATGACCCGCTGCGCGACTTCGCCTATATCGCGCGCATCGCCGGCATCTCGAACGCGCTGGTGGTGCGGACCGCCTCGCCGATCCGCTCGCTGGCGGAATTGCTGGCGGCGGCGCGGGCGGAACCCGGCAAGCTGACCTATTCGTCGGGCGGGGTCGGCACCACGCACCACATCTCCTCGGCCATGCTGGCGCAGCAGGCGCGGATCGATGTGCTGCACGTGCCCTATCGCGGGGCGCCGCAGGGCATCCTGGCGGCCCAGAGCGGCGAGGTGGACTTCGCCTACTTCAACATCTCCACCCTGCTGCCGGGCATCCGGTCCGGCGCCTTCCGGCCACTGGCGGTGACCTCGGCCGAGCGTTCGCCCTTCCTGCCCGACGTGCCGACCATGAAGGAACTCGGCTTCCCGGACTACGAGATGACGACGTGGGTGGCCATCGCCACCGTGGCGGGCGTGCCCGCGCCCGTGCTGGCACGCATGGTCGAGGTGACGAACGCCGCGCTGGGCGACCCCGCGGTGCAGCGGCGCCTGGTGGAGCTGGGCTTCGAACCCCTGCCGCCGATCCCGCAGCCGGAGATGCTGGCCTTCGTGCGCGGCGAGAAGGAACGCTGGGAGCCGATCATCCGCGCGACGGGCGCGCGGCGGGAATAGCGCGCGCTCAGGCGTCCTTGGCCGGCTTGCGGCGGAAGGCATCGAGGCTGACCACCTGCGCCGGGGCGGGCGGTTCCGCGGATTCCGGCGGGGCGGCAGCGGGGGCGTCCTCATCCGGCGCGTCGTCGGCAAAGGTGGGCAGGTCGGCGCCGGTCACCGGGAAGCGCAGGCCGAAGCGCACCTGCGGGTCGTGGAACATGGTCAATGCGCCGAACGGCACCACCAGGCGGGACGGCACGCCACCGAAGAACAGCGTGACCGCGAAGCGCTGCGCCGCGCGGTCGACCTGCAGGTCCTCGAACTGGTGCTGCACGACGATGGTGATTTCCTGCGGATAGCGCGCCTTGAGGTGGCCCGGCACCGTGGTGCCCGGGTGGTCGGTGCGGAAGGTCAGGTAGAAATGGTGTTCGCCCGGCAGGCCATGGGCCGCGGCGTGTTCCAGCGCGCGGATCGCGACATCGCGCAGCGCTTCCTCGGCCCAGGCGTCATAGGGCATCAGGCTTTCGGGCGGGGCGGCGTTGTCGCTCATGGGGGCCATCTACGCATGGATCGGGCGAATGCCAAGGGAAGTGGGGGGCTTCTGTTGCCCGGTGCCCCCCGAACCGCGCTTACCTATCTCTAGGCAGCGAGCGCCACGGTCTCGCGACCGTTATCGTTGGCACTTGTGATTTGGTCCGATGACGGCGGTACCATGCCGGGCAAAAGACGGATCTTTACCGCGCGCGTCGAGCCTGTTTCGCCCCCCTCCGCCGGCCACGATACTGGCCGGGTGATTGGTGGAGGCGCCGGGTACCGCCCCCGGGTCCGCAACGCTTATTCCATACGCCGTTTATCGCCATAGTCACCGAGGTGACACGACGGATATAGGCGAAGGCGCGACGGATTGCGAGACGCGATTGGTGCCGCCCCGCTGCGGTGCCGACAATCCGGCCGCGGCGGTGGCGTATCGCGCGCCGGTCAGTCTGCGGCGTGCCGAAGCTCAGCCCTGGCCGTCGCGCGACAGCCCGCGTTCGACCACGCGGGCATAGAGCGCGGCGCCATACGGGATCGCCTCGTCATTGAAGGCGTAGCGCGGGTTGTGCGGCATCGCGCCATCGCCGTTGCCGACATGGATATAGGCGCCGGGGACGCGCTCCATCATGAACGAGAAGTCTTCCGAGCCCATGCCCGGCGGGTTGTCGCGCGCGACGCGCTCGGCCCCGACCAGCTCCGCCGCGGCCTCGGCATAGGCGTCGGTCTGCGCGGGGTCGTTGATGGTGGGGGCGAAGATCAACCGCCAGTCGGTGGTCGCGCTGGCGCCGAAGCCGCCGGCCACACCCTCGGCCACGCGGCGCATCGCCGCTTCGATCTGGCTGCCGACCTCACGCGTGAAGAAGCGCGCGGTGCCGGAGATGGTCGCGGTCTCGGGGATGACGTTGTAGGCCTCGCCGCCGATCACCTTGGTCACGCTGACCACGGCCGGGTCGCGCGGAGACAGCGTGCGGCTGACGATGGATTGCAGCGCGCTCGTGATGTGGCAGGCCGCCAGGACCGGGTCGATGCTGACTTCCGGGCGCGCGCCGTGCGCGCCCTTGCCGCTGACCGTGATGTCGAAGAAGGCGCCGCCGGCCGCGGTCGGGCCAGGGCGGATGCCGTAGTGGCCGACCGGCATGCCGGGGCGGTTGTGCATCCCGTAGATGGCGTCGCACGGGAAGCGTTCGAACAGGCCGTCGGCCAGCATGGCGAGCGCACCGCCGCAGCCTTCCTCCCCGGGTTGGAAGATGAAGTGGACGATGCCGTCGAAGTTGCGCGTCTCGGCCAGGTAGCGCGCCGCGCCCAGCAGCATGGTGGTGTGCCCGTCATGGCCGCAGGCATGCATCACGCCGGGCGCGGTGCTGCGATGGGGCATGTCGGCCGGTTCCTGGATGGGCAGCGCGTCCATGTCCGCGCGCAGGCCGATGGCGCGGTTGCCTGAGCCGTTGCGGAGCACGCCGACCACGCCGGTGCCGCCGACGCCGCGATGCACCTCGATGCCAAGGGATTCCAGTTCGCGCGCGACGACCTCGGCGGTGCGGTGCTCGGCCATGCCGAGTTCCGGGTGGGCGTGCAGGTCGCGGCGGATGTCGGTCAGCGCGGCGTGGTGGCGGCGGATGGCATCGAGGGCGGACATGGCGGCTCCGAGGGCAGGGCACGCCATGGTGGGGCGGCGGCGGCGGCCCGTCGAGGGGGCCATGCGGTCATGGCACCAGGGGGCTATGCGTTGATTCCGCTGGATTTCTGCGCGGCCGCGGCCGCGGCGCGCCGCGCCTGTGTGACGACTCGGGCCATCCCTCCTAATACGGCGCCCGAGTGTCGCAGGGGGACGCAATGGCGCTGACCGACGAACAGCAGCAGGAAATCGAGGCGGCGCGCGCCGCCGAGGGCCGCACGCGCCGCCCGAGCGTCCCGGCGCTCGAGGCCATGCTGTTCGAGGCGCTGCCCGTGCTCGACCATGGCTTCGTCCGCGTGGTGGACTACATGGGCGACGACGCGGCCATCGTGCAGGCGGCACGCGTGAGCTATGGCCGCGGCACCCGCGCGGCGAACGAGGATCGTGGCCTGATCCGCTACCTGATGCGCCACCGCCACTCCACGCCCTTCGAGATGTGCGAGATCAAGTACCACGTGAAGCTGCCGATCTTCGTGGCACGCCAATGGATCCGCCATCGCACCGCCAACGTGAACGAGTATTCCGCGCGCTATTCCATCCTGGATCGCGAATTCTACATCCCGGCGGCCGACCACCTGGCGGCGCAATCCGCGGTGAACCGCCAGGGCCGCGGCGACATCCTGCAGGGCGAGGAGGCCGCGCGCGTGCTCGACCTGCTGCGCGAGGACGCGACGCGCAACTACGACCACTACATCGAGATGCTGAACGAGGACGAGGACGGAGCGCCGCGCGATCCGTCGCGACAGGGCCTGGCGCGCGAACTGGCGCGCATGAACCTGACGCTCAACGCCTATACGCAATGGTACTGGAAGACCGACCTGCACAATCTGCTGCATTTCCTGTCGCTGCGTGCCGATGCCCACGCGCAGCACGAGATCCGCGTCTATGCCGAGGCCATGCTCGATACCGTGAAGGCCTGGTGCCCGATCGCCTTCGATGCGTTCCGCGACTACCGGCTGGGCGCGGTCACGCTCTCGGCCCAGATGATGGGCATCGTGCAGCGCTTGCTGGCCGGTGAGGCGGTCACGCAGGAAGGCTCCGGCCTGTCGAAGCGCGAGTGGCGCGAATTGATGGCGACGCTCGGCCGCGATGCCGCCTGACCGCGGCCACGAGATCGACCGCTTCCCCGGGTGGTCGGCGGGGCGCGGCGCTGGCGGGCCGGTGACCGCGGCCGGTGGAGCGACGTCGCGCGACGCCGGCGCCGTGCCGCCCCCGCCGATCGACATGCCCGATGGCGCGGGACCGCTCGCCACCCGCGACGGCCGGGCCGGCGCGCGGCCGTGAGTGGGCGCGCCGGTGCGAAGGGTGCGCGTGGTGGTGCCGCCAAGGGGGCGCGGTCGAAGAGGGCCGGCGGCCGCTGGGCCGCCCTTGGCCCATCGGCACGGCGCTGGATCTTCATCGGCGGGTTCACCCTGGCACTGCTGGTGGGTCTGCCGCTGGCGCATGCGCTGATCGGCGACATCGGCGCCATCCTGCTCGGCACATTCGCCTTTGGCTTCGTGGTCGGGCGGATGACCCTGAAGCGCTGACCAGGCTCCGGGCCAGCCAATACCGCCCTGCCGCGGAGGCCATCTCGATCACCGCGGTCCCTGCCAGGGCGCCGGCCGGCTGCCGATCTGCGCGAGGACCGGCAGCCCGACCGGGCCGCTGACCGTCACGTGCTCGACATGCCCGCGGGCGGCGAGGGCCCTTGCGCGCGAAGACCCTTCGCCGCCATCGACGACAGGGCGCAGCGCGACGCGCGCCGACGGGCAGGCAGCCAACGACTTGGCCGCGATCACGTCGGCCACCGCATCGGCGTGCCGGCATTCCTTGAAGCCGCAGGGCGCGAGCCGGGTGCGCACAAGGCTCATCGCGTCGTCCCTTGCCAGGGTGTCCCGACAGGAACGCGCCGGCGGGCCGAAGTCTTCCCGCGCAGGGAGGGGCGACGTAGCCGATCGGCGCGGCGTGCCGAACCACCGGGCACACCCGGCAGGACTGCCCGCCATGACGCGCACCGAGCGCATTCTCCGCCTGCTGGCATGGGCGGCGGCGATCTGGATCGCCTACGAGTTCACCTTGTACCAGCAGTACAAGCTGACCGGGCATCCCGGGGCGGTCGATTTCATCTTCCAGCCGCTGGCCGATGGGTTCGGCATCCCGGCCTACGAGAAGCCGTTCCGCCTGGGGGTGGCGAGCATGGAGATCCTGGCGTCGATCCTGGTGCTGCTGCCCGGGACGCGCGCCTGGGGTGGGGTGCTGACCATCGGCATCATGTCGGGCGCGATCTTCTTCCATGCGATCGGCCCGATCGGCATCGATCCCTACGGCGGCGGCGGGAAGCTGTTCAAGGAAGCGATCTTCACCTGGCTGATGGGCGCCTTCGTCGCCTTTGCGCATCGGCAGGAGATCCTGTCGATGGCGGCGCGCCTGGGGGTCAGGCTGCCCGGCGCACGGGCAGCCTGACGGCGGTGTTCAGCGGCGCCGAACGCCCGAGACGTCGCGCACCGCGCCGCGCGACGCGCTGGTGGTCAGCGCCGCATAGGCCTTCAGCGCGGCGGTGACGTTGCGCTTGCGCGGGGCGGCCGGCTGCCAGGCATCCGCGCCCTTCGCTTCCATCGCCGCGCGGCGCTGCGCCAGGATGTCGTCCGGCACAGCCAAATGCAGGCGGCGGTTGGGGATGTCGATCTCGATGATGTCGCCATCCTCGACCAGGCCGATCAGCCCGCCCTCGGCGGCCTCGGGCGAGCAATGCCCGATCGACAGGCCGGACGAACCGCCCGAGAAGCGCCCATCGGTCACCAGCGCGCAGGCCTTCCCCAGGCCCTTCGACTTCAGGTAGCTGGTCGGATACAGCATCTCCTGCATGCCGGGGCCACCGCGCGGGCCTTCGTAGCGCACCAGCACAACGTCGCCCTCCTTCACGCCGCCGCCCAGGATGGCCTCGACCGAGGCATCCTGGCTTTCGAAGACCCGCGCCGGGCCGGTGAAGCGCAGGATCGAGGCATCCACACCCGCCGTCTTCACGATGCAGCCTTCCTCGGCGATGTTGCCGAACAGGACCGCGAGGCCGCCATCCTTCGAGAAGGCGTGCGCCATGTCGCGGATCACGCCGCCGGCGCGGTCGATGTCCAGTTCCTCCCAGCGCGATGCCTGGCTGAAGGCGAGGGTGGTCGGGATGCCGCCGGGGGCGGCGCGGAAGAAGGTTTGCACGGATGCGGACGGGCTGCGCTTCACGTCCCATTCGGCGAGCGCTTCCGCCAAGGTCGGCGCGTCGATGCGCGAGACGGAGGTGTCGATCAGCCCGGCGCGGTCGAGTTCGCCCAGGATGCCCATGATGCCGCCGGCGCGGTGCACGTCCTCGACATGCACGTTGATGACGGACGGCGCGACCTTGCACAGCACCGGGACGCGGCGCGACAGGCGGTCGATGTCGGCCATGGAGAAGGGCACCTCGCCCTCCTGCGCGGCGGCCAGCAGGTGCAGCACGGTGTTGGTCGAACCGCCCATGGCGATGTCGAGCGTCATGGCGTTCTCGAAGGCCGTGAAGGTCGCGACCGAGCGCGGCAGGACCGAAAAATCGTCCGTCTCGTAGTGGCGGCGGGTGATCTCGACGATGCGGCGCCCGGCTTCGAGGAACAGCTCCTCGCGGTCGGCGTGCGTGGCGAGCACCGTGCCGTTGCCCGGCAACGCCAGGCCCAGCGCCTCGGTCAGGCAATTCATGGAATTGGCGGTGAACATGCCCGAGCACGACCCGCAGGTCGGGCAGGCGGAGCGTTCGATGACCGCCACTTCCTCATCCGTCACCGAGGCATCGGCGGCGACGATCATGGCGTCGATCAGGTCCACGCTGCGCTTCACGCCGCGATGCACGACCTTGCCGGCCTCCATCGGCCCGCCGGAGACAAACACGGTCGGGATGTTCAGCCGCATCGCCGCCATCAGCATGCCCGGCGTGATCTTGTCGCAGTTCGAGATGCAGACCAGCGCATCGGCGCAATGCGCGTTAACCATGTATTCCACGGCGTCCGCGATCAGTTCGCGCGAGGGCAGGGAATACAGCATCCCGTCATGGCCCATGGCGATGCCGTCATCCACCGCGATGGTGTTGAATTCCTTGGCGACACCGCCGGCCTTCTCGATCTCGCGCGCGACCAGCTGGCCGAGGTCCTTCAGGTGGACATGGCCCGGGACGAACTGGGTGAAGGAATTGGCGATGGCGATGATCGGCTTGCCGAAATCGCCGTCCTTCATGCCGGTGGCGCGCCACAGCCCACGCGCGCCGGCCATGTTGCGGCCATGGGTGGTGGTGCGGGAGCGGTACTGCGGCATGCGGGCGTTTCCTGTTGGCGGCGGCTGCGGGGCGGGGTGTAGCGCGATGGGCGCCGGGTGCAAGAATGGCGGTCAGTCGATGACGATGGCCGGCCCGGCCTCGGCCTTCGCGCGGGCCTTTTCCCACACGCGGGCGGCGATGCGGCGGTATTCCGCCGCCTCGGCGCTGTCGGGCCGGGCGGTGACGATCGGCGTGCCGGCATCGGCCAGTTCGCGGATCTCCAGCTTCAGCGGCAATTCGCCCAGGAACTCGACACCCAGCCGCTCGGCCTCGCGCTTCGCGCCGCCATGGCCGAACAGCTCGGACCGATGGTTGCAGTTGGGGCAGCAGAAATAGGACATGTTCTCGATCACGCCGAGCACCGGGACGTTCACCTTCTCGAACATCCGCACGCCGCGGCGGGCATCGAGCAGCGCCACATCCTGCGGCGTGGAGACGATCACCGCGCCGGCCAGCGGCACGCGCTGGGACATGGTGAGCTGCGCATCCCCGGTGCCCGGCGGCATGTCCACCACCATGATATCCAGCGCACCCCACTCCACCTGGCCCATCATCTGTTCCAGCGCGCCCATCACCATCGGGCCGCGCCAGATCATCGGTGTTTCCTCATCGACCAGGAAGCCGATCGACATGGCCTTGAGGCCCCAGCGCGACAGCGGCGTGATGGTCTGCCCGGTGGCGCGCGGCTTCTCGCGCGTGCCCAGCATCTGCGGCAGGGAGGGCCCATAGATGTCGGCATCCAGAAGCCCGACGCGCAGCCCCTGAAGGGCCAGCGCCACCGCCAGGTTCACCGCGGTGGTCGACTTGCCGACGCCGCCCTTGCCGGACGCGACGGCGACGATCGCGCCGACCTCGGGCAGCAGCATCGGTCCCTGGCCGGAGGGCGCGCGCGCCGCCTGGCGGGGCGTGGCGGGTTGCGGGGCGGCGTCGCGATGCGCGGTCAGCACCACCGTCGCGTTCAGCACCCCGGGCACCGCGCCGGCGGCGGCCTGGGCCGCGGCGCGCAGCGGCTCCATCTGCGCGGCGCGCTCGCGCGGGACCTGCAGGCTGAACTGCACCAGCCCATCGCGGGCGGCGAGGCCCTGCACCATGCCCGACGCGACGATGTCCTGCCCGGTCGCCGGGTCCTTCACCGCGCGCAGCGCCGCGGTCACCGCTGCCGCCAGAGTCTCACCCATCGCTTGAAAAACCCTCGTTCCTGGACAATATCCGCGCGGCCGGCGAGGGTGCCCCACAACAGGCGGCTTCCCCGGTGCCCGGCCGGCGTCCATATGGTCGGGCGCCGCCCTTCCTGCATCCCTCATGGCAGGCGACGGGCGAGACGTCATCAGTGGTTTATGATTTGGAGGCCCAACGTCGCATGCCCTGGAACAACAGTGGCGGACAGAGTCCCTGGGGCAACCCGCGGCCAGGCGGGCCGTGGGGATCGCCGCCGCCGCCCGGTGGCGGTGGTGGTGGCGGCCCGGGCGGTCCGGGCGGCAGCGGCAGGGGGCCTGACCTCGACGACATGATCCGCCAGGCGCAGGACGCGGTGCGCCGGTACCTGCCGCGCGGCGGCGGCAAGGGCGCGGCGTTGCTGGGCGTCGTTCTGGTGCTGGTGTGGGGCGCGTCGGGCTTCTTCCGCGTCCAGCCGGACGAACAGGGCGTGGTGATGCGCTTCGGCGCCTTCGAGCGCGCCGTGCCGCCCGGCCTGAACTATCATATTCCCTGGCCGATCGAATCCGCCACGACGCCGCGCGTGACGCGCATCAACAGGGTGGATATCGGCTTCGTCGGTGCCGCCGATGCGCCCGTGGTGACCGGGCGCGTGCCACCGGCGCGCGACGTGCTGGCCGAATCCCTGATGCTGACCGGCGACGAGAACATCATCGACATCGATGTCGCGGTGTTCTGGCGCATCCGCGATGCCGAGGAATTCCTGTTCAACACGCGCAACCCGGAAAGCACGGTGAAGTCCGCCGCCGAATCCGTGATGCGCGAGGTGATCGGCCGCACGCCGATCCAGCCCGCCCTGACCGAGGCGCGCGCCCAGATCGAACAGGATGTGCGCCGCGGCACCCAGGCCATCATGGACCAGTACCGCGCCGGCATCGAGATCGTGCAGGTACAGCTGCAGAAGGTCGATCCTCCGTCGCAGGTGATCGACGCCTTCCGCGACGTCCAGCGCGCCAATGCCGACCGCGAGCGCGCCCGCAACGAGGCGGAATCCTTCCGCAACGACATCATCCCCCGCGCCCGCGGCGAGGCCGAGCGCGTGGTGCAGGAAGCCCAGGGTTTCCGTGAGAGCCAGATCGCCCGCGCCCGCGGCGAGGCGGCGCGGTTCAACTCGGTGCTGACCGCCTACCAGGCGGCCGGGGACGTGACCGTGCGGCGCATGTACCTCGAGACCATGGAGGAGATCCTGCGGCGCAACCCGACCATCCTGGTGGATGACCGCCTCCAGGGCATCGTGCCCTTCCTGCCGCTGGGCGACGGGGCGGCGGTGCCGCGCCCGCCCGCTGGCGGCCTGCCGACAACGCGACCGCAGCCGCTGCCCGCGGCGCCGCAAGGCCCGGGCGTCGTGCAAAGCCGTTCGCCGGGAGTGCCGCGATGAACCGCACCATCGCCCTGATCGCGGGGCTTGCCGTGGTCGTCGTGACGGCGGCGTCCACGCTGTTCACCGTGCAGCAGACGCAGCAGGTGCTCATCACGCAGTTCGGCCAGTACATCCGTGCCATCAACGAGCCCGGGCTGCACTTCAAGGTGCCCTTCATCCAGACGGTCATCACCTTCGACCGCCGGCTGCTCGACTTCGATGCACCGGGCGAGGAAGTTATCCTGGGTGACCAAAGGCGGCTGATCGTGGATACCTTCACCCGCTACCGTATCACCAACCCGCTGCGCTTCTACCAAACGGTCGGCGCGACCGAGGGCGGCATCCGCGCGCGGCTGAACTCCATCGTCTCGTCCTCCCTGCGCCGCGTGCTGGGCAACGAGCCGCTGCTGTCGGTGCTGTCCACCGACCGCGCGCGGATCATGGGTGAGATCCGGGGCCAGGTGAACAACGAGGCGCAGCAGTTCGGCATCGAGGTTGTGGATGTCCGCATCCGCCGCGCCGACCTGCCGGAGGAGAACACCCAGGCCATCCTGTCGCGCATGCAGTCCGAACGCGAGCGCGTGGCGCGCGAGGCCCGCGCCGAGGGCGCCGAGATCGGCCAGCGCGTGCGCGCCGGCGCCGAACGCGAGCGCACCGTGCTGATCGCCGAGGCGCAGGCCCAGTCCGACATCCTGCGCGGCCAGGGCGAGCAGGAGGCGATCCGCATCGTGGCGGAAGCCTTCAGCAAGGACCTCGACTTCTTCCAGTTCTGGCGGTCGATGCAGGCCTACCGGGAGGCCTTCTCCGAGGGCAACACCCGTATGGTCATGACGCCGGAATCGGAGTTCTTCCGGTTCTTCCGGGACAGCGGTGGCCGCCTGGCGCCGCTGTCGGGCACCCCGGTCCCGGCGCCCGCTGCGCCAGCGGCCGCGCCTGCGACGCCGACGCCGCAGTGACCTTCGCGGGCCTCCTCCAGGGCGTGGCCGTTGTCCTCGCCCTGGAGGGGATCGCGTATGCCCTGGCCCCCGAGGCCATGCGCCGGGGCCTGGTCGTGCTGATCCAGGCGTCGGAACAGCGCCTTCGCCTCGGTGGACTGATCGCCGCGGTCGTCGGCGTCGCCATCGCCTGGCTGATGAACGGGCCGTGATCCGTCACGCCCGACTGAATGGTGCGCTGCGGCGCGATACGTTGCATGATGCCGGCTTGCGCCCGCTTTCGAAGGCGCCGGCTGTCCGAACGACCCTTCCCGGATTCTCCCCATGAGGTGCTCCACCGTGCGCTTCGCCGCCCTTGCAGTCGCCGCCCTCCTCGCGGTCAGCCCCTTCGCCCCCTCGGCCATGGCGCAGCGCGCGCCCGAGAGCTTCGCGCCCCTGGCGCGGCAGTTGCTGCCGGCGGTGGTCAACATCTCCACCACCCAGGCGGTCCAGGCGCGGCCTGGCCGTCCGGACGCGCCGGATGTCCCGCAGGCCCCACCGGGCAGCCCGTTCGAGGAATTCTTCCGGGACTTCTTCAACCGCAACCGGCCGCCGGGACAGGAAGGCGCGCCCACGCCGCCGGGCCCCGGGACGGGACCGCAGCAGCGCCCGCAGCGTCGCGGCCAGTCGCTCGGGTCGGGGTTCATCATCGATGCGCAGGCCGGCATCGTCGTCACCAACAACCACGTCATCGACGGCGCGGACGAGATCAACGTGATCCTGTCCGACAATACCTCGATCCGCGCCGAGCTGCTGGGCACCGACCCGCGCACCGACATCGCCGTGCTGCGCATCCGCACCGACAAGCCGCTGACCGCCGTGCCCTGGGGCAATTCCGACGAGGCGCTGGTCGGCGACTGGGTGATCGCGATCGGCAACCCCTTCGGCCTCGGTGGGTCGGTGACGGCGGGCATCGTCTCGGCGCGCGGCCGTGACATCCGCCAGGGCCTGTATGACGACTTCATCCAGACCGATGCCGCGATCAACCGCGGCAATTCCGGTGGCCCGCTGTTCAACATGGCCGGCCAGGTGATCGGCATCAACACGGCCATCTACTCGCCCTCCGGCGGGTCGATCGGCATCGGCTTCTCGATCCCGTCCAACCTGGCGCAGCGGATCGTGGCGCAGTTGCGCGACGGCGGGCGGGTGCGGCGAGGGTGGCTTGGCGTCAACATCCAGCAGGTCACGGACGAGATCGCCGAGGCGCTGCGCCTGCCCAACGGCGCGCGCGGTGCGCTCGTGGCGCGTGCCCAGGAAGGCGGCCCGGCGGCCGCCGGCGGCATCCGCTCGGGCGATGTGATCCTGCGCTTCAATGGCGCGGAGGTCCGCGAGATGCGCAACCTGCCGCGCATCGTTGCGGACAACGTCGTGGGCACGCAGGTGCCTGTCGTGATCTGGCGCGATGGCAAGGAGGAGACGGTGACCATCACGCTCGGCGAATTGCCCGCCGAGCAGGCCGCCGCGGCCGGGGCACCGCCGGCGGCCCCCGCCCCCGCGCAGCCGGTCGAACTGGCCGGGCTTGGCCTGCGCGTCGCGCCCATCACCGACGAACTGCGCCAGCGCTTCAACCTGCGCGCCGAGCAGCGCGGCGTGGTGATCGTGGAAGTCGCGCCGAACAGCCCCGCGGCCGAGCGCGAACTGCGCCCCGGCGACGTGATCGTCGAGGTCCAGCAGGAGCGCGTCGCCACCCCCGCCGAGGTGCAGGAGCGCATCGCGCGGCTGCGCCAGCAGAACCGCGCGGTGGCGCTGTTTGCGGTCGAGGGTGCGGGCGGCCAGCGCTTCGTGCCGCTGCGCCTGCGCGGCGAGCGCGGCGCTCCCGGCTGAGCCCCACCGTCACTCGGGGACTGACCATGCCTGTCAGTCCCCACGTGCCAGAAGAAGGAGGGGGTTCGGGGGAGTTCTCTCCCCCGACCTGATGCCCCGCCTGCCGCCCATCCTTGGTGCCGTCGCTGCCGCGCTGCTCGGCGTATGCGTGACCTGGAGTGCCTTCGGCGGCTTCATCCTGCCGCCGTCGCACACCGGCTGGATGCTGTCCGGCCACATCGGCCCCGATCCCGTCCAGTATTGGCTCGGCTGGACGGCCTTCGCGCGGGATGAATGGCGGGTGCCCCCCGGCGCCAATCCGGGTTGGGGGATGGAGCTCGCGTCGTCGATCTTCTACTCGGACTCAATCCCGCTGGTGGCCTTCGTGTTCAAGGCGCTGCGGCCGGTGCTGGAGGTCTCGCAATACTGGGGCCTGTGGATCCATGCCTGCGGCGCGTTGCAGGCCGTGATGGCATGGCTGCTGATGGGGCGCGTGACGACGGATGCGCTGGTCCGCCTGGCGGTGGCCGGCCTGTTCGTGATGCAGCCGCTGCTTCTGGGCCGGCTTGGCGGGCATTTCGCGTTGGGCGGGCAGTTCCTGCTGCTGATCGGGCTGTGGTTGTGCGTGGTGCCCGGGCAGGGGGCGCGGCGCGCGATCGCCTGGGCCGCCCTGATGGCCGCCGCGGCGATGGTGCAGGCGTATATTCTGCCAATGGTGGGCGCGCTGTGGGCGGCGGACTGGCTGGCCCGCATAGCGGATCGCGACCGGCGCCACGCGGGCTTGGCCGGCGCCGAGGCGCTGGGCGTGCCGGCGGCAGGGATCGCGGGGCTCTGGGCGGGTGGGTTCTTCCTGCTCGGCGGCGGCTTCGGCGGGACCTGGGGCGGGTATGGGAAGATGCAGCTCGACCTGCTCGCGCCGTTCGACCCCGGCTATTGGGGTGCGCTGCTGCCGGATATCGAGACGGCGGGTCATCTCGAAGCCGGCAATTCCTATCCGGGCCTGGGCGCGCTGGCGGTGATCGGGCTGGGCGCGCTGGCCTGGGCCGCCGGTCCGCGCGGCGGCCTGCGGCGCTACTGGGCGCTTGTGCTGGTGCTGGCGGGGCTGCTGTTGCTGGCCATCACGCATCGCGTGGCGATCGGCGGGCGAGAGTTCGACGTGCTGCCCCTGCCGGATGGGATCGTGGCTTACGCCGATGCGTTGCGCGCGTCGGAGCGATTCTTCTGGCCGGTGCTCTACGCCGCGCTGTTCGGTGCCGCGGCGGTGCTGGTCCGCAAGCTGGGCGGGCGGCGGGCAGGCTTCGTGCTGGTCGCGGCGCTGGCGCTGCAAGCGGTCGACCTGCGCCCGGGATTCGCGCGGCTGCAGCACTATTTCGTCGTGCAGCCCCCGACCGTGCCGCTGCGCCTGTCCGACCCGTTCTGGCTGGCCGCCGCGCGGCGCTACGCCTTCGTGCGCGTCGTGCCGACCGGGATGCAGGCACCGAACTGGGAGGAGGTCGCGGTCTATGCCGCGACGCTCGGCCTGCAGACGGATGCGGTGTATCTCGCCCGGCTCGATCCGCGCGCGGTCGAGACGGTGAATGCGCGCGTTGCCGCGCTGCTGGACCGCGGCGCGTACGAACCGCGCACCTTCTATGTACTGGGCGATGCGGCGGTGCTCGCGCGCGCCCGGGCCGGCATGGACCCGTCGCGCGATCTGCTCGAACGCTTCAACGACCGGTGGGTGCTGGCCCCCGGCTGGCGGCTTCAGCCGGCGGCGAGTTCACCACCTCAGCCCGCGGCGATGTCGCAGCCTCAGCCCGCGGCGACTTCGCAGCCTTAGCCCGCGGCGACTTCGCCGACGCGATAGCCCTGCGCGAACAGCAGCGCGCGCAGGTCGCCGTGTTCCACGCGCGCGCGTGCCGCGGCAGCGACCACCGGCTTGGCACGGAAGGCCACGCCAAGCCCCGCCGCCTGGATCATGTCGAGGTCGTTGGCGCCATCACCCACCGCCAGCGTGGCGTCGAGCCCGATGCCGTCTTCCGCCGCCAGGCGCTTCAACGTCGCGAGTTTCGCATTGCGCCCGAGGATCGGGTCGGCGACATGGCCGGTGAGGCGGCCGTCGGCCTCGATCAGCGTGTTGGAGTGATGCTCGTGGAAGCCCACCAGTGCCGCGACGCGGCCGGTGAAGAAGGTGAAGCCGCCCGAGACCAGCGCGCAGCGGGCGCCGCTGGCACGCATGGTCGCGACCAGCTCGCGCGCGCCGGGCATCAGTTCGGTTTCCGCCCAGGTGCGCTGCATCGCCTCGACCGGCAGGCCGGCCAACATGCCGACGCGCTCGCGCAGCGCGGCCTCGAAATCCAGTTCGCCGTTCATCGCGCGCCTGGTGATGGCGGCGATGCGATCCTTGATGCCTGCCTGGCCGGCGAGTTCGTCCAGCGTCTCGGTGGTGACGATGGTGCTGTCCATGTCGGCGATCAGCAGGCGCTTGCGGCGTCCTGTCGCGGCCTGCGCGATGATGTCGACCGCGGCGCCGGACAGCGCGGTGCGCGCCGCGGCATCCGCCTGCTCGGCCGCGAGGCCGCTGAAGGGCAGGTCGGCCGCTTCGTCCGGCGCCAGCCAATCCGGGGTGCCGGTGGCGGCGCCGAGCACGGCCAGCGCATCCCGCGCGGCGTGCAGCGTCGCGGTGGAGAGGCCGCCCGGCGGCGCGATCAGGGTGAGAACATGGTCCATGCAGGCCGCGGTATGCCCGCGCCATGATCGGGGATCAACCGCCCGCCTTGCTGGTGGCCGGCCCGACTGCCAGCGGCAAGTCCGCGCTGGCGCTGGCGATCGCCGAACGCACCGGCGGCATGGTGATCAACGCCGACAGCATGCAGGTCTATCGCGAGCTGCGCGTGCTGACCGCGCGCCCGACGGCCGCGGAGGAAGCACGCGCGCCGCATGGCCTGTATGGCGTACGCCCGGCAAGCGAAGCCGCCAGCGTCGCCTGGTGGCGCGCCGAGGCACTGGCCGCGATGCAGGCCGCGCAGGCAAGCGGCCGGCTGCCGATCCTGTGCGGCGGGACGGGGCTGTACTTCGCCGCGCTGACGCAGGGCCTGGCGGAGATCCCGCCCATCCCGGCGCCGGCGCGGGAGGAAGCGCGGCGGCTGCTGGCCGACCAAGGGCCGGCCGCACTGCACGAGATCCTGGCGGCCGGCGATCCTGCCACCGCGGCGCGGCTTCGCCCCACCGACAGCCAGCGCATCGCCCGCGCCTACGAGGTCTGGCGCGGCACGGGCCGCGGCCTGGCCGACTGGCAGGCCCGCGGCGGCACCGGCGCGGCACCGTGGCGCTTCGCCGCGATCCTGATCGACCCGCCGCGCGACGCCCTGCGCGCCGCCATCGCCGACCGCTGGGGCGCGATGCTCGCGACCGGTGCCCTGGACGAGGTCCGCGCGCTGGCGGCGCAACGGCTCGACCCCGCCTTGCCGGCGATGCGTGCCCATGGCGCGCCCGAACTGCTGGCGGTGCTGGCAGGGCAGATGCCGGTGCAGGAAGCATCGCGCCGCGCCATCCTCAACACCGGGCAGTACACCAAGCGGCAGGCGACCTGGTTCCGACACCATGCGCTGGCCGATCCGTCGCGGACGCATACGATCCATGCGCGCATTGCGGGTCCGGCGCAATTATCGGAAAGAAATTTGGCAGATGTCATGTCTTTTGTTGATCGGCTGCGTTGACGCGCCGCAACAGCAGGTCTAAGGGAGCGCCCTCGCCCGTGGGACCCCTCGCGGGCGGTGACCGTTCCACAGGAAAGACCGTCCCGATGTCCGCCGCCACCAAGCCCGCCAACACCGAAGCCGCCCTGACGATGTCGGGTGCCGAGGTCGTGCTGCGCGCGCTGAAGGACCAGGGCGTCGAGGTCATCTTCGGCTATCCGGGCGGGGCGGTATTGCCGATCTATGACGCGCTGTTCCAGCAGAACGCCATCCGCCACATCCTGGTGCGGCACGAACAGGCCGCGGTGCATGCCGCCGAGGGCTATGCGCGGTCGACCGGGAAGGTGGGCTGCGTGCTGGTGACCTCCGGCCCTGGCGCGACCAATGCGGTGACCGGGCTGGTGGATGCGCTGATGGACTCCATCCCGATCGTCTGCCTGACCGGCCAGGTGCCGACCCATTTGATCGGCAACGATGCCTTCCAGGAAGCCGACACCACCGGCATCACGCGGCCGGCCACCAAGCACAACTACCTGGTCAAGAAGTCCGGCGATCTCGCGCGCGTCATGCACGAGGCCTTCTACGTCGCGAAGTCCGGCCGGCCTGGCCCTGTCGTGGTCGACCTGCCCAAGGACATCCTGATCAACAAGGCGCCCTACACCGAGCCGCCGATCGCCCAGCACCGCTCCTACCGCCCGCAGACCGAGCCGGACATGGAGCAGGTGCGCAAGGCGGTCCGCCTGCTGAAGACGGCGAAGCGGCCGATCGTCTATGCCGGCGGCGGCGTGATCAATTCGGGGCCCGAGGCCTCGCGCCTGCTGGTCGAATTCGTGCGCATGACGGGCTTTCCCTGCACGAACACGCTGATGGGGCTCGGCGCCTATCCGGCGGGCGATCCGCTGTTCGTCGGCATGCTCGGCATGCACGGGACCTACGAGGCGAACCTCGCGATGCATGGCTGCGACGTCATGCTGAACGTCGGCGCGCGCTTCGATGACCGCGTGACCGGGCGGCTCAATGCCTTCTCGCCGAATTCGCGCAAGATCCACGTCGATATCGACCCGTCCTCGATCAACAAGAATGTCCCGGTCGAGGTGCCGATCGTGGGCGATGCCGGCCGCGTGCTGGCCGCGATGATCGAATGCTGGAAGTCCGAGGAAGCGCCGCAGGACAAGCACGTGCTCACCGCCTGGTGGCGCCAGATCGACGAATGGCGGGCGAAGGACTGCCTGCGCTACCGCCAGGAAGGCAAGATCATCAAGCCGCAGCATGCGGTGAAGCGGCTGTACGAGATCACGCAGGAACTCGGGCGCGAGACCTTCATCAGCACAGAGGTCGGCCAGCACCAGATGTGGGCGGCGCAGTATTTCGGTTTTGCCAAGCCGAACCGCTGGATGACCTCGGGCGGCCTCGGCACCATGGGCTATGGCCTCCCGGCCGCGATGGGCGTGCAGATCGCGCATCCCGATGCGCTGTGCATCGACATCGCCGGCGAGGCGTCGATCCTGATGAACATCCAGGAAATGGGCACGCTCGCGCAGTACCGTCTGCCGGTGAAGGTGTTCATCCTGAACAACGAGTACATGGGCATGGTGCGCCAGTGGCAGGAACTGCTGCATGGCGGGCGCTATTCCGAGAGCTATTCCTCGGCGCTGCCGGACTTCGTGAAACTGGCGGAATCCTTCCACGCCAAGGGCATCCGCGTGACCGATGCCGCCGACCTCGATGCCGGCATTCGCGAGATGATCGCCTATCCCGGGCCGGTCATCGCCGATATCGCGGTGGCCAAGGACGAGAACTGCTTCCCGATGATCCCGTCGGGTGCGGCGCATAACGAGATGATCCTCGGGCCGGAGCAGGAGGGTGGCGTCAAGGGCGTCACCGACGAAGGCAAGGTCCTGGTCTGAGGGGCGCGGAACATGTCGGAAGCAGGGAACGCGCAGCGCGCGGCGACCATCGCCGTGCTGGTGGAAAACGAGGCCGGCGTGCTGGCCCGGGTGATCGGGCTGTTCAGCGGCCGCGGCTACAACATCGACAGCCTGACGGTCGCACCGGTGGACGACACCGGTCGCGTCAGCCGCATCACCGTGGTGACGTCCGGCACCGAGATGGTGATCGACCAGATCAAGGCGCAGCTCGACCGCCTGGTGCCGGTGCACAAGGTGTCCGACCTGACGCTGGAAGGCCCGCATTTGACGCGCGAACTGGCGCTGATCAAGGTGGTGGGCAAGGGCGAGCACCGCATGGAGGCGCTGCGCCTGGCGGACGCGTTTCGCGCCCGCGTCGTCGACGCCACCACCGAGAGCTTCGTGTTTGAGATGACCGGCAACGGCGACAAGATCGACGCCTTCTGCGCGCTGATGCGGCCGGTCGGGCTGGTCGAGGTCTCGCGCACCGGCGCGGTGGCGATCGCGCGCGGGCCGCGCGGACTGAACTGAATCCTGTTGGACGAACGTTAGAAGAAGGGAGAGCGCAATCATGCGCGTCTACTACGACCGCGATGCGGATGTGAACCTGATCAAGGCCCGTAAGGTCGCGGTCATCGGCTTTGGCAGCCAGGGCCATGCGCATGCCATGAACATGCGCGATTCCGGCGTGAAGGACGTGGTCATCGGCCTGCGTCCCGGCGGGTCCTGGACCAAGGCCGAGGCCGCCGGCTTCAAGGTCATGACCCCGGCCGAAGCGGCCAAGTGGGCCGACGTGATCATGGTGCTCACGCCCGACGAGTTGCAGGGCGACCTGTACCGCGACCATCTGCACGCCAACATGAAGCCCGGCGCCGCGCTGGCCTTTGCGCATGGCCTCAACGTGCACTTCAACCTGCTCGATCCGCGCGCCGACATCGACGTGTTCATGATCGCGCCCAAGGGCCCCGGCCACACGGTGCGCGGCGAATACCAGAAGGGCGGCGGCGTGCCGTGCCTGGTCGCGGTGCACCAGAACCCGTCGGGCAATGCGCTCGAGATCGCGCTGTCCTACGCCTCGGCCATCGGCGGCGGCCGTTCGGGCGTGATCGAGACCACCTTCAAGGAGGAATGCGAGACCGACCTGTTCGGCGAGCAGACCGTCCTGTGCGGCGGCCTGGTCGAACTGATCAAGGCCGGCTTCGAGACGCTGGTGGAAGCCGGCTACGCCCCCGAGATGGCGTATTTCGAGTGCCTGCACGAGGTGAAGCTGATCGTCGACCTCATCTACGAGGGCGGCATCGCCAACATGAACTACTCGATCTCCAATACCGCCGAGTACGGCGAGTACGTGACCGGCCCGCGCATCATCACGTCCGAGACGAAGGCCGAGATGAAGCGCGTCCTGGAAGACATCCAGTCCGGCCGCTTCGCCCGCGACTGGATGCTTGAGAACAAGGTGAACCAGGCGTCCTTCAAGGCGACGCGCCGCCGCCTGGCCGAACACCCGATTGAGGAAGTGGGTGCCAAGCTGCGCGCCATGATGCCCTGGATCAGCAAGAACCAGCTGGTCGACAAGGCGAAGAACTGAGCCGCCACGGGACCGACGCGAAGGGCCGGCGGGGCAACCTGCCGGCCTTTCGCATATCAGGGGGGACGCCCATGCCCACCATCGCCTGCCTGCACACCGCCGCGGGCAACCGCGCCGTGTTCGAGGCCGCCTGCCCCGAAGGCGTGACGCTGACCCACACCATCCGCGAGGACCTGCTGCGCGACGCCGAGGCTGCGGGCGGGCTGACCGACGCCATCACCGCCCGCACCGCCGCCGCGCTGGAAGCGCTGGCCCAGCCCGGCGTGGATGCCGTGCTGCTGACCTGTTCCACCGTGGGGCCGGGCGCCGCTGCGGCGCGCGCGCCCATCCCGGTGCTGCGCGTGGATGCGGCGCTGGCCGACGAAGCGACGCGTGGCGGCGGCCTGGTGGTGGCGCTGTGCGCCGTGGAAACCACTGTCGAACCCACCCGCGCCGTGTTCGCACAGGCCGCGGCCCGCCATGGCGCGAGGCTCGACGTCCGCCTGGTGCCCGATGCCTGGGCGGCGTTCCGCGCCGGCGACGCGGCCGGCTACCACGCCATCGTGGCCCGCGCCGCCGAGGCCGCCTTTGCCGAGGGCGCGGACCAGGTGGCGCTGGCGCAGGCCAGCATGGCGGGCGCCGCGGCGCTGTGCACCGGGCGCAAGCCGCTCGCGAGCCCGCCGGTCGGGCTTGCCGCCGCGCTCGCCTCGGCTTGAACCAACGTTGGATGATGGGCAGGCTCTGTGGATGAGCCAGCCTCCGCATTTACTCGCCGCCGATACCGACTACCCGCGCGACCTCCTGGGCTACGGCCCGCGGCCGCCGGACCCGCAATGGCCCGGCGGTGCGAAGCTCGCCCTGTCCTTCGTGCTGAACTACGAGGAGGGCGGCGAGAACACCGTCCTGAACGGCGATGCCGGCAGCGAGTTGTACCTGCACGAGGTCCCCGGCGGATCGCCGGTGCTGGGCGAACGCAACCGCACGGTGGAATCGCAATTCGACTACGGCGCGCGCGCCGGCGTCTGGCGCGTACTGCGCGCCTTCGCGGCGCATGGTTTGCCGCTTACGGTCTATGGCGTCGGCCGGGCGCTGGAACTCAACCCGGATGCAGCGCGCGCCTTCGTCGCGGCGGGGCACGAAGTCGCTTCCCATGCCTGGCGCTGGATCGACTACCACGGCATGGACGAGGCGACCGAACGCGCCGAGATCGCGAAATGCGTCGCCACCATCGAGCGCCTGTGCGGCGCCCGCCCGGTCGGCTGGTACACCGGGCGGATCAGCCCGAACACGCGCCGCCTGGTCGCGGAACATGGCGGATTCCTGTACGATTCCGACGCCTATGACGATGACCTGCCGCATTACGTGACGGTGGCGGGCAAGGCGCACCTCGTCATCCCGTACACGCTCGACAACAACGACATGAAGTACGCGGTGCCGCCCGGTTTCGGCGATCCCGCGGGCTGGGAACGGCACCTGACCGATGCCTTCGACGTGCTGCTCGCCGAAGGGCGCGCCGGCGCGCCGAAGATGATGTCGGTCGGTCTGCATTGCCGCCTGGTCGGCCGGCCCGGGCGTGCCGCGGCGCTGCAGCGTTTCCTCGCGCGCGCGGCGCGGGAGAAGGACGTCTGGGTCTGCCGCCGCGCCGATATCGCCCGCCATTGGTGGGCCACCCACCCGCCGCAACCGTAAGGGGGCCGCCATGTCCTACGCGCTCGAGAGCCGCGAACTGATCGCAGAGGCACCGGGGCTGCGCATGCAGATCCTGACCCTCGCGGCGGGCCAGGAAGTGCCCTGGCATTGGCACAGCGAGGTGACCGACACCTTCTGGTGCATGGAGGGACCCGTGGTGATCGAGACACGCGCGCCGAGCGAGAGGGTCGAGCTCGCGCCCGGGCAGATGTTCGCGGTGCCGTCGAAGCGCGCGCATCGGGTGACCGGCAAGGATGGTGGGCGCTGCCGCTTCGCCATCCTGCAAGGTGTCGGAACCTACGACTTCAAGCCGGTGGGCGCGTGATGCGCCGCCGCAGCGTGCTGGCGCTTCCGCTGTTGCTCTCCGCGCGGGGCGCGTCGGCGCAGGATGGTCGCCGGCTTGAGCTGATCGTCCCTTATCCGCCCGGCGGCGGCAATGACATCGGGGCGCGGGCGCTGGCACCCGTGCTCGAACGCGAGCTGGGCATGGCGGTGGTGGTGCTGAACCGTCCGGGTGCCGGCAGCCAGATCGGCATGGCGCAGGTCGCGCGCGCCCGACCGGATGGGCTGACGATCGCCTACGGGCTTTGGCCGCAGACGACCACGCTCTACCTCGACGCCTCGCGCCAGGCGGGGTTCACGCGGGACAGCTTCACGCCGCTTGCCCTGCATGTCACCGACCCCGGCGCGATCGTGGTGCGCACCGACAGCCCGCTGCGCAGCCTGGCCGACATGGTCGCCACCGCGCGGGCGCGGCCGGATGACTTCCGGATGTCGGATAACGGGCAACTCGGGCATGAACACCTGGCGTCGATCCAGCTCCAGCGCATGGCGGGGCTGCGCTTCAACCAGGTGCATTTCAACGGGGCCGGGCCGGCGCTGACGGCGCTGCTGGGCGGCCAGACGGAAGCGGCGATCTTCGCCGTCGGCACCGCCAGCGCGCAGATGCGCCAGGGGACGATGCGGGCACTCGCGGTGCTGTCGGACTCCGAAAGCCCGTTCCTGCCCGGCGTGCCCACCGCGCGCGCGCAGGGCTTCGACATCGTCGCAGGGTCGACGCGTGCCTTCGTCGGCCCCGCCGGGCTGCCGCCGGAGGTGCGCGATCGCCTGGCCGGCGCGCTGGAGCGCGCCATCAGGTCGCCGGAGCACGAGGAGCGCATGCGCGCCCTCTCGATCCCGATCACCTTCCGCAATGCCGAGGCCTTCGCCGCCTATTGGGCGGAGGAGGAACGCGTGCTCCGGCCGTTGATCGAAAGCCTGGCCCGCGACGCGCGATCACAATGACCCGCCGCCGCGCGCCATGGGCGCGGGGCGGCGGCACCGCCGTGCCGTTCATTCGATCTTCTCGATGCGGTTCTGCTCCACCACCGCGCGCCACAGTGCGATCTCGCTGCGGACATGGTCGCCGAAGCGCGCCGGCGTCCCGCCCTCGGGCCGCACACCCAGGCCGCGCAGACGCGCCTGCACGTCAGTATCCGCACTGGCCTCGTTGAGGATGCGGTTGAGGCCGGCCACGATGTTCGCCGGCGTGCCGCGCGGCGCCATGTAGCCGAACCAGGGTTCGACCACGATGTTCGGGATGCCGGCCTCGGCGAAGGTCGGGATGTTGGGCAGGGAGGGGTCGCGCTCGCGCCCCGTCACGGCGATGGCGCGGATCTGGCCGGCGCGGATCGCCTGGATCTTGGTCGGGATGTTCTCGATCATCACCTGCACTTGGTTGGCCAGCAGCGCCTGCAGCGCCGGCGCGCCGCCGCGGAAGGGCACATGGACCATCGCGGTGCCGAGCCGCCCGTTGATCAGTTCCGGCGTCAGGTGGTTCGACGACCCGAAGCCGGAGGAACCGTAGTTCACCCGAGAGCCATTCGCCCGCGCCCAGGCGATGAATTCCGCCAGCGTCGTGGCCGGCACCGACGGGTGCACGGCCACCACGTTCATCACGCTGCCGCTCCAGAACACCGGCACCAGGTCGCGCTCGATGTCGTAGGGCATGCGGGCATAGATCGCGGGGTTGATGGCGCAATTGCCGATGGTGCAGGCGCCGAGCGTGTAGCCATCGGGCGCGCTGCGCGCCGCGGCCTCCATGCCGATGTTGCCGTTGGCGCCGGAGCGGTTCTCGACCACCCAGGGATGCGGCGAGGACCGGCTGATCCGATCCACCAGGATGCGCGCCACCAGGTCGGTCGACCCGCCGGGCGGGAAGGGCAGGATGATGCGGACCGGCCGGTCAGGCACCCAGTCCTGGGCAGTGGCGGGCGAGGCGATGAATCCCGCGATGAGCGCGAGTACGATCCGGCGCAGCATGGCTTCCTCCGTTTATGTTTGTCGGCAGCCTGCCCGGCCCGGCGCGGGGCGGCAACATCGACGCTTGCGACCGGCCGGCGCCGACCGTAATCTCCGGCCCGCGATGACCATGCGCGCCCTCCCGGCCGGCCTGATCGCGGGGCGTCCCGCCCCGGCCACTGCGCGCGCGCCGCTCGGGCTCCTGCTCCTTCGACTTAATCGCCCCTGGGCGTGACGCCCGGCTGACCACGGCCGGACATCGCTCAGGGGAACCTGGGTCCGAACGCGCACATCCACAGCATCGCCACACAGGGAATGCCTGACATGGCCATCAACCATCCCTCCTTCGGCAATCTGGCCGACGACCGGATCATCATTTTCGACACCACCCTGCGGGACGGCGAACAGTCGCCGGGCTTCTCGATGAACCTCGAGGAGAAGCTGCGCATGGCGGAGGCGCTGCACGAACTGGGCGCCGACGTGCTGGAAGCCGGCTTCGCCATCGCCAGCCCCGGCGATTTCGACTCCGTGCAGTCGATCGCGAAGCGCTTCGCCAAGGACGGGCCGGTCGTGGCCAGCCTGTCGCGCGCCAATACCGCCGACATCATGGCCTCGGCCGAGGCGACGAAGCCGGCGGCGCGGCCGCGCATCCATATCGTGCTCGCGACCTCCGACCTGCACATGAAGGTCAAGCTGCGCATGACGCGGGAGGAGGTGCTGGCGCGCATCACCGAAAGCGTGACACTGGCCCGCAACCACGCCGCCGACGTGGAATGGTCGGCCGAGGACGGCTCGCGCTCCGACCTCGACTTCCTGTGCCGCTGCGTCGAGGCCGCGATCAAGGCCGGCGCGACCACGATCAACATCCCCGATACGGTCGGCTATTCGCTGCCGGCCGATATGGGCCTGATCTTCTCGACCCTGATGACCAAGGTGCCGGGTGCGGACAAGGTCATCTTCTCGACCCACAACCACAATGATTTGGGCCTGGCGGTGGCGAACACGCTGGCGGCCATCCAGGCCGGCGCCCGCCAGGTGGAATGCACCATCAACGGCATCGGCGAACGGGCCGGCAATGCCAGCCTTGAGGAAGTGGCGATGGCGCTGCGCACGCGCCACGACGCGCTGGGCGCGACCACCGGTGTGACGTCCCAGCGCATCCTGCGGACCTCCAAGCTGCTGGCGACGATCACCGGCTTCGACGTGCAGCCCAACAAGGCGATCGTCGGCCGCAACGCCTTCGCGCATGAATCCGGCATCCACCAGGATGGCGTGCTGAAGGATGCCTCGACCTACGAGATCATGACGCCGGAATCCGTGGGCTGGACCACGAACAGCATCGTTCTCGGCAAGCATTCCGGCCGTGCCGCCTTCCGCGACCGGCTCAAGACGCTGGGCTACGAGGTCGGCGACAACCAGCTGAACGATGCCTTCAAGCGCTTCAAGGACCTCGCGGACCGCAAGAAGGTCGTCTACGACGAGGACATCGCCGCGCTGGTGGATGACGAGGTCGGGCGCGCCAATGAACGCATCCGCCTGACCGGGCTGAATGTCTCGACCGGCATGGGCACCAAGCCGATGGCGACCGTCGCGATCGAGGTCGATGGCGTGCGCGCCGACGGCATGGCGACCGGCGACGGCGGCGTGGATGCGACCTTCGCCGCCCTGCGCCAGGCCTTCCCGCATGAGGTGACGCTCAAGCTTTACGCCGTGCAGGCCGTGACCAGCGGCACCGACGCGCAGGCGCGCGTCACGGTGCGGCTCGAGGAAGCCGGCAAGATGGTGGACGGGCAGGGGGCGGATACCGACACCATCGTCGCCTCGGCCCGCGCCTATGTGCATGCGCTCAACAAGCTGCTGGTGAAGCGCGAGCGGACCGAGCCGCCGATCGTGCTGCGGGCCTGATGCGGCGCCGCGCGGTCCTGCCGGGGATGCTCCTGGCCGGGGCCGCGCGGGCCCAGGCGCCGATCGGCACGGCGCGGATGGAACAGGACGGGACGATCGTGGTCGACCTGGTCGCCCGGGAGGGCGCGGCCGTTGGTCATGGACGTCTGGTCTACCCGCCCGGGCATCCCGACCATGGCATGATCCTCCGCCACCTGGGCGGATTGCGCCCCGGCGAGGTCAAGCCGGTGCCGCCCTTTCCCTGACCGGTCCGGCCGATCCGGGGGAATCCGTCTTGAGCCCCGGCCCAGGGGGGGGTAAAGCCCCCCGTCCTCTCAAGCCCCATCAGTCGTGACGGCGGCCCCGGCCCCCACGGCCTGCTGCGCGGCCCCGCCTCGGAAGGTCCGTTCGCATGTTCTCTCGCCTGTTCGGCTTCCTGTCCGCCGACATGGCCATCGACCTCGGCACGGCGAATACGCTCGTGTACGTGAAGGGCCGGGGCATCGTGCTCAATGAACCGAGCGTGGTTGCCATCTCCGACCTGCGCGGGCGCAAGCAGGTGCTGGCGGTCGGCGAGGAAGCCAAGCTCATGCTTGGCCGAACGCCCGGCAACATCGCCGCCATCCGGCCGCTGCGCGACGGCGTGATCGCCGATTTCGAGGTCGCGGAGGAGATGATCAAGCACTTCATCCGCAAGGTACATAACCGGCGGTCCTTCGCCTCGCCGATGATCATCGTCTGCGTGCCGTCGGGCTCGACCGCGGTTGAGCGCCGCGCCATCCAGGAAAGCGCCGAATCCGCCGGTGCGCGCCGCGTGCTGCTGATCGAGGAACCCATGGCGGCCGCGATCGGCGCCGGGCTGCCGGTGACCGAGCCTTCGGGCTCCATGGTGGTCGATATCGGTGGCGGCACGACCGAGGTCGCGGTCATCAGCTTGGGCGGCATCGTCTATGCCCGGTCGGTGCGCGTGGGCGGGGACAAGCTGGACGAGGCCATCATCTCGTACATCCGCCGCCAGTTTAACCTGTTGATCGGCGAATCGACGGCCGAGCGAATCAAGCTCGAGATCGGCGCCGCTGCCCCGCCCGAGGATGGCGAGGAAGGTCCGCTGGCCGAGGTGAAGGGCCGCGACCTGATGAACGGCGTCCCGCGGGAAGTCGTGGTCAGCCAGCGCCAGGTCGCGGAGTCGCTCTACGAACCCGTCTCGCAGATCGTCGAGGCGGTGAAGGTGGCGCTGGAGAACACGCCCCCGGAACTCGCCGCCGACATCGTCGACAAGGGCATCGTGCTGACCGGCGGCGGCGCGCTGCTCAACCGGCTGGACCAGGTGCTGCGTGATGCGACCGGCCTGCCCGTCGTGGTGGCAGAGGATGCCCTGTCCTGCGTCGCCCTCGGCACCGGCCGAGCGCTGGAGGACATCAAGCGGCTTCGCCACGTCCTGACTTCGATGTATTGATGGCATCCCTGAGCCGGCGCACCTTGCCGGCCGGGGATTGGGCAGGCAGGGGGATCGAGCGCGCGTGATCCGGCTGAGCATTCCGCTCCGGCAGGCCCTGGCGCGGCTGTCGCTGCCGCTGATGATCGCGGCTGCCTTCGGCGTCATGCTGCTGGGCAAGGCCGATGCGCTGCTGGCCGAACGGCTGCGCAGCCATCTGGCCGACGCGTTGTCACCCATCTACGCCGCGCTGGCCGAACCGATGGGCGCGGTGCGCAACCTGGTGGAGGAAGTCCAGGACCTCTCGCAGCTGCGCCAGGACAACGCCGTCCTGCGCGAGGAGAACGAGCGTCTTCGCCGCTGGCAGGCGGCGGCGCTGGCGCTCGAATCCGAGAACGAATTGCTGCGGCGCCAGCTGAACTTCCTGCCGGAGGCCGCGCCCGCCTTCGTGACCGCCCGCGTGGTCGCGGATGGCGGCGGCACCTATGCACGCGCCGTGCTGCTGGCGACGGGGCCGCAGCACGCGATCCGGAAGGGCCAGGTGGCGCTGGACGAACGCGGCTTCGTCGGGCGGGTGACCGAGGTCGGCAGCCGGTCCGCGCGCGTCCTGCTCGCGACCGACATGAACAGCCGTATCCCGATCACCCTCGAATCGAGCCGCGCCCGGGCGATCATGGCCGGCAGCAACGGCGCCCGGCCGCGCCTGTCGCATTGGCCCGAGGGCGTCATGCCGGTCGAGGGCGAGCGCATCGTCACCAGCGCCGAGGCCGGTGCCTTCCCGGCCGGCCTGCCGGTCGGGGTGGTGCGCGTCTCGCCGCAGGGCGCGCCCGAGGTGGAGTTGTTCGCGAGGCTCGATCGCCTGGATGCGGTGCGGTTGTTCGACTACGGGCTGCGCGGGATCCTGCCGCCGGAATCCGTGACGCGGCCCGAACCGCGTCCCGGCCGGCGCTGACGCCGGCGCCATGGCGAGCCCACCCTTCCGCCCGCCCCAGGGCCGGCCGGCCCCGGCCCCCGGCTTCCTGCGCCGGCTCGATGCCTTCGCACGGCTGGCCTTCCCGGGCTTTTCCACGGGATTCCTGATGGTGCTGGCGGCCGCGCCGGTCAGCCTGCCCTCGCCGGTCTTCGCCGCGGCGCTGCCCTGCGTGTTCTTCTGGTCGGTGTTCCGTCCCGCGGCGATGTCGCCGCCGGTGATCTTCGGGCTCGGCCTGTTGCTGGATCTGCTGACCCTGGCGCCGCTGGGTGCCGGCGTGTTGGTGCTGCTGGCGGTGCATGGTGCGGCCCTGCGGTTCCGGCGCTTCCTTGCACGGCAATCCTTTCTCGCGGTGTGGCTCGCCTTCTGCGGGGCGGCGCTGGTCGCGGCCGCGCTGTTCTGGGGACTGCAGGCACTGCTGGCCTTGCGGCTGCCGCCCTTTGCGCCGGCGCTCCATGCGGCCCTGCTGTCGGCCGGGCTCTATCCGGCGGTCGCCCTTGTGCTGGCCCGGGCGCATGAGGCGATGCGCCACGCGGAGACGGCGCCATGACCTGGCGCCCCTGGGGCGGTGCCGGCCTGCTGGGCGGCGAGCGCAGCATCCGCAAGGAGGAGGAACGCCGTCGCGGTACCTTCACCCGTCGCGCGGCCGTGCTCGGCGCGCTGCAACTCGGCGCCTTCGGCTTCCTGGCCACGCGGCTGTATCGGCTGCAGGTGGAGGAAGGCGCGCGCTACGCCACCCTGGCCGAGGAGAACCGCGTCAGCGCGCGGCTGTTTGCCCCGCCGCGCGGCCGTGTGCTGGACCGCAACGGCAAGGTCGTTGCGGGGAATCGGCTCAATTGGCGCGCGCTGCTGGTGGCCGAGCAGACGGCCGACCTCGGCGCGACGCTCGAGACCTTTTCGCGGATCGTACCGCTTGGCGATCACGAGCGGGTCCGGATCGAGCGCGAGGTGCGTCGCAATCGCCGGTTCGTGCCCGTCATCCTGCGCGAATTCCTCACCTGGGAGGAAATGGCGCGCATCGAGGTCAACGCGCCCGACCTGCCTGGCATCTCGGTCGACATGGGCACCACGCGCATCTACCCCGAGACCGAGCATCTCGCGCATGTGGTCGGCTACGTTGCGGCGCCGGCCGAGGCCGATGCCGGCGACGACCCGTTGATGCAGCTTCCCGGCATTCGCGTCGGCCGCGCCGGGGTGGAGCGCCATCATGACCGCATCCTGCGCGGGCGCGCGGGCGCGGTGCAGGTGGAAGTGAATGCGGTTGGCCGCGTCATCCGCGAACTGGATCGGCGCGAGGGCATTCCTGGCCAGGACGTCCAGATCAGCGTCGACACGGAATTGCAGAAGGCGGTCCGCGGCAAGATCCAGGAAGGCACCACCGCCGTGCTGCTGGATGCGCGCAACGGCGAAGTGCTGGCGATGGCGACCAAGCCGTCCTTCGACCCGAACATCTTCAATTCAGGCGTCAGCGCGGCGCAGTGGCGGCAATGGACTGCGGCACGCACCACGCCGCTGATCAACAAGGCGACGAACGGGCTCTATGCGCCGGGATCGACCTTCAAGATGATCGTCGCCCTGGCGGCGCTGGAAGCGCGCGTGGCGCGGCCGGGCGACATCGTCTCCTGCCCCGGGCACCTCGATTTCGGCAACAACCGCTTCCACTGCCACAACCGCAACGGCCATGGCGGGATGAACATGCGCACCGCCATCATGGCGTCCTGCGACGTGTACTTCTACGAAATGGCGCGTCGCGTCGGCATGGACCGCATTGCCGCCATGGGCAACCGCTTCGGCATGGGAGTCGACCTTGATATCGAGTTGCCCGGCGCCCGGCGCGGCCTGATGCCAACCCGCGCCTGGCGCCAGGCGCAGGGTCGGCCGTGGTCGATCGGCGACACGATCGTGCATGGGATCGGGCAGGGTTTCTATCAGCTCACCCCGTTGTCGCTGGCCGTCATGACGGCGCGGCTTGCCACCGGGCGCGCGGTGCAGCCGCACCTCACGCGCGCCATCGGCGGCCGCCCGGTGCGCGGCAGCCGGGCCGAGGACTGGCCGAGCCTCGGTATTCCGGATGCCGACATGCGCCTCATTCGCGAGGCGATGTGGGCGGTGGTGAATGGCGGCGGCACCGCCGGCGCGTCCCGGCTGCCCTCCCAGTACGGGCAGATGGCGGGCAAGACCGGCACCACGCAGGTGCGCCGCGTGACGCGCGAGCAGCGCGAGCGTGGCTTCAACGTGTCCCAGGTGCCGCGGGAATGGCGCCCGCACGCGCTTTTCGTCGCCTATGCGCCGCATGACAATCCGCTGTTCGCGCTTTCGGTGATCGTGGAGCACGGGTCGAGCGGGTCCGGGGCGGCCGCGCCGCTGGCGCGCGACATCCTGGTCGAGGCCTTCCAGCGCCTCGGCCCGCCACGGCCGGGCCAGCGTGTGGCGGAGGCGCCCCGATGATCTTCGAACGCCGACTGCTCACGCGCGACCGCGGCGCGGGAATCCTCGAGAAGCTGTGGCAGATCCCCTGGACCTTCGTGTTGCTGCTGTGCGGGGTGGCAGCGGTCGGCTACGTCGCTTTGCTGTCGGCCGGCAGCGGCAACCCTGACGCCTATGCCCAGAAGCACGCCATCCGCTTCGGATTCGGGCTGGTGGTGATGCTCGGCATCGCATTGGTCGACATCAAACTGATCGCGCGCTTCGCCTGGCTCGGTTACCTCGGCGGGCTGGCGCTTCTGGTGTTGGTGCTGCTGCACGGCAATGTGGGCAAGGGCGCGCAACGCTGGATCGATATTGGGCCGGTCCAGCTGCAGCCTTCCGAACTGATGAAGATCATGCTGGTGCTGGCCCTGGCCGCCTGGTTCCACCGCGCCTCCTGGGAGCGCATCGGCAACCCGCTTTTCCTCATTCCACCGGCGATCGCCGTGCTGGTGCCGGTTGGGCTGATCCTGAAGCAGCCGAACCTCGGCACGGCGCTGATCACCTGCCTGGTGGGCGCGGCGGTGTTCTGGGCGGCGGGCATGCGCTGGTGGAAATTCGCGATCGGCATCGCCGCCGCCACGGTGGCGGCGCCCATCGCCTATGAACGGCTGCACGACTATCAGCGGGCGCGGATCACGACCTTCCTCGACCCCGAGAGCGACCCGCTCGGCGCCGGCTACAACATCATCCAGTCCAAGATCGCGCTGGGGTCTGGCGGGCTCTGGGGCAAGGGCTTCCTGCAGGGCACGCAGGGCCACCTGAACTTCCTGCCCGAAAAGCAGACCGACTTCATCTTCACGATGATCGCCGAGGAATTCGGCCTGGTCGGCGCGCTGACGACGCTGGCCATGCTCATGCTGGTGGTGGCCTTCTGCTACGTCGTGGCGTTCCGCAGCCGCCATCAATTCGGGCGCCTCCTGGCGATCGGGCTGGGCACGAACTATTTCCTGTATGTGTTCGTGAACGTGGCGATGGTGACGGGTTCGATCCCGGTCGGCGGCGTGCCGTTGCCGCTGATCAGCCACGGCGGTTCGGCGATGCTGACGGTGATGCTGGGCTTCGGGCTGCTGCTGTCGGCGCATGTGCATCGGGATGCCGAGATGGGTCCCATGCGAGAATGATGGCCGGTCCAGCGCCATGGGGGCTGGACAAACGCGGCAAGGGGGTTAAACAGCGGCCCCTCGGAACCGGCGGCAGCGCCGGAGCCAGGCGGGCGCCTAGCTCAGTTGGTAGAGCAGCTGACTCTTAATCAGCGGGTCGTAGGTTCGAATCCTACGGCGCCCACCAATACTTGGCAGACTTATCCACAACCCGGCGTATCCGCGCGGACCCATCCGGACCCCGCTCTGCCATATTCTGCGCGCGGCAGGTGGTCCGGTCTGCGTGACGGCGGCATCGCTTCTCGATGCGGGCGTTGGTCGTCCGATCACCGCGATACGCTCTCCGCCACAGAGCCGGGTGCGGCAGATGCGCCGACTGGACGTGTCGGCGTTGCTGGCACCGGCGGGATGCGGGCGCCGCTTGTGGCCGACGGGCGCGGCGTGTCTCGTGCCGAGGCGTACCGACAGGTGGCGAGCCGCGATTGGAGCCATTACCGCTCGCTTTGCCTCGGTTCAACGCCTTCGGACCATTGCGTTCACGAGGCTCCTCAACCGATCGGATGACGCCATCGCTGCAGGTCGGCGGGGTGATATCCTCACGCGCATGCGCTATGCCGGCGGCATGGCACGAACCGACCCCTTGCCGGCCCTGCGCCGCGCCGCCGCCGCCCATGCTGCCCCCGGCCAGCCGGCGGCGCTGTTCGCCGCCCTGCAGGATGCGATGAACGAGGCCATCGGGCATCGGCTGTTCACCGTCATGCGCCACGATGCAGCGGCCGGACGGAACCGCCGCGCCCATTCCAGCGACCCCGCCGCCTATCCGGTGTCCGGCTTCAAGCCGGTGACCTGGGATCATCCCTGGACGCGGCGCGTGCTGGTGGATGGCACGGCGTGGATCGGCGACGGGCCCGCCGATATCGCCTGGGCCTATCCCGATCATGAGAAGATCGCGGCGATGGGCCTCGGCAGCGCGATAAACCTGCCGGTGCGCTGGAACGGGCGCACGCTCGGCACCGTCAACCTGCTGCATGATGCCGGGCATTTCACCCAGGCGGATGCGGAGATCGGCCTGGTCTTCGCGGCGCTCGCGGTGCCTGCGCTGCTCGGCGCCGACGCAACCTGAGACGCTGGAGCCTTCCATGACCATGCTGAACCGCCGCGCGCTGCTCACCGCCCCCATGACGATCGCGGCCGTGCCAGCCATGGCGCAGACCGCCTTCACGCGCCCGATCCGGCTGGTGATTCCCTGGGCGCCGGGCGGGACGACCGACATACTCGGGCGTATCGTTGCGGAACCGCTGGGCCAGGCGCTGGGGCAGCCGGTGGTGGTCGAGAACCGCACCGGCGCCAGCGGCAATATCGGGTCGGACCTGGTCGCCAAGGCGACGCCGGACGGGCACGCGATCCTGTTCGGATCGATGTCGACCCACGCGATGAACCACGCGCTGATGCGCAGCATGCCCTTCGATGGCGTGGCGGATTTCACGCCGCTCGCGATGCTGGGCTTCGCCGTGAACACGATGGTGGTTCACCCGTCGGTCCCTGCGCAGACGCTGGGCGAGTTCATCGCCTATGCGCGCGCCAATCCCGACAAGGTCGCCTACGCCTCGGCGGGGCCCGGTTCCACCAACCACCTGTGCGCCGCGCTGTTCGCGAACATGACCGGCATCCGCATGGTCCATGTGCCGTATCGCGGCGGCCAGCCCGCCGTGACCGACACGGTGGCGGGCCAGACGCAGCTGTTCTTCAGCGCCGCAACGCAGACCATGCCGCATGTCGAGGGCGGGCGGCTGCGCCTGCTGGCGGTGACGGAGGCAGCGCGCTGGTCCCGCCAGCCGGCCATCCCCACGGTCGGCGAAGCTGTGCCGGGCTACGAGATGGCGGTCTGGTACGGCGCCTTTGGACCCAAGGGCATGGCGCCCGCCCTGCAACAGCGGCTGAACGCGGAACTCAATCGCGTGATGACGCTGCCCGATGTGAAGGATCGCCTGGCCGGCATGGGCGTCGAGGTGGCGCCGGAGAGCACGGATGCCTTCGCCCAGCGCCTGCGTGCCGACGCCGAGAAGTGGGGCGCGCTGATCCGCCGCCTCGGGATCGAGGCATCCTGACCGCGGGTTGCCGCGACTGGCGGTGCGATCCATTCTCCGCCCCCGGAACTGGGGAAACGCCAATGGATGCGCCGCTGAAGATCGAGATCGAGGATGGCATCGCCCTCCTCACCATGAATCGGGCGGAGACGCGCAATCCGCTCGACCCCGAGATGCAGGATGCGTTGCTCGACACGCTCTCCGCGCTCGATGCCGGGCAGGAGGTCCGCGTCGCCATCCTGACCGGCGCCGGCACCGCCTTCTGTGCCGGCGGGAACGTCCGCCGCATGGGCGAAGCGGCGAGCGGTCCGAAGGAACGCACGCCCGCGCAGGCGCGGGGCTACTACCGCTGGGGAATCCAGCGCATTCCGCGACTGCTCGAAACGCTGGAACTCCCGGTGATCGCCGCGGTGAACGGGCCTGCCATGGGCGCAGGCTGTGACCTGGCCTGCATGTGCGACCTGCGCATCGCCGGCGAGAGCGCGCGCTTCGCAGAATCCTTCGTGAAGCTGGGGATCATTCCCGGCGATGGCGGTGCGTGGCTGCTGCCGCGCGTGGTGGGCTTCGCCCGTGCCGCCGAGATGGCGCTGACCGGCGACACCCTGAGCGCGCAGGAGGCGCTGGCCGCGGGCCTGGTTTCGCGCGTGGTGCCGGATGCGGAGTTGATCCCGGCGGCGCGTGCGCTGGCCGCGCGCATCGCCGCCAACCCGCCCCAGGCCGTGCGCATGGCGCGGCGCCTGCTGCGCGAGGCGTGGAACAACCGGCTCGACACGGTCCTGGAAATGTCGTCCGCCATGCAGGCCGTGGCGCATACGACCGAAGACCATCGCGAGGCGCTGGCGGCGATGCGCGAGAAGCGCAAGCCGATCTACAAGGGCGTCTGAGGTGGCCTTCGCGCCGGGATTGCTCGCCGGGCGTCGCGCTTTGGTGACCGGCGGCGGCACGGGACTCGGGCGCAGCATCGGCCGGCGCTTCCTCGAACTCGGCGCTGCGCTGGCGATCTGCGGCAGACGCGCTCAGGTGCTGGAGGCCACGGCAGAGACCTTCCGCGCCGAGCTGCCCGGCGCGCAGGTCACGACCCATGTATGCGACATCCGCGACGCCGCGGCTGTCGAGGGCATGCTCGACAATGTCTGGCGCGGTGGCGCGCCCGACATCCTGGTCAACAATGCCGCGGCGAACTTCCTGGCGCAGACGCATCGCCTCTCGGCGCGTGCGGTGGATGCGGTGCTGGGCACCACGCTGCATGGCGCCGCGTACTGCACGATCGGTTGCGGCCGGCGGTGGATCGAAGCCAGGCAGCCGGGGGTCGTGTTGTCGATCCTGACACTTTCGGCCCTGCAGGGCGGCGCCTTCACGGTGCCCTCCGCGATGGCCAAGGCGGGGCTTCTGGCGATGACGCAGAGCCTTGCCGTGGAATGGGGGCCGCACGGCATTCGCCTGGTGGCGATCGCACCGGGCACTTTCCCGACCGAGGCCGCTGTCGCGCGGTTGCGTCCCGGCGGCGTAGAGCACGCCGGCGTGCCGCTGCGCCGTGCCGGCAAGCACGAGGAACTGACCGACCTCGCCGCCTTCCTGGTGTCCGACCATGCCGGCTACGTGACCGGCGAATGCGTCGTGGCCGATGGCGGCCGGCGCCTGCTGGGCGGCGCGCGGGCCGGCGCGCAGGAGATGCTGGACTGGACCGATGCGGACTGGGCCGCGCAGCGCGCCCGCACGCCCGCGCGCTGAGGAGCCTCGCCCGATGGCCTTCGCCGAAATCGCCTATGACGTCGCGGATCGCATCGCCACGATCACCCTGAACCGGCCCGACAAGCGCAACGCCTGGTCGCCCGAGACCGAGGCCGAGGTCCGTGACGCCTTCGCGCTGGCCGCGGAGGATGATGCCGTGCGGGCGATCATCCTGACCGGGGCCGGCAGCACCTTCTGCGTCGGCGCCGATGTGACGCGCATCGCCGGCGGCCGGCCGCCGCCACCGCGTTTCGTGGGGGTCACGCCGCCGCCGGGCGGCGATCCGCCGGTCGAGGACCTGTCGCGCCGCTACTCCTATATCCTGAACATCGGCAAGCCGGTGGTGGCGGCGATCAACGGGGCCGTCGCGGGCGTGGGTCTGGCCGTGTCATTGTATTGCGACCTGCGCTTCATGGTGGCGGGTGCCAAGCTGGCGGCGGCGTTTCCGAGGCGCGGCCTGATCGCCGAGCACGGTAGTGCGTGGATGCTGCCGCGCCTGATCGGGCCGATGAACGCAGCGGACCTGCTGCTGTCCGGCCGCACGATCACGGCGGAGGATGCCGCCGCGATGGGCCTGGTGCGCGTGCTGCCGGCCGACGGCTTCGGCCACGCCGTGCGCGCCTATGTCTCCGATATGGTCGAGAATTGTTCGCCGCGGTCGCTCCGCGTGATCCGACGGCAATTGGCGCTGGCGCCGCTGCAAACGCTTTCGGCGGCGATCGAGATAGCCGAGACGGAACAGGCCGCGACCATCGACACCGCGGATCGGCACGAGGGTGCGAAGGCCTTCCTCGAACGACGCAAGCCGAACTTCACGGGCCGCTGAAGCGCGGGCCCAATCCGCCGGCGGCGCGCACCGTCTCGCGCTCCGCCTCCGCCATGCCGAGCAACTCGCCGAGCACCTCGGCCTCGTGCTGGTTGAGGAAGGGGCTCGGCGCGAAATCGGGCGGCGGGGCGCCGTCGATGCGCAGCGGCGTGGCGGGCAGAACGACGCGGCCGACCTCGGGGTGATCGACCCAGCGCAGCATGCCGCGTTCGTGCATGCCGGGGTCTTCCAGCACTTCCTCAAGCGTGCGGACGGGCGCCGCGGGCACGCCGTGCTGGCGCGTCAGCGCCTCGAGTTCCGCGCGCGTATGGGCCGAGGTCCAGTCGGTGACCATGCGGTCCACCTCGGCCATATGCGTCACGCGGTCGGGATTCGTGCGGAAGCGTTCGTCGCCGATCAGCGCCTGCTGGCCCATCGCACCCAGCAGCCGGTCCCAATGGCCTTCTGTGACCACGATGATGGCGATCCAGCCATCCTTCGCCGGATAGACGTTGTACGGAGCCATCGCCATGCCGGCATGGCTGTTGCCCGTCCGCGGCGGCACATCCTTCTTCAGCATGCCGCCGAAATGCATGCCGATCGCCGAGGCCAACGTGGAATACGCAGCGTCCTGCATCGCGACCTCGACGAAGGCGCCCTTGCCTGTGCGTTCACGCGCGAACAACGCCGTCATCACCGCGCCGTACAGATGCGTGCCGCCCAGGAAGTCGCAAACGGTCGGGCCAGCCTTGGTCGGGGGGCCGTCCGGGAAGCCGGTGGTGTGCATGACGCCGACCGCGGCCTGCACCGTCAGGTCCATCGCAAGCCGGTCCTTGTCCGGCCCGGTCTGCCCGTAGCCCGATCCCGCCGCATAGATGATGCGCGGGTTGCGCTTGAGCAGCGCTTCGTGCCCCAGCCCCAGCCGGTCCATCGCGCCGGGGGAGAAATTCTCGATCACGACATCGGCGCGATCGACCAGGCGCAGGAATACCTCGCGTCCCTTCTCGTTCTTGAGGTCCAGCGACAGGCCACGCTTGTTCGAATTCAGCATGGCCATCGGAACCGATCCGCCGGCGACCATGGCGCGCCGGCGCAATGGCTCGCCGGTGGGCGGTTCGATCTTGATGACGGTCGCACCGGCCATCGCCATCAGGAACCCGGCATAGGGCGCCTGGTAGATATGCCCGAGGTCGAGGACGAGGATCCCCTCGAGCGGCCGCGTCATCGCCTCAGACCTTCCCGCCGAGCGCGCGCCGCCCGATCGCGCTGCGATGTACCTCCGACGGACCTTCATACACGCGCATCAGACGCACCTGCTGGTGCATGAGCTGCAGCGGCAGTTCCTTCGTGACGCCCATGGCGCCGAAGGTCTGCATGGCGTTGTCCAGCACCTGCTGCGCCATTTCGGTCGCGCGCACCTTCAGGATCGAGGCTTCCGTCCGCACGTCGGCGCCGGCATCCAGCTTGCGCGCGAGGTCTTCGACCATCAGCCGGCAGGCGTGCATTTCCATCACCGCATCGGCGGCGAACCACTGGATGGCCTGGCGATCGGCCAGGCGCACGCCCCAGGTCACGCGGTTCTGCGCCTGGTCGGCCATCATCTCCAGCGCGCGGCGCGCCATCCCCACGCAGCGCGCGCCCATCTGCATGCGGCGCACGTTCAGGCGCAACTGCATCGGCGCATAGCCGCGGCCGAGTTCGCCCAGCACGTTCTCGTGCGGGATGCGGCAATCCTCGAATACCAGTTCGTAGGTCGTGCGACCGCCCACCATCGGAATGGCGCGCTCGATGATGAAGCCGGGCGTGCCCTTTTCCACGATGAAGGCGGTGATGCCGTCCTGCCGCTTGCCGTCGCCGCTGCGCGCCATGAGGATGATGAAGTCGGCGCGCGGCACGTTGGAAACCCAGATCTTGCGCCCGTTGATCACCCAGTCGTCGCCCTCGCGCACCGCGCGCGTCGTCATGCCGGCAGGATCGCCGCCGGCGCCGGGCTCGCTGATCGCCATGGCGGAACGCATGTCGCCGCGTGCATAGGGGTCGAGGTACTTCGCGCGCTGCACCGGGCTCGCGACCTGCAGCATCATGTGCAGGTTCGGGCTGTCCGGCGGGATGGTGAAGGGCACGCAGGCGCGCGCCATCTCCTCCTCCGCCGCGGCAAGCGAGAGCAGTGGAAGATTGGCGCCGCCGAATTCCTCCGGCACGTCAAGGCCCCACAGGCCCAGTTCCTTGCAGCGGGCGAGGAGCGTCGCCTCCTCCTCCTCCGACAGCTTGAAGCCGCCGCCGGAGGCCTCGCGCTTGAGCACCGAGGGCTCGAGCGGCATCACGTCCCGCTCCACGAACTTCGCGACCAGATCCCGCAGCATGCGGGTCTCCTCGGTGGCGGCGTAGGGCTGGTTGTGGTCCATGGTGCGATCCTCCGAACGGGGCGATACCGACCACCGGGGGCGGGCGGCGTCAAGCGATGTGGTGCCTACCGCACGTAGCGCCAGCGGAAGCGATCGCCCTGCGTCTCCACGCGTCCGACCGACGGGTCGGGAAAGTGGATCGGCAGCACTTTCGTGTCCGTGCCTGCCACCTGGCCGAAGAAGGACCGGCGGCTGGCCTCGGCCTCGGCCGCGTCCCAGCAGAACACGGTGGACCAGTCCGGCTGATGCACCTGCAGCGCGTGGTGCATCAGGTCGCCGGTGATGACCGCGTGCTGGCCGCCACTGCGGATATGCACGCAGCAATGGCAGGGCGAATGGCCCGGCGTGGGTTGCAACGTGATGCGGTCATCCAGCTGGAAGTCGTCATCCACCAGCAGCGCCTGGCCGGCCGCGACCACCGGTTCGCAGTTGAAGCGGAAGACGTTGCCGCCACCGCCCGGGCGCGTTTCCTCGGCCTTGGTCGAGGCTTCCCATGCCGCGTATTCCCGCTTGTGGAACACGTACTTCGCCTTCGGGAAGGTCGGCACCCAGCGCCCGTCGCGCAGCACCGTGTTCCAGCCCGAATGGTCGATGTGCAGGTGCGTGCACAGCACGTAGTCGATGTCGTCGAAGCCCAGCCCCTCGGCCTTCAGCCCATCCAGCCAGGGCTGCTTCGGGAAATCCATGGGCGCCGGGTAGCCCTTGTCCTCACCGGTGCAGGTATCGACCAGGATGGTGTGGTGCGGCGTGCGCACGACATAGGTCTGGTAGGTGATGACCATCTTGCCGGTGGCGGCGTCGTAGGTTTCCGGTTCCACCTCCTTCAGCCGTTCCGCCAGCAGCTCCGGCGCGGCCGCGGCCTTGGGGAACATGAGTTCGGGCGCGCGCCACGGGCCGTCGCGCTCGATGATGCTGGTGATGGTGACGTCGCCGATGGTGAGCTTGCGCATGTGCTGTCCTGCGGGTTCAGAAGGTCATTCGGCGCGGATGCCGGCCTCGGCGGCCACGCGGCGCCAGGTGGGCACGTCCTCGGCGAGGCGCGTGGCAAGGGTGTCGGGGCTGCTCATCAGCGGCTCGGCACCGAGCATCGCGAAGCGCGCGCGGAAATCCGGGTCGCTGCGCAGGGCCGCGAGTTCGGTCGACATCCGCGCCAGGATCGGCGCCGGCAACCCCTTTGGCGCAGCGATCGCAAACCAGTTCGGCGCAACATAGCCGGGCACGGTCTCCTGCGCGGTTGGCACGTCTGGCAGTGCCGCGATGCGTTGCGCCGTCGTCACCGCCAGGATTCGCGCACGACCTTCCCTGGCATGGGCGAGCGTCTCCACGGTGCTGGCGAAGACCACGTCGATGTCGCGGGTATAGACAGCGTTCATCGCCTGCGCCGCGCCGCGATAGGGCACATGCACCATGTCGATCCGCGCGGTCGCAGCCAGCATCGCGCCGGACAAATGGTTGGACGACCCGATCCCCGACGTGCCGTAGGTGATGGTGCCCGGCTTCTCGCGCGCTTCGTCCACCAGCGCCTGCAGAGTCGCGAAGCGATGATCGGCGCGCACCGCGATGGTGGTCGCGATTTCCGCCACCAGCGATACCGGCGTGAGGTCCGTGCGCGGGTCGAAGCCGAGATTGGCGTATATCGCCGGTAGGATGGCGAGCGAGGAGGAGGTCAGCACGAATGTCGCGCCGTCCGGCGGGGCCTGGACGGTCGCGCGCAGGCCGATCGATCCGCCCGCGCCGGCGCGGTTGTCGATCACGAAGGGTTGGCCGAGCCTCTCGCGCAGCCGATCGCTGACCAGCCGGCCGACCGTGTCGATCGGCCCACCCGGCGCGAAGGGAATGATCAGGCGGATCGGGCGGTTCGGCCAGGCATCCTGCGCCAGCGCGGGCGCCGCGAGGCCGGCCAGGGCCGCGGCCAAGGCGCGCCGGTCGATGGACGTCATGCACTCCTCCTCGACCGTCCTGCTCGCGGCGGCCCTGGCCGACGATCCGACGGACGCGCCGGGTGTGCAAGATGTCGCGTCATCGGCGCCGCGCTTCGCGACGGGCGATCCATGTGGTGGCGGCGAAGATGATGGCCGCGCCCGCGAAGGTGGTGGCGGCCGGCACGTCCGAGAACACCAGCCATCCCAGCGCCGCCGCCCAGATGATGTCGAGGAACTTCACGGGCTGCGTCGCCGAGATGTCGGCGATCCGGAACGCCTCGGTCAGGCACCAATGGCCGGCGCTTCCCAGGAGGCCCGTCAGGAGGAACCAGCCCCATTGCTCGGCCGTCGGCCAGGTCCATCCCGGCAGCGCGAAGGGCAGCGTGAAGATGGTCACGGTGATCGCCTGCCAGGCGACGATCACCTCAGGCCGGTCGCGCCGCGTCAGGGCCTTGGTGATCAGGAAGGATGCCGCGAACAGCGGCACGGTGGCGAGCATCACCAGCGACCAGAAGCCGCCGCCCGTCCCGGTGAACTGCGGCGCGACCACCACCGCAATACCCAGCAGGCCGACGCCCGCGGCGATCCACCGGGCGCGCACAAAGGGCTCGCCGAGGAAAAGCACCGCACCGGCCATGATGAAGATCGGCCCGGTGAAGCCGATCGCGGTGGTGTCCGCCAGCGCGATATGCGGCAGCGCCCAGAACCACAACAGCAGCCCTGCGGTATGCACCAGGCCGCGCCACGCCTGGCCGCGCAGGTCATGCGGCCGCCAGGCGGCGAGCCCCGTGCGCAGAATGAAGGGCAGCAGCACGACGAGCCCCGCAAGGTAGCGCAGGAACTGCGTTTGGAAGGGGTCAAGGTCCTGCGCGAGGTGACGCGCCACGGCATTCAGCAAACAGAACTGGAAACCCGCGAGCGCCATCCACGCCATGCCGCGCAGGGTGGCGGTGCGCCGCGCGCCCGCGGGCGGCGCGGTCACACCCGTGCGGCTTCGCGAGCGAGCACGCGGGCAAGCGCTGCGTTGAACGGCGCCGCCGCCTCGTAGGCGACCCAATGGCCGGCATCGGGCACCAGTTCGATGCGGGCATCCGCGCGCATTTCCCGCACCAGGTCGAGCCGCTGCTGCACATGCGGGCGCGCAATGGCGTCCTGCTCGCCATAGATCGCGCCGAGCGGCGCGCGGCTGCGCAGGATCGCCTGCTTCAGCGAATCCGTATTCGCCCAGCCCTTGCTCTTGAAGCGGGCGCGGCGGGTATGGAGATCCTGCATCGCCAGCGCCACCTCGTCGATGCGCGATGCGTCGGCGAACATCAACTCGGCAAGGTTGTGGCGATTGGCGGCTTCGCGGTCGGCACCCTCGAGCTGGCGCACCTTCACCAGTTCGGTGCGCGACCGCACGAAGCCCAGCGCGCCGGCGCCGACGATCGTCAGGGAGGCGCAGTGGTCGGGGTCGATCGCTGCCAGGTGGCCGGAACACAGCGCCCCGAAGGAGAACCCCGCAAGGTCGTAGCCCTCGGTGCCAATCACCTGTCGCAGGCCTTCACGCAAGACTGCCGCCACGCCCTCGGGCCCGGCGGGCTCCGGCGGCATGTCGCTGTCGCCCAGCCCGGGCAGGTCCGGGCAGATCACCATCCGGTCGGTGGCGAAGGCGGCGATGTTGCGCAGCCAGTGGCGCCAGGAACCGGACCCGCCATGCAGCAGGACCAGCGGCCGCCCCGCACCCCAGGCGCGCCAGACCAGCGCACCGGTGCCGCAGGGCGTCTCCGCGCGGCGGGCGCCTTCGGCCACGGCGCGCAATGCTGCGTGCGGTTCCTCCCGAGCGTTGTTCCTGGACCAGATGAGCGAAGCCATGCGCAAGTCGTTCCCGAAGCACCGGGCGCATCCTAGGGCAGGTGGGGCGACGGTCCAGACCGCCCGTGCCGGTCAGCCGACGGTCGCGGTCCGCACCGGCGGGCCTGCTGCCACGTCCTCGACACCGAGGCGGCGTTCGAGGCTCGGCAGTGTCTCCCGCGCCACGGCGATGACGGCGACCTGCAGATCGGGCGAAGGGTCCCCCCCGCGCGAAGCCTTCTGAAGCGCCTCAGCCTCGATCGCGAGCCGACTTGCACCCAGGGTTCTCGCGGCGCCCAGCAGCCGGTGCGCGGCGTGCTGCACATGCCCGGCATCGGCGCGTTCCGCGGCGGAGGCGTTGGTCAGCAGCGCCAGCGACCGACGCACCTCGCCCACGAATTCGGCCAGGATGCCGTGGGCGGCATGACCCAACTCGCGTTCCAGGATATCGAGGGCCGAGGTATCGAGGTACGGCGCGGCTGGTTCCTGCGCAGCGGCGGCGGGCACCGCCTTTCGTCGTGGAATCTGCTGCACCAGGTCCAGCAGCGCGGTGCGGTCCAGCGGCTTGCCGAGATGCCCATCCATGCCCGCGCGGCGCGTCGCTTCCACCTGGTCCGGCAGCACTGAGGCGGTGAGAGCGATGACGGGAACCTCGCTGGCCGGCGCCGGCATGGCGCGCACGCGGCGCGTCGTCTCGAAGCCGTCCATGCCCGGCATCTGCAGGTCCATCAGCACCACATCGAAGCGCTGGCGTTCGAGCGCCAGCAGCGCCGTCGGCCCGTCCTCCGCCAGCGAGACGCTGTGACCGGCCGACTGCAGCATCGCCTGCGCGATCTGCCGGTTGGCCAGCACGTCGTCGACCACGAGCACGTTGAGCTTGAGCGCGGTCTGCGATGTGGCGGGGCTTGGCATGGGTGTCTTTTCCTCATCCAAGATGTCGCAGGCCCGCAGCGGCAATTCGACCCAGAACAGCGCGCCGCCGCCCGGCCGCTCGTCGCAACCGATCGTTCCGCCCATCAGCGCCACGAGCCGCGCCGATATGGCGAGGCCCAGCCCGGTGCCCTGGCCGTCCGCCCCGCTATTCGGCGCGAGCTGGACGAAATCCTCGAACAGAAGATTGCGCTTGTCTGCGGGAACGCCCGGGCCGGTGTCGGACACCTCGATCCGCAATTGACCATCGCCGAGCCCGCGCACCTTCAGATCGACGCGCCCGCCGGCGGGCGTGAATTTCACCGCGTTGGACAGCAGGTTGAGCAGCAGCTGCCGCGTCCGCATCGGGTCCAGCGAGGCGGCGGCGGGCAAATGCGGGTCGAGTTCCAGCTCAAAGGACAATGCCTTGCGCGCGATCTCCGGGGCCAGCAGCGTGGCGCAGCCTTCCAGCAGCGGGCGCAGCGCGACCGCCTGTGGCGCGAGGTCCAGCCGCCCGGCCTCGATCTTCGACAGATCGAGCAGGCCGTTCACCAGGTCAAGCAGATGGCGCCCGGCCTCGTGGAGTGTCTTGACCTGCTCGCGTTGGTCCGGTGCGAGGCGCGGGTCATGCAGCAGCACCTGGGCGAAGCCGAGCACGCCATTGAGCGGCGTGCGCAATTCATGCGAGACGCGGGCAAGGAAGCGGCTCTTGGCCTCGCCGGCGGCGGCAGCGGCATCGCGCGCGGTCGCCAGATCCTGCATGGCGCGCTTCAGCGCCGTGATGTCGGTACGAATGCCCACCGTCCCGCCGTCGGGCGTGCGGCGTTCCGTGATCAGGACCCAGCGGCCGTCGGGCAGCAGGCGCTCCATCGAGGGCTGGTTGCTGAGGTGGAAGGCCTTGCTTTCGGCCAGGAAGGCCTCGATGTCCGCGCCGGCCTGGGGATACTGCCCGCGCAGCGCACCTTCGCGCATGATGTCGTCGAAGGAATTGCCCGGCAGGATGAAGGGCGCGCTGATGCGGTAGAAATCCTTGTAGCGGCTGTTGCAGGCGACCAGGCGGTCTGCCGCATCGAACATCACGAAGCCGTCGGACATCGATTCCAGGGCGCTTTCCAGGGTCTGGCGCGCCTTGGCGCGTTCGTCCTCCGCCTTGCCGCGCTGCCGCAGGATGACCATCAAGGCGAGTGCGACGAGGATGATGACGATGCCGAGGATGGCGGAGACGCTGAACGCCCTGATGCGGTCGCGGTACCAGCCCGCGAGCGCGGCATCGACCTCGATGGTCGAGGTGATCACCAGGGTCGGATAGAGCGCCGGTCGGGCCGAGACGAAAACCTGGCGGCCGGTGAATCGACTGAGTGCAAGCGTCGCCTGCCCGTTCGGCATCGCCACGATCGGCGCTAGCTGCTGGCCGATCCGGGTCTCGTCATGCGGCACGGAGGCGAGCAGGACGCCGTCGTCGCGTTCCAGCGTCGTGCGCAAGCCGGGGCTTTCGCCGGCCGCGGACAGCAGCGATCGCACGGAGGGCAGCGGCACTTCCGCCACCGCCCTGACCGACCCGAGCCCGACGATGGTGACGTTGCGCGCAAAGAACAGGGACCATTCGCCGGTGCTCGGGTTCTGCACCGGGCCGCCGATCGAGACGCCGCCGCTGGCGGCGGCCAATTCCGAAAAGCCCGTCTCGACCGGAAGCGGCAGGCGTCGGCGCCGCGAGACCGGCAGCGCCGTGGCCACCGGCAAGCCATTGGCCCCGAGCAGCAGGATGTCGCGGTAGGTGAAGTTCTGGTTGATGAACTGGCGCAGCACGCGATTGACCGAGGCTATGTCGATCTGGCCGTTGTTGGCGAAGGGCGCCAGCATGGCGGGCAACCCGGCCAGCATGGCGTCGACCTGTACGAAGGCGCGGTTGATCGATGCTTCCGTCGCGATGCTGATGCGTTCGACGGCTTCCTGCGCGCCGCGGATCTGCGCTTCGCGCGCGCGCCCAATGATCATCATCGTCGCGGCCGTCTGCGCCAGGAGCAGGAGCACCGCGCCGATGAAGACGGCGCGACGCAGAAGCCGCGTATTCTGCATGGTCAGTCGGGTTGTGCCGTCACGCCCAGGGCGGGAGCAAGCCGCGTGTTCCAGGCCGCGACGCAGGCCTCGCCGCAGCGCCGCACCCAGCCCGGCAGCACGGTTTCGGTCAGCAGGCGCAGGCGCCGGGCCTGGTCGGCGTCGGACACCGGCACGATCGTGACATTGCCGCGCCGCCCGTTGCTGCAGGATGCCTGGCCGGCATTGCAGGCGATGCCTTCGCCGGTCTCGATTTCGGCGGCATCCCAGATCTCCCGTTCGAGCACGGCGACCTCCTGCCGGATGAGCGTGCGGGCCCAGTCCGGCAGGCCGTTCCAGGCGGCGCGGTTGGCACCGAAGACGGACAGCCCCCAGGTGATCGCCATGCTGTGCATGTGCGTCGTCACCTCGTGCAGGCCGATGGCATTGGCGGAGAGCGTGCCGGTCACGGCGCATTCGACGACACCGGAGCGCAGCGCGGCGAGGGTTTCGCCGAATGGGATCACGACCGGCGTGGCGCCGAGTGCCGCGAACATCTCGGACTGCCCGACCGAGGAGGTGCGGATGCGCCGGCCCGCGAGATCGGACAATCCGCTGAATGCGGTGCGGCAGAACAGGACCTGTGCCGGATATGTATAGACGGCCAGCAACTCGACGTCATACCGCTCCGCGAGCAGTTCCTCGAGATGCGGGCGGTACAGCGCCACGGTCCGGCGCAGCGCCGCCATGTCGGGATTCACGGTCGGCAGGTCGACGGCGTTGAATTCAGGTTCCTCGGTGCTGACGATCGCGAGCAGGGCCGTGCCGAACGGCACGACGCCAAGCCGCATCAATGCCAGCATCTCCTGCGCGCGGATGCCGCTGCGGTCGAAAGGCGCGATCTCGGCCTGGATGCGCCCGCCAGACAATTCCGGCAGCCGCCGGCGCCAGAACGGTTCCTCGTAGCGCAGGTACTGGCTGACATCCGCCAGTCCGCCGACAACCTTGAGGCGGATCGGCGGTTCGGCCGGCACGCTCGCCTGGCCCAGGGCGGCGATCGGCGCCAGGGCCAGCAGTACCGCGATGGCATGCCCGACCCATCGCCGAAGTCCCGCTGTTCCTGCCATAGGCACCTCCCGCGGCGCAGTGCTGACTGAATCCTGCCACTTATGCACGAAGAGTGTCACAAATCCCTTTAAGCGACGTCCAGCTTGCCTTGAAGGCCTCGCGCTGGCGCTTTCGCCGCGGTCTGGCCTGGCCACGCCGGAATGATCGTCGGATCGCTGAGCCAGTCAGCTGGGCGGCGGAGGTTATCGTACCGTCGGGGCATCGCGGCCTTCGAGGCTATATCGTAGCAGTTTGTCCGCAGCAGCCATAGGGTGGTCCGGCCGCGTTGCGGGTCAATTCGGCGTTTCCGTGTGATGTCGGGACAGGCCCGACGTCGTGTCCGAGGTTCCTTCGCATGACGCACCACCCGACCGCCATCGCGAGCCATCGCGGCGGCGCCTTCCTGTGGCCGGAGAACAGCCTGACCGCGTTTCGCGAAACCGCGCGACTGCGGCTCGAGCAGGCGGAATGCGACGTGCATGCCACCGCCGATGGCGACGTCGTCGTCATGCACGACGCCACACTCGAACGCACGACGGATGGGATCGGGGCGGTCGCGGCACTGACCTCCGCGGCGTTTCGCCGCCTTCGCGTGAAGGGATGCCGCGGCGAGGCGCCGCCCATGCTCCGCGACATGCTCGATGCCCTCGCGGGATCTGCGGTCGCGCCGCGGGTCGAGATCAAGTCCGACACCCAGGGCCGGCCCTACCCGGGCCTCGTGCCACGGGTCCTGAAGGTGCTCGACGGCACCGCCACGCGGAGCGCGACATGGATCATCGCCTTTGAGGCGCAGGTCGCGGCCGAGGCCGCCGCCGCTGGCGGGCTGGCCGGGGTGGCGTGGCTGCTCGAACGCGCGACCTGGCGCGGCCTTGGCATGCGCGGGACCATCGCTGTCGCCCAGGCCTACGGATTTCCCGAGATCGGGGTGCACGAATCGCAACTCGATGCGGAGGGCGTCGCAGCACTGCGCGCGGCGGGGATTGGCGTGTCGGTCTGGGGGGCGAACCACGAGGCGTCGATCCGGCGGATGCTGGGTCTCGGGGTGGATGTGCTGACGACCGACGATCCACCGCTGGCGATTGAGCTACGCGCCAAGGCCTGAGACCGCCCCCGGGGCGCATGATCGTTGCCACGGAGCCCGCCCGCCCCATAACCTGCCCCGGGAACGAGACCTGGGGAGGATACGCCGCGTGAAGGCAGAGGCGCCGATCCTGGCGGCCGAAGGCGTCAGCCTGCGCTTCGGGGGCGTGCGCGCCCTGGCCGATGTGTCGTTCGAAGTACGCCCCGGCGAGATATTCTCGATCATCGGTCCGAACGGCGCGGGCAAGACCTCGATGGTGAACTGCATCTCGGGGCGCTACCGGCCGACCGAGGGGCGCATCCTGTTCGACGGCCAGGACATCACGCGCACCGCCACGAGCCGCCGTGCCGCGCTGGGCATCGGGCGGACCTTCCAGAACCTGGCGCTGTTCGGCCACATGACGGTGCTCGACAACATCATGGTCGGGCGCCATCACCTGCTGCGGACGGGCTTCGTGCGGGGCATGGTCTATTGGCTCGGCGGTGCCCAGCGCGAGGAGCTGGCGCATCGGCGCGAGGTCGAGGAGATCATCGACTTCCTCGAGATTCAGCATGTGCGCAAGGCTGTCGCCGGCACGCTGTCCTACGGGCTGCGCAAGCGTGTCGAACTCGCGCGTGCGATGGCGCTGAAGCCGAAGCTGATCCTGCTCGACGAACCGATGGCCGGCATGAACCTCGAGGAGAAGGAGGACATGGCCCGCTTCATCGTCGACCTCAACGAGGAGCTCGGCATGACGGTGCTGATGATCGAGCACGACATGGGCGTGGTGATGGACATCAGCCATCGCGTCATGGTGCTGGATTTCGGCAGGCGCATCGCGGCTGGCTCGCCGGAGGAGGTGATGGCCGATGCGCATGTGAAGCGGGCGTATCTCGGCGAACCCGACGAGGCCGCGCACGACGACGCCGAGCACGCCACCGCATGACCCAGATCGAGCTCACCCTCCCGCGCCTGCTGCGCCGCAATGCCCGCAGCCACGGCCGCGACGTCGCGATGCGGGAGAAGGAATTCGGCATCTGGCGTTCGCTGACCTGGTCGGACGTCGCGACGCGCACTAGGGACCTGGCGCTCGGCCTGCGCGCGCTTGGTGTCCAGGCCGGTGAGGTGGTGGCGCTGATCGGCGACAACCGGCCCGACTGGGTGATGGGCGAGATCGCGACACATGCCGTCCGCGGGCGATCACTCGGCATCTATCGCGATGCGTTGGATGACGAGGTGGCTTACCTGCTGTCCTTCAGCGGCGCGACCGTCGCGATCGCCGAGGATGAGGAGCAGGTCGACAAGCTGCTGAACGTCTCGGACCAGGTGCCGGGTCTGCGGCACATCGTCTATTGCGACCCACGCGGGATGCGCAAGCATGCCGATGGGCGGCTGGTCTCGGCGGCCGAACTGGCGCAGCGGGGCGCGGCGGCGGCGGCGGCGGACCCCGGGCTGTGGGACAGGCTGGTCGATGCGACGGATGGCGAGGACGTCGCGATCCTGTGCACCACCTCCGGCACGACGGCGCGGCCGAAGCTGGCGCAGTTGAGCGCCCGGGCGCTGATCCGCCATTGCGAGGCCTACCTGGCGGTCGACCCGAAGGGGCCGGAGGATGAATACGTCTCTGTCCTGCCGCTGCCCTGGATCATGGAGCAGATCTACGTATTGGGTTGGGGGCTGATCTCCCGCATGAAGGTCAACTTCGTCGAGGAGCCCGAGACGATGATGGCCGATTTCCGTGAGATCGCGCCGACCTTCGTGCTGTTCGCGCCGCGCGTGTGGGAGGGGATCGCGGCCGATGTGCGCGCCCGTGTCATGGATGCGTCACCGCTGAAGCAGCGCGCCTTCGAGGCAGGCATGCGCATGGGCCTCGACGCGTTGAAGGGCGGCGGTCGGTCCGCGCTCGCCGATGCGCTGCTGTTCCGTGCCTTGCGCGACAGGCTCGGCTTCACGCGGCTGAAATCCGCGGCGACGGGGGGGGCCGCGCTGGGCCCCGACACCTTCCGCTTCTTCCAGGCGCTGGGCGTGCCAATGCGCCAGCTTTACGGCCAGACGGAAGCTCTCGGCGCCTACACCATCCATCGTGCCGGGGAGGTCGATTTCGACACCGTCGGGACGCCCTTCGGCGACGCCGTCGAACTGCGCATCCACGAGCCCGACCAGAATGGCGTCGGCGAGATCGTCACGCGCCATCCGAACATGTTCGCCGGCTACCTCGGTGTCGACGACGTGGCCGACATGCGCGATGGCTGGATGCACACGGGCGATGCGGGATACTTCGACAGGCGCGGCCAGCTGGTGGTGATCGACCGCATCAAGGACATTGCGACCATGTCGGGCGGGGATCGCTTCTCCCCGCAGTTCATCGAGAACAAGCTCAAGTTCAGCCCCTTCGTCGCCGAGGCGGTGATCCTGGGCGACCAGCGGCCACACCTCGCGGCGATGATCTGCATTCGCTTTCCGATCGTCAGCAAATGGGCCGAGCGCAAGCGGATTTCCTTCACCACCTACTCCGACCTCGCGGCGCGGCCGGAGGTGCTCGATAAGATCCGCGAGGAGGTCGCGCAGGTGAACGCCTCGCTGCCCGCACCGCAGCGCATCCGTGACGTGGTGCTGCTCTACAAGGAGCTGGACGCGGACGACGAGGAACTCACCCGCACCCGCAAAATCCGCCGCGGCGTGATCAACGCGAAGTACGGCGACATCATCGAGGCGATCTATGCCGGGCAGGACGCGATCCCGGTCGACACGACCATTGCCTTCCAGGACGGGACGAAGCAACGGATCCGCACGGTGCTGCGCGTGATCCGCATGGACGACGATGCCGGCGCGGCACGGAAGGTGGCCTGAATGGATACGACGCTGCTGTTCCAGCTGGTGCTGAACGGCTTAATCGTGGGCGCGCTGTATGGCGTGGTCGCGATGTCCTTCGTGCTGATCTACAAGGCGAGCCAGGTGGTGAACTTCGCCCAGGGCGAGTTCCTGCTGGTCGGTGCCTGGGTCTGCTGGTGGATGCTGACCACCTGGCAGCTTCCCTTCTGGGCCGGATTCCTGGTCACGCTCGCGTTCATGACGCTGTTCGGCATCCTGCTGCAGATCATCGTGCTGCGGCCGCTGATCGGCGAGCCGGTGATCAGCGTGATCATGGCGACGGTCGGGCTGTCGATCTTCTTCCAGGCGCTCATGAAGTGGATGTTTGGCGTTTTCGCCCAGCCCTTCCCGCCGATCTTCACGAGCGAGCGCATGCGGGTCATGGGGCTCGAGGTGCAGACCGTCTACATCGCCAGCCTGGGCGTCTCGGCGCTGATCATGCTCGGTTTCTGGTGGTTCTTCACCTATTCAAAGCATGGGCTCGCGATGCGTGCGACGGCCTTCGACCAACAGGTGGCGCAGTCGCTGGGCGTCAGTGTGCCGAAGGTCTTCGCCATGTCCTGGGCGATCTCGGCGGTCGTCTCTACAGTCGCCGGCGTGGTGGTGGGCGTGGTGAACGGTGTGTCCTCGGCGCTGTCGTTCTACGGCATCAAGGTGTTCCCGGCGGTGATCCTCGGCGGGCTCGATTCGATCGTCGGTGCCGTGCTCGGCGGCCTGATCGTCGGCGTGCTCGAGAACCTGGCGCAATATGTCGATGCGCAATGGCTCAACTGGGGCAATATGTACCAGATCGCGCCCTTCTATGCCCTGATCCTGATCCTGCTGATCAAGCCCTATGGGCTGTTCGGCACACGCAACATCGAACGGGTCTGACACCGGCATGACGTCGATGACCCCGGCGGGCGATTTCCGCAGCAGCTATCGTGCCGACACCACGATCTTTCCGACCCGTTCGTCGATGATGGCAACGATCGCCGGCGTGGCGCTGCTCTGCGCCGCGCCGCTGGTCTTCGGTCGCTACGAACTTGGCCTGCTGATCACCATCGGCTTCAGCGCGATCGCGGCGCTCGGCCTCAATATCCTGGTCGGCTTTACCGGGCAGATCTCGATCGGTCACGCCGCCTTCTTCGGCTTCGGTGCCTTCGCATCCGCGCTGCTGGTCGAATATCATGTGCCGGTGCCGCTGGCGATCTGGGGCGCGGGTCTGATGACGGCCGTGGTCGGCCTGGTCTTCGGGGCACCCGCAGCGCGCCTGAAGGGCCTGTATCTGGCGATCGCCACGCTGGCTGCGCAGTTCATCCTGGAGGACTTCTTCGCCCGCGCGCGCTGGTTTTCGGGTGGCGTCGCCGGGCGCGTGACCGAACCCTATGAGCTGTTCGGCCTGCGCCTCGATCGCGAGGAAACCTATTTCTACGTCGTGCTGGCGCATGTCGTGGTGATGTTTCTCGCGGCCGGCAACCTGATGCGGACGCGGGATGGCCGCGCGCTGATCGCGGTCCGCGACCACTATCTCTCGGCCGAGATGATGGGCGTCAACCTTGCCTACTACCGGACCTTGTCCTTCGGCATCGCGTCCTTCTTCGCCGGCGTGGCAGGGGCGCTCTACGCGCACTACCTGCTGTTCGTCAGCGTCGAGGCCTTCAATATCCTCTATTCGATCCAGTTCCTGGCCATGATCATCATCGGCGGGCTGGGATCGGTGATGGGCAGCATGATGGGCGCGGCGTTCATGGTGTTGCTGCCGGAAGTGGTGCAGGCCGGCGCAGACCTGCTGGCTGGCAGCGCGATCGACCGCACCTTGCGGCTCGGCGCCTCCATCTCCTTCCTGCGTGAGATGGCGATCGGCGCCGCGATCATCCTTTTCCTGATCTTCGAGCCCGACGGGCTCGCGCATCGCTGGAAAATGATCAAGGCGTATTGGAAACTCTACCCGTTCTCGCATTGAGGCCGGCAAACGGCCCGCATCATCCAAGGAGGAGACTGACAATGAGGCTTCCGCTTCCCCTGCTGGCCGGCGCGCTGCTTGCCGCGGCGCCGGCCTTCGCGCAGGCGCCGATCCCCGTCGGGCACCTGATGGACAATTCCGGGGCGACCTCGGATGTCGGCGTGCCCTATGGGCAGGGCGTGGCGGATACGCTCGCCTGGGTGAACCAGACGCGCAACGGCGTGGCCGGCAGGCGGCTCGCGGTGTCGGGCTTCGACTACGGCTACCAGGCGCCGCGCGCGGTCAGCCAGTACCAGTCCTGGGCGCAGCGCGAACGCGTGGTGGCGATCCAGGGCTGGGGCACCGCGGACACCGAGGCATTGGTGCGCTTCGTCACGCGCGACCGCATTCCCTACATCTCGGGCTCCTACTCGGCGGCGCTGACGGATGCGGGTGGCACGTCTCGCCGGCAGGGCGTGGAACCGGCACCCTTCAATTTCTTCTACGGCCCATCCTACTCCGATGCGCTGCGCGGCATGCTGCAATGGGCGGCCGAGGACTGGCGCGCGCGCGGCCAGCAAGGGCGTCCGCGCTATGTGCACATGGGCGCCAACCACCCCTACCCGAACAGCCCGAAGGAGGCTGGCGAGGCCCTTGCACGCGAACTCGGCTTCGAGGTTCTGCCGGCGATCCAGTTCGCACTCACGCCGGGCGACTACACGGCGCAATGCCTGACGCTGAAGAACCAGGGTGCCAACTACGCGTATCTGGGCAATACGGCGGGGTCCAACATCTCGGTGCTGCGCGCCTGTCAGACCGTCGGCGTCCAGGTGCAGTTCCTCGGCAATGTCTGGGGCATGGACGAGAATGCCATGAAGGCCGCCGGCACCGCCGCGGATGGCGTGGTCTTCCCGGTGCGTACCGGCGTGGTGTGGGGCGGCACGGCGCCGGGCATGGAGACGCTGCGCGCCATCAGCCGCGTCTCGGACCAGGCCGGCACGGCGTATCGGCCGGTGCACTACCTGGCCGGCGCCTGCGCCGCGATGCTGATGGTCGAGGCGATGGAGACGGCCGCGGCGAATGGCGGCCAGGTGAGCGGCGAGCGCATCCGTGACGGCTTCTATGCCCGTCGCGACTGGGTCCCGGCCGGGTTCCAGGGCGTCTGCACGCCCTCCACCTTCACCGCGCAGGACCACCGCGGCACGATGCGCGTCGCGCTCTACCGCGCACGTGTCACCGGCAACACCGCACAGGGCTCGGTGCAGGAACTGATGACCGCGGGCACCATGGCGCTGCAGCCGGTCGCCAATATCGACCTGCAGCGCCGCGCCGACTGGCTCGGCTGGTGATGAGCGAGGCCGCGCAGCAAGCCGCGACGCGGGCAGACACAGCCCCGCCGCTCCTCGAGGTGAAGAACATCGAGGTCGTCTACAGCGAGGTCATCCTCGTGCTGCGCGGCCTGTCGCTGGTGGTGCCGCAGGGTGAGATCGTCGCCCTGCTCGGTGCCAATGGTGCCGGGAAGTCGACCACCCTGAAGGCGATATCGGGCCTGCTCCGAAGCGAGGAAGGCCAGGTGACGCGCGGCGACATCCTGTTCGCTGGCGAGCGGCTGAACGGCATCGATCCCGACCGCATCGTTCGCCGCGGCATCTTCCAGGTCATGGAAGGGCGACGGATCATCGGCGACATGACGTGCCTCGAGAACCTGCGTCTCGGCGCCTTCACCCGCAGCGACGGCGAGGTGCGGCGCGACATCGACATGGTCTACGAGTATTTCCCGCGGCTGCGCGAACGCACGGGCCTCGCCGGCTACCTTTCGGGCGGCGAGCAGCAGATGCTCGCGATCGGCCGCGCGCTGATGGCGCGGCCGAAGCTGATCCTGATGGACGAGCCGTCCATGGGCCTGTCGCCGCTGCTCGTGAAGGAGGTCTTCGGCATCATCCGGCGCCTGAACCGCGACCTTGGCATCACCATCCTGCTCGTCGAACAGAATGCGCATATGGCACTGTCCGTCGCGTCCTATGGCTACATCATGGAGCAGGGGAAGGTCGTGCTCGACGGCACGGCGGCTTCGCTCGCGGAGAATGAGGACGTCAAGGAATTCTACCTCGGCGGCCATGGCGCCGACCGGAAGTCCTTCCGCAACCTGAAATCCTACAAGCGCCGGAAGCGTTGGCTGTGAGCGCGGCCGCGATCCTGCCGCCATCGGAGTCGTATGAGGAGTTGATCGCCCGCTTCCGCTGGTCCGTTCCTGCAAACTTCAACATTGCCGAAGCCTGCTGCGATCGCTGGGCCGATGGCAGCGGTCGCGTCGCGCTGGTCCACCAAGCAGTCGGCGGCGCGATCGAACGGATCTCGTACGACGCGCTGCGTGGCGCATCGGCGCGCATCGGCAACGTGCTGAAGGCGCGCGGGGTCGCGCCTGGCGACCGCGTGGCGGTGCTGCTGCCGCAAGGGCCGGAAGCCGCCATCGCGCATCTCGCGATCTACAGGATCGGCGCGATTGCCGTCCCGCTGTTCCAGCTGTTCGGGCCGGATGCGCTCGAGTTCCGGCTGCGCGACAGCGGTGCGGCGGCGATGATCACGGATGATGTCGGCCTGGCCGCGATGGGTGATACGCGCGATCGGCTGCCGCTGCTGCACACCATCCTCGGCGCTGAAGGGGCTCGACCCGGCGTGCTGTCGCTGTGGGAGGCCGCGGAGCGGGCGAGCGATGCCTGCCCCCTGGCCGAGACCGCGGCCGATGATCCTGCGCTGATCGTCTATACCTCGGGCACCACCGGATCGCCCAAGGGTGCGCTCCATGCGCATCGGACCCTGATCGGCCACCTGCCTGGCGTCGAGATGCCGCAGGAGATGTTCCCGCAGCCCGGCGACCTGTTCTGGACGCCGGCGGACTGGGCGTGGATCGGCGGGCTGCTGGATGTGCTGCTGCCATCGCTGTTCCATGGCGTGCCGGTCCTGGCGCACCGCATGGCGAAGTTCGATCCGGAGCGCGCCTTCGACCTTATGGCGCGTCATGGCGTCCGCAACGCGTTCCTGCCGCCGACGGCGCTGCGCATGATGCGCCAGCTGCGCGACCCGACACGCTTCGGCCACCGCCTGCGCAGCATCGGCAGCGGCGGCGAGACGCTCGGGGCGGAGACGCTGGAATGGGGCCGCGAGGCCTTCGGCGTCACCATCAACGAATTCTACGGCCAGACGGAATGCAACCTGGTAGTCGCCAATTGCGCGGGGCTGATGCCCGTCAAGCCGGGCTTCATGGGGCGCCCGGTGCCGGGTCATCGCGTCGCGGTGATCGACGCCGCCGGCGTTCCCCGCGCAGCCGGCGAGGAAGGCCGCATCGCCATCGCGCGCCCTGATCCCGCGATGTTCCTGGGCTATTGGAACAACCCCGAAGCGACAGCGGCGAAGTTCCAGGGCGCGTGGCTGCTGACCGGCGATACCGGCACCGCAGACGACGAAGGATATATCCGCTTCCTCGGCCGCGACGACGACGTCATCACCTCCTCCGGCTACCGGATCGGCCCCGGCGAGGTCGAGGATTGCCTGCTGCGGCATCCCGCTGTCGCGATCGCCGCCGTGGTCGGGCTTCCCGACGTGCTGCGCACCGAGGAAGTGACGGCGGTGATCGTGCCGCGGGAAGGCGTGGTGGCGGATGATGCGCTCGCCGCCCGAATTCGTGCTTTCGTGCGTGAACGCCTCGCCGCGCATCTCTATCCGAGGCGTGTCGTTTTCGTTGAGTCCCTGCCCATGACGGCGACCGGCAAGGTGATGCGCGGCGCGTTGCGTCGCGACCTGGCCGCGGCGCTTGTCGCGACACCGGAAGACAGGCCATGAGCGCGAACCAGATACCCATGCTCGATTTCGGCCTCGGCGACGAGGTCGACATGCTGCGCGACAGCGTGCGGTCCTTCGCCGATGCGCGCATCGCGCCGATCGCCGCCGAGATCGACCGCACCGACGAATTCCCCCGGTACCTCTGGCCCGAGATGGGCGCGCTCGGCCTGCACGGCATCACCGTGGAGGAGGAGTATGGCGGCGCGAACATGGGTTACGTGGCGCATTGCGTCGCGATGGAGGAGGTCAGCCGTGCCTCCGCCTCGGTCGGGCTGTCCTATGGGGCGCATTCGAACCTGTGCGTGAACCAGATCCGCCGCAATGGCAGCGAGGACCAGAAGCGGCGATATCTGCCGAAGCTGATCTCGGGCGAGCATCTCGGCGCGCTGGCGATGAGCGAGCCGGGCGCCGGCAGCGACGTGGTGTCGATGCGGCTGCGCGCCGACAAGCGTGGTGACCGCTACGTGCTGAACGGCACGAAGATGTGGATCACCAACGCGCATTACGCCGAGACCATGGTGGTCTATGCGAAGACCGACCCCGATGCCGGTCCGAAGGGCATCACCGCCTTCATCGTCGAGCGTGACTTCAAGGGATTCCGGCCGGCACAGAAGCTCGACAAGCTTGGCATGCGCGGATCCCCCACCAGCGAGCTGGTCTTCGAGGATTGCGAGGTGCCGGAGGAGAACGTGCTCGGCCAGGTCGGCGGCGGCGTGCGGGTGCTGATGTCCGGACTGGACTACGAGCGCGCCGTGCTGGCTGCGGGGCCGCTGGGCATCCTTCAGGCGTGCCTCGACCTGGTGGTGCCCTATGTGCATGAACGCAAGCAGTTCGGCCAGGCGATCGGCGAATTCCAGCTGATCCAGGCGAAGCTCGCGGACATGTACACGCAGCTCAGCGCCTGCCGCGCCTACGTCTACGCCGTGGCGCGCGCCTGCGACCAGGGACGGACCTCACGCAAGGATGCGGCCGGCGCCATCCTGTTCGCGGCGGAGGCGGCGACCAAGGCGTCGCTCGATGCGATCCAGATCCTCGGCGGCAACGGCTACATCAACGACAGTGCCACCGGCAGGCTGCTGCGCGATGCCAAGCTGTACGAGATCGGCGCCGGCACGAGCGAGATCCGCCGCATGCTGATCGGCCGCGAGCTGTTCAAGGAGACAGCGTGAGCCACATCCTCTCATCCAGTGTCGACACGCGCGGGGAGGCGTTCCGCGCGAATGCCGCCGCCATGGGCGCGCTGCTGGATACGCTTGGCGCGCAGACGGCCACCGCCGCGGCCGGCGGTCCGCAGGGTGCGCGCGACAAGCATCTGGCGCGCGGCAAGCTGCTGCCGCGCGAACGTGTCGAGCGCCTGGTCGATCCTGGCGCGCCTTTCCTGGAACTGTCGCCGTTGGCCGCGCATGGAATGTATGGCGGCGAAGTGCCCGGGGGCGGCATCATCACCGGCATCGGCCGGGTGGCAGGGCGCGAATGCGTCATCGTGGCAAACGACGCCACGGTGAAGGGCGGTACCTATTTCCCCATCACCGTGAAGAAGCATCTGCGCGCGCAGGAGATCGCGCAACAGAACCGGTTGCCCTGCATCTACCTGGTCGATTCCGGCGGTGCGAACCTGCCGAACCAGGATGAGATTTTCCCCGATCGCGACCACTTCGGCCGCATTTTCTTCAACCAGGCACGCATGTCGTCGGCGGGCATTCCGCAGATCGCCTCGGTCATGGGGTCCTGTACCGCGGGCGGCGCCTATGTGCCGGCCATGTGCGACGAGTCGGTGATCGTGCGCGACCAGGGCACGATCTTCCTCGCCGGCCCGCCGCTCGTGAAGGCGGCGACCGGCGAGATCGTGAGTGCCGAGGATCTCGGCGGCGCCGACGTGCATACGCGCCTGTCCGGCGTCGCGGATCACTACGCGGCGGACGACATGCACGCGCTTGGCATGGTGCGGCGCATCGTCGGCAATCTGGGTTGCGGCAGGCGCGCGGCGATGGACCTGCGCGATGCCAGACCGCCCCGCTACGACCCGTCTGAGCTGCACGGAGTCATCCCTCCCGACCTGCGCACGCCGGTCGAGGCGCGCGAGATCATCGCGCGGATCGTGGATGGCTCGGAGCTCGATGAGTTCAAGCACCGCTACGGCACCACGCTGGTCTGCGGCTTCGCACGCATCTGGGGCATGCCGGTCGGCATCCTCGCGAACAACGGCATCCTGTTCTCGGAATCCGCGCAGAAGGGCGCGCATTTCATCGAGCTGTGCTGCCAGCGCGGCATACCGCTGCTGTTCCTGCAGAACATCGCCGGATTCATGGTGGGACGGAAATACGAGGCGGGCGGCATTGCCAAGGATGGCGCGAAGCTGGTGACCGCCGTTGCCTGCGCGAACGTGCCGAAATTCACGGTCATCACCGGCGGGTCCTTCGGCGCCGGCAACTACGGCATGTGCGGGCGCGCCTATTCGCCGCGCTTCCTGTTCACCTGGCCGAATTCACGCATCTCGGTGATGGGAGGGGAACAGGCGGCGAGCGTACTGGCCACGCTGCGCCGCGACAACATCGAGGCACGCGGCGAGGCCTGGAGCGCCGAGGCGGAGGACTCCTTCAAGGCCCCGATCCGCGACAAGTACGAACGTGAGGGGCACCCGCTCTACGCCACGGCCCGCCTGTGGGACGACGGCATCATCGACCCGGCAGATACGCGCGACGTGCTCGGCCTCGCCATGGCCGCGTCGCTGAACGCGCCCATCGAGGAGACACGCTTCGGCGTGTTCCGGATGTGATGTTCGGCAGCATTCTCATCGCCAATCGCGGCGAGATCGCCTGCCGGATCATGCGCACCGCGCAGCGCATGGGGATTCGCTGCATCGCGGTGTTCAGCGAAGCCGATGCCAATGCGCTGCATGCGGACCTGGCCGACGAGGCGCATCCGATCGGTCCCGCCCCGGCCCGCGACAGCTACCTGCGCGGCGATCGCATCATTGCCGTCGCGAAGGCCGCCGGTGCCCAGGCGATCCATCCTGGCTACGGCTTCCTGTCGGAGAATGCCGACTTCGCGGAGGCCTGCGCCGCTGCCGGCATCACCTTCATCGGCCCGCCGGCTGCCGCGATCCGCGCCATGGGCAGCAAGGCCGAGTCCAAGGCGCTGATGGTCGCTGCCGGCGTGCCCGTGGTGCCCGGCTATCATGGCCATGACCAGGGCGAGGATCGACTGGCGGCGGAAGCCGCGCGCATCGGTTTTCCCGTGCTCATCAAGGCCAGCGCGGGGGGCGGCGGCAAGGGCATGCGGCCGGTGCTGGCCGCCGCGGATTTCCTGGACGAACTGGCTGGCGCGCGGCGCGAGGCGAGGGCCGCCTTCGCCGACGACCGTGTGCTGCTGGAGCGCTACCTCCAGAAGCCACGGCATGTGGAAGTGCAGGTCTTCGCTGACAGCCATGGCCGCACCATCCATCTGCACACGCGTGATTGTTCGGTGCAGCGCCGCCATCAGAAAGTGCTGGAGGAGGCGCCCGCGCCGGACCTCGCCCCCGCGCTGCGCGAACGCCTGCATGATGCGGCGGTCGCCGCCGCGCGCGCCGTCGGCTACGTGAATGCCGGCACGGTCGAGTTCATCGTCGAGGGCGACGATGCCTTCTTCATGGAGATGAACACGCGGCTGCAGGTCGAACACCCGGTGACGGAGATGATCACCGGCCTCGACCTGGTCGAATGGCAACTGCGTGTCGCAGCCGGGGAGGCGCTGCCCTGCGACGAAACCCCCGAAGCCCGTGGCCATGCCGTCGAGGTAAGGCTTTATGCCGAGGATCCGGCCGCGGAGTTCCGGCCCTCCGTCGGGCCCCTGAAGCGCTTCTTCGGCCCGGCCCAGCGTGAGGGCGTGCGGATGGACACCGGCGTGCGCTCCGACGATGCGATCACGCCGCATTACGATCCGATGATTGCGAAGGTGATCGCCGCCGGCCCTGATCGGCGCACCGCGCTGGAACGGCTCGGCGCCGCCCTCGCGGATACGCAGCTCGGCGGACTGACCACCAACCTCGCTTTCCTTCGGCGCCTGGTCGGGCATCCCGCGATGCTGGCGGCCGAGCTCGACACCGGGTTCATCGCGCGGCACGCGGCTGAATTGATCCCGCCGCCAAGCGAGGTTCCGGACCAGGCGCTCGCGGCCTTTGCCGCTGTGTATCTCGAACGCCTGCGACACGGCGGACATGGCGCGTCGCCCTGGGATGCGCGCTCCGGCTTCCGCCTGTTCGGTGCCGGCGAGGAACTGCTCCTGTTGCGCGACGATGTGCGGGTGCGCCGGGTCGTCGTGCGCCGGCGCCGCGGGGCGACGGAGGTGGTGGTCGATGACGGCGTGCCCATCGCCGTCGCGGCGGAGGTGTCGGCCGGCCTCCGGGCATCGGTCGACGGCGTTTGGCACCGGGTCCCATTCACCCTGGATGACGGCGTGGTGGCACTGACCTTCGGCGGGGTGGACCACACGCTCCGCCTGGTGGATCCCTACGCGCCACGCGGCGGGGAGGTGGCGGCGGAGGGCCGCCTTGCGGCGCCAATTCCCGGCCGCGTCGTGCAGGTGCTGGTCGCGGTTGGGGAGCGCGTGGTGCGCGGGCAGGTGGTGGCGATCCTGGAAGCGATGAAGACCGAATTGCGCATCGCCGCGCCGGCCGACGGCATCGTCGCGCATATCGGCTGCGGCGCGGGGGACAGCGTCGAGGAAGGCACCGAGATCGTCACCCTCGCGCCAGCGGACGCGGGCGCAACGCCTCCCTGATCGGATGGCGCAGCAGCAGGCCGCTGCGGCGCAGCGCACAGCCCAGGTGAATGGCCGGCGGCATCGCGGCATAGGCGCTGCGCAGCGGCAATAGCCGCAACAGGGCGGCCAGCGCCTCGCTGCGTGCGCCGCGCTGGGCCAACGCGCAGGCGAGCAGCAGAGCGGCCTCCTGCGGCGTGACCTTCGGGCAGAGCAGGCAGCCGGCCTCGATCGGTGCGGCACGCAGCAGCGAATCGAGTGGCGGCGCCGCCACCGCCGCATCCTCGGTCGCGAGGATCATGGCCATGGCAGAGAGCGGCGTCTGCCTGGCGCGCGCCGCCACGTGCCAGGCGCGCATGGTGTCGAGCAGCAGGCGCTCGGCCGGCGGCAGGTCGTCGGTCGGTGTGCCGGTCCAGGGCCAGTCGGGCAGTCCGTGGGTTGCCATGAGGGTTCCTTGCGCTGCGGGTTCCAGGCGTAGCGCAAATGAGAATGATTCGCAATAATGGCCGGTCAGTGAAAATCCCGGCTTTGCGGCATCCGCACCCGTCCGCGGGGATCGTCCCGAGGATTGGGCCGCCGCACCTCGTCCGCGCGCGCCATGCTGGCGTCCCAGCGGGCCTCCTCCATCAGATGCAGGCCATCCAGCAGGTCGGACCGATCCTGCACGCGTGCGACCAGCAGATGGATGATCGGCACCGCGGATTTCTCGTGCCGTTCCACGCGGCCTTCCGCGACGATCAGGCGCGATGCCACCACGGCGGCGCGGAAGCGCTCGGCGATGTCGGGATACATCACCAGGTTGGCGACGCCGTGCTCGTCCTCGACGGTGAAGAACACCACGCCCTTCGCGCTGCCGGGGCGCTGGCGCACCAGCACCAGGCCGGGCAGGCGCAGGCGGCGGCCCTGCGGCGCGGCATTCAGCGCGCGTGTATCGGCCAGGCCCAGCGCGTCCAGTTGCGGGCGCAGCAACGCCATGGGATGCGCGCGCAAGGTCAGCCCGGTGCCGGCATAGTCCAGGACGGTCTGTTCGCCCGCCGTCGCGCGCGGCAGGCGCGGCGCCGCCTCGGCGCCATCATGCGCGGCGAGCGGCGGGGCGGGGCCGGACAGCGCCGCCACGTCCCACAGCGCCGCGCGGCGGTCGCGCCCCAGGCCGCGGAAGGCATCGGCCTGGGCCAGGGCCTCCAGGTCGCCGCGGTCGAGCCGTGCGCGCTGCGCGAGGTCGGCGATGGAAGCGAAGGGCGCCTGCGCCCGTGCCGCCGCGATGCGCTGCGCCGCCTCCTCGCCCAGCCCGCTCACCAGCCTGAGGCCCAGCCGCAGCGCCAGCCCTTCCACGCTGTCCGGTGTGGGTTCCAGCGTGCAGTCCCAGTCGCTGGCGGTCACATCCGCGGCACGCACCGCGACCTGGTGGTCCTTCGCATCGCGCACGATCTGCGCCGGAGCGTAGAAGCCCATCGGCTGGCTGTTCAGCAGCGCGGCCGCGAAGATCGCGGGGTGATGGCACTTCACCCACGCACTCGCATAGACCAGCAGCGCGAAGGACATGGCGTGGCTTTCGGGAAAGCCGTAGCTGCCGAAACCCTCGATCTGGTGGAAGCAGCGTTCGGCGAAATCCTGCGGGTAGCCGCGCCGCAGCATGCCCGCGATGAATTTCTGCCGGAATGCCGCGACCTTGCCCTCGTTGCGGAAGGTCGCCATGGCACGGCGCAGCGCATCCGCCTCGGTCGGCGTGAAGCCCGCGGCGACGATGGCGATGCGCATCGCCTGTTCCTGGAACAGCGGCACGCCGAAGGTATTCTTCAGGACGGCTTCCAATTCCTTCGGGTCACCATCGGTCGGGGAGGGGATGTCGGCCTTCTCCAGCCCGTCCCGCCGCCGCAGGTAGGGATGCACCATGTCGCCCTGGATCGGGCCGGGGCGGACGATCGCGACCTCCACCACCAGGTCGTAGAAGACCCGCGGTTTCAGCCGCGGCAGCATGTTCATCTGCGCGCGGCTCTCCACCTGGAACACGCCGACCGCGTCCGCCTTGCAGAGCATGTCATAGACGCGCGGGTCGGTCGGCTTCAGATCCCGCAGCGCGATACGCTGGCCGTGGTGCTGCGCGATCAGGTCGAAGCCGCGCCGCAGGCAGGTCAGCATGCCCAGGCCCAGCACATCGACCTTCATCATCCGCAGCGCCTCGATGTCGTCCTTGTCCCATTCGAGGGTGGTGCGGTCCGCCATCGATGCGTTGGACACGACGGCGAGTTCGACCAGAGGCCCCTCGGTGATGACGAAGCCGCCGACATGGGTGGAGAGATGGCGCGGGAAGTCCTGGATCTCCTCCGCCAGTTCGATCGCCAGTGTCAGGCGCGGATCGGCCGTCGCATCGAGGCCCTTCTCGGCGGCGACATCCGCCATGTCGCGATCCCCGCGCGGACCCCAGACGGCCTTGGCGAGGCCCGTGGTGATGTCCTCGGTCAGGCCCAGCGCCTTGCCAACTTCGCGGATCGCGCCGCGATGGCGGAAGCGGGTCAGCGTGGCGCACAGCGCGGCGCGGTCGCGGCCGTAGCGTTCGTAGATGTGCTGGATCACTTCCTCGCGCCGCTCGTGTTCGAAATCCACGTCGATGTCGGGCGGTTCGTTGCGTGCGGTCGACAGGAAGCGGGCGAACAGCAGGTCATGCGCCTCGACATCCGCCGCGGTGATGCCGAGCACGTAGCAGACCGCGGAATTCGCCGCCGAGCCGCGGCCCTGGAACAGGATGCCCTTGCTTTGCGCGAAGCGGACGATCTCGTGCACCGTGAGGAAATAGGGCGCGTAGTCGAGCTGCGCGATCAGCGCGAGCTCGTCGCGCAGCAGGCGCAGCAGCTTCTCGCTCGGGCCGCGCGGCCACCGCGTGGCATCCGCGAGAGCCTCGGCAATGCGGGCTTCCAGCGTTTCCTGCGCCGTGCGCCCAGGATCAAGGACCTCCTTCGGGTACTGGTATCGAAGTTCGCCGAGCTGGAAGCGGCAGGCGGCGATGATGCGCCTGGTGTTCGTCACCGCCTCTTCATGCCCCTGGAACAGGCGCAGCATCTCGCCGGGGGATTTCAGATGCGCCTCGGCATTGGCGTCGGCCGCGAAGCCCAGCGCATCGACCGTGCGGCGCAGGCGGATCGCCGTGAGCACATCGGCCAGCCGCCGCCGTTCCGCGGTGTGGTAGCGCGCGCCACCGGCGGCCAGCAGCGGCGGCCCGATCCGCGCCAGCGCATCCAGGCGCCTGCGGTCGTCGCCGCGGTATCGGTGCGCCACGGCACAGAACAGCGGCATCGCCAGATGCGGGTGCAGCGCCACCGCATCGGCACGCAGCCTGGCCACGAACGCCGTGCCAATATCCTCCGGCGCAACCAGGGCCATCACGCTGCCCTGCGCATGCGCGATCAAGCCTGCCCGGTCGATGCGGCATTCGCCCTTCGGCGCCGCCATCCGCCCTTCCGAGAGCAGGCGCGTCAGCCGCCCCCAGGCGGCCAGGTCCTTGGGCCAGGCGAGATACTCGCAGCCATCCGTCAGGCAGAGCCGCACGCCTGGCAGGAAGGGAAAATCCCCTGTCTCGCCCTTCGCCGCATCGGCCTTGCCGGCGACCTGGGCGCGCACCACGCCGGCGAAGGAATTGCGATCCGCCACGCCGATCGCGGCATGGCCGAGCGTCTTGGCGGTCTCCACCATCTCATGCGGATGCGACGCCCCTTCCAGGAAGGAGAAGTTGGTCAGCGCGCCGAGCTCGGCGAAGGCCGTCACGGGAAATGCCCATGCAGGGCCCAGCGCGCCTCCCCGCCCGGTTCCACCAGGCCGATCCGGCAGACCCAGAGCCGCGCGCCGGAGGCGAGCTCCACCCTGTAGTAGTCGCGCAGCTTCCGATCCGCGCGGTCGCGCCACCATTCCGGTTCGAAGCGCTCCGGCCCCTCGGCGCGCACCACGCGATGCGCCTCCCGCCCGATCCGCAGCAATGATGGCGGCGCATCCGGCAGCAGCGCCATCGCGCCGATGAAGGGCGGGCGGCGCAACAGCCGCAGCGGGCGGGGCCGTGCGGACCAGCCGTCGAAGTCCTCCATCTCATCGAAAGCCCCGACACGCCGCACCGCGCGTTCCGGCCAGTGCGATGCGCGCGGCGCCAGCCGCCAGACCGGCAGGCGCTGCGACAGGCGATCGAGCAGCTGCGCCAGTTCCTCCCGCCGCGCCGACCGGCCCGTGGTGCCCAGCCCGTTCTGCACGCCTGCCATCGGGTCGGCCACCGGTGCTTCGAGCGTGATGCGGTCGTAGCCGCATTCCGGTTCCAGCCCTTCCAGCTTGCCGTGGAACAACCGCGCCAAGTGCTGCGGGTCGCGCGTGGCGAGGCCCGTGCCGATCGCGACCTCCTGCACCGCGCCATCGACGCGATGCGCGCGCAGCAGCATCCGCCGCCCGCCGCGCCCGGCCTCGCGCAGCGCGCGGCACAGCGCGTCCAGCAGCAGATCCAGCGCCGCCTCGATCCCCGCCCGCGTCGCCACAGGGTCGGCGAAGTCCCGCGCCACCTGCATCTCGGGCGGCGGGCGGATCGGCGAGATCGGCCGGGCCGCATGGCCCAGCGCCTCGTCCAGCGCCCGCGCCAGCCCGGCCCCGAAGCGCCGCACCAGCCCCGCCCGCGGCTGCGCCGCGACGCTGCCGACATCGCGCAGGCCCAGCCCCTGCAGGGCACTCACCAGCGCCGGGTCAAGCCGCAGTGCCGCCAGCGACAGCGGCCGCACCGCCGCTTCCTGCTTCCCCGCCACCACCACGCCGCCCCACCCGCCGCGCACCAGCGCCAGCGCCACGCCCGGCATCCCCGCCACCGCCGCGCGCGCCGTCAGCCCCTGCCGGGCGAGCCGCCTCAGCATCTCCGCCCGCAACGCATCCTCGCCACCGAACAGATGCGCCACGCCGGTGATGTCGAGCAGCAGGCCATCCTCGCCCTCGACCCCCACCAGCGGCGTGAAACGCAGGCACCACAGCGCCAATCGGTTCAGCGCCGCGGCATCGCCGGCCGGATCCTCCGGCACCAGCACCACCCCGGGCATGATCGCCTGCGCATCGGCCAGCGCCTGGCCGGCGCGCAGCCCAGCGGACCCCGCCTCGGCACTGACCGACACCACCACCCGCCGCGCGCCCCGCTGCGCCCAGACAACGACCGGGCCAGGGCGGCGCAGGCGCTCGACCGGCAGGCGCGGGAGGAGGAGGGCGAGGGTGCGGCGGGCGCGGCCATGGGGCGCTGCCCCCTGGACCCCCGCCGGGGAGGCTACGGCCTCCCCGGACCCCGCGATCAATGGGGGGGGAAGAGGGAGGGGCATGGCGGTCGCATTGGTAAGGAGGTCGCTTGGAACCCCTCCCTCTCCCACCCCCATCAAATTTCCCGCGGGTCTGGGGCGCCGTAGCCCCCCAGCGGGGGGTTCGGGGGGCTGGCCCCCCGTCGCCCCCACCCGCGGCGTCCTGCAGCACCGCCGCCTCACGCCCGCCGCCGCGCCGGCGTCGCCGCGCCCTCCTCGGTCACCAATTCGCTGCCGTGCCAGGTGGCGCGCCAGCTGGCCGGGCGGCCGCTGCGGCAGCGCAGCAGGTCAAGGCTCCAGGCCGCGTCGCCGATGGCGTGCGGGCTGGTGCTGTCGGAGGGGGCGGCGCCGATTCGCCAGCGGCTGAGGGCGGCGGTCGGGGCGGCGTTGTCCTCGTCCGGGCGCAGCAGCAGGCCGAGCACGCCACCTGATTCCGCCGCCAGTTGCAGCCGCCGCGCGGCGGTCAGGTCGAGCGCGCCGGCCACCAGCAGGGCGGCGCCGACGGCCGCGCAGCGCAAGGTTTCCTCCATCGCCCACAGCGCGTCCTGCGCGCGCGCCGCGCGGACCAGCACCAACTGCGCGGGCGAGAGGCCGAATCGCGCGAGGCCCGGCGGCCAGGCGTCGGGCTCGGGCGCGATCCAGAGCACCGTGCCGCCGGCGCGGGCCAGCACCAGGGCGGCGAAGCCCGCGGCGGCGCCGGGTTCGGCTGCCAGGATTTCGTGCAACGCAGCGCGCGGCAGGCCGCCCCAGGGCAGCGCGGCATCGATGGCGGGCGACAGGGGGATGGCGTCCTCCCCCCGCGCGGCCATGGCTTCGGACGCACCGGCGCGTTCAAGGCGCGCGATGCGGGCGCGCAGCGCCGAGAGCAGGGCAGGGCGGTCGAGTGGAGGGGCGTTCGGGGGATTGGACATGGCCTGGGGGAGGGCCGCTGATGTTCGCTTTATGTTCTAATGTCGTGCCCCCGAAGGTCAAGGACTGTGGATGGTTTCGCCTCGCAGACGCGTAAGCCGCCAAGGGTTTCTGTGAATAACACCCTCAGGAGAAAGGCTTTCCTGCCCCTTGTCCGGCCTGCCCCGGCAACCGACCATCATCAGCGCAGACGCAAGGAATGCCCGATCATGGATGCAGCCCCGCCGCCCCCCACCGGCATCGTGGATGGCTTCGAGGGTGCCGTCGGCAATACCCCCCTGATCCGCCTGCGCCGCGCCAGCGAGGCGACCGGCTGCGAGATTCTGGGCAAGGCGGAGTTCATGAATCCGGGCGGGTCGGTGAAGGACCGTGCGGGGCTCGGCATCATCCTCGATGCCGAGAAGCGCGGGCTGCTCACGCCCGGCCAGCCGGGCACCATCGTCGAGGGCACTGCGGGCAATACCGGCATCGGCATCACGCTGGTGGCGAATGCGCGGGGCTATCGCGCCGTGATCGTGGTGCCCGAGACGCAAAGCCGCGAGAAGATCGACTTCCTGCGCATGATCGGCGCCGACCTGCGGCTGATCCCGGCCAAGCCCTACTCCGATCCTGGCAACTACGTGCACTACAGCCGTCGCCTGGCGGAGGAGATGGGCGCCGTCCACGCCAACCAGTTCGACAACACGGCGAACCGCGCCGCGCACGAGGCGACGACCGGGCCCGAGATCTGGACGCAGACGGATGGGCGCGTGGACGCCTTCACCTGTTCCTGCGGCACCGGCGGGTCGCTGGCCGGCGTGGCGCGTGCGCTGAAGGCGCGCAAGCCCGGCGTGAACATCGTATTGGCCGACCCGATGGGCAGTTCGCTGTATTCCTGGGTGAAGACCGGCGAACTGAAGCCCGAGGGCAATTCCATCACCGAGGGCATCGGCCAGGCCGCCCGCGTGCCGGGCAACCTCGAACCCGATCGCGCGCTGATCGACGATGCCGTGCAGGTGACGGATGAGGAAGCGCTCGAGCAGGTGTTCGACCTGCAGATCCATGAGGGCATCTCGATCGGCGGGTCCGCCGGCGTGAATGTGGCGGCGGCGATCAAGGTGGCGAAGGCGATGGGTCCGGGTCACCGCATCGTCACGCTGCTCTGCGATGGCGGCGCCCGCTACCAGTCCAAGCTGTTCAATCCGGAGTTCCTGCGAGGCAAGGGCCTGCCCGTGCCGTCCTGGCTCGCCTGACGCAATCCCCGGGGGCACCGATGGAAATCACTGAACTCGCCCGCGCCATCCGCGACCGCGACCCGGCCCGTCCATCCTGGCCGGAGGCGGTGCTCTGCTATGCCGGGCTGCATGCCGTGCTGTGGCACCGCATGGCGCACGGGCTGTGGCGGATGGGGCTGAAGGGGCTGGCGCGCTTCGTCTCCCATATCGGCCGCTTCCTGACCGGCATCGAGATCCATCCCGGTGCGACGATCGGCCGGCGGCTGTTCATCGACCACGGCATGGGCGTGGTGATCGGCGAGACGGCGGAGATCGGCGACGACGTGCTGGTCTATCACGGCGTCACGCTGGGCGGATTGTCGGGCAGTCCGGGCAAGCGCCACCCGACGATCGGGAACAACGTGGCGATCGGCGCGGGGGCGCAGGTGCTGGGGCCGATCACCATCGGCGATGGCGCGCGCATCGGTGCCAATGCCGTGGTGACCAAGGACGTGCCGCGGGACTGCACCGTGGTCGGCATTCCGGCTCGGCCGCCGGCGGGATCGCCCTGTGCCGACCCGACCGTGGGCTATGGCCTCACTGACCCGGACCAGGATCCGGTGGGTGAGCAACTGGCGGCGATGCGCGCCGAAATGGTGGCATTGCGTGCCCGGGTCGCGGAACTGGAACGCCAGCCCGTCGCGGCCCGCTGAACAGCCGTGCCGGACGTGCCGAGGGGCGCGTCCGGCATTCCGCTCCGGCGGTTGTCCGGCGCGGCCGCATGCTGCGCCATCGACGTGTGGAGCCGGTAGGCTCGTGCGGTTGCGCGGCGGGTCAGCGCCGCCGCTCTGTCAGGTCCCAGGGCGCCCGGGCGGCTTCCACCAATGCCTCGGCGCGGCTGATGCCGATATCGGACAGCATGCGGCCATCCATTTCCGCCAGGCGGCGTCGGCTCTCGATCGCCCGCAGCATGCGATCGATCGCGAACAGCCAGCCTTCGCCAAGCGTCGCACGGTTCCGGGACGCGAGGGAGGCAGGGATGCTGCGAGTTGTCATGTGGAACTCCTGTCGGCTCAGGGGCGGCAGGTTCGCAGCCGGATACGCATCAGGAAAACGAAATGCATTGACCTTAAAGATCAATTTAATTGAAGATCGGCGGTGATGATCGGAATGGGAACTCCAGCGCCATGCGACCCGGCGAGACCGGGCAATGGACCTTCTCCGACCTTCCCACCGCGGCCCGGCGCTGGCAGGCGCGCACCATGCTGGTGATTCCGCCCGGCATCGATCCCGACCTGCTGCGGTCCTTCGTCCTGATCGCCGAGGGGAGGTCCTTCACCCGCGCCGCGACCGCCGTGGGCCGGACGCAATCCGCCGTCTCGATGCAGATCCGTCGGCTCGAGGAAACGCTCGGCCAGCCCTTGCTGCTGCGCGGGCCGCGCGGGGTGGAGACCACGCCGCATGGCGCCTGGCTGCTGGAACGCGCGAAGCGGCTGCTTGCGATGCATGACGAGATCTTTACCACCTTCCGCACGCCGGCGGTCTCTGGGACGGTGCGGCTCGGCACGCCGGATGACTACGCCTTGCGCTGGCTGCCGGGCATCCTCGCCCGTTTCGCCGAGGTGCATCCGGCGGTCGAGGTTGTGGTCACCTGCGCACCGTCGAACGAACTGGTCGAGCGGCTCGAGAGCGACGACATCGACCTGACATTGCTGTCAGGGGGCAATGAACGCCCCGGCATGGTGGGGCAGCCATTGTGGCGCGCAGGGTTGCGCTGGATCGGGTCGGCGACGCATGCGACGCATCGCCGTTCGCCGATTCCCCTGGCAACCGCCCAGCCGAGCTGTGTCTGGCGGCGCGCGGCCGTCCATGCGCTGGGGGAGGCGGGGCTGCCGTGGCGCGTGGCCTATACCAGCACGTCACAGGCCGGCACGCTCGCCGCGACGCTGGCTGGGCTTGCCGTGACGATCGGGCTGCCGGGCCCGCTGCCGGCGGGGTTGCGGTTCCTCGGGCCAGAGGATGGGATGCCGCCGTTGCCCGATTTCGCGATCATCCTGCTGTCGGGCCGCGTGGGCGGTCCCGTTGTCGAGACGCTTGCAGAAGCGATCCGCGCCGGCTTTGCGGAGGCGGCGGTGACGCAGGCTTGAGCGGGCGCGCCGGCCGTGTCATCTGCGCAGCGACTGCCGTGGTGTTTCGGGAGAATGGACGTGATCGACCGCCGCATGCGCGCCGCACCGGGGCCGGTCGGCCGTGGCGTCCGCTGACATGAGCGAGGCCACGCGCTTTGCGGCGCTGATGGAGGACGGCGCGGCGCTGCGCCGACGCCTCGCCGCGGAGATGGCGGCGGCGGTGATTGGTGTCGTCGATGCCTGCGAGGCATCGATGCGGGCCGGCGGCAAGCTGTTTTTCTGCGGCAATGGCGGCAGCGCGGCGGATGCGCAGCACCTGGCGACGGAGTGGCTGGTGCGGCTGCGCTCGAAGGTCGAGCGGCCATCCTGGCCGGCGATCGCGCTGACGCTCGATCCGGCGGCGCTGACCGCCGGAGGCAACGACTACGGCTTCGACGAGGTGTTTGCCAGGCCGCTGTCTGGGCTCGGCCGCGCGGGCGACGTGCTGTTCGGCATCACCACCAGCGGCCGCTCGCCGAACGTGCTGCGGGCACTCGAGACGGCGCGCGGCATGGGCATCGTCACGGTCGGCCTGCTCGGCGGCAATGGCGGCCCGGCGCAGGGGCTATGCGATCATCCGCTGGTGGTCCCGAGCGACGTGACCGCACGGATCCAGGAAGCGCATATCGCGCTGGGGCACGCCGTGCTGGAACTGCTCGAGGATCGGTTGGTGCGCGCATGACCGTGCTGTTGACCGGCGCCGCGGGCTTCATCGGCATGCATGTGGCCGAGGCGCTGATGGCGCGCGGCGACGACGTCATCGGCATCGACAACCTGAACGCCTACTACGACGTACGGCTGAAGCGGGCGCGGCTGGCGCGCCTCGAAGCGCGAGCTGGTTTTCGCTTCCTGGAGGCCGATGTCGCGGACCGCGAGGCGATGCTCGGGCTGGCGGAGCGACACGCCGGGGTGACGCGGATCGTCCACCTCGCCGCCCAGCCGGGGGTGCGGCATTCGCTCGTGGATCCCTACGCCTATGTCCAGTCCAACGTGATGGGGCATCTGGTCGTGCTTGAATTGGCGCGGCGGCTGAGGCGGCTCGAGCACCTGGTGTATGCATCGTCGTCGTCGGTCTATGGGGCCAATCGGGACCTGCCCTTCGCCGAGGCGGACCGGGTGGACCATCCGGTCTCGCTCTATGCCGCGACGAAGCGGTCGGGCGAGCTGATCAGCGAATCCTACGCGCATCTGTTCGGACTGCCCCAGACTGGGCTGCGCTTCTTCACGGTCTATGGGCCTTGGGGGCGGCCCGACATGGCGCCGTGGATGTTCGCCGAGGCGATCCTGTCGGGCCGGCCGGTCACGCTGTACGATGGCGGCCGGCTGAAGCGGGATTTTACCTTCGTCGACGATATCGCCGCGGGCGTGCAGGGGTGCCTGGACCACCCCCCCGAGGGCACGGCGCCGCGCGTGCTGAACATCGGTAACAACCGCAGTGTGGAGGTCCGCCGCTTCGTCGAGGTGCTTGAAGGCGCCTTGGGGCGGCGAGCGATCGTGGTGGACACGCCGCGGCCGGCGACGGATGTCGCGGAAACCTTCGCGGATATCTCGGCGATCCAGGCGCTGTGCGGCTTCGCGCCGCGCACGCCGATCGAGGTCGGAATCCCTCGGTTTGCGGAATGGTATCTTTCCTGGCGGGAGGGGGGTTGACCGCTTCCGCCAGGGGGCATAGAAGCCCGCCACGCCGCTGATGAGGCGGGGTTGACGAAAGGGCGGTGAGCCCTTAGATTTGTCGGCCCGCTACGAAAGCGGACTTTCGCTAGACTGGCGATTGGATGGCCTCGTTGAGGGGTTGTTGGTTGTTGGTTTGGTGAGTGTTCTTTGACAATGAAATCGGTTTTGGAAGTGTTTGGTTCTTGGCTGTCCTGAGTGTGGGATGGCTGGGTGCTGGGCTGAGGGATTGCGATGTTGTCCTGTTGAGGGCTGGTGGTGCTGAGGTGC
>NZ_CAKKLX010000018.1 GCF_918698155.1 Roseomonas sp. CECT 9278
CCCCCCCCGAGTCCTCCACACTGCTGATCGTCGGCAGCGTCAGAGGTGTATAAGGGACAGGGCCTGCACGGGCGGTGGCGTCGGGTCGGCGGGCGGCACCGGCCGCGGCGCCTCGGCGACCGGCGCGGGTGCCTCGCGGGGCGGCGGCATCGGGTCGGTCGGGGGTGCCGGCATGGGCTCGGCCACCTGCGCGGGGGCGGGCGCGGCCTCGGGCGGCGCGGGTGGTTCCGGCGCGGCGGGCGGCAGGATGCCGGCCTCGGTCGGCGGGCCCGCATCCGGCGCCGCGATCGCGGGCGGGGGTGGTGGTGGTGGCGGCGGCGGGGCGGCGGCCACCGGGGGCGGCGGGGGGGATGGCGGCTCCGGCGGTGCGGGCGGCTCGGCCACCGCGCCGCCGGGGTCCACCGCATCGGCGAAGACCATCGCAACCGCGCCTTCGGTGGGCGGCTCCGGCTGGGGCTCCAGGATCGGCCAGAGCAGCAGCGCCGCGACCACCGCGCCATGGAACGCCACCGAGGCCAGCATGCCGGCGGCGAGCCACCGCGCATCGGCAGGCGCGGTGCGCGGCGGGATGCGCGGCGGCGCCTTCACAGCACCGGCACGCCCGTGTGCTTCGCCTTGCCCTCGGGTTCGACATGGATGGTGATGATGGCGGTGTCGAGTTCCGCCTTCAGCGCGGCCTCGATGCGGTCGCAGATCTCATGCGACTGCGCGACGGTCATCGCACCCGGCACGACCAGGTGGAATTCCAGGAAGGTGAAGCGCCCGGCGTGGCGGGAGCGCAGGTCATGCGCCTCGATCGCGCCCTCGGCCTGTTCGGCGACGATGCGGCGGATGCGGTCGAGCGTCGCGGCGGGCACCGCCTCGTCCATCAGCCCGCCCACCGATTCGCGCAGCAGCCGGAAGCCCGAGAACAGGATATTGCCCGCCGTCAGCGCGGCCAGCAGCGGGTCGAACCACAGGATGCCCGTCGCGGCCACCAGCCCTACGCCCATGATGACGCCGGCCGAGGTCACCACATCCGACCACAAATGCCGCGCATCGGCGACCAGCGCCGGCGACCGCAGCGCGCGGCCGTGCTTCATCAGGTGCATCGCCCAGGCGGCATTGGCGCCCGATGCCAGGGCCGAGATCGCGAGGCCGAGCGCGGGCTGGTCGGGCGCCCGCGGCGCCGCCAGCGCCCGCCAGGATTCGTTCAGGATCAGCAGCGCCGCGACCACGATCAGCACGCCTTCCAGCACGGCCGAGAAGTATTCGGCCTTGGCATGGCCGTAGGGATGGTTGGCATCGGCGGGCAGCGCGGAGAACCGGACCGCCACCAGCGCGGCCGTCGCGGCGGCGACGTTCACCACGCTCTCCAGCGCATCGGCCAGCAGCGCGACCGACCCGGTGAGCCACCAGGCCGCCGCCTTCAGCGCCAGTACCGCGATGGCCACCACGACGCTGCCGATGGCGAGCGTCGCGGCGTGGCCGAGCCTGCCTTCCACCATGGCGGGGGTTTACCCGCCCCTGCCTAGACCGAGAAGTACTTCGCGCGTGGGTGGTGCAGCACGATCGCCGAGGTCGATTGTTCCGGATGAAGCTGCCATTCGTCGCTGATGGTCACGCCGATGCGTTCCGCATCCAGCAGGCGCAGCAGCGGTTCCTGGTCCTCCAGCTTCGGGCAGGCGGGGTAGCCGAAGGAATAGCGCCCGCCGCGGTAGCCCTGCGACAGCATCTTCTCGATGTCGCGTTCATCCTGCGACGCGAAGCCCCATTCGGCGCGGATGCGCTTGTGGGTGTATTCGGCCATCGCCTCGGCCATCTCGACCGACAGGCCGTGCAGGTACAGGTAGTCCTGGTAGCGGTTCTCCTCGAACCAGTCGCGCGCCAGGTCCGACGCCTTCTGGCCGACGGTGACCACCTGCAGGCCGATCACGTCGCGCTCGGCATCGTCGATGTCGCGCACGAAGTCGGCGATGCATTCGCCATCGGCCTTGGGCTGGCGCGGCATGTTGAAGCGCGCCACCTCGGTCGTGCCGTCCTGTTCGAACAGCACCAGGTCGTTGCCCTGGCCGGCGCACTTCCAGTAGCCGTAGATCGCCTGCGGCTTCAGGATCTTCTGCTCATCCGTCAGCGTCAGCATGCGCTTGAGCACCGGGCGCAGTTCCTGCTTGGCCCAGCCGAGGAAATCATCCAGCGACCGGCCGGCTTTCCGGAAGCCCCACTGGAACTGGTACAGGCTGCGCTCGTTGATGAAGGGCACCAGGGCGCGCGGGTCGGCTTCCATCACGCGTGCACCCCAGAAGGGCGGGTTGGGTGCTGCGCTCTCGGCCGCCACGCGGCGGCGGCGGTCCTGCGCATAGGACAGGTCCACCGGCGCGAAGCCGCGCGGGTCGGCCTGGCCCAGCACGCGCTTCTCGTTCTTCGACTTGCCGGCGCGCTTCGATTGCACGGCACCGAGGTAGCCGTCGAAGTCGTTGCCCATCACCTTGTCCATCAGGTGCAGCCCGTCGAAGGCGTCGCGCGCATAGACCACGCGCCCGCAGGCGTATGCCTTCACGCAATCCTCCTCGACATAGTTGCGCGTCAGCGCCGCGCCGCCCAGCAGCACCGGCACGTCGATCCCCTGGCGGGACATCTCCTCCAGGTTCTCGCGCATCACCACGGTGGATTTCACCAGCAGGCCGGACATGCCGATGGCATGCGCCTTGTGCGACACCGCGGCCTCGACGATCTGCGCCAGCGGCACCTTGATGCCGAGGTTGATGACCTTGTAGCCGTTGTTGGTCAGGATGATGTCGACCAGGTTCTTGCCGATGTCGTGCACATCGCCCTTCACCGTGCCGAGCACGATGATGCCCTTCTCCTGGCCCTCGACCTTTTCCATGTGCGGTTCGAGATACGCCACCGCCGCCTTCATGGTTTCCGCGGATTGCAGCACGAAGGGCAGCTGCATCTTGCCGGCGCCGAACAATTCGCCGACCACCTTCATGCCGTCCAGCAGCACGTCGTTGATGATCGCCAGCGGCGCGATGCCCTTGGCCAGCGCATCGGCGAGTTCATCATCCAGCCCCTTGCGGTCACCGTCGACGATGCGGTCCTTCAGGCGCCCCTCGACCGTCTCGGCCTTCACCTTCGCCACGTTGTCGGCGGCCTTCCGGCCGGCGAAGATCTCCAGCACCTTCTGCAGCGGGTCGTAGCCCTCGCTGCGGCGGTCGAAGATCAGGTCCTCGACGACCTTCACCTCCTCGGCCGGGATCTTGTGCAGCGGCTTGATCTTGGAGACATGCACGATCGCCCCGGTCATGCCGGCCTTCACGGCATGGTCCAGGAACACGCTGTTCAGCACATGCCGCGCCGCCGGGTTCAGGCCGAAGGAAATGTTCGACAGCCCCAGGATGATCTGGATGTCCGGGAATTCCTCCCGGATCATGCGGATGCCCTCCAGCGTCCACAGCCCCAGCTTGCGGTCATCCTCGTTGCCGGTGGCGATGGTGAAGGTCAGCGGGTCGATCATCAGGTCGGATTGCGGCAGGCCGTGCTTCACGCAGGCGAAATCCACCAGGCGGCGGGCGATCCGCAGCTTGTCCTCGGCGGTCTTGGCCATGCCCACTTCGTCGATGGTCAGCGCGATCACCGCGGCGCCGAACTTCTTCGCCAGGATCATGCGGTCGCGCGCGGCACCCTCGCCTTCCTCGAAGTTGATCGAGTTGATGATCGGCTTGCCGCCATGCAGCTTCAGCGCCTGCTCGATCACCGGCGTCTCGGTGGAATCGATCACCAGCGGGCTGTTCACGGACGCGGTGAAGCGGGTGATGACCTCGCTCATCTCGAACATCTCGTCGCGGCCGACGAAGGCGGTGCAGATATCGAGGCTGTTGGACCCTTCCCCCACCTGCTCGCGCCCGATGGCCAGGCAGCTGTCCCAGTCATTGGCTTCCTGCGCCACGCGCCAGGCCTTGGAACCATTGGCGTTGCAGCGTTCGCCGATGGAGAAATACGCGTTCTCCTGCCGCAGCGACGTGGCCGAATACAGCGACGCGACCGACGGCACCCAATGGTACTTCCGGCGCACCGGCAGCGGGCGCGCCGAAGCGCCACCCAGCCGGCGCAGCATCGCATCCAGCGCTTCGATATGCGGCGTGGACGTCCCGCAGCACCCGCCGATCAGGTTGAAGCCGTCCTCGGTGACGAAGCGCTCCATCCAGGTCGCCATCTCGGCCGCGCCCAGCGGGTAGTGGGTCTTGCCATCCACCAGCTCCGGCAGGCCGGCATTGGGCTGCACGCTCAGCAGGCCGGGCCAGTTCTGCGACAGCCAGCGGATATGCTCGGCCATCTCCTGCGGCCCCGTCGCGCAGTTCAGTCCGATCAGCGGCACGTCCAGCGCATGCACCACCGCGGCGGCGGCGGCGATGTCGGGGCCGACCAGCAGCGTGCCGGTGGTCTCGACCGTCACCTGCACGAAGATCGGGATGTCGGACTTCGCCTGCGCGCGCGCGATCTTCGCCGCATTCACCGCGGCCTTGATGTACAGCGTGTCCTGGTTGGTCTCGGTCAGCAGCGCATCGGCACCGCCGGCGATCAGCCCGCGGCATTGTTCCACCAGCGCGGCTTCCAGCTCATCGTATTTGATGTGACCCAGGCTCGGCAGCTTGGTGCCCGGGCCGATATCGCCGATCACCCAGCGGTGGCGGCCATCGGCGAAGCCCTCGCCGGCCTCGCGCGCCAGCTCCACCGCCAGCTTGTTGATCTCGAAGGCGCGCTCGCCCAGCTGGAATTCCTCCAGCGTGATCGGGCTGCCGCCGAAGGTATTGGTCAGCACCATGTCGGCGCCGGCCTCGAAGTAGCTGCGATGGATGTCGCGCACGATGTCGGGGCGCGAGAGGTTCAGCACCTCGGTGCAGTTCTCCTTGTCCCAGTAGTCCTTCATCACATCGAGCGTCATCGACTGCACGCGCGCACCGAACCCGCCATCGCACAGCAGGACCTGGTCGCGAAGGGCGTCGAGCAGATGGGGGCGGGTCATCGGGGCGGTCTCTCTACGAAGTCGCGACAACAACGGGGCGGGTCTTGCGCTCGGCGACCCAGACGCGCACGGGCAACGCGGCCTCGATGGTGGCGGAGCGCGCCGGCACGCAGCCGGTCGCGCCCAGCCACCCGGCGATGGCGGCATCGTCGAAGCCCGGCCAGCGATGCGCGAAGGCACCGCCAAGCAGTTCGGCGCGCGCATGCGGCGCCAGGTCGATCAGCACCAGCGCGCCGCCGGGCCTGAGCACGCGCGCCGCCTCGGCCAGCGCGGCGGCGGGGTCCTCGGCGTAGTGCAGCACCATCTGCAGCGTCACCGCATCGAAGGCGCCATCGGCGATCGGCAGGCGATACATGTCGGCCTGGCGCACCGCGATGTGCGACAGGCCGCGTTCGGCCAGCCGCGTGCGCGCCAGCGCCAGCATATCGCGCGAGGCATCGACGCCGACCCCTTCGTCGATGCGCGACGCCAGGCGCTCCAGCAGCCCGCCGGTGCCGCAGCCGATGTCCAGCAGGCGACCGATGCGCGCCGGCAGGGCGGCGTCGATCGCGGCCTCGATGGCGGCGGCGGGCAGGCCCAGCGCGCCGACCTCGTCCCAGTCGGCGCCGTGGCGGCGGAAGGAATCGGATGCGGCGCGGGCGCGCTCGGCCGCCAGCCGGGCGGCGGCGCGCCGGTCGGCGGCCAGCAGCGGGTCGTCCTCCGGCAGGCGGGCCAGGACCTGGCGCGCCAGGTCGGCATCCTGCGCCAGCTGGAACCAGGCATTGGCCCCTTCGGGCGTGCGCACCAGCAACCCGGCCTCGACCAGAAGCTTCAGGTGGCGCGACAGCCGCGGCTGGGACTGGCCCAGGATGGCGACCAGGTCGGAGACGCACCAGGCCCCCCGCGCGCACAGCGCCAGCAGGCGCAGGCGGGTCGGCTCGGCCACGGCGCGCAATTCGGTGAGCAGGGCATCCATCGCGCGCTGGACATAGTCATAAAGATATCCTTATGTCCAGCAAATGATCGCCTCGCCCCAGGATCCGCGCCTGCCCTTGACGATGCTGGCCGGTCCAGCAGCGCTGGACGGGTACCTGGCGCAGGGTGGGGCCGCCGCGCTGGTCACCGATGCCGCCGCCCCGCCACCCGGCTTCGTCGCCGCCCAGACCATCGCCCGGCGCCCCCTGCATCGCGCGCTGTGCGGTTGCTGCGGCGGCCGCAGCGAAGCGGCGATCGCGCTGGACCGCCTGTTCCAGGCCCGCGCGCGCGGCCATGCGCCGTGGTTCGGGCGCGTCGCGGTGCTGGTCGCCTCCCCTGCCCTGCGACGCGACCTGGAGGCAGCGATCAGCGCGGATGCGCTGACCATGGCGCGCTTCCGCGCGGCCTGATCGCGCCTGCCACGCGGACGGCGACGCCCGGCGGCCGGCTGCAGACCGGCATGGCGGGGCCGGCCGCCCTCGGCGCCGGTCGCGGCCCGTTCAGGGCGGCAGGCTGCGTTCGCCCTCGCCCAGCGCGCGCTGCATGGTCACCACATCCACCCAGCGCCCGAACTTCATGCCCGCCGCCTTCAGCACGCCCACCTGGCGGAAGCCGAGCGAGATATGCAGCCCGATCGACCCGACATTCTCGGAATCGCCGATCACCGCGATCATCTGGCGCAGGCCCTTGGCTTCGGCGCGCGCGATCAGCTCCGCCACCAGCGCCTTGCCGACGCCCTGGCCGCGGATGTCGTCGCGCACATAGACCGAATCCTCGGCGCTGTAGCGATAGGCGGAGCGATCGCGGAACGGCGCGAAATAGCCGTAGCCGAGCACCAGCCCCGTCGCGTCCTCGGCCACCAGCCACGCGCAGCCCGCGCCCTGCACCTTCGCCATGCGGGCGGCCATGTCGGGCTGGTCGGGCGGTTCTTCCTCGAAGGTGCCGGTGCCATGCAGCACGTGGTGGGCGTAGATGGCGGTGATGGCCGGCAGGTCCGCCGGCCCGGCGTCGCGCACGCGCAGGGTCATGCCGGCAGCCCCGCCGCGTCGGCCACACGCTCGGCCAGGGCCAGCAGCGCGCGGTCGCGACCGGGGCCGGCCACCAGGGACAGGCCGACCGGCGCGCCGCCGACCCGCCCGGCCGGGATCGTCACCTCCGGCAGCCCGCACAGGCCAGCGATCGCTGTCACCCCCATCGTCCTCTCCCGCACCCCGTTCTGCTCCGCCTGGGTCGCCGCCAGCAGCGGCGCCGGCCCGGGCGAGGTCGGATACGCCATCACCGCCCCGCCGCCCAGCAGCCCCCACAGGCGCGCCTGCGCGGCGCGGCGGAAGGCACGGCCGGCGGCCGCCTTGGCCGGGTCCATCGCCTTCGCTGCGGCGAAGCGTTCCTTCACGCCGGGACCGAAGGCCGGCTGCGTCGCCTCGATCCAGGGGCCCAGGCTGGCCCAGGCTTCCACCGCCTGCGCGCAGCGGAAGGATTCGTAGAAGGTGTCGAGCCCCTCGGGCGCCACCTGCACCGGCAGCGCCGCGCCCAGCACGGATTCGACCGCGCCGAAGGCATCCGCCAGTGCCGTGGCGGTGGCGGGATCGGCATTGACCCAGGGTTCCTGCACCTTCAGCAGCGGGCCGAGCTCATCCGGATGGCCCGGCGGCAGCAGTACCTCCCCGGCGCGGCGCAGCAGGCTGGCGCGCGCGGCGAACCAGCCCGCGGTGTCATAGGCCGGCCCCAGCGGGCAGGCGCCGGTCAGGCTGACCGCCCCCCAGGACGGCCGGATGCCATAGAGGCCGCAATAGGATGCCGGGATACGCACCGACCCGCCGGTATCCGATCCCATGGCGATGTCGCACAGCCCCGCCGCCACCGCCGCCGCCGACCCGCAGGACGACCCGCCGGGGAAGCGATCCGGCGCCGCCGGATTGACCGGCGTGCCGTGCCAGACATTCTCGCCGGTCAGCCCATAGGCCAGTTCGACGGTCTTGGTCTTGCCGACCAGCCGCGCCCCGGCATCGAGCAGCGCCATCACGACCGCGGCATCCTGCGTGGCCGGCGCATGGGTGCGCGCCCAATCCGGATTGCCATAGCCGGTGATGTCGCCGGCGGTGTCGTACAGGTCCTTCACCGCGAAGGTCAGTCCGGCGAGCGGGCCATCGGGCGCACCGGCGCGCGTGGTCCGCGGTCCCGGCACGAAGGCGCCCACCCGATCCTCGGTCATGCACGTCCCTCCGCTGGCCGGATGCGGCATCCGGACCGGACGCCCGCGCCGCGCATCATCGCGCCATGGGCAGCGAACAGGGGCTGCCCGGGGCGCTGCGCGAAACTGGCGCAGCCGCGGCGGCCTGACAACATGCCATGCCGCCGCGCCATGTCACAGCGTCGCCAGCGCCACCGCCAGGCGGCAGCCGCGCTCGTATTCCGGCAGGTCGACATATTCCTTGATCGTATGGATCTCGTACTGCCCGGCACCGATCGTGACCGACGGCACGCCGTGCTTGCCGGCGATCCAGTTGGCATCCAGCCCGCCATTCGAGAACACCAGCACCGGTTCCATGCCGAGCGATTCGACGGCGCGCTTGGCGTGCGACACGACCGGCCCGTCCTCCGCCAGGCGGAAGGGCGGGTAGGACGGCGTGTGCGTGAAGGTCACCTCGGCCATCGCGCCATCCGACGCCTTCACCGCCTGTTGCGCAGTCTCGAAGGCGGTGCGGAAGCCCTCGGTGATGGCGGCGGCGAAGGCGGCCTCGGGGCTGCGCGCCTCGCCCACCAACACGGCCAGGTCGGTCACCACGTTGGTGGCGTCGCCCGCCGGCTGGCCGGGCTTGCCGCCGAAGATGCCGACATTGCTGGTGCCATGGCCGTCATTCTTGACCACCTTGCCGAACCAGCCGGCCTTGTGCGCCTCGGCCATCGCGATGGACCCGACCAGCGTGGCGGAGATGCCCTTCTCCGGCGCCACGCCGGCATGGGAGGCGCGGCCCTTGATCTCGGCGCGCCAATTCTCCTGGCCGACCGCGCCGATGATGAGCTCGTTCGCCAGCCGCCCATCGACATTGAAGCCGAGTTCCGCGCCAAGCAGGTCGGCGGCGACCAGTTCGCGCGCGCCATGCAGGCCGCTTTCCTCGCGCACCGTGAACAGCAGCGTGATCGGCGGGTGCGGCAGGTCGTGGCGCAGCAGTGTCTCGGCCAGGGTGACCAGCAGCGCGCAGCCGGTGCGGTTGTCCCCGCCCAAAGCCGTGGTGCCGTCGGAGACGATGCGGTCGCCCTCGCGCCGCGGCTTGGCACCGGCGCACAGCGGCACGGTATCGAGGTGCGTCGAGAACAGCAGGCGCTTGCCGGGCCTGGTGCCGGGCAGGTCGACGATCAGGTTGCCGGTCTCGGTCGGCAGCGGGATGCGCTGGTTCGCGGTGTCGAAGCGGATGGCGGAGGCCGGCACGCCGATCGCCTTGAGGTCCTCCACGATGGCCTCGCCGATCGCCTTCTCGTGGCCGGTGACGCCCTCGATGGCGAGGTAGCGCATCAGGCGGTCGGTCGCCGCGGCAGCGTCGAGCAGGCTGGCCGGGGCATTCGGCTGGGACATGGTGGTTTCCTCCTGGGCGGTGGCGCGGCGGTGCGTCCGCGCCATCCTAGCGCGCCGCCGCGCACCCGTCCGCAGCAGGGCGTCCTGCGGGTTTGCCGCGCATCCTGCGCGGCGCCCCGGCTGCCTCGTGGGGGGCGCGGGTTCACGCGCCGCGGACCAGGCGATCCGCGGCGCGTGCCCCGGGCGTTCAGCGCGCGCGCAGCAGTTCCGGCACGCGCAGCAGGATCAGTTCGTTGTCGTCGGCGCGCGTCAAATGCCGCCCGGCGCTGAAGGGCAGGTTGTTGTCGTTGCCGACGATGATGTGGTCGGCATCGACCATCGCCACGTTCTCGATGGTGAAGAAGGGGAAGGTGAAGCGATCGCGCGGCGCATTCGCCGGCAGGTCGCCGCGCAGCCGCGCGACGCCGGCCGGATCGCGGATCGCCATCAGGTCGATATGCGCGATCTTGCGGACATAGCCTTCCGCATCCACCGCGCCGAGGTCGACCAGGTAGATCCGCTTGAAGCGCGCGGGCAGCGGGAAGCAGGGGCGCTCGGCGGTGCTCTGCGTGCCCTGGGCGCAGGCCAGGCCGGGGTCGCCCTCGCCATTGTCGCGCTCGATCACCAGGGCGCGGCGGTCGTCGATCATGTTGAAGTCGCCGATCGCGGTGGCACCGGCTTCCAGGCGGTAGCGCATGGTGCGACCAGTCCAGGCGGCGCGCGCGGTGTCGAGTTCCAGGATGCGCAGGAACGGACCCTCGGGCTGGTCGGACCCAGGCGCGAACAGCGGCTGTTCCAGCAGCGCATACAGGCGCGACCCGTCGGGCGACTGGGCCATGCCCTCATACCCGCCGGACCGCCGCACGCGATACGGCACGCCCTGGGTCGGGCTGGCCGGCACCGCCTGCGCCGGATGATCGGGCGAGCGCAGCGGCTGGCCGTCCAGCATCGTCTCGACCACCCGCAGCACGCGGCCCTGGGCATCGACATGGATCAGGTAGGGGCCGAATTCCTCGCCGATCCAGAAGGTGCCGTCGGCCATCGGCTGGATCGATTCCAGGTCGAAATCCTGGCCGGTCAGGAGGCGCGTCGGCGAGGGGTCGGTGGTGATGTGGAAGGGCACCACGCGGTTGGGGTCGGACAGGAAGATGGTCTGCAGCACCGCCACCTGGCCGGTCGCGAAGTCCGGCCGCACCTTGTGGAACATCAGCAGCGCATCGTGGCTGTTGCGGCGGTTGCCGAAGCCGTTGTCGGTCAGCACCCAATAGGCGCCGGCCTCCCCGCGCACCGGCGCGATGCCCGAGAAGCCCTGCACCGGCTGCCCGCGGAAGGGCAGCGACAGGCCGGTCGGGCGGCGGCCATGCATCGCACCCGTGTCGCCTGGCGTGCTGCCGACCTGGTCGTTGCGCGCATTGCCCGCGCCGGTGAAGCGGCCGGAGACGGCGAAGCCAGGCGGCGCGCCCTCGGGCGGGGCGATGAAGGTCGCCGCCGGCAGGATGGCGTGGCCGGCGAGCGTCGCCTCAAGCCGCTGGTCGGCCAGCGCCGGGCCGGCGGCGATCAGGGCGGTGGCAAGGAGAAGTCGGCGCATGGAACCCCCGTGGTTGGTCATCGGGGGGCGGACCTAGCGCGCGTGGATTGCAGCGGCGTGACGGGCCGGTTGCAGTCAGGGGAACTCGCGCCCGCGGCCTGCAGGCTGCCGACGACCGGGCGGCGGCGGATGGCCGGGCGAAGCTTCGCGCAGGAAGGGGCCAGGCATGGCCACGCCCTGGTTCATCGTCGCAGGCCGCCGGACGAAGCGTGTGCCGGACGGCGCCGGCCAGCCGGCCCGTCCGCCTTCTCCGCGGCCTGCTAACGCCGGAAGTCGGCCAGGCTGCGCTTCGGCCGTCCCGCCGCATCCCAGTTCGCGCCATCCAGCCAGGCCAGCATGGCATCGCGCCGCGCCGGCCATTCCTCCGCCAGGATCGAGAACCAGGCCGTGCTGCGCACCCGCCCCTTCATCACCAGAAGGTCGCGCAGCGTGCCTTCATAGGTGAAGCCCAGCCGGTCCGCCGCACGGCGCGATGGCATGTTCAGCGCATTGCACTTCCACGTCATGCGCCGGTAGCCGAGTTCGTCCATGGCATGGCGCAGCAGCAGGAACATCGATTCCGTCGCCGCGCGGGTGCGCTGCATGCGCGGCGAGAACCAGATGTTGCCGATCTCGATATGCGCGTGGGCGGGGTGGATCTCCATCAGCGTCAGCCAGCCATCCGCGGTGCCGGTGGCATGCGGGCGGATCGCCCAGGCCATCGGGTCGTGCATCGCGGCGAAGCCAGCGACATGGGCGCGCATGGCGGCCTCGGTCGCGAAGGGCCCGGCGCCCAGGTAGGCCCAGGAGGCCTCGGCCGCCTGGGACTGCGCGGCGCGGAACAACTCCGGCGCATGGCGCACATGCAGCGGTTCCAGGTCCACCGAGGCACCGCGATGGGGCACGCGCGCCGGCAGCGGCCGCGGGGTGGGATCCACGAGCGGGCCGACGGGCGGGTCGGTGGCGGGGTCGAAGGGCACGCCCTCGGGCAGGTCTGTCATGCCGGCAGGGAAGCGCGGGGCCGTGGCACGCGCAAGCCGCCCCGCGCTTTCGTGTTGCACCGCACCGGATGACGGACCAAAACCCTGCCGCCATGAACGACGCCATCCTGCCCGCCGCCCCTGCCATCCCCGCCGCCTATTTCGGGGAGCGCGTGACCTGGGTGCACCACTGGACCGAACGCCTGTTCTCCTTCCGCTGCACGCGCGACACCGGCTTCCGCTTCCGCGCCGGCGAATTCGCCATGATCGGGCTGATGGCGAACGGCAAGCCGCTGGTGCGGGCCTATTCCATGGCGTCCCCGACCTGGGACGAGGAGCTCGAATTCCTGTCGATCAAGGTGCAGGACGGGCCGCTCACGTCGCGGCTGCAGCATGTCGCGGTGGGCGATACGGTGCTGGTTGGGCGCAAGCCGACCGGCACGCTGGTGACCGACAACCTGCTGCCCGGCCGAACGCTGTGGCTGCTGGCGACCGGCACGGGCCTCGCACCCTTCCTGTCGCTGGCGCGCGAACCCGATGTCTATGACCGCTTCGACAAGGTCGTGGTCGCGCATACCGTGCGCGAGGAACGCGAACTCGCGCATCGCGCGCTGTTCGAACACGACCTGCCCGCGCATGAATTCCTGGGCGAGATCGTCGCGGGCAAGCTGGCCTACTACCCCTCCGTCACGCGCGAGCCCTTCCGCACCCAGGGCCGCATCACCACGCTGATCGAGACCGGGCGCATCTTCGCGGATCTGGGCGTGCCGGCGTTCGACCCCGCGCATGACCGCGTGATGCTCTGCGGGTCGGAGGCGATGAACCGCGACTGCAAGGCGCTGCTGGAATCGCGGGGCTTCGCGGAAGGCTCGAACAACGCCCCCGGCACCTATGTGGTCGAGAAGGCCTTCGTGACGAAGTAACCGCCCATCGGCGCGCTGCATACGGGCCATCGCGCGGCCGGCGCGCGATCGCCATTGCGCCGCCCAGCGCTGTCGGATATCCGCAATGGTGGTGCAACACGCCGGGTCCGCTGAAGAATGACGCCGGTACTTCGGGAGGCTCGCATGAGCGACGACAAGGCGCCGGTTCCGGCGCGCCGTGGATTCCTCAAGGCCGCCGCTGTGGGCGGCGTTGGCGCGGCGGTCCTCGCCACGCCCAATGTCAGCCGCGCGCAGACCGTGACCTGGCGCTTCCAGTCCACCTGGCCGCAGCGCGACATCTTCCATGAATTCGCCGGCGACTTCGTCACGCGCGTCAACGCCATGGCGGGTGGGCGGCTGCGGATGGAACTGCTGGCCGCGGGTGCGGTGGTCGGCGCGTTCCAGCTGATCGACGCGGTCTCCGCCGGCACGCTCGATGGCGGGCATGGCGTCTCGGCCTATTGGTTCGGCAAGAACAAGGCGTTCAGCCTGTTCGGCACGCCGCCGGCCTGGTTCTACGATGCCAATTCGTATCTCGCGTGGTTCTACTACGGCGGCGGCGAGGCGCTGTACAACGAACTCATCGGCCAGATCCTGCGCGTCAACGTGGTGGGCTTCCAGACCGGCCCGATGCCGACGCAGCCGCTGGGCTGGTTCAAGAACCCGATCACCAATGCGGACCAGATGCGCGGCCTGAAGTACCGCACCGTCGGCCTCGCGACCGACCTGTTCAGCGCCATGGGCGCCGCCGTCACGGCGCTGCCGGGCGGCGAGATCGTGCCCGCGCTGGAACGCGGCGTGATCGACGGCGCCGAGTTCAACAACCCGTCCTCGGACCGCGTGCTCGGCTTCCCGGACGTGGCCAAGAACTACATGATCCAGTCCTACCACCAGAACACCGAGACCTTCGAGGTGCTGTTCAACAAGGGCAAGTACGACGCCCTGCCGGCCGAGCTGAAGGCGATCATCCGCCATTCGGCGGAAGCCGCCTCGGCCGACATGTCGTGGAAGCAGCAGCTGCGCTACCCCAACGACCTGCAGGCGATGGCCGCGACCCAGGGCGTCAACGTGCAGGTCACGCCGCGCCCGGTGCTCGATGCCCAGCTGCGCGCCTGGGACGGCGTGATCCGCAACCTGGAATCGGACGCCTTCTTCAAGAAGGTGACCGACAGCCAGCGCGACTGGTGCCGCCGCGTCTCCGCCTTCTACCTGCGCTACCAGGCGTCCCCGGCGCTGGCCTACAACCACTTCTTCGCGCGCAGCTAGACCCGCGGCACCGGCGACGCGACGCCCGCCCCGCGACGAACGGGGCGGGCGTTCGCACGAAATTGGGGAGGCCCAGGCAATGGGCGTGCAGTCACTCCTGCTCGGGATCGACCGGCTCAGTGCCTTCGTGGGCAAGGCCTTCGCCTGGTGCATCATCCTGCTGACCGGCGTGGTCGTCTATGAAGTGACCATGCGCTACGTGTTCCGCGCGCCGACCTCCTGGGCCTACGACGTCTCCTACATGCTGTACGGCACGCTGTTCATGATGGCGGGCGCCTATGCGCTGTCGCGCAACGGGCATGTGCGCGGCGACTTCCTGTACCGCGGCTTCCGACCGGCGAACCAGGCGCGGCTCGACCTGCTGCTGTACGTGCTGTTCTTCTTCCCGGCGATCTTCGCCTTCATGATCTCGGGCTGGGATTTCGCCTACATCTCGTTCCGGCAGAACGAACACAGCGCCTTCAGCCCGGCGGGGCCGGTGATCTGGCCCTTCAAGTTCCTGATCCCGGTCACCGGCGTGCTGCTGCTGCTCCAGGGTGTGGCGGAGGTGATCCGCTGCATCCGCTGCATCCGCACCGGCGAATGGCCCGAGCGCCTGTCGGATGTCGAGGAGCTGGAGAACCAGATCCTCGCCGCCGCGGCCGAGCGCGACCCCGAGGAACTGGCGCGCGAGATGGCCACGACCGGCCACATCCCCGGCGAACGCGCCGGCGACGAGGCGAGCGGACGCTGATGATGCCGCATGCCAGCCAGGCCAGCCCGCAGCGCGCCTCCGCGGGCGGAAGGCGCGACCGCGCCCGCACCACCATCGGCACCCCGCGCGGCGGCGCAGGGCGCGAAAGCCAAGCGGCCGCAGGCCGCGCCCGGCGCATGAGGGCAGGAAACCGATGACCGACGGCGCGCTGGGGCTGCTGCAGCTCTTTCTGTTCCTGTTCTTCATCATGCTGGGCTTCCCCATCGCCTTCACGCTGATGGCGATGGGCCTGTTCTTCGGCTACCTCGGCATGCAGGAACGCATCTTCGACCTGCTGGTGCAGCGCACCTACTCGGTCATGGCGAACGACGTGCTGATCAGCGTGCCGCTGTTCGTGCTGATGGGCTACATCATCGAACGCGCCAATATCCTGGACCGGCTGTTCCGATCCCTGCAGATGGCGTCGGGCAATATCCCCGGCTCGCTGGCCGTCGCGACACTTGCCACCTGCGCGCTGTTCGCCACCGCCACCGGCATCGTCGGCGCCGTGGTCACGCTGATGGGCCTGCTGGCCTTTCCCGCCATGCTGCGCGCGGGCTACGACGTGAAGCTGGCATCGGGCGTGGTGGCGGCGGGCGGGTGCCTGGGCATCCTGATCCCGCCCTCCATCATGCTGATCCTGTTCGGCGCGACGGCGGGGGTGAGCGTGGTGCAGCTGTACGCCGCGGCGTTCATCCCGGGCGTGATGCTGGCGTCGCTGTACATCCTCTATGCGATCGGCATCGCCATCGTGAAGCCCTCGGTCGCACCGCGCCTGCCGCCGGAGGAAGTCAACGTCCCGTTCAGCCGCATCCTGCTGTCGCTGGCGACCTCCTTCATCCCGCTGGCGGCGCTGATCGGCATGGTGCTGGGGGCGATCATGATGGGCCTCGCGACACCTTCCGAGGCGGCGGCGATGGGCTCGCTCGGCTCCATCCTGCTCGCCATCATCTACCGGTCCTTCACCTGGGCGAAGCTGAAGGAGAGCGTGTATCTGACCGCCCGCACCTCGGCGATGGTGTGCTGGTTGTTCGTGGGCTCGGCGATCTTCTCCTCGGTGTTCGGCTACCTCGGCGGGCAGGACCTGGTCGAGCAGTTCTTCAAGTCGCTGCCGCTCAACACGCTGACGTTCATGCTGTTGGCGCAGGGGCTGATCTTCGTGCTCGGCTGGCCGCTGGAATGGACCGAGATCATCGTCATCTTCGTGCCGATCTTCCTGCCGCTGCTGGATGATTTCGGCGTGAACCCGCTGTTCTTCGGGGTGATGGTGGCGTTGAACCTGCAGACCAGCTTCCTGTCGCCGCCGGTGGCGATGGCAGCCTTCTACCTGAAGGGCGTGGCGCCCAAGCATGTCCGGCTGGAGGACATCTTCCGCGGCTGCATGCCCTTCATCTACATCGTCGTCTTCACCATGGCCTGCGTGTACGTCTTCCCCGGGATCGTCACCTGGCTGCCGTCCTACCTGTACGATGTGCCGCAGACCGGCGGATCGGGCGCGGATGTGCTGCAGGCCCCCTCCGGCGGCTTCCAGGTCGACGAGGAACCGCAACTGCCCTCGTTGAACTGAGCATGGACCAGCACGCGCGCGCGGCGCTCGCGGCCGCGATCGTCGAGGCCTTCGAGACCGGCCTGCCGATCACGCCGATCCCGCCCGGCCTCGGCCCCGCCGATGCCGACACCGGGGAGGCGATCGCCGAGCTGGCGCTGGACATGCTGGGCGCCGCCCCCTGCGGCCTGCGGCTGGTGCTCCAGCCCGATGGCGGCGCGCGCATCGGCCCGATGCTGGACTCCCGGCTGCTGCGCGACGATGCCAGCCTGCCCGTCGCGGCGCTGCGCCACGCGCGCATCAGCGCCGCCGCGGTCGGCGTGCTGGGCGAGGCGCTGGACCCCGCGGCCGCAACGCCGCCGGTGCTCGCCGGTGTGCACGCCGCCCTCGACATCGCGACCAGCCGCTTCCGCGACGGCGCGGGTGGTGTCGGGGAGGAGGCCGCCGATCTCGGCGGGCTTGGATACGTGGTCATCGGGCGCCGGGGCGCGCTGCCGGCGGGCGCCATCACGGCGTCCTGCGCGGTGGAACCGAAGCGGCCGCGCGGGGTGCCGGTGGACCTCGCGGCGGCCTTCGCGGCGGCCGCGGGCGCGGCGCGCGGCCTGGGCGGGCTGCCGGCCGGCGGGCTGCTGGTGGTGGCCGGTCTGACCCCGCCTGCCCTACCGTCGGGCGGGCAGGACTGGACGGCGCGCCTCAGGGGCTTCGGCCGCGCGCGCGTGCGGCTGGCAGAGGCACCGGCGCCTGCGCCTGCGTAGCGGTATTTCCGCGCGCCCAGGCTCGCGGCAAGGCGGTGTGGGCGCGCGCAGCGTCACGCGAACCGACGCCGCCCGCCGATCGTGCGCTGCCTCGCGCCGGCCCGGTCAGCCCTGCGCGTAGGCGCGCACGAAGGCGGCGATCCCCGCGCCGGCCCACAGCGCCAGCGCCGCGGCCCCGATCCGCTCGGCATGCCACATCAGCCGCCGCTGCCAGATGCGGCGTGCTGTCTCCTGCAGGCGCGCGGCATCGGCCTGCGCCACGATCTCCGGATTGCGGGCGGCGAAGATGCACCAGAATTCGGTGCGCCGCACGTCGCGCACCGAACTCCGCCACGCCAGCACGAGCAGCCCGCAGCACAGGAAGCCGGTCATCGCGGCGCCGCTGCGCAGCGCCAGCGCCATGTCGAAGGACAGCGCGATCATCACCGTCGCGATCGCCAGCGAGAAGAAGCCGCAGGCCCGGCGGATCGACAGGTCTATGCAGAGCGGGATCTCGTGCATCGCGCGCCCGGAGGTTGACCCCGCCATTCTGCGCCGGATGCGGCGGCGCCCGCCAAGGGTTTCGTCGGTCGCCGCCCAGCCTGCGTGTCGGAACCGGCCCTGTGGGCGCTGCTCGGGCCGCCTGCGCGCGCCTCATTGCCCGATCAGGTCAGTCCCATCGGATCGGGATCTGCTTCAACCTGCCGGCCCGCGCGTGGCCAGGCCGTGCAGCGCGGCGCTCAGCGCAGCCCGGCCAGCAGCAGCAGCGCCGCGGCGCCGGCCCAGACCGCCATGGCGGTGGGCAGCGACAGGCCGATCCGCTCGGCGATCGCGGCCGGCACCGCGGCGGCCAGCAGCGTCGCGGTCGAGACGATCAGCGAGGCGCCGTAGAACACGATCTCCCGCGTGGCGGGCAGCATTTCCGGCATCCAGACCGGGTGCAGGTGCCAGACCACCGGCAGCATCGGGCTGACCAGGCCGTTCAGCAGGCAGATCGCCACGGTCACGACGAACAGGTTCTGCGGCGTCACGGTGTCGGCCCCGGCGGGGTGATGCTGGGTGCCAGGCCCGCGCCCAGCATCGCCAGGCCGAAGACGGTGCGCGCGGCGAACAGCCAGAAGGCTGCGACCAGCGGCAGGAAGGGCGCGGTGACGTAGGACGGCACCATCCGTCGCGCCAGCCACACCGCCCATCCGGTCAGCAGCACGAAGCCGCGCCAGATGTAGTTGGTGCTGTCGGGCGCCATGAAGGCCTGCATCATGAAGCGCCCCAGGCAGCCCCAGGCGGTCAGCGCGAGGATGTAGGTCACCACCCAGAAGGCGAGGTGCCCGAAGACGAAATCCGGCTGCATGGCGTCCGTGCGAGATGATACCGGCGGCACGCGCGCCTGGCAGGTGCCGGGCGCCGCCGGCTGGCTGGCGATGGCCGGGCAAACCGGAATCTGCCGGACCGCCCCGCGGGAAACCTTGTCGTCCTGCGCGGGCGATCGAAGCTGTCATCCGCCCGCAGGCAGGGGCGGCCGCGTCTCCCGCGACCGCCCCGTCCGTGGTCCGCGCCCGACGGGGCGCGGCTGACTTATTCCACCGCCGCCTTCTGGTCGGCCAGGCGCACGCCGCCGCGCGGCACGCGGATGTCCTCGATGAAGTCCTGCATCGCCTTGGACGGCGCCGGCGTGACCATCGACAGCACCCAGATGGTGATGAAGGACAGCGGCACGCCGATGATGCCGCCGGAGATGTTGTTGATCGCCCACAACCGCCCGACCAGGCGGCCGCGCAGCGCCACCGTGTCGGTCGGCAGCCCGGTGCCGAAGATATTGCCGAACCAGGCGAGCGCCCCGTCCTGCACCGACGCCGCATTGGCCACCATGGCCGCCGCCTGCGCCTTGATCTCCGGCGACATGGGCAGGTTCGCCACCTGCCGCGCGGCGGCAAGGATGGCGTCCTTGTTGCCGAACAGCTGCACGAAGTCCCAGCCGTAGAACTCGGTGTGGATCAGGTAGCCGAAGGTGGCGGCATAGCCCACCGCCATGCCCGCGCAGGCCGCGATGTTCGTGGTGCGCTTGTACCACACGCCCATCACCAGCGCGGCGAACAGCCCCGCCGCGGCGATGGAGAAGGCCCAGGCCACCAGGAACAGGATGTCCGCGCCCATGTTGCCCGCCGTCCAGGCCGCGATGAGCGCCACGAAGATCAGCAGCACGCGGGAGATCACCAGCCGCCGCGCCGTGGGCGCCTTGGGGTCGATCATCTTGTAGTACACGTCGTGCGACAGCGCGTTGGCCAGCGCCAGCAGCAACCCGTCCGCGGTGGACAGCGCCGCCGCCAGGCCGCCCGCCGCGACCAGCCCCGCGATCACATAGGGCAGCCCCGCGATCTCGGGCGTGGCGAGCACCACCACGTCCGGATGGATGCGGAATTCGCCCCATTGCAGGATGCCGTCGCGGTTGACGTCGACGATGTTCACCCAGGGCGTGCCGTAGGGGCTGATGATCTGCCAGTTCTTCACCCAGTCGGGCAGGGCCGCGATCGGCTGGCCGATCAGCGTCTGGTAGATCTCGAGCTTGCCGAAGGCGGCATAGGCCGGTGCCGTGAAGTACAGCAGGAAGATGAAGAACAGCGACCAGGCCACCGACTGCCGTGCCTCACGCACCGACGGCGTGGTGAAGTAGCGCATCAGGATATGCGGCAGCGCGGCGGTGCCGACCATCAGGCAGAACACCAGGGCGAAGAAGTTCACCATGGCGGCCATCGAGAACTGGCCGTTCGCCCCCACGAAGGGTGCGGTGTAGAAGCCCGTGACCCCGGGTGGCGGTGTCTGCCCCGCCGCGCGGAACGCGGCCTCGAAGCCCTCGATGCGTTCGAGCGCGATGCCGTACATCAGCTGCGGCACCGGCACGCCGGTCACCTTCACCGACATCAGGATGGCCGGCAGCAGGTAAGCGATGATCAGGATGATGTACTGCGCCACCTGGGTCCAGGTGACCGCGCGCATCCCGCCCAGCATCGAGCACACCAGGATGCCCGCCAGGCCGAGGAACACCGCCATGGCGAAGGACACATCGAGGAAGCGCTGGGTGATGATGCCCACGCCCACGATCTGCGCCACCACGTACACGAAGGACGCGGTGATCAGCACCACGACGCCGAGCGAGCGCGCCAGGTTGCCGCCGTACCGCGCGCCCAGGAAGTCCGGCACCGTGTACTGGCCGAATTTTCGCAGGTACGGCGCCAGCAGGATCGCCACCAGCATGTAGCCGCCGGTCCAGCCCAGGATGAAGGCCAGCCCGCCATAGCCAAGCGCATAGAGCGACCCGGCCATGCCGATGAAGGACGCGGCCGACATCCAGTCCGACCCGGTCGCCATGCCGTTGTACAGCGCGGGCACGCGCCGCCCGGCCACGTAGTATTCGGCCACCACCGCCGTGCGGCTGATGATGCCGATATACGCGTAGACGCCGATGGTCAGGAAGACGAACAGGTAGCCGATGATCCGGTCCGGCACGCCCATCTGTTCAAGGATGGCGAGCAGCACGACGAAGACCGCGAAACCGCCCGTATACCCGGCATAGATCTTGCCGAGCTGGGCGATGAACGGATCCTTTTCCTTGGCGGAGGCGCTCATGGGATCAATCCTCCTGCACGCCGAATTCTTCGTCGATCTGGTTCTGCCGGCGGGCGAACCAGAACAGGCCGACCACGAAGATGATCAGGCTGCCCTGCGCCGCCATGTAGTAGGACAGCGGGAAGCCGAGGATGCGGACGCCAAACAGCTGCGTCGCGAAGAAATGGACCGCGAACCCGAAGATGAACCACACCGCCAGCAGCAGCAGCATCAGCCCTGATGTCTTGGACCAATAGGCCCGCGCCGTCGCCGGATCGATCGCGGCGGTCTGCGCACTCACCGGCTCATTGCCGGATTCGACCAAAGGCATCCGTCTCTCCCCCCATGGCCGTCGGACCTTCGTCCTCACGGCATCGCCGCGACTCGGCTGGACCGGCATTCTTGCCGACATCTCACGCCATCGTCACCTGCTAAGGCGCTACCATGCGCTTCCGACGCGGCGCAACATCCTTTCCCTTCACCGGCGGAGCGCGATCATTTTCCCCTTCAGCCTGCTGCGCCCGCGCAAGTCCGTGAATCCCGCCGATTTCGGCAGCTTCCTGCAGCGCCAGGCGGTCTTCGTCGCGCAGAAGACCGTGATCGACTATTGCCGCGTCAAGTCCGGCCGGCAGGAGAAGCGGCTGTTCGACGACCCCGACTTCCAGGCCGCCCTGCGCCATTGCCGCTGGCAGACCTACCTGGCGGCGCTGGCCGACGTGTTCCTGCTGGGCGAAGCCTGGCTGCGGCCCCATGCCCCGGGCGGCGCGGGCGACCTCGCGGCGCGGATCGTCGCGCTGCACGCGGCCGCGCTGGCCACCGAGGCGCCGCCGGCGGCCGAGGCCGCGGATGCCGCGCAGGCGCTGCGGGCCTTCCCCGGGCAGCTCGCCGCGCGCCAGCAGGCCGCGCCGGCCCCCATCAACACGGTGCCGCTGCTCGCCCAGGCGCCGCTTTTCGCGACGCTGCCGATCCACCCCGACCAGCGGGTCGGCGAGGCACCCTCGATCCGCGGCGCGCTGCGCTTCCACATGGTGGCGACCGAACAGGAGATGGAGCGCCGCTTCGATGCGCCGGGGCTCGCGGCGCAACTGCTTGCCGATCACTCTCCTTAACGACGCGAGAACCCATGGCGCACTACAACCCGCGCGGGTAGCCATCGCAGCAGGGGTCCAGCGTGTCGACACTCCGATCCACCACGACGCTGTCCGGCGACAGCGCGCCCGTGCCGCTGTACCTGACCGATGAGACGGCACGGCCCGCATCCGGGGAGACTCTGCTCGCCGCCGCCCCGGCCACGACCGCCGCCCCGGCCCCGGCCCCGCCCCCTGCCCCGGCGGCCGCGGCGGCCGATGTCGTGATCGACGCGGTGGTGTTCATCGACCCCACGGCGGCGCCTGGCGGCGACGGCTCGGCGGACCAGCCCTTCACCAGCTGGGCCGAGGTCACCTTCGAACCCGGCACCGTCTACCTCCAGCGCGGCGGCACCACGGCGCAGGGCTTCGCGGTCACCGTCGATGCCAGTGCGCAGGCGCCGATCCTCATCGGCAGCTACGGCGAGGGACAGGCGCGCATCGAGGGCGGCGTCGCGATCGACGGTGCGGCGCATGTCGCGATCGACAATGTCGACCTGCGCGGCGGTCAGGCCTTCGGCATCGCGGTGATGGGCGATGCGGAACACGTCACCATCAGCAACAGCACCATCCACCACGGCCTGGGCGGCATCTACGTCGAGGGCGATGCGATGGCGGCGCTGACCGTCATCGGCAATACCATCCACGACAACGACACCATGGGCGTGTGGATCAACGGCGCCCTGGCCGAGGCGGACCGGCCCGCGGTGATCGCCGGCAACACGGTCTATCGCCAGGGGGAATCCGGCATCCTGGTGCATGGCAGCCACGTGCTGGTGGACGCCAACCTGGTGGTCAACAACGGCATCGCCGGGCTGACCGGCACCTCGGGCATCCACGTCATCGCCATGTCGGCCGAGGACGGCACCGGCCGCGACATCGTCATCAGCAACAACACCGTGGCCTATCAGCGCGAAGCCGATGGCTTCGACGGCCACGGCATCCAGCTCGACACCTTCGCCACCGGCAACCAGGTCATCGGCAACCGGGTCTTCGGCAATGACGGCCCCGGGATCACGCTCTACAGCGCCAGCGGCAACGTCGTCGCCGGCAACCTGCTCGAGGGCAATGCCGTCGATCCCTCCGGCACGCGGCTCGGCTTCGCCGCCAAGGCCGAGATCTTCATCGGCAATTCCGGCGTCGCCCCAGGCTTCTCGACCGACAACCTGGTGACCGACAACGTGGTGACCGCGACCACGCGCGACACCATCGCGATCACGCTGACAGCCGGCGCCGAGGCCGGCGGCAATGCGGTCGGCGGCAATACCATCCATCTCAGCGAGGGCACCGCCGGCTTCGCCTGGAGCAGCCTGCGCACGCAGGACGCCGACCTGTGGAACGCGCTCGCCGAGGGCGGCGGCGAGGACCTGCTGACCGGCACGCCGGCGGGCATCGCCATCGCGCTCGACCCCGCCATGCTCCTGACCGGCCATGTCGCCAATTCCACCTGGTTCGAGACGGTGGCGGTCACCGGCCCGCGCCGCCTGCTCGCGACCGCCGATCGCCCCGACATCACCGGCGGCACCTTCGACGACCGGCTGGCCGGCGATGCCGCGGCCAACCGCATCACAGGCGCGGGCGGGCACGACCTGCTGTCCGGCGGCGCCGGCGCCGACACCATCTCCGGCGGCGCCGGCGGCGACATCCTGGGCGGCGGCCTGGGCAACGACGTGCTGCGCGCCGGCGCGGATGGCGACCTGGTCTCCGGCGGCGCGGGCGCCGACAACCTGCTGGGCGAGGGCGGCGACGACCAGCTCGCCGGCGGCGATGGCGCCGACCGGCTGACCGGCGGCACCGGCAACGACATCCTGTCGGGCGGCACGGGGGCGGATGTCTTCGTCTTCGGCCCCGGCAGCGGCGGCGACCTCGTGCTCGACTTCGCGGCGGGCGTGGATCGGCTGGACCTGCGCGGCTTCGGCTTCGCGGACAGCGGCGGCCTGGCCATCCTGCAGGGGGACGGGGCAACGCTGGTCGCGCTCGGCGGCGACGACCTGGTGGTGCTGCTGGGCGTCGACGCCGCGGCGCTGGCGCAGCGCGACATCCTGATCTGACCCGCCAGTGGCCGGCGACGTGCCGGCCGTCCATACTGCCCGCGAGGCAAACCCCGCGGGTGGCATGCGCCGAACACCTCCTGGACCGATGCCGTCGCCCGCGGCCGCGCTGACCGGCGGCATCGCGGCCGCCATGGCGCCCGCACCGCCCGCCTTCGCCCCCGATGCGCCGCTCGCGGCGGTGCTTGCCGCCATGGCCACGTCCGGCGCCTCCGCCGCGCTCGCCATCGACGGATCGGGCCGCCCGGTCGGCATCCTGACCGAGCAGGACGTCACCCGCCGCGTCGCCTTCCGCCTGCCGGCCGACGCGCCGCTCGCCGCCGCCATGACCGCGCCGGTCGCCACCTGCGCCCAGGATGACGGGTTGTGGCGGGCGGTCGCGCTGCTGCGGCCGGGCCGGCTGCGCCACCTGCCGGTGATCGGCGCGGACGGGCGATGCATCGGCATCCTCCACCGCGACGAGACCCTGGCCGCGGTGTCCGGCCGGCTGCTGCTTCACCTCGATGCGCTGGCCGGCGACCACGCCGCGGTGAAGCGCGCCCAGGCGGGGGTGGCCTCCGCGCTGCGCGACGAAGGCGTGCCGGCGCGCGACGTGGTGGGGCTGGTCAGCGGCATCAACATCGACCTGCATCGCCGGGTGCTCGGCCGCGTGCTGGCCGACCACGGCACGCCGCCGGTCCCGTTCACGCTGCTGGTCATGGGCAGCGCCGGGCGCGGCGAGAGCCTGCTGCGCCCCGACCAGGACAACGGCTTCATCCTCGACGACTACCCCGATGCCCGGCACGGGCAGGTCGACGCCTGGTTCCGCCCGGTCGCGGAAGCCTTCAATGCCGGGCTCGACGCCGCCGGCTTCCCGCTGTGTCCCGGCGGGATCATGGCGCGCAACCCGCTGTGGCGGAAAACCCTGCCGCAATGGCAGCGGCAATTCGACCACTGGGCGATGCGGCGCGCCGGCGCGGCGCTGCTGTTCTCCGACATCGCCTTCGACTTCCGCGCCATTGCCGGGGACGCCGCGCCGGCCGCCGCCCTGCGGGCGCACCTGTCGCGCCTGCTGGCGGGCAGCCCTGCCCTGCTGGCAGCCATGGCCGCGCAGAACCAGGGGCTGACGGTCGGGCTCACGCTGTGGGGCGGCTTCACCGACGACGAACCCGGCCCCGGCACGCGCACCGACTTCAAGCTGCATGGGCTGATGCCGCTGGTCGCGGCGGCGCGGCTGATGGCGCTGCGCGACGGCATCGCCGCGACCGGCACGGTGGATCGCCTGGCCGCGCTGGCGCAGCACGGCACGCTGGCCGCGCGCGAAGCCGCGGCGCTGACCGAGGCCTTCGCCCTGCTGCTCGACACCGTGCTGCGGCAGCAACTGGCCGACCACGCCGCCGGTGCCGAGCCCGGCAACCTGGTGGACACCGCCGCGCTGCCCAAGCCCGACCGCACGGCCTTGCGCGATGCGCTGAAGGCGGTGCGGTCCTTCGCGCGCGGGTCGTTCGGGTCGTTCACCGGCCAGCTCTGGTAGTCAGAAATTCTCCGCCGACTGCGCGATCTGCGGCAGCATCCGGGTGCGGCGCAGCAGGTCGGGCAGGTCCGCGACACCGCGCGCGCCGGCACGCGCGACCAGCTGCGCCCACAGCGCGGCGGTTGCCTCGGCATCGCCCAGCGCCTGGTGGCGGCCCTCGATGACGATCCCCGCGCGCCCGCACAGCCCATCGAGCGAATGGTCCGGCTCCTGCGGGTCGAGCCAGCGCGACACCACCATGCTGCACAGCATCGGGTTCGGCACCGCCGGCGCGCCGCGGTGTTCCTCCATGAACAGCAGCGTGCGGTCGAAGGCGGCGTTGTGCGCCACCAGCACGGCATCCCCGGCGAAATCCAGGAAGGCGGCGATCGCCGCGGCGGGGCCCGGTGCGCCGCGCACCGCCTGGTCCGTGATGCCGTGATAGGCGATGCCGGCCGGCGGGATCGGCCGCCCCGGATCGACCAGCGTGGTGAAGCGGCCGACCGGCTCGGCATTGCGCAGCCGCACCGCGCCGATCGACAGCAGGCCATCGCCGTTGGTCGGCTTCAATCCAGTCGATTCCAGGTCGATCACGACATAGGCCAACGAGGCCAGCGGCCCGCCCGGCAGCGCGGCATGGAAATGCGCCCGCGCGCGCACGAAGTCGCGGGCCGAGGGCTTCAACCCCTTCGCGACGGCGGCGGCGGCGCGGCGGAGGATCCCGCTCATGCCACGCAGCCTGCCATGCGGCGCGGCGCCACGTCACGCACCCAGCGGCGCGGCGGTCGCCTCGCGCCGCCCGTCGCGCTTCAGCCATTGCCCGCGCGCCGCCAGGTCGCGCAGCTTCACCCACATCATCGCCGCCATCAGCGCATCCGCGAAGGCGTCATGCTGGCCAAGGTCGGGAATGCCCAGTTCGCGCCGGATGGACGCGAAGCGCAGATCCACCGTCGTGCCCGGCGGCGCCTTGCCATACTTGCGGTCGTAGTAGAGCGAGGAGACCTCGATGCGCCGGTTCGGCAGCCGGGCGCCGATCTGGTGCAGCGCATAGCGGTCGATCATGCGCACGTCGAAGTCGATGTAGTAGCCGACCAGCGGGCGCGGGCCGATGAAGCGCAGCAATTCCGGCAGCACCTCGGCCATCGGGCGGCCGCGGGCCACGTCGCGCCGGCGCAGCCCATGCACCTTGATCGACCCGGCCTCGGGCATGCGTTCGGGCTTCACCACCGCTTCGAAGCGCCGGCTGGCAGCGATGCGGTTGCCGATGACCGGGACGGCGGCGATGGCGACAATCTCGTCCACCCAGGGGTCGAGGCCGGTTGTCTCGCAATCGAGCGACACCGCCTCGTCCTCGGGCGGATCGTCCAGCAGGAACAGGAAATCCGGATCGGCCAGCGCGGCGCGCCAGAGACGACGGCGGAGCCACGCGATCATCGCTAGAAGACGCTCGTCTTGTAGCGCGTGGCGATGACCTCGCGGAACACGCGCACCACGCGCAGGCTGTCGCGCAATATGTCGCGGTCGGCGGCGGTCAGGCGGGAGGGGCGGACCAGCGCCTCCTCCTCCACGCTGGCGCGGCGCACCGCCTCGATCTGCGTCGCGATGCGATAGGCCATGAACACGCGCAGCGCGCCCAGCAGGTCGCGGCCGAGTTCCTCCTGCAGCGCGCCGGCGCCGACCAGCGCGGCGATGCGCGCGGCGGTGGGCGTGGCGGCGATCCCGCGATCCAGCGCCATGGTGCGGATGCCGTGCACGATCGGGAAGATTCCGGCCTTCTTGATGTCGATCGCGTCCTCGCCCACCCCCACGCTGGTCATCAGCGTGCTGAGCACGCCCAGCGACGGTGTCGCGAAGCTGTCGATCAGATGCGCGAAATGCGCCATCCGCGCAGCCTCCCCGCGCATCATGCGCAGCAGCGCGGCCTTGGTGTCGTCCAGCAAGGCGGTGCGCCCGGTCAGCGCCACGGCATCGAGGAAGATGGCGATGTTCATCGCCGCCTCGGGCGTGCGGGCATCGACCCAGCGGCGCAGCTGGCGCTCCATGCCAGCGGCGGTCTGCGACCACAGCGGGTTGCGCACCATCACGTTGCCCGGGCAGGGCGGGAAGCCGAAGGCATCGAGCGCGCCGGAGAAGGCCTCGCGGAACGCCGCGATATCGGCGTCCGGCACCTCGGCGGCCAGCAGCAGGCCGTTGTCCTGGTCGGTGCGCACGGTCTGCTCGGCGCGGCCCTCGCTGCCCATCAGCATCAGGCAGCCCTCGGCGCGGATGCTGGCGGGCGCCACCAGGTCGAACAGCCGCACGAACAGGCGGCGATTGAGGTCGGAGGTGATCTCGGCGATCACCTCGACCTTCACGCCCTGGCGGTGCAGGCGTTCGACCTGGTCCTGGATGGCGCGCGCGGGCTCGGCCAGTTCCGCCACGTCGCGCGCGGCATCGATGCGGCGGGGGATCAGCTGCGAATTGCCGGCGAAGCGGCCGAGCAGGTCGATATCCTCGAGGAAGCCCACGAAGCCATCGCCATCGCGCACCGCAAGGCGCCGCTTGTTGTGGCGCGTCATGGCCAGCAGCGCATCCAGCAGCAGGTCGTCGGCGGCGACCGCGACGATCCCGAAATTGGCCAGCGCGCCGACCGGCGTGGACAGAGGCAGCGCCTTCAGCACAGCCGCCTTCGCCAGGTTCATGCCGGTGACGACGCCGATCCGGGCACCGTCGCGCACGAACAGCGCATTCACATCCGCCGCGGCCATCAGCGCGCCGGCCTGCTCGATGCTGGCGCCGGCGTCGATGAATTCGGCGCGGTGGCGCATGGCATCGCGCACGCGCGCGCGCAGCACGGATTCCATGCCGCCTTCGGGCCGCCGCGCCTCGGCGAAGGCCTCCAGCTTGCGCGAGACATCGGCGTAGAAGAACGCCGCGAAGGCCGCGTTGCGCGCGATCAGCCGGCGCACCAGCGCACCCGGCAGCAGGATGCACAGCGTCTCCTCGGCGGCGCGGAAATCCTCGCCCGCCGCGCCATGCACCAGGGCGCGGCTGTCGAAGCTGTCGCGCGGGCCGAGCACGCCTTGCAGCGCCTCCCCCTCGCGCGCCTCGACCGCGCCCTTGAGGACCACGTGCAGCACATCGGCAGCCGCGCCGCGGGCGATGATGGTCTCGCCCGGGGCGAAGTAGCCGATGTCGGCGGCGGCGCGCAGTTCCTCGGCCTCCGGCTGGGTCAGCCGGTCGAAGGGCGGGTTCTGCGTGTCGAAGCCGGTCGCCATGGCTGTGCCGGCGCGGCCCTTGCGGGGGCCGCGCCGCGCGCCTCAGTGCATATGCGCCGAGGACGCGCCGATGCCGGTCTCGGAGCGCACGTATTGCGCGTCGAACCCGGCCTTCTCGGCCTTCGACTGGGCGCTGTTGTCCAGCTTCGAGAACAGCCAGATCCCCACGAAGGCAATGGTCATCGAGAACAGCGCCGGGTTGTCGTAGGGGAAGACCGCCTCCGCATGGCCCAGCGTCTGCACCCAGACCGCCTTCGACAGCACCACCATCACCACCGCGCTGGCCAGGCCCAGGAAGCCGCCGATCAGCGACCCGCGCGTGGTGGTGCCGCGCCAGAACACCGACATCAGCAGCACCGGGAAGTTGCACGATGCCGCGACGGCGAAGGCCAGGCCCACCATGAAGGCGACGTTCTGGTTCTCGAACACATAGCCCAGCACGATCGCGACGATGCCGATCACCACCGCCGAGATCTTCGAGATCCGCACCTCCTTCTGTTCATCGGCGCGGCCGCGCGCGATCACCTCGGCATAGAGGTCGTGGCTGACCGCGGAGGCGCCCGCCAGCGTGAGCCCCGCCACCACCGCGAGGATGGTCGCAAACGCCACCGCCGAGATGAAGCCGAGGAACAGCGACCCGCCCACCGCGGCGGACAGGTGCACCGCCGCCATGTTGGTCCCGCCCAGCAGCCCGGTGATGCGGTTGATCACGCCCCCCGCGCCCGCCGTGTAGAAGCTGTCATCGGTCATCAGGAAGGTGATGGCGCCGAAGCCGATGATGAAGGTCAGGATGTAGAAATACGCGATGAAGCCGGTCGCGTAGAAGACCGACTTGCGCGCCGCCTGCGCGTCGCTGACGGTGAAGAACCGCATCAGGATATGCGGCAGACCCGCCGTGCCGAACATCAGCGCGAGGCCGAGCGAGATCGCCGAGACCGGGTCCGACACCAGCGCGCCCGGCGCCATGATGGCATCGTGGCGCGGATGCACGCGCACGGCATCCGCGAACATCGCCTCGGGGCTGAAGCCGTAGCGCCACAGCACCATGAAGGCCATGAAGGACGCGCCGGCCAGCAGCAGGCAGGCCTTGATGATCTGCACCCAGGTCGTCGCCTTCATGCCGCCGAAGGCGACATAGACGATCATCAGGATGCCCACGATCACCACGGCGTACAGGTATTCCAGCCCGAACAGCAGCTGGATCAGCTTCCCCGCGCCAACCATCTGCGCGATCAGGTAGAAGGCCACCACCACCAGCGTGCCGGTCGCCGACAGGATGCGGATGGATGTCGGCTCCAGCCGGAACGACGCGACATCGGCGAAGGTGAACTTGCCCAGGTTGCGCAGCCGCTCCGCGATCAGGAACAGGATCACCGGCCAGCCCACCAGGAAGCCGATCGAATAGATCAGCCCGTCGAAGCCCGACGCGAAGACGAGGCCCGAGATGCCCAGGAACGACGCTGCCGACATGTAGTCCCCGGCGATCGCCAACCCGTTCTGGAAGCCGGTGATGCCGCCGCCCGCGGCATAGAAATCCGCCGCCGAACGCGTCTGCATCGCCGCCCGCCAGGTGATGCCCAGCGTGCCAAGCACGAACAGGAAGAACATCACGATCGCCGCCCAGTTCAGCGCCTGGCGATCGACCTCGCCCTCCAGCGCGCCGGCGGCATGCGCGGCGGTTGCGGTCGCGGCCAGCGCCGCGGCGATCCACAGCAGGCGCCTCATGACTCCAACTCCGCCTTGAGGCGCGCGGTCATCGCGTCGAACTCGCCATTGGCGCGCCGCACATAGATGCCGGTCAGCAGGAAGGCCGAGACGATCACCACCAGCCCCAGCACGATGCCGAGCGAGGTCACGCCGCCGCCCACCTTCATCGCCAGCAGCGGCTTGGCGAAGGCGACCAGCGCGATGAAGCCGAAATAGATCACCAGCATGATGACCGAGAGGGTCCAGGCGAAGCCGGCGCGTCGCCGGACCAGCTCCTGGAATTGCGGGCTGTTCAGCACCCGCAGATGCGCGTCGTCACTCATGGCCTGGCCTTCCTGTTGCCTGGCGCCTGTCCCGGTCGCAGCCGCGTGGCACCCATAGACGCGCCGCGCATGGCGAAGCTTGATCTGGCGCAACAGGCGCGCGGGCCTTGCCTGCCGCCGCCGGGGCGGTCCAGGCTTGCGGCAACCGAGGGGGGAACCGCGCATGACGACGGGCTACGACGCGACCTATGCGCGCTGGCAGCAGGACCCGGCCGGCTGGTGGCTGGCCGCCGCGACGGGCATCGCCTGGGACACGCCGCCGTCGCGCGCCTTCGATCCCGCGCTCGGCGTCTATGGCCGCTGGTTCCCCGACGGGCGGCTGAACACCTGCTTCAACGCGGTGGACCGCCACGTCGCCGCCGGACGCGGCGACCAGGCCGCGATCATCTGGGACAGCCCGATGACCGGGCAGGTCGTCACCATCACCTATGCGCGACTGCTCGACCGCGTCGCGCGCCTGGCCGGGGCGCTCGCCGCGCGCGGCGTGGGCACCGGCGACCGCGTCGTCATCTACATGCCGATGGTGCCCGAAGCGGCGATCGCGATGCTCGCCTGCGCGCGGCTCGGCGCCGTGCATTCGGTGGTGTTCGGCGGCTTCGCGGCGGCCGAGCTCGCGGCGCGCATCGCCGATGCGAAGCCGCGCGCCATCGTCACGGCCTCCTGCGGGCTCGAACCCGGGCGCATCGTGAAATACAAGCCGCTGATCGATGCCGCGATCGCGCTGTCACCACACAAGCCGTCATCGGTGCTGATCCTGCAGCGCCCGCAATCGCCCTGCGACCTGATCCCCGGCCGCGACGAGGACCTGCTGGACGCCGAGGCCGCCGCCGCGCCGCATGCCTGCGTCAGCGTGGCGGCGACCGATCCGCTCTATATCCTCTATACCTCGGGCACGACGGGCGCGCCCAAGGGCATCCTGCGCGACAATGGCGGGCACGCGGTGGCGCTGCACACCTCCATGTCCATGGTCTATGGCGTCGGGCCGGGCGACGTGTACTGGGCCGCGTCGGATGTCGGCTGGGTGGTGGGCCATTCCTACATCGTCTACGCGCCGCTGCTGGCCGGCTGCACCACCGTGCTGTTCGAGGGCAAGCCGGTCGGCACGCCCGATGCCGGCACCTTCTGGCGGGTCTGCGCGCAGCACGGCGTGAAGGTGCTGTTCACCGCCCCCACCGCGATCCGCGCCATCAAGAAGGAAGACCCCGAGGGCGCGTTGCTGATGCGCCACGACCTGTCGAAGCTGGAGGCGCTGTACCTGGCGGGCGAGCGCTGCGACCCCGACACCATCACCTGGTCGCAACGCCTGCTCGGCAAGCCGGTGGTGGACCATTGGTGGCAGACCGAGACCGGCTGGACCATCACCGGCAATTTCCGTGGCCTCGGCCTGTTCCCGACCAGGCCCGGCTCCGGCGGCAAGCCCGCGCCGGGCTACGACGTGGTGGTGCTCGACGAAGCGAACCAGGAAGTGCCGCGCGGGCAGATCGGCAGCCTCGCGATCCGGCTGCCGCTGCCGCCCTCCGCGCTGCCCACGCTGTTCAACGCGGACGACCGGTTCCGCGAGGCCTATCTCGCGGCGCATCCCGGCTATTACAGCACCGCGGATGCCGGGATGATCGACGCCGAGGGCTATGTCTCGGTGATGAGCCGCACCGACGACATCATCAACGTCGCCGGCCACCGGCTGTCGACCGGCGCGATGGAGGAAGTGCTCGCCGCCCACCCCGACGTCGCGGAATGCGCCGTGGTCGGCGTGCGCGACACGCTGAAGGGCCAGGTGCCGCTCGGGCTTGTCGTGCTGAAATCCGGCGTCAGCCGCGCCGATGCCGACATCGCCACGGACCTGGTCGCCATGGTGCGCGACCGCATCGGCCCCGTCGCCGCCTTCAAGGAGGCGCGCGTGGTGGCGCGCCTGCCCAAGACGCGTTCCGGGAAAATCCTGCGCGCCACGCTGCGCAAGATCGCCGATGGCGACGACTACATCGTGCCGCCCACCATCGACGACCCGCTGATCCTGGAGGAAGTGACGGGCGTGCTGAAGGCCGCGATGCGCTGACGCGTCAGTCCAGCGCGGCATCCTCGACCAGCATCACCAGTTCGCGCCCGGTGCCGGGTTCGCGCACCGCGCCGCTGAAGTCGAGCCGGAGTTCGTTCAGCCCGGCCCGCAGCACGAGGTCGATCGCCAGCACGTGCGCCTCGCGCAGGCCCGATCCGGCCGCCGCCAGCGCCACCGGCGCATCGCCGTTCAGCGCGGCGCCGATCTCCTGGCTGGGCAGCAGGCTGCGATAGCGCAGCACGAGCCGGGCCGGGCCGTCCTGCGGGGATTCCACCACCAGCCGCGCGCTGCGCGCGACGATCCAGCGCACCCCGGCCGGAATGCCGAGTTCCTCGAAAGGGCCTTCCTCCGCCCCGATGCCCGCGCACAGGTCCCAGCGGATCCGACGTTCGCCGGGCGGCGCGGCGGCCGGCTCGGCTGCGGTCACGGGCTCCGGCGGAAGCGCCGCCGACAGCGCCACGCCCGCGGCGGTCCCGGCCATCGGCGCCGCACCGGCCGCCACCAGCACCGGCACCGGCCCATCCGCCGCGCCGCCGACCAGGTCCCAGGCCAAGGGCGTTCCCTGGCGCAGCAGCGCCGGCGGCAGCGTCGCGGTCGCGAGCCATCCCTTGCCCTCGGCGCTGACCACGAGCGGCACCGGCACGGCATTCACGTAGAAGGCAAGCCCGCGGATGGCGGGCACCTGCGCCGCGGCGAAGCGCAGCGCGACCACGCAAGGGGTCGCGGCATCGGCCACGACATCGCCGCTCACCGCCGGCGCCACGGGCCAGCCGCCGCCCGCCGCCGCCGCCGAGAGCACCCGCGCCACCGGCCCATCCTGCGGGCGCGCCAGCCGCGCCGCGGCATCCTGTGCCACCGGTCCGACCCGCAGGCCGGCCACCAGCACGCCCAGGTCGCGCGCCTCGTTGGCAGGGCGATAGGTGAAGGGCAGGCGCAGCTTCAGCGTCACGCGCGGTTGCGCGCGCCCCGGCCCCGGCCCCTGCACCACGAGCCGCGCCCCGCGGCCGATGCGCGTGCTGGACAACGTCGCGGGGCCCGTCCCGGCCACCGCCTCGCAGCGGTCGAGCTGATCGGCGCCGAAGAAGGACAGCAGCGTGACCTCGACCTCCCAGGGCTCGTCGAAGGGCCAGTCGAAGGCGATCACCGGCTCCTGCGCGGTCCAGCGCACCTGGCGGCCATCGACCGTCTCGGGGCGGTGCCAGCCGGCCTCCAGGCGCAGCAGGTCGATCGTCGCGTGCTGCGCGCGCCGCACCAGCGTGGCGGTCGCCTTGTGCCGCACCCACAGCGCGGCGACCTGGTCGACCAGCGCGGCGGCGCCGTTCGCGGCGCGGAAGCGTAGGCCCGCCGCGACCGATGCCGCCTCCAGCGCCGCGATGCGCGGCAGTGCCTCGGCGAAGGCGCCGGCGATCCCATCGACGCCGTGCGCGGCGTAGGTCACATGCCCCGCACCCCAGTGCCGCGCCTCGTGCTCCAGCCAGGTGCCCGCCGGCACCACCACCGGCAGGCCCAGGCTGATCGCCTCCCACAGCACCCCCGAGGATTTGCGCCGGTACAGCACAGGGTCGTAGGGGAACAGCGCGATGCGCGCGCCGCGCAGCAGGTCGAGATACGCCCCCGGCGCCAGGCGTCCCGTCGCCACTTCGATATTGGGCGCGCCGGGGGGCAGCGCCGCCAGCGCCTCGGTGGCCGCCCGCGCCTCGCCCCAGGCCGAGGCGCCGTTCACATGCGCCGCGAAGCGCCATTCGGGATGCGCCCCGGCCAGGCGCGGCAGCAGCGCGGGCAGCAGGGCCACGCCCTTGTCGATGCGCGCATCGCCGGCGAACAGCAGCGCGCGTTGCGCCGGCACGGCCGATCCGGGTTCGGGGCGGATCGGCAGCGGATGCGGCGCGACCTTGCGGCACAGCAGCGCGGAGAACTCCGCCGCATGCTGCCCGCCGCTGGCGAAGATGTGCACCGGCGGCCCGGCCTCCTGGGCGATGCGGTCGGCCAGGCGGTAGAACAGCGCGCGCAGCGGGTCCTCCACCGCCGATTCTCCCCCGGCATCCACCGCGACGCCCGAGGGAAACATCAGGTGCACCACGAACAGCGGCGCCTCGATCGGATCGAACCCCTTCATCCAGCCGAGGAAGCCGGCCAGGTGATTCTCGGTGGTGGTCGGCACCAGCACGCAGTCCGTCGGGCGGAAGTCCCCGCGCGGCAGGGCGGCCAGCTCGTCCTGCAGCAGGTCGTTGAACGCACGGTAGTCATCGAGCCGCCCGGTCACCGGGTCGGTGCTGCGCACGGCATAGGTCGTCTCGGTGAAATGCGGCAGGATCCGCACGCCCTCGATCGTGGTGGCGGCGAAGCGGCGATGCGCGATGATCGTCGCCGCCTCCCCGCGCGCGATCGCCTCCTTCGCGATCGCCAGGTCATACGCGAGGTGATGCCCCGCCTCCCCCTCCAGGTTGGGGTCGAGGATGATGAGAGTCATGCGGGCACCTCGGTGAGGGCGGCCACCAGCGCGCCGAGCCCGACGCCGCGCAGCATCGGGTGTCGCGCGAGGTGGCGCAGCAATGCGCCGCTGGCCTCCTGCGTCGCGCCATCGGCGCGCGCGAGCAGCAGCATGTCGGCCAGCGCGGCCAGCGCGGCATCGAGGTCGGCCTCGCGCAGCGCCGCATCCATCCGCGCGCGCGTGGCCGCCAGGTCGTCAGGGCCGCGCCGCACCGGGGCGGACACCGCCCGCGGCCAGGCGCCGGCAAGGCTGGGCGAGGCGCCGTGATGGGCGCGCAGCAGCACCAGGCAATGCAGCGGCGGCGCCGGCGCGCTGACGCGCAGCGCCTCCGGCGCCACGACATCGCAGCCGGCGAAGGCGCAGCCCTCCAGCACGGTGAAGTCCAGCACCTGGCCATCGGCCCGATGCAGGCGCGCCGCCGCATCCGCACCGGTGGCCCAGACCGCGAGGCGCCCGTGGCCGGGCGCGGTGAAGCGCGCCGCGACGCCATCGCCCTCGGCGATCCAGGCGGCCGGCGGCAGGACCACCACGCGGCTCATGCGCGCGCCCCCGCGATCGCCGCATAGAGCGCGGCATGGCGCGCCGCGATATGCGGCCAGTCCAGCGCCTCCGCCCGGGCCCGCGCCGCGCGGCCCAGTGCGGCGGCGGCCGCGCGGTTGCCCGCCAGCGACAGCACCGCATCGGCCAGCGCGCGCGCATCGCCGGGCGGGCCGACCAGCGCGGCGCCGGCGGTCATCTCGGCCACCCCGCCGACATCGGTGCTCACCACCGGCCGACCGCAGGCCATGGCTTCCAGGATCGCGTTGTTCGCGGTGGCGTCGGTCAGCGGCAGCAACAACGCATCGGCGTCGCGATAGGCCTCGCGCAGCGCCTCGTCCGGCAGCCCGGCCTCGACCTCGACACCCGCCGGCACGCCGCGCGGCGGATTGGGCGAGACGATCCGCAGCCGCGCATCGAGCCCGGCCCCGCGCAGCAGCGCCAGCGTGGCGAACAGCGTCTCGAAGTCGCGCAGCCAATGCCCCACGGCGAGCAGGCGGAAGCCATCGCCCGGCGCCTGCGGGGCCGGCGTGAAGAAGCCGGCATCGATGCCGTGCGGGATGACATGCAGGCGTTCGGGCGGCAGCAGCCCGGCCAGCGCACTGCGTTGCGCCTCGCACAGCACGACCACGGCATCCAGCGCCGCCAGCAGCGCCGGGTTCACCATGCCGGCCAGCAGCGCGGGCGGCTGGTGGAAGGTCGCGGCCATGGCCGGGCGCCGCCCGCCCTGGAACAGCGCGGGCGGGATGCGCGGCAGCAGCCACAGCGCCAGCTCGCCGTCGATCGCATGCACCAGGTCGAAGCGCGCATCGGCGCATTCCGCCAGGATCTCGGTTTCCGCCAACCAGGCATTGCCCTGCTGCCCGAAGGGCACGGTGCCGAGCAGCCGACCCCAGTCGCGCCAGGCGCCGGCCTCGATGCCGGCCAGCGTGGCGCCGAGCGGCGTCGCGCGGATGGCGGCGTCGATCCCCTCGGGCAGGTGGCGCAGGAACTGCCATGGCCCCGACCGCGCGCCGTGATGCGCGTGCTGCGCGCGCAGCGCCATGACGCGCAGCGCGCCCGGTGCGGGCGGCGCGGCCGGCGCCACCGCCACGCCCGCCACCGCCGGCCCAGCGGCATCGCGCAGCAGCAGGTTGGCCGGGAAGCGCAGGAAGGGCGCGCCGGGCACCGCCGCCACCTCGACCGGCGCCTGCGCGAAGGCGCGCAGCGCGCGGCCATGCGCGGCCGCGTCGGTGGCGCGGCCTCCGCCGGCCAGGTCGCGATACAGCGCCGCGAGCCGCGCGCCGACCACCGGGATGGCGTTCTCCGCCTCCACCTGCGCGCGCGCCGAGGCGCGCAGCCCGGCATCGCCATGGTGGCGTGCAACGAAGCGCAGAAGTGCCTCGGCCAATGCCTCCGCCGTCGCGGCCCCGGCCAGCACGCCGCTGCTGCCCTCGCGCACCAGTTCCGGCAAGCCGCCCACCGGGGTGGCCAGGCAGGGCGTGCCGCAGGCCAGCGCCTCCAGCGCCACGTTCGGGTAGTTGTCCTCGAGCGAGGGTATGCAGGCGAGATCCGACGCGCCGAGGATGTCGGCCAGCACCGCATCCTCTGCCACCTCGCCGAAATCGAGCCGGCGCAGGCCCGCGACCGGCGGCAGCGCGGACTTGCCGAAGCCCGCCACCGCCACCTGCGCGCCCGGCGGCAGCAGCGCCGCCAGGCGGCCATCCGCGGCCAGGGCGTGCAGCGCCTCCATCAGCAGCGCGCCGCCCTTGCGGGCCTCGCGGTTGTCATGCGCGCCGGCGACCAGCAGCAGGTCCTGCGGCGCCAGGCCCCAGGCCGCGCGCAGCCCGTCGCGGTCGGGCTGGGGCGCGAAGGCGTCGGTCTCGACGGCGTTCGGAATCGTCTCGATGCGGCAGCCGCGCAGGATGGCGCTCTCGGCCGCGCGCGCCGCCATCCAGGCCGACGGCGCGACCACCACCGGGCCTGGCGCGGACCACGCGGCGCGCTTTTCCGCGAAGGCATTGGGCACCAGCGACCAGGCATCGGCCAGCTGCGGGCATTGCAGGCAGGCCGTGCGGTACTGCTCGCAGCCGGCCGGGTAATGGCAGCCGCCGGTCATCGGCCACAGGTCGTGCAGCGTCCAGACCACCTGCCGCCCGGCCGCCAGCCAGTGGCGCAGCGTGGCGGGCGACACCGCCCAGGATGTCCAATGCAGGTGGATCACGTCGGCCGCGTCGAACAGCGCCTGGCCTTCCAGCGCCAGGGCCGGATGCGCGATCGAGAACAGCGTGTTGGTCGCCGCGCGCCGCGCCGACTGCACGACGCCCCATTGCACGCGCTCGTGCAGCGCCTTCGCCAGCGCCGCCTCGCCGGGCAGTTCGGGTGGGCGCGGGCGCAGCAGGATGTCGTCCGGCGCGCCGGCTTCGCCCGCGAGGAAGGCGAAGGCCGACAGCAGCCCGGCCGCGCGCGTCGCGAGATGCGCCCGCCGGCCCGCCCGCCCGGCGCCACCCGCAGCGCCGTGCGAGACATGCATGACCGTCACTGCCAAATCGCGCCCAGCCCCCGCCGCGTCCCTCGCATCGCGGTGCGGCGGCGGTATACCGCGCCCCGGGCAGGGTCAAGCGCGGCGCCGGGAAAACCGCACACGGACCCGTGCGCCTGTTGTAGGATGATGACAAAGGTGACATGCGCGGGCCGGCCCGCCAGTGCCGAAGCTACCGGGAGGCCACCCTGTCCGACGACTGCCCGCCGTTCCTTGTCACCATCGCCACGCAGCGCAGCGGCACCAAGTTCCTCGGCACGTCGCTATCGGCCGGAACGCTCGCGCGCTCGCTGGGCGAGGTCTTCCAGCCCGGCCCCGGCGGCGCCGATTTCCGCGGCTTCTTCGCCGAGTTCGTCGCCGCGCGCGGCGGCTTCGGCTTCGAGGCTGAGGAGATGGGCGCCTGCCTGGACGGCTTCATCGCGCGGCTGCGCGAACGCGTGGCGCCGGCGATGCTGCATTTCGACCTGATGTACAACAACCTCGGCAGCTTCGCGCCGATCTGGAGCATGCCCAGCGGCGCGCCGGGGTCGAACTTCCTGGCGAACTGGCTGAAGTCGCGCCGCGCCGGGGTGATCCACCTGATCCGCCCCGACCTGGCGGAATGCTTCGCGAGCCACGTCATCGCCGAGACCCGCGGCATCTACCACACCGGCAACGACGCCGACGCGGCGCAGGGCATGCAGGTGACGCTCGGCGCCGAGCAGGCGCTGGCCTACATGCTGCCCATCCTCAAGACGCGCCGCTTCGTGCAGCGCGCCTTCGGCGGCTATTCCCGCTTCCTGGAAGTGACCTACCCGGAGATCATCGGCGGGCAGGCGGTGGCCGGCCCGCAGGCGGAACGCATCGCGCGCCTGGCCGGCTTCGGGCCGGCGCAGGTGGGCAACCTGTTCGGCCCCTCCCCGCTGCGCCAGACCGCGAAGGACAAGCGCGCGCTGGTGACCAATTTCGACGACATCGACCGCATGGCGCAGAACCTGCAGCGCCACGTCAACGACGGCTGAGCCTCAGCGCGCGTTGGCGCTCGCATCCGATCGCGTGGCACCCACGCGCTGCGCCAGCGCGGCCGCCATGAATTCGTCCAGCTCGCCATCCAGCACGGCGGCGGGATTGCCTTTCTCGACGCTGGTGCGCAGGTCCTTCACCATCTGGTAGGGCTGCAGGACGTAGCTGCGGATCTGGTGGCCCCAGCCGATATCGGTCTTGCCGGCTTCCACCGCGTCCGACACCGCCTCGCGCTTGCGCAGTTCCAGCTCGTACAGGCGGGCCTTGAGCATCTCCATCGCGATGGCGCGGTTGCGGTGCTGGCTGCGGTCCTGCGTCGAGGCCGCGACGATCCCGGTCGGGATATGCGTGAAGCGCACGCCCGATTCCGTCTTGTTCACATGCTGCCCGCCGGCGCCGGACGCACGGAAGGTGTCGGTCTTGAGGTCGGCCGGATTGACCTCGATCTCGATCTTGTCGTCGATCACCGGATAGACATAGACGCTCGCGAAGGACGTCTGGCGCCGTGCGGCCGCATCGAAGGGGCTGATGCGCACCAGGCGGTGCACGCCGCTCTCGGTCTTCATCCAGCCATAGGCATTGGCGCCGGTCACCTGCAGCGTGGCCGACTTGATGCCGGCCTGCTCGCCTTCGGACTGTTCGGTCAGCGTCACCTTGAAGCCGCGCTTCTCGGCCCAGCGCATGTACATGCGCAGCAGCATCTGCGCCCAGTCCTGCGCCTCGGTCCCGCCGGCGCCGGCGTTGACTTCCACGTAGCAGTCATTGGCGTCGGCCTCGCCCGAGAGCAGGCTCTCGATCTCAAGGCGCTTGGCTTCGGCGGCGAAGGTTTCCAGGTCGGCCACGGCGGCATTGGCGGTGGCGTCGTCGCCCTCGGCCTCGGCCAGTTCGATCAGGTCGATCGCATCGGCGACGTCGCGTTCAAGCTTGCGCACGCCATCGACCTGCGATGACAACCGCCCGCGTTCGCGCATCACGCGCCCGGCTTCGGCGGCATCGTTCCACAACGCCGGATCCTCGGCGCGGGCGTTCAGTTCCTCGAGGCGGCGGACGGCGGCATCCCAGTCAAAGATGCCTCCTCAGCAGGGACACCGATGCGGTGATCTGCTCGTTCAGGGATTCGGCTTCGGCGCGCATGGCGCGGGGTTTAGGGCGCGCGGCGCGGGCTGTCGAGGGCGTGCAACATCAAAGGCGCCCCCCGGCCGCCAAAGGTGGCCGAGGCCGCGACTGCGGCCCGCGGCAAGTGCCGCGAAGCCAAGCCGGCGGAGCCGGCGCCCGGCGTCTGAGGAGACGAAGAACCACGCCAACGAGCCGCTGACAGCGGCCGTTGGTGTCAATAAAGCCCGCCCAGGTTGCTGTCGACGCGCCCGGCCGACCCGCCGCCTTCAGGATCGCCGTCGGCCCGCCAGCGCCGCGCGGAATTCTCCGTGCCGGGGCGGAAGGCTTCCAGGATCGACCCGCCGCCCAGGTTGACGCGCACCAGCGCGACACCCGGCGGCGCGCGGAAGGGCACCGGCGGGCTGTCGCGGAGCGCGGCGGCCACCACCTCGCGGAAGATCGGCGCGGCATTGCCGCCGCCGGTCTCGCCATTGCCCAGGCTGCGCGGGTCGTCGAAGCCGATCCACACCGCCACCACGATGTCCGGCGTGAAGCCGACGAACCAGTTGTCCTTGTAGTCGTCGGTCGTGCCGGTCTTGCCCGCGACAGGGCGGCCCAGGCGGTTGCCGATGGCATTCGCCCCGGTGCCGCGCTGCACCACGCCCTGCAGCAGGGAGACCATCTGGTAGGCCGCGATCGGGTCGGTCACCTGGCGGCGCGCGGGGTCCACGAGGTCGGGCGGCCCGGCCTCGGGGCTGGCGGCGTTGCAGGTCGCGCAGGCGCGGCGGTCGGCGCGCCAGATCACGCGCCCGCGGCGGTCCTGCACGGAATCGATCAGCGTCGGCACCACCTCGCGCCCGCCATTCACGAAGGCGCCGTAGCCGGCCGCCATCCGCATCACCGTGGTCTCGCCAGCACCCAGCGACAGTGCCAGGTACCGCGGCATGTTCGGAATGACACCGAAGCGCGCCGCGCTGTCCGCCACCGCATCCATGCCCATCTGCTGCGCCAGGCGCACGGTCACCAGGTTCAGGCTGCGCTCCATCGCGGAGCGCATGGTCACCCAGCCATTGGCGGTGCCGGCGGTGTAGTTCTGCGGCCGCCAGACCCGCCCGCCCGCCAGGATCTCGATCGGTTCGTCGAGCAGTTCCTGGTTCGGCGGGATGCCCTGCTCCAGCGCCGTGATGTAGACGAAGGGCTTGAAGGACGATCCGGGCTGGCGCTGCGCCTGCGTCGCGCGGTTGAACCAGGACCGTTCGAAGGACCAGCCGCCGGCCATCGCCAGCACGCGCCCGGTCTGCGGGTCGAGCGCCACCACCGCGCCCTCGGCCTGCGGCATCTGGCGCAGTTCCAGCCGCTCCGGCCGCGCCGGGCGCCCCTGCGCGGGCAATTGCGTGGCCATGGGTTCGACGAAGACCACGTCGCCGACATTGACCACCTGCTGCATGCGCCCTGGCGCGCCACCGATGCGCCCGTCACGCGCCGGCCGCGCCCAGGCCAGGTCCTGCAGGTACATCAGGCCGGTGCGCGCCTGCGGCGCCCCGCGCCCATCGCCGCGATCCACCCAGCCGAGCCGCGCATCCGCCTGGCGCACCTCCAGCACCACCGCGAGCCGCCATTCCGGCAGCCCACCCGGCGGGCGCTGGTAGGCTTCCAGCGCCGGCATCCATTCGGTCGGCGTCGCGGCGATCTGCCCGAAGGCGCCGCGCCAGCCGCCGCGCCGGCGGTCATAGGCCATCAGCCCGTCGCGCAGCGCGCGTTCCGTCGCCGCCTGCAATTCTGGGTCGAGGCTGGTGCGCACCACCAGCCCGCCCATCGTGGTCTGCTCGGCGCCGAAGCGCTGGATCAGTTCGCGGCGCACATCCTCGGTGAAGTGCTGGCCGACCGGGATCACCTCGGGCCGGCGCGTCGGGCGCGGCACGATCGGCTCGGCCTTGGCGTAGCGGGCTTCTTCGCGGGTGATGTGGCCGTCCTCGGCCATGCGGTCGAGCACCCAGTCGCGCCGCGCGCGCGCGGCCTCGGGGAAGCGCACCGGGTTGTAGTTGTTGGGGCCCTTCGGCAGCGCCGCCAGGAAGGCGGCCTCGGCCAGGGTCAGTTCATCGAGGCCCTTGTTGAAATACGCCTGCGCCGCCGCCGCCACGCCATAGGCCTGCTGGCCGAGGAAGATCTCGTTGAGGTACAGTTCGAGGATGCGTTCCTTGGACAGCGCCTGCTCGATGCGCACCGCCAGGATCGCCTCGCGCACCTTGCGCATCAGGGTGCGGTCGGCGCCGACCAGCATGTTCTTCGCGACCTGCTGGGTGATGGTGGAAGCGCCCCCCATCCGCCGGCCGCTGCCGTAGTTCTCGATCGCCGTCAGCATGGCGCGCCCGATGCCCAGCGGATCGACGCCCGCATGGTCCCAGAAGCGCTGGTCCTCGGCCGAGACGAAGGCCTGCTGCACGCGGCGCGGGATCGCCTCGATCGGCACGAACACGCGCCGTTCTGTCGCGAGTTCCGCCGAAAGCCGGCTGTCGGCCGCGTAGATGCGGCTCATTTGCGGCGGATCGTAGTCGGCCAGCCAGCGATAGTCGGGCAGGTCCTCGGCGATCTGGCGATACAGGCCGAAGCCCGCCACGCCCGCCACCAGCCCACCCCCCACCAGCAGGATGAACATCAGGCGGAACAGCCCGAGCCCCCGCCGCCGCCGCCGCGGCCTTGCGGTCTTGTCGCGCCGGCGCTCGGCGGGCTCCGCGGCGGCCTCGGCGGGCGGATCGGCGGGCGTCGGCGCGGACTCGGCGTTGCGCCGGCGCTTCATGCGGGCGGGATCGAGCGGGGCATCGGCGCGGAGAGGATTCGAAGACACCATCGGCACCTACACGATTTCCGTCACGCTCGCGACTGTCCCGCGCGCCGGCCGCCGCGCGCCGCGGCTTGTCACGGTGGCGTGATGCCCCCGCTGGAGCAGATCGCGGTCAGCTGGAATCATCCGAACGCGTGAAGATGCCCTGAAAACGAGAGGCTGGAGCCTGCGACGCGAGCGCGAGAGAACGCGGCATGTTCCAGGCGCGGCCGCGCCCGGCCCCTGCAACGCCGCGCCGTCGCGCGGGTTGCACGGGCCGGTCACCCGGCCGCGGCCTGCGCGCCGGTCGCGTCGAGCCACCCGCGCACCGCCCGCGCCAGCGCGCTCGCCAGCCGCGCGCGGTGCTCGGGCCGGCGCAGCGCCGCCTCGTCGCGCGGGTCGGACAGGAAGCCGAGCTCGACCAGGGCGGAGGGGATCTCCGGCGCCTTCAGCACGACGAAGGAGGCCTCGCGGTGGGTATTGGGCAGCAGCGGCACTTCCTCGCCGAGTTCCCGCACGGCCAGCCGGGCGATGCGCGCCGACCCGGCCCGCGTTTCCTGCCGCACCAGGCTGATCAGGATGCGCTGGACCTCGGGGCTGACCGAGGGCAGCCGCAGCCCGCCGGCGATGTCGGCGCGGTTCTCGCGCCGCGCCAGCGCCTCCGACATCGCATCGGAGGCCGTCTCGGCCAGGGTATAGACCGACGCGCCCCGCGCGCCCGGCGCGCTGTCGGCATGCAGGGAGACAAACAGCGCGGCATCGCGCCGCCGGGCGAAATCCACCCGGTCGGCCAGCGGGACAAAGATGTCGCGCGTGCGGGTCAGCGCGACGCGGCAGGTGCGCGCGGCCTCCAGTCGCGCCTTGAGGTCGATGGCGGCGGCCAGCACGATGCGCTTTTCCTGGGTGCCGGCGGTGCCGATCGCGCCGGGGTCGCGCCCGCCATGGCCGGGGTCGATCACCACCAGCGGCAGGGCCGCGGGCGAGCGCGCCTGCCCCGCCAGGATGTCGCGGCCGGAGCGCACGGCGGCGGCGAAATCGGCGGCCGAGGCCGGGCGGATCTCGATGACGACATGGCCCGCGCGCGCCGGCCCGGGCCGTGGCAGCGCCGGCGCCATGAGGTCGACCAGCAGCATGTCCTCGGCAGCGACGAAGCGCGCCGCGCGCACCGGCCCCGCGCCGCGCAGGCTGGGCGGGCCGCGCCACGCGGCATCGGGCAGGTGCAGCGCCAGGCGCCGCGGGTCGTCCAGCACGCGCACCGACCAGCGCTGGTCGCCCTGGACCGGCAGGGTCAGGCGCGCGCCGGGGCCGGCGGCCGCCAGCGCGGCGCCGGTGATGGTGCCGGCGCGGGCCGGCGCGGCGCCGATGGCAGCGAACAGACCAAGTCCCAGCAGGGGGCGTCGCCCCGGGCCGAACATCCAGACTTCCCCTCAAACGCCCCGGCCGCTCGCCGGGTCGGCAGCCATAATGCCAGTTTGACCAGCAGCTTGCCATGGGAAGCTTCAAGTGGCGCGTGAGGCGCGGCACGGTGCCGATCCCCGTGCGCCGTCGAGATTCCGGGCCAGTCAGCCAGGATGCATAATGAATATCTCGAAGTAACAATTCGGTGCCTGCCGCCCTGCCGCTATATCGCCGGCAAGGAAACCGAGGACGGCCCATGCAGCCATCCTCCCCACGCCGGAACGACCATGCCCACCATCATCGGTACCAGCAACAGCGACAACATCACGCCCGCCTACCTGTCGTCTGGCGTCACCGGCGGCAGGCCCGACGAGGCCGATGACAGCATCGCCGGCGGCGACGGCAGCGACCAGATCGATGGCGGCGGCGGCAACGACACCATCGATGGCGGGGACAAGGAAGACTACCTGAAGGGTGGCGCCGGCAATGACAGCCTGGTCGGCGGCAGCTCCGGCGATCGGCTGGTCGGCGGCGAGGGCCGCGACACCATGAGGGGCGGCGATCACGGCGATCGATACCTTGTCGATACGCTTGGCGACCTGGTGCTGGAGGCACCCGACGGAGGTCGCGACAAGGTGCAGACCACCCTCGCTGCCTACACGCTGACGGCGAATGTCGAGGACCTGGCCGGCCTTGCCGATACGGGGCAGAGGCTCGCCGGCAATGCGCTCGACAACCACATCATCGGCGGCGCCGGCGCGGACACGCTGATCGGCGGGGCTGGCTACGACATCCTTGATGGTGGCGCCGGCGCCGACCGGATGATCGGCGGCGCCGAGGGCAACTTCTACTATATCCAGGGGGCCGGGGATGTGGTGGTCGAAGGGCTGAATGGCGGCCACGACCGGGTCGTCTCCACGGTCGCCGCCTACACCCTTCCGCCGAACGTGGAAGACCTGTTGGCCTGGAACAGCGATCTCCATCCGTCGTCGCTGCCGTTCGATTTCAGCGTCCCGGCCATGCGGCTGGTCGGCAATGCGCTGAACAATCTCATCGTCGGCGGCTACAGCGCCGACACGCTGGTCGGCGGCAACGGCGCCGATACGTTGATGGGCGAGCTCCCCTACGCATCCGGTGTCGGTGGCCAGGCGCGCGGCGCCGCCATCGCGGATGGCGCATTCGTCGACGACCGCCTGCTGGGCGGCGGCGGTGACGACTACTACCTCGTCGGCGACGGCGACGTGGTGGTGGAAGGGCTGGACATGGGCCGTGACACGGTGGAAGCCGGCCTGGACCACACGCTGGCTGCGAATGTCGAGGTGCTGGTCCTCGAAGGCTCGTGGGCCTTGAAGGGGACCGGCAACAGGCTGCACAACCTCCTCATCGGAAGCGCGGCCGGCAATGAGTTGGCCGGGCTGCGTGGCGCCGATTCGCTCGCCGGGCGCGCCGGCGCGGATAGCCTGCTGGGCGGCGAGGGCGCCGATACGCTGAACGGCGGAGCCGGCATTGACGTGCTCACCGGCGGGTCCGGCGCCGACCGCTTCCGCTTCGATCTCGCGGCCGACAGCGGACCGATGGCGGCCGACCGCATCGCCGACCTCGTCTTCACCGAGGGCGACCGGATCGACCTGCGGCTGATCGACGCCAATACGCTGCTGTCGGGCGACCAGGCCTTCGCCTGGATCGGCGGCGCGGCCTTCGGTGGCCTGGGCGCCGCCAGCGCCGGTCAGTTGCGCGTGACGGTGAGCGCGCCGGGCGAATGGCGCGCCGAGGGCGACATCGACGGCAACGGCCTGGCCGACCTGCGGATCGACATCGCCAGCGCGGGCGGCCCGGGCGCGGGCGGCTGGTTCCTCCTTTAGCGGCTGCCTTTCCCGGCAGGGTTGTGACAACCCCCCTGCATGACTATGGTGACCTGCCCCGGCGGCTGCCGCTGCGGGCGGAGTCCCGGGCGGGTTCGCCCGGCCAGCGACCCCAGGGCCTGAGGCGGGGCGCGGCCGGATCGGATCATCGGGTGCCCGGCCTGGAACCGGGGTGGCCATGTTCGGCCCCCAGCGTTCCGTGGCCTGCCGGGCGCCCCTCCTGCCGTCTCCGCCGGCGCGGAACCCGGTGCGTGCATCGCCCGACCCGCCCCTTTTGCCGGCGCCGGGCAAGCCGCACCGACTGCCGGCCCGCCTGCGCCTGTGACCGTCGCATTTCCTGCGACCGTCCGAGGGCATCGGGGCACGAGACCAGGCGCGCCCACCCCGGGCCCGCACCGCGCCGCGCGCGGACGGGCCCGCCGAGCGAGGATGACGGCAGGCGCATGCCAAAGGACGCAGCGCCGCCCCATCATCCCCGCCCGGGCCCCGCCAATTCCTTGCGCCGCCGGCCTGGCCGCGGCGCGGAGACCCGCGACCCATGACCAAGCGCATGCTGATCGACGCATCCCACCCCGAGGAAACCCGGGTGGTGGTGCTGGACGGCAACCGCATCGAGGAATTCGACCTCGAGACCGCCACCCGCCGCGCCCTGAAGGGCAATATCTACCTGGCCAAGGTGGTGCGGGTGGAACCCTCCCTGCAGGCCGCCTTCGTGGAATACGGCGGCAACCGCCACGGCTTCCTGGCCTTCGGCGAGATCCACCCCGACTATTACCAGATCCCCGTCGCCGACCGGCAGCGCCTGATCGAGATGCAGGCCGAGGACGCCCGCGCCGAGGAGGAGGCCGACATGGCCCCCGAATCGGCGATGGACCGCGCCGCCTGGAATGGCGAGGGGGCCGAGGGCTGGACCCACGGCGACGGCAATGGCGACGGCAAGGTCCAGGGCGACGGCGATGCCCCCGACACCGAGGTCGCGGCCGTCGAAGTCGCTGGCGTCACCAGCAACGAGGGTGCCGCCGAAGGCTGGCAGGCACTGGCCGGCGAGGGCGTCGTCGACCAGGCTGCCGAGCCCGGCCCCGGCCCCGAGGCCATCGACGCCCCCGCCGATGCCGGGCCCGCCGAGGGCGCGGCGCAGGCCGCCCTGCCGCTCGACATGGCGCGCGAGCGCGTCGCCGGCTCGGCGGATGCCGAGCTGCCGGTCGAACCGGCCGACGCCCCCGAGCCCGCCGGCGCCGCGACCTCCGACGGCGAGGCCGCCGCGAGCGCCGATGCCGGCAATATCGAGAGCCTGGCCACCGACGAGCTGCCGCCCCCGCCCGAGACCATCGGCGGCGAGGACATGCCCGCCGAGAGCGAGGATGAGCGCCGCGAACGCCGCATCCCGCCCCGCTTCCTGCGCCACTACAAGATCCAGGAGGTGATCAAGCGCCGGCAGATCATGCTGGTGCAGGTCGTGAAGGAAGAACGCGGCGGGAAGGGTGCCGCGCTGACCACCTACATCTCGCTCGCTGGCCGCTTCTCCGTGCTGATGCCGAACTCGCCGCGCGGCGGCGGCGTCTCGCGCAAGATCACCTCGGCCGCCGACCGCAAGCGGCTGCGCGAGGCGGTCGAGGAAATGAACATGCCCGAGGGCATGTCGCTGATCGTGCGCACCGCCGGCGCCCAGCGCCCCAAGCCCGAGATCAAGCGCGACTGCGAATACCTGCTGCGCCTGTGGGACAATATCCGCGAGCGCACCCTGGCCAGCTCCGCGCCCGCGCTGATCTATGAGGAAGCCGACCTCATCAAGCGATCGATCCGCGACGTGTACGGCCGCGACATCGAGGAAGTGGTGGTCGAGGGCGAGGACGCCTATTCGGCCGCGCGCGAATTCATGCGGATGCTGATGCCCGCCAATGCCGGCAAGATCCGCGCCCACCGCGAGGCCGTGCCGCTCTTCGCCCGCCACAGCGTGGACCAGCAGCTGGACGCGATGCATTCGCCGGTCGTGCAGCTGAAGTCCGGCGGCTACATCGTCATCAACCAGACCGAGGCGCTGGTCGCCATCGACGTGAATTCGGGCCGCGCCACGCGCGACCGGCACATCGAGGACACCGCGCTGCGCACCAACCTGGAAGCCGCGGACGAGATCGCGCGGCAGCTGCGCCTGCGCGACCTCGCGGGCCTCATCGTCATCGACTTCATCGACATGGAATCGGCCAAGCACGACGGCATGGTCGAACGGCGCATGAAGGATGCGCTGAAGCAGGACCGCGCGCGCATCCAGGTGGGCCGCATCAGCCATTTCGGCCTGCTCGAGATGTCGCGCCAGCGGCTGCGGCCGTCCATCGCGGAACAGACCTTCGTGGCCTGCCCGCATTGCGCCGGCCGCGGCCTGGTGCGCAGCGTGGACAGCAGCGCCCTGCAGGTGCTGCGCGCGATCGAGGAAGAAGGTGCCAAGCGCCGCGCCGCCGAGATCTGCGTGCATGTGGCATCGCCGGTCGCGCTCTGGCTGCTGAACCGCAAGCGCGAGCGCCTGGCCGAGATCGAACAGCGCTTCGGCATGGCCGTGATGTTCGAACCCGACGACACGCTGATGGGCCCCGCGCTCAAGATCGAGCGCACCCGCGCCGCCGAGCCGGGCGCGATCCCGGCCGGGCCCTCCGCCCTGCGCATGGACTACGCCCCCGAACCCACCGCCACCGAGGCGGAGGAGGAGGACGCGCCCGCCCACGCCGAGGAGGCCGAGGAAGCGCCCCGCCGGGCGCGTGGCGACGCGCAGCGCCGCTCCGGCGATGACCGCCCGCGGCGCGCCAGCGATGACGGTTCGCGCCGCGGCGCCGACGACGGCTCGCGCCGCGCCGCCGACGACGGTGCGCGCCGCGCCGACGATGACGGTGCGCGCCGCGCCGACGATGACGGTGCGCGCCGTGCCGGCGACGACACCGAGCGCCGTGCCGGCGACGACACCCCGCGCCGTGCCGGCGACGACACCCCGCGCCGTCCCGGCGACGAGGAGCGCGCCGAGACCGCCGAGGAAGGCGAGCGCCGCCGCCGCCGCCGCCGCCGCCGCCGCGGTGGCCGCCGCGAGGATGGCCGCGAGGACGCCCCCGGCCTGGACGCCGATGCCGAGGCCGGCCCCGAGGGCGAGATCGACGCCGAAGCCGGCCCCGACGCCGATCCCGATGCCGAACCCACCACCGCCGAGGGTGAGGAAGCCCCCGAGGCCGGTGCCGGCGATGCCGGGCTCGACGCCGATGGCCGCCGCCGCCGCCGTGGCCGCCGCGGCGGTCGCCGCCGGCGCGAGGACGGCACCGCCCCCGAGGCCGGCGAAGCCGCCATCGAGACCGGCGAGCCCGCCCCCGCCCCTGCCCCGGCACCCCGCGCCGCGCGCTACACCGGCCCGACCCCGGCGGACCCCTTCGCCGGGCAGATCGACGACATCTTCGAAGCGATGGAAGCCGCCGAGGCCGCGGCCGAGCGCGCCGCGACCGCCCGCCCGGTGCGCGTCGCCGCCCCCCCCGCCGACGCCACGGCCGAGACCGCCATCGCGGCCGAGATCGTGTCCTCGGTGACCGTGGTCGAGCCCGCGGCCCCGGTGACGGCGGCCGAGCCCGTCGCGGTGGCGGAGCCGGAAGCGCCGGTCGCCGACGCCCCGCTGCCGCGGACCCCGGCGGTCGTCGACACCGCGCCGGAGGCCCGGCCGGAACCGGCGCCCGCACCGGCGGCGCCGGCCGAGCCGGTGATCGGCGCGCCGGTGCAGCCCGTGGTTCTCGGCACCGGGGCCGAGGCCGCGCTGCCGAAGCGCCAGGGGTGGTGGAAGCGCTGACACGGTCGGGGCGGCGCATCTCGCCGCCCCGCGGACGGGCGGCGGCGCTCGGATCGAGATGCTGGTGAACGCACCGCGCCAGCGCCCTTGGCGCGGGCCGCGGATGGCGGAGATCGCTCCGGCCGCCCGGATGGCGCGACCCGGCGGCCTGGGTCGTTGCCGGCGCTGCGGCCCGTCGCGATCGCGTGGCGAAGGCACGGTCATCGCGGCCGTGCGCGGCCAGGCGTCGTGGCGCTACGGCCCCTCGACCGAGGCCGCGGCGATCGCCAGCACGATCTCGTCGCGCAGGCGCTTCAACTCCAGCGCCCGCAGCGCGGTCTGCTCCAGCCTGCAGGACAGCCGGTTCGCTTCCGCCTCGGCCTCCGGCGACAGCGCCGCTTCCGCCGCGCAGACCACGTCGCGATAGCCCGGGAAGGCGCGCTGGGCCCGGCGCAGCGCCTCCAGCGCCGCGCCGGTCGCCAGCAGGCCGAGCTCGCGCTGCCAGCGGTCGAGCTGCTGCTGCCAGATGGCGGTCTCGACCAGCGCGCAGACCTGCAGGGGCTGCGGGCGACCGGGCAGCGCGGGCAGTCGCGCGACCAGCAGGCCTTCGCCGGGTTCGCCCTGGCAGGTCGCGGCGATGCGCCAGGCGCAGCGCCCGAAGGCGGCGCGCGGCGGATGCGCCAGTGCCGCCAGGGTGCAGGCCTCGATCCAGGCGCGCTCGGCGGCATGGGGGCGGGTGGCGTCGGGGGTGCGCTGCGCGGCGGCGGGCAGCGCCAAGGCCACCGCGAGGGGCAGCACCGCGACGCCCGCGCCACCATGGCGCCGCGCGGCGCCAGCCGGGGGCCGCGATGGCGTGGCCCCGCCGTGCCGGGTGCCGCCCCGGACCCGCCCTTCGCCACGACACGCCATGCGGCCCGTGATCCCTTCCCGACGGGTCAACGTCTCGTTCACCCGGCCGGCGTCATCATGGCGCATCCATGCGTTCCCTGCCTGCCCTGATCGCCGCCCTGATGATCGTCGCGCCGGTGGCGCGCGCCAACGACATCGCGCCGATGGCGCGCTCGAACGGTATCGCGCCGGTGGCGCGCGCCAACGACATCGCGCCGGTGGGGCGCGCCAACGACATCGCGCCGGTGGGGCGCGCGAACGACATCGCGCCGGTGGCGCGCGCGAACGCCCCCGCGCCGGTGGCGCACGCGAACGACATCGCGCCGGCGGCGCGCGCCAACGACATCGTGCCGGTGGCGCGCGCGAACGCCCCCGCGCCAGCGTCGCACGCCACCGCACCGACGCCGGTGACGCGTTCCAGCGACCCCGCGCAGGTCGCCCATGCGGCGGAGGCGTCGGCCATCGCGCATGCCGACGATGCGGCGCCGCGCCTGTGCATCGCGCGCTTCGTCCCGAACGATCCGTTGCCGCTCGAACGCCGCTTCATCGGCCTGCTCACCGGCGATGGCTGCGCTGCCGGCGACCTGCTGCACTTCACCTTCGTGGGCGAGAGCCTGGCCGCCGCCGTCGCCGCGCGCCATTGCCGCTTCGACCGCCCGGTGCTGCTCGACCGCGGGGAGGAGACGCATCTGGTCTGCGTCTGGCAGGGCACGATGCGCAACGCGCGCCCCTAGAGCAGATCGCGTTCAGATGGGGTCATCTGAACGCGTGAAGATGCTCTCAAGACAAGAGGCTAGAGCCTGCGAAGTGAGCGCGAGCGAACGCAGCATGCTCCAGAGCCGATCCCGATCAGATGGAATCGGTCGATCGGCTGAAGGTGCTTCCAAAGCCAAGGCCCTGAGGCCGATGCGGCGCGCCGAATCCGCCCTGGCGCCCGGCATGCAGCATCGCCACCGCGCCCCATCCGCCGCGCTACCCGTCCGCGTGCCGGGCCGCCCGCCGCAGCACCGCGCACAGCCGCGAAAACCCCAGCCAGAACCCGCCATGCTCCGGCGCCTGCTCCGGCCGCCCGCCGAAGGACGGCTCGCCCCGCCGCAGCAGCGCGAGCCGCGCCTCGAAGCGCCCCCGCATGTTCTCCAGGAAGCCGCCGCTCGCGCCCAGGTACTGTTCCAGCAGCTCGGTCGCGAGTGCGATCTCGACCGCCGCCTGCCCCTCCGTCGTGAACCGCTTGAGCGCGCGGCTTTCCTCGGCCAGCGCCAGGTGCAGCCGGTGCAGTTCCTGAATGTGGCGGGCGATGCGCCCGCGCGCCTCGCGCTCCGCCTCGGTGATGGCGTGGGTCTGGTCCATGGACGGCCTCCAGCCCGCAGCTTGGCGGATCGCCCATGAAGCGGCGGTGAAGACGCGACCGGAGGCGTGGCGCGGTCCTCCATCTTCCCCGCCCGATGCGCCCCGTCGTAGGACGGCGTGAACGCGCAGCGCGACCGGCCGGCCCGCCGCGGAGCGGCAACCGTGATGGGGCCTACCGCGGCGCGGCAACCGCGAAAGCATCCACCGCGGCGCGGCAACCACCACACGCCACGCCCCAGCGCGGCACCACGGCACGGCGGAGCACCACCCATGCGGATCGACACCATCGCGCAGCTCGAGGCGCTGTACGGCACCCCCAACCTCGCCTCCACCGCCAAGGTCGCGGACCGCATCACGCCGGACTACGGCCGCCTGATCGCCGCCTCGCCCTTCCTGATGCTCGCCACCGCCGGGCCCGAGGGGCTCGACTGCTCGCCCCGCGGCGACGCCCACGGCCTGGTGCGCATCGACGGCGACCGCACCCTGCTGCTGCCCGACCGCCGCGGCAACAACCGCGCCGACAGCCTGCGCAACATCATCCGCGACCCGCGCGTGGCCCTGCTGTTCCTGATCCCGGGCGCGGGCACCACGCTGCGCGTGAACGGGCGCGCGCACCTCACGACAGCACCCGACCTGCTCGCCTCCTTCGCGGTGGACGGCGCGGCGCCACGCTGCGTCGTGGTGATCGACGTCGAGGAAGCCTATTTCCAATGCGCCCGCGCGGTGCTGCGCGCAGGGCTGTGGGACAGCGCGCGCCATGTCGATCCGGCGTCGCTGCCGACGCCGGGGGCGATCCTGGCGACCATGAGCGGCGGGACGACCGGGGGCGAGAGCTACGACAGGGAGTGGCCGGGCAGGGCCGCCAGGACGATGTGGTGAGGGCGACGGAGGGGCGCCGCCCCTCCGGACCACCCCGCCAGGGGGCGACGGCCCCCTGGACCGCGATCCAAGGGGGCCTAGCCGAGGCGGGCGGCGACGCGGGCGACCAGCGCCTCGCGCTCGGCGCGCATGCCGGCGCCACGCGCCTTGGCGGCGGCCAGCACACCGGCCGGCGCGGTCTCCGGCGACCCGGCATCGAAGGGCGGCGCCGGCGCGTATTCGATCTGCAGCTGGATCGCCTGCGCCACCTCGGGTGAGGCGAGCTCCGCCGCCAGGGACAGCGCGAAATCGATGCCCGCGGTCACCCCGCCGCCGGTGACGAACCGGCCATCGCGCACCACCCGCGCGTGCTCCGGCACGGCGCCGAGCGCGGCCAGGAAATCATGGCTCGCCCAATGCGTCGTCGCCCGCCTGCCCTTCAGCAGCCCGGCCGCACCCAGCACCAGCGCGCCGGTGCACACCGACGTCACGAAGCGCGCGCCCTCGGCCTGCCGGCGCAGGAAGGCCAGCACCTCCTCGTCCTCCATGAGCGCCGCCACGCCCGGGCCGCCGGGCACGCAGACCACATCCAGCTGCGGGCAGTCCGCGAAGCTCATGTCGGGCAGCATCGCGAGGCCGGTGTCGGAGGTCACCGGATCGCGCGTCTTCCACACCAGGTGGACGACGCCGCCGGGAATCCGGGACAGCACCTCGAACGGCCCGGTCATGTCGAGCTGCGTCAGCCGCGGGAACAGCAGCAGGCCGAAGCGGAGCGGCGTGGTCATGGCGGGGGGTCCTCCTGGGCGCGGCAGGCTGGCATGCGCGGGCGCGGGCGCCAATGGCGGGACAGGCACGCCCTGGCGTAGCCTTGGCGGCACGGTCAGGGAAGGACGCCATGCGCCTCGCGGTGATCTCCGACATCCACGGCAACCTGCCGGCGCTGGACGCCGTGCTGGCCGACATCGACAGCCGCGCGGTGGACGCCGTCGTCAACCTCGGCGACTGCGTGACCGGGCCGCTCTGGCCGAAGGAGACCTTCGCGCGGCTGGTCGCGATCGACCTGCCCACGGTGCGCGGCAACCACGACCGCTGGATCGTGGACATGCCGCAGGACAAGCTCTCCGCCGCCGGGCGCCACGCGCGCGATGCCCTGTCATCCAGCGAACGCGCCTGGCTGCACGCGCTGCCGGCGACGCTGGAGGTGGCGCCGGAAATCCTCGCGGTGCACGGCACGCCCACCGACGACAGCACCTACCTGCTCGAGGACCAGGTCGATGGCCGGCTGGTGCCGGCGGCGCGCGCCACGGTGGCGGCGCGGCTTGGCGATGCGGCGCGGCCTGGCGTGGTGCTGTGCGGGCACAGCCATCGCCAGGCGCTGGTGCAGGGGCCGGGCGGCGCGGTGGTCCTGAACCCCGGCAGCGTCGGCTGCCCCGCCTTCGCCGACAGCCCGGCGGCGCCGACCCTGGAATTCCGCTCCCCCCATGCGCGCTACGCCATCCTGACGCTGCGCCATGGCCAGTGGGGCGCCGAGATGTTCGCGATCGACTACGACTGGGGCGCGGCCGCGCGCCGCGCCGCGGAGAACGGGCGCGCGGACTGGGCGGCCATGCTGGCGACCGGCGCGGTCGGCTGATGCCCTGGGCTGTGCGACGCCCGCCGGGCGGCGGTGGCGCGTGCCGGGGCGATGGTGCGCCTCGGGCGCGGCCGCGGCATCGGGCCGCGAGGCCGCTTGAGAATGCGCCGAGCGGCGTGTTCCGCGGTCCGGCACCGACCCTCTCAAACGGTCTCCGAGCCGCGCGCCTGCGGTCTGACGCCGCGGGATCGACCCCGTGGCATCGTGCAGTCAGGCCCGGTGGCCCGGGCGCGCCGCGCGCGATGCGCAATGCCAGCAGCGCGCGCTGCGCGATGCCAGCAGCGCGCGCTGCGCGACGTCAGGGGCCGCGTCGCAGCGCCGCCAGGTCCTCGGCCGTGTCCACGTCCCGCAATTCGCGCAGCAGCGCCACGCGCCGGCCGCGGAAGTTCCGCAGCGTGTCGGCCAGCGCATGCGGGCCGGACCAACGGACGCCCGCGAAGGGCCGCGCAGGCCGCCGCGGGCCCATGCCGACCAGCCAGTAGCCGCCATCCTCGGCCGGGCCGAACACCGCATCGGCGCGCCCCAAGGCCCGAAACGCCGCGGCGATGTCGGCCGGGCGGAGGTCCGGGATGTCGCTGCCCGCCAGCACCACGACCCGGTGCGGCCGCATCGCCCGCTCCATGCGCGCGCCCAGGTCGCCGCGGGCCTGGCCGATGCGCGGCGTGCCGCGTGGCACGAAGCGGGACCATACGGCGCGCGCGCCCGGCGGCGTGGTCGCCACCAGCGTGCGCCAGCGCCGGTCGCGCGCGATGGGCCGCGCCACGGCCGCCAGCGTGCCCGCGTAGAAGCGCAAGGCCGCGCGGTCGCCCAGCCCCGCCGCCAACCGGCGCTTCACGGTGCCCAGGCGCGGGGCGCGGGCGAACAGGATCACGACGGGGCGGGGCATCGGGGCACAGGACAGCGCATCGCCGCGCGGCACGCCAGGGCGGACAAGGGCTTACCGCCGTCGTGCATAGAACCGCGCGATGCGCTCCGGCGCCACGCCGGCGAACCACAGCGCCAGGCAGGACAGGTTGCGGGCCGAGCGCGCCCACCACCCCTCCGCCCGCCAGCGCGCCGCCGAGGTCACGAAGGCGGCGTCCAGCGCGACCAGCCGCCGCCGCCCGATCCGCCGCACCAGGTCGACATCCTCCATGATCGGGATCGGGCGCACGCCGCCCATCGCCGCCAGCGTGTCGCCACGCACCAGCAGCCCCTGGTCGCCATAGGGCAGGCCCAGCACCCGGCAGCGCCAGGTGACGGCGCGTTCCAGCCGGCGGGCCTGGGGCGAAGGGTCATCCAGCGCGAAGCGGAAATGCGCGGCGCGGCCGGCATTGGCCGGGTCGGCCATGAAGGTCGCGGCGACGTCCCGCCATCCCGGGCCGGGGCGCGTATCGGCGTGGATCACCAGCAGCCAGGGGGTCGTGGCGGCCTGCGTGCCGACGGCAAGCTGGCTGCCGCGGCCGCGCGGCGCCTCGATGACCTGCGCGCCGGCGGCGGCGGCGATGGCGCGCGTGGCGTCGGTGGAACCGCCATCGGCGACGATGACCGCGTCCACCTGCCCGTGCAGCGCGCCAAGCGTCGAGGCCAGGGGCCCGGCCGCGTTCAGGGTGGGGATGATGGCGGTGAGTTCGCCCTGCGTTCTCATCACGACCCGATCACGGTTAAGAGAGCATTAACCAGTCGTTCGCAGTATGTTCTTGACGCAGCCGGGCCGTTTGCCGAGGATGCCTGAGAACAAATTGGGAACTTCAGGAGCAGCGCCATGCCCGACGGTACCCCGCATCTCGCCCCCGACGCAGCCCCCGGCTTCGCGCTTCCCTCGCTCGCCCGGCGCGGCCGCGGGGCCGGGCTCAATCCCGCCGTGCGCTTCGAAAGCACGGCGCGCGAGGCCTTCGACGATGGCTGGGGCACGCTGGAAGCCGCCTTCGCCGACCTGCCCCCGCTGCCCACCACCCTGACCAAGGACCACGCGAAATCCGCCCTGGCCTGGAACGACAGCCCCGATATCGGCTTCGACCGCGCGGTGAACCCGTATCGCGGCTGCGAGCACGGCTGCGTCTATTGCTACGCCCGCCCCTCCCACGCCTATCTCGGCCTGTCTCCCGGCCTCGATTTCGAAACCCGGCTGCTGTTCAAGCCGGAGGTCGCCGCCCTGCTGGAGAAGGAACTGCGCAAGCCCGGCTACGTGCCCAAGCCGATCGCGCTGGGCTCCAACACCGACCCGTACCAGCCGGTCGAACGTACCCTGAAGCTGACCCGCGCCGTGCTGGAGGTGCTCGACCGCTTCGACCACCCGGTCACCATCGTGACCAAATCCGCCGGCGTGCTGCGCGACATCGACATCCTGTCGCGCATGGCGAGCCGCAACCTGGTGCGGGTCTGCCTGTCGATCACCACGCTCGACCCGCGCCTGGCCCGCATCATGGAACCCCGCGCGGCATCCCCCGAACGGCGCCTGGCCGCGGTGCGGCATTTGTCCGAAAGCGGCATCCCCGCCGCCGTGCTGGCGGCGCCGATGATCCCGGGCGTCAACGACGCCGAGCTCGAGGGCATCCTGGAACGCGCCGCCGCCGCCGGCGCCACCTCCGCCGGCTACGTCCTGCTGCGCCTGCCGCACGAGATCAAGCAACTGTTCGAGGATTGGCTGATCCGCCACATGCCCGACCGCGCGGCGCGCGTGCTCTCGCTGGTCCGCCAGACCCGCGGCGGCGCGCTGTACGACAGCCGCTTCGCCACCCGCCAGAAAGGCACCGGCGCCTACGCCGACCTGCTGGCGCAACGCTTCGCGGTCGCCACCCGGCGGCTCAACCTGGAACGGCGCGGCGGCGGCGTCGGCGCACTCGACTGCACGCGCTTCCAGGTGCCGCCGGCGGCCGGCACCCATGCCGCGCCGGCACAGCTGGCGCTGCTGTGACGGGCGCGGCGGAGGGGGCCTTGCCCCCTCCGGACCTCCCCCACCAAGGGCTTAAGGCCCTTGGAACCCTCAACTTTAGTCGGGGAAGTTGGGGAGGGGCTTCGACTGCGCCGCCGACGCGCCGGGCGCACCATGCCCCGCCCCAACTTCCCCGATCAGGTATTGGTGTCCAGAGGCCTTTAGGCCTTTGGCGGGTTGGGTCCGGGGAGGGCAGAGCCCTCCCCGTCGCGCCATCACGCCGCCCGCAGGTGTTCGCGCAGCCGCGGCATCAGTTCCACCAGGTTGCAGGGCCGGTGGCGGCTGTCGAGTTGCCACACCAGAATGTCGTCCCATGCGTCCTTGCAGGCGCCGGTGGAGCCGGGCAGGGCGAACAGGTACGTCCCGTCCGCCACGCCGCCCAGCGCGCGGGATTGCATCGTGGAGGTGCCGATCTTCTGGTAGCTCAGCATCCGGAACAATTCGCCGAAGCCTTCGATCTCCTTCTCCAGCACGCGCTTGAAGGCTTCCGGCGTGACGTCGCGGCCGGTGATGCCGGTGCCCCCGGTGGTGATGACGCAGTCGATCGCCCGGTCGGCAATCCAGTGGCGGAGCTGGGCTTCGATCAGGTCGGCCTCGTCGCGCAGGATCTCGCGCGCGGCGCAGCGGTGGCCGGCGGCCTCGATGCGCTCCACCAGCGTCTGGCCGGATCGGTCGGTGGCAAGGTCGCGCGTGTCGCTGACCGTCAGCACGGCGATGTTGACCGGCAGGAAGGTGAGCTTGTCGTCGATCGGCATGGCGGCGGTCCTCGGCTGCGGACTCAGCATGCGCATCGGCCTGCCGCGCCGCAAGAAAGCCTGGTGGCGACGGAAGCCTCACCCGGTGGCCTTGAGGCGCCGCGCAGGTGGGATCCCGCCTTGGGCGAAGCGCCCATGCACCCGCGACACCACACGCGGCGGCTCCCCCCCCGGCCTTGCGAACCGCGCCATGCAACGCCGGTCCGGCGCAAGGCGGGATTCTTGATGCCCCCCCGGCGGCGGACGGCGGCCCTACCCGCCCCGCGCCGCGCGGATCTGGGCGACGGCGGCCTCGACCCGCATCGCCAGCATCGCCTCGCCACGCGCGGCAGAGGACCGCGCCGGATCGCCGGTCGCCCCCAGCGCCGGCAGGTCGGCCGGGCGCGGCGGCAGGCGCGACAGGTCCACGCCAGGCGGGTGCACCGCCATGAGCTCGGACGTATCGCCGATGCCGGCATGGGTGCCGATCGACGCATCCGTCTCGCCCTGCGCCCGCAGCCAGGCGTCCTGCGCGGCGATCGCGCCGTACCAGCGGTCGAGCGCGATGGCCCGCGTCGCCTCGCGCCGCCATTCGGCGTTCAGCCGCGCCGCCAGGCGTTCCTGCGGGCGCTGCGACGGGCCGTTGTCGGCCATCAGGCAGATCCAGCGGAAGCCGGCGGCGCGCAGGGAGCGGGCGATGCCCTCCAGCATGCCGGCGAAGGCGTCCTCGCTGACGCCGAGCGTGCCGGGGAAGCGCAGATTGCCCTCGGGCGGGTCGAGCCGACCCTGGGGTGCGAAGGGCAGCACCGGCACCACCAGCGCGTCGCCCAGCGCCTGCGCCACGCGCAGCGCACCGGCGCGCACGATGTGGTCGTGCTTGCCCAGGATCATGTGCGGCCCGTTCTGTTCCACCCCGCCCGACGGCACGATCACGGTCCGCCGCCCGCCGGCAACGGCGTCGCGGACCTCCGGCCAGGTCATGTCGGCGATGTCGAGGCTGCCCGGCAGCGCCCGCGCCCGGCCGGCCATGGCCGCCGCCACCAGCCCCAGCGCGGCGGCCCGCCGCGTCACGCGCGTCGCGATCAGGCCGGCCATGCACGGAAATCCTTTCCAAATCGCTTGCAGGTATGGGATTTCTCCCGTCCCAGTTTACGAGAACCGTCGCGCGAATGACCCAGCCCGGCTACGATCCGATGACCGCCGCGTGGAACTGGCTCGCCTCGCTGGCGCGGCTGTTGACCGATCCTGGCTCGCCCTTCTGGTGGCCGACCCTGGTCGCGGCGCTGGTCGGCTTCGGCATCGCCGCGGCGGTGACCGGCGTGGGCTGGCGCGCCGCGCGGGCCGAGGCCCTGCCCCGCGCCACCGCGCGCTTCTGGCGCCAGTTGCCGGTCGACCTCGGCTTCATGGTGGTGAATTCGTCCATCCCGTTCCTCGCGGCGCCGGTGCTGTTCATGGTCAGCGCCATGGGGGCGACGCTCGGCTACCTGCTGATGGTGCCGTTCTTCGGCGCGCCGCAGGCCGGCACGCGGATCGACATGCTGGCGGCGACCGCCCTGGCGGGCCTCGCGGCCTTCGCGGCGGGCGACTTCGCGCTGTACTGGACGCATCGGCTTTTCCATCGTTACCCGCTGCTGTGGCGGGCGCACAGGCTGCACCATGCGCCGGAATTCCTCACGCCGATCACCGCCTTCCGCTTCTGGCCGCAGGAACAGGTGGTCCACATCATGGGCAATGTGTTCATGAGCGGCCTGGCCCTGGGGATGGTGGCGACCATGCTGGGGGCGGCGGTGGTGCCGCTCACGCTGCTGGGCGTGAATGCCTTCTCGCTGGCCTGGAACCTGGCGTTCTCGCATCTGCGCCACAGCCATGTCGCGCTGTCCTTCCCGCGCTGGCTGTCGCATATCCTGGTCAGCCCGCGGATGCACCAGGTGCACCACAGCGTCGAGCAACGCCACCACGACCGCAACTACGCCACCGTCTTCGCGCTGTGGGACTGGATGTTCGGCTCGCTGTACATCCCCGACGCCAAGGAACGCTTCCGCTTCGGCCTGGGCGAGGCCGAGGGCGCCCGTGATGCGGCAACCACGACGCCCGACGCCGCCGCGACAGCCGCGCGCTGAGGATTGGCCGGGCTGCACCGCGGCCCCACCCGACAGCCCGAACCGTGTTCGGCCGGCGTCGCCGCACCGGCGCGGCGGCGCGCTCTCCATTGCCGAAACCGACCACCGGCCGCCATGCTGCGCCATGCTCACGATCGCCAAGGACGCCTGGCGGGCTGGCCGCGGCCCGCACGACCCGGCCCTGGCCGACCGGCCCATCCTGCCGCTGCTGCGCGCCTTCGCAACGCGCGACCCCGGCGCCCTCGCGGTGGCGCAGCCCGGCCTCGCATTGGACCGCGCGGCCTTCTGGCGCGGGGCGATGGCGCGCGGCGTCGCGGCGGCCGCGACACCCGCGGCGGCGCCGGTCGGCATCCTGCTGCCGGCCGGCGTGGAGCACGCCGCCAGCCTGGTCGGATGCCTGGCGGCGGGGCGCCTCGCCTTTCCGATCGACCCGTCCCTGCCGCCCGACCGGCGCGCCGCGCTGGCCCGCGCGGCCGGCATCCAGGCCGCCTTTGGACCGCCCGGCATCCTGCCGCCGGGCTGCGTCGCGCTGCACCCAGCCGAGGGGGAGCTGCAGGCCGAGGCACCGCCCGGCGCGCCGGCGCTGGTCAGCGCCACCTCCGGCAGTTCCGGCGCACCCAAGCTGGTGGTGCACAACCGCCGCGCGCTGGCCTTCCAGGCCTGGGGCAACATCGCGCTGCTGGGCGTGACCGAGCGCGACCGGCTGGTCTTCCTCGGCGGCCATGCGAGCGTCGCTTGTGCGATGCACCTGCTGACGGCGCTGCTGGCGGGCGGCGCCTACCTGGCCTGGGAACCGCTGGCCGCCGGCCCTTCCGCCCTGCCGATGCTGATGACGGACCACCGCGCGACCCTGCTGCGCGCCGTGCCGACGCTGGCGCGCAGCCTGCCGCGGATGCCGCATGCGCGCCACGCCCTGGCTGCCGTGCGCGCCGTGCGCCTGGTGGGCGAGGCGTTGCCCGCCGACGACGTCGCGGCGCTGCGCGCGGTGCTGCCGCAGGACGCACGCCTCATCGCCTCCTACAGCGCCACCGAGACGATCCCCTTCGACCACGAGCTGCCGCCGGCGCGCGGGGGTTCGGCGGCCGTGCCATCGGGCCGGCTGCGCGCCGGCGGCGCCTTCGTGCTGCTGGATGCGCAGGGCCACCCCTGCCCGCCCGGCACACCAGGCGAGGTGGTGATCCGCAGCCGCTACAACGCCATGGGCGAATGGGTCGACGGCGCCTGCGTGCCGGGCCGCATGGCGCCCGATGCGGCGGACCCGGAGAGCCGCATCTACCGCACCGGCGACCTCGCGATGGTCGATGCGGATGGCCTGCTGCGCGTGCTCGGGCGGATCGACCGCCAGGTGAAGGTGAACGGCAACCGCGTCGATCCCGCCGAGGTGGAGGCGGCGCTGCGCGCGCTGCCTGGCGTGGCGGATGCGGCGGTGCTGGCGCGGCAGGCGGGTATGCGGACGGAGCTCGTGGCCGTCGCCGCGACGGCCGCCTCCGCTGCGGCGCTGCGGCCGCTGCTGGCGGCGCGCCTGCCCGGCCATGCGGTCCCGGCGCGCATCATCACGCTGCCATCCTTGCCGCTGCTGCCCGGCGGCAAGCCGGACCTGCAGGCGCTGGGCGCGCTGGCGGACATCGCGAAGACCGGCGCCTGACCCGCCACGGCCGGATCGCGCCGATGCGGGAACGGCAATACATCGCGCACCGCGACCATGCGCACCCGCCGACGTCGCGCGGCGCAGGCCGCAGCCCGGCACGCGTCGCACCGGCCACGCGCGCTCGGCGGCGCAACCACGCCCGCCGCGCTCGGCGCGACACGGTGTCGCGCGGCGGCGCGCGGCCGCCTGCTCGATGCGCGCGCGCCCTGCGTGTCGCGCATCGGCACGACCGGGCGCGCGCGGCGCGACCGCGCCCAAACCGCCAATCCCCCCCCGGCACAACAGCGCATCGGACGAAAGCCGGCGCAGGGGGCGCCTGAGGGCGTCGAAAAACCTCAGTTCAACGCCGCGCGCCGCCCAGCCGCGCCCGTGCCGACCCCGGCAGCGTTGAACGGCGGAAACGCGCCGCGCGCCAGCGCCTCCAGGCTCGGCGCCGGCAGCCCCAGGCGCGAGGCATAGATCCACGAATACGCCAGCACGCGCTGCACATGCAGCCGCGTCTCCTCGACCGGGATCGCCTCGATGAACAGGAAGGGGTCGTCGCGGTGGCGCGCCGCCGGCAGCCAGCGCGCCAGGTTGCCCGGGCCGGCATTGTAGGCCGCCAACAGCCGGATCAGGTCGCCCTGCACCGCCTCGTGCGATGCCAGGTACAGCAGATACCGCTGGCCGATCTCGAGCGACAGCGCCGGGTCGTGCAGCCGGAGCGCGCCCTCGCCGCGGAAGGACGGGTCGTTCGCCACATAGGCCGCGGTCGCCGGCATCACCTGCAACAATCCGCGCGCGCCGGCGCGCGACACCGCCTCGGGATCGAAATTCGATTCCTGGCGCGCCAGCGCATAGAGCAGCGCCGGATCGATGCGGAAGCCCTGCGCCGGCTGCAACCGTGGCAGCGGGAAGCGCGCCAGGTCGCGCGGGCGGCCATCCGCTCCCTGCGCCAACCCCGCGAGCTGCGCGCCCAGATGCGTCATGCCCTCGCGCCCCGCCACGCCGAGCATCGCGCGCAGCAGCACCGCATTGCCGCGCGCGGCGGGCCACAGCGCGCGCAGCTCAGCCTCGGCGCGCGCCTGCTGGCCGACCTGCATCAGCGCCAGCGCACGCCAGCCGCCCGCGGTCTCCATCAGCGCCGCCGCGCCGGCACCCTCGGCGGCCTCGCCATGCCAGGCGAAGCCCGGCGTCAGGCCAAGCGAACGCCGCGCCAGCAACCCGTGGAAGGTGCGCGGTTCCTGCGCCGCCTGCAGCATCCAGGGCACGTGTTGCGCCGGGCGGCGGGCGCGCACCGCGGCGCGTGCGGTCCAGAAGGCGGCGGCGGCGCGGGCGGCGGCCGAGCCCCCCTCGGCGCGCGCGGCGGTCTCGAAATACGGCAGCGCGACCTCGTAGCGGCCGAGCCCCCAGGCCGCCAGGCCGGCGGCGAAGGCGGCGCGCCCGGTGCGCTCCCGCCCGCCGCGCGCGACTTCGGAGGCCATGCGGAAGGCGGCGGCGTCCTCCCCGCGGCGGAACAGCGCCAGCGCGATATCGGCGCGCAGCGCCGCCGAATAGGCCGGCGTCATGCCCCGCGTGCGGCGGATCAGCTCGAGCGCGCCGCGCGTATCGCCGGTGAAGGCGCGTTCGCGCACGGTGCGGTCCAGCGCCGGGTTGCGGGTGAAGCCGCGCGCGGCGGGCTCGCGTTCCTCGGGCACCGCCTCGCCGTCCTCGGGCAGGGCGGGCTCGACCGGGGCGGGCGGGATGGCGCTGCCCCCGGGAGCCAGCCGCACCAGCAGCGCATGGATGGCGGGCGCGTCGGGCTGGTCGGCGTGGCGCAGCAGCCAGGCGCGCAGCTCCTCAGGCCGCGGCGCGATGGCGCGGGGGCCGAGCCAGCGATCGGCCAGCACATGGCCATCGAGGCGCCGGTCGCGCAGCGCCTCGTGCTCGCGCGCGGCGGCGGCGGCATTGCCCTCGGCCTGCAACTGGAAGATGCGCACCAGGCGCGCCGCATCGGCGGCGGCGAGCGGGCGCGGCACCGCAGCCGCTCCGGCACCCGACACAGCGGCGGCTGGAACGCCCGAGGCGGTCTGGTCGGCCCGTTGCGCTGCGGCCGGAAGGGGGGTTCCGAACCAGAGCGGCGCGCCCATCGCAGCCAGGACGGCGGCGGGCGCGCGGCGGGCCATGGGGCAGATCGCACGCATGGCGAGTCGCGACTAACGGGCGTTCAGCGCCGCGCGCAACGGCGATGATCGAGATGAATCCCGCGAATTAAGACCAGATTAATACAATCAGGTGGTTGGGACGCGCGGTGCAGACGCCGTCTGTTCAACCCGGCGACGGTGCCGCATCGATGGTGCGGCGCAGCAGCAGCAGGTCGGCCCAGGCGTCGCGCTTCGCCGCGGGGGTCCGCAGCAGATAGGCCGGGTGCAGCGTGGCCAGCATGGGCAGCGTGCCGATGCCCTCGACCTCGACCTGGTGCCAGCGCCCGCGCAGCCGGGTGATGCCATCCTTGGCGCGCAGCAAGGCCTTGGCCGAGACACCGCCCAGCAGCACGACATGGCGCGGGCGCACCAGCGCGATGTGGCGCAGCACGAAGGGCAGGAACAGCGCGATCTCGGCATCGGTCGGCGTGCGGTTGCCCGGCGGGCGCCAGGGCAGGATGTTGGTGATGTAGACGCCGTCCTCCCGCGACAGCCCGACCGAGGCGAGCATCCGGTCCAGCAACTGGCCCGATTGCCCGACGAAGGGGCGGCCCAGGCGGTCCTCGTCGGCGCCGGGCGCCTCGCCGATCATCATCAGGCCGGCCTCGGGCGCGCCATCGGCGAAGACCAGGTTGGTCGCGGTCTCGCGCAGCGACGACCCGTCGAAGGCGGCGATGGCATCGCGCAGGGCAGCCAGGCTATCGGCAGCGGCGGCGCCGATGGCGGCACGGGCGGCCAAGGGGGCGGCGGCGTGGGCGGCCGGCACAGCCGACGCGACCGCACGCGCGGCGGGCGCGCGGGGCCCGGGGGCGGCGTTGTCGCGCAGGTCCAGGGGCGCCGGGTCCCGTGCCGGCGCGCGGGAACGATCGGGCGGCGCCTCCTCCAGCGCCTCGTCCGCTCCCCAGTCCGATTGCAGCGCGAGGGCGGCGAGCAGCGCCGCGCGGTCCTGCTCCATGCCCGCCATATCGGCCCCGCGCGGGGTTCCGCGCAACCCGCCCTGCCGCTACATGGGGTCCGAGAATGAGAGGAACCCCCGGACATGGCCGCTGAGCGCGAGGCGATGGAGTTCGACGTGCTGATCGTGGGCGGCGGGCCGTCGGGCCTGGCGGCGGCGATCCGGCTCAAGCAGCTCGCGCCCGATGCCTCGGTCTGCCTGGTCGAAAAAGGCAGCGAGATCGGCGCGCATATCCTCTCGGGCGCGGTGCTGGAACCGCGCGCGCTCGATGAGCTGATCCCGGATTGGCGCGACGACCCGCCGGCGCTCGCGACACCCGCCGGCGATGACCGCTTCATGTTCCTCACGGCCACCAAGGCGTGGAAGCTGCCCACACCGCCGTCGATGAACAACCACGGCAACTACATCGTGAGCCTCGGCAATGTCTGCCGCTGGCTGGGCGCCAAGGCCGAGGCGCTGGGCGTCGAGATCTACCCGGGCTTCGCCGCCACCGAGACGATCATCGAGGACGGCCAGGTGCGCGGCGTGGTGGCCGGCGTCATGGGCATCACCCGCGATGGCGAGGAAGGCCCCAACTACCAGCCGGGCATGGAGCTGCGCGCCACCTACACGCTGTTCGGCGAAGGCTGCCGCGGCTCGCTGACCAAGAAGCTGTTCGAGACCTATAGCCTGCGCGAGGGCGTGCAGCCGCAGACCTACGGCCTCGGCATCAAGGAGCTGTGGGAGATCCCGAAGGAGAACCACACGCCCGGACTGATCTGGCACAGCACGGGCTGGCCGCTGCCGACCGACACCTATGGCGGGTCGTGGCTGTACATGCTGGGGGAGAACCTGGTCAGCATCGGCTTCGTGGTCGGGCTGGATTATTCCAACCCCTGGCTGTCGCCCTTCGACGAATTCCAGCGCTTCAAGCACCACCCGGCGGTGGCGGCCATGCTGGCCGGCGGCAAGCGCATCGCCTACGGCGCACGCGCGCTGAACGAGGGCGGCTTCCAGTCCATCCCGAAGCTGGTCTTCCCCGGCGGTGCGATCATCGGCGACAGCGCCGGCTTCCTGAACGTGCCCAAGATCAAGGGCACGCATACCGCGATGAAATCCGGCATGGTGGCGGCGGAGGCGATCGCCGCCGCGCTGGCCGCCGAGCCGCGCCCGCCGGTGCTGGAGGCCTACCCGGCCAACCTGCGCGCCTCCTGGGTCTGGAGCGAGCTGGAGGCCGTGCGCAACATCCGCCCCGCCTTCGCGAAGTTCGGCTTCTGGGGCGGCATGGCCTATGCGGCGCTGGACACATATGTGCTGCGCGGCAAGGCGCCGTGGACCATGGGCCATCACGACGATCATGCGACCTTGAAGAAGGCCGCAGATGCGCCGCGCATCGACTACCCCAAGCCCGACGGCGTGCTGTCCTTCGACCGGCTGTCCTCGGTGTTCCTGTCGAACACCAACCACGAGGAAGACCAGCCCGCGCACCTGAAGCTGCGCGACCCGTCGCGCTGGAAGGGCGTGAATTTCGACAGCTTCGCCAGCCCCGAGAGCCGGTATTGCCCGGCCGCCGTGTACGAGGCGGTCGGCCCCGCCGCCGATGTCCTGCTGCGCGGCACCCCGGACGCGCAGGCGACCGGCGCGGGGGCGGAGGTCGAGGCCGGCACGCCGGCCGCGCGCCTGGTGATCAACGCGCAGAACTGCGTCCACTGCAAAACCTGCGACATCAAGGACCCGACGCAGAACATCGACTGGTGCACGCCCGAGGGTGCCGGCGGGCCGAACTACATCGGCGGCATGTGACGCCGCCGGCGCGCGCGGCATGACCACCGGGACACCGCCGCCCCCGCATCCGGTGCTGGGCGTGCTGCGCGCGGGCGTGCTGCTCGGCCTTGGCTGGGTGGCGGCGGCGGGGCTGGCCTGGGAAGCCTTCGGCGTGCCCTGGGCGGCGCTGATCCTGGTGGCCTGGCTGCTGCTGCTGCGCCGCTTCCACGGCGCGGTGCAGGCGCTGGCGGTGGCCATCCGCGCGGAGATCGCCGCGCGGCGCTGACCCCGGCGCGCCACCCATCCGACCGGTCGTCGGCCGCGCGGGCGATAGGCACCACGCCCCCCGCCCATGCCCTGCGTCCCGCAGGCGCCGGCGGATCGCCCCTGCTGGCGTCGCCGCACGGCGTGTGACCTGCATCACAGCGCAGCGGATCGGCCCCGCAGCGCCGCCGGGATCGTGCCGTTTCGCATCGCCGCCGCCCGCCGCGCCGCCGGCCCCGGATGGACGACACCCACGACCTGTATAGACTGCAACCATGAGCCGCAGACGGGGGGCGAGTGTGCGTGACGCGGGAGACGCGGCGGACCGATGGTCCCGCCCGGCCTCGCGCCGCATCACCGCCGGGGTCGCGCGCCATGCATGACATCCCGGGGCCTGGGCGATCGGCGGCGCGGCCGCCCGACGTGCCGGTGAACATCGCGAAGCCGGACCTGCGGCGCTGGCTGCCGGGCAATTGCGGCATCCCCGGCGCCTGGTCCTTCGCGGCCGAGGCCCCCGGCCCGCATGTCGCCCTCACCGCCATCGTCCATGGCAACGAGATCGCCGGCGCCGTGGTGCTCGACCGCCTGCTGCGGCGCGAGCTGCGCCCGGCGCGCGGGCGGCTGTCGCTGGTGTTCTGCAACCTCGAGGCCTTCGCCCGCTTCGATGCCGCCGACCCGACCGCGACACGCTTCCTCGACGAGGACATGAACCGCATCTGGTCCGCGGCCGAGCTCGACGGCCCCCGGCGATCGGCCGAGCTGCGCCGGGCGCGCGAATTGCGCCCGCTGTTCGACAGCGTGGACATCCTCGCCGACCTGCATTCGATGCTCTGGCAATCCGACCCGCTGATCCTGGCGGGCGAGACCGACAAGGCGGCGCGGCTCGGCCTCGCGGTCCGCGTGCCGCAGACCGTGGTGGCCGATGCCGGGCATGTCGGCGGGCGCCGGCTGATCGACTATGCGCGCTTCGCCGCGCCGGACACCGCCGCCGCCGCCGTGCTGATCGAAGCCGGCGACCATTGGGAAGCCGCGACGGTGGCCCGGATGGAGGAGGCCTGCGAGCGCCTGCTGCACCTGGCCGGCCTGGCGGCGCCGCGCGCGCCGCTGCCGGTCGTGCCGTCGTCGCGCCTGGCGCGCGTCAGCCGCACCATCACTGCCGCGACGCGGTCCTTCGCCTTCCTGCGCGACTTCCGCGGCGGCGAGGTGATCCCGCGCGCCAATACGCTGATCGCGCTGGATGGCGATGCCGAGATCCGCACGCCGCATGATGATTGCCTGATGGTCATGCCGACGCCGATGGTCCCGCGCGGCCATACCGCGGTGCGCCTCGCGCGGTTCGTGGAGTAGTTTTTCCTTCGCCCGCATGCGCCGGGCGCGGAGTCTTTCTGTGCCCTCAAGCGCCGGGCGCGGCCATCCGGCCGCTTGGCTGCGCGCCCTGCACTGGCGCGCCCGGCGCGGCTGACGGTCTGGGCGCGGTCGCGCCGTGCGCTCCCGGATCGCGGTAGTGCCGCCATCCGCAATCTCCCGTGGCAGGGCGCGCACCGTGCGCGCCCGGCTCGCGGCTCGGCCTCGATCCGGTGTTTCGCGTGCCCGCGCGCGCGGTGCCCCGACCCTCCGTGGGGGGTTGCGCTATGCCGCGCGGCGCGCTTGCGTGGCGCCCATCCGAATACCCTGGGGAAACGCGCCATGGCCGCCTTGAAGCTCATCACCTTTGCCGATGCCGGGGGCAGCCGCGCCGGCGTGCTGCTGGATGGCGCGCGCGTGCTCGACCTCGGCCGCGCCATGCCGCCGGCGCGCGACATGCTGGCGCTGATCGATGCGGGGCCGGGCGCGCTCGATGCCGTGCGCGCGCTGGCCGCCAACCCGCCGGCGGGCAGCGTGCTGCCGCTCGCCGCCGTCGCGTTGCAGGCGCCGATCCCGCGGCCGCGCCGCAACGTCTTCTGCGTCGGGCGCAACTACATGGACCATGTGGCGGAAGGCGACCGCACGCGCGGCATCACGCAGTCCGAGGTGCCGAAATTCCCGCAATTCTTCACCAAGGCGCCCGAGACCGTCATTGCGCCGGGCGCGCTGGTGCCCTCGCACACGGGCGTCACGGAATGGCTCGACTACGAGGTCGAGCTGGTCGCGGTGATCGGCACCGCCGGGCGGAACATCCCGAAGGAGAAGGCGCTCGACCACGTCTTCGGCTGGACCATCGGCAACGACGTGACCGGGCGCGAATTGCAGCGCCGGCACGGCCAGTGGTTCAAGGGCAAGTCGCTCGACCGGTCCTGCCCGCTCGGCCCCGTCATCGTGCCGGCGGCGGACCTCGATGCCTCGGACCTCGCGATCGGGCTGAAGCTGAACGGCGAACAGCGGCAGTCGAGCCGCACGTCCAAGATGATCTTCGACGTGAAGGACATCATCCACCAGCTGTCGTCGGGCTTCACGCTGCTGCCGGGCGACGTGATCCTGACCGGCACGCCCGAGGGCGTGGGCTACGCGATGGTGCCGCCGCAGACCATGAAGACCGGCGACGTGATGGAACTGACCATCGAGGGCATCGGCACGCTGACCAACGCGGTCGGCGACTGACAGCGCGAAGGCAACCCGGCCCGATGCCCCGCATCGGGCCGCGAGCGCGAAGCGCGATCGCGCCCGGCCCATCAGTCGCCCCCGGCGCACCAGTGCACGGCGCGAAGGCAAGGCGGCCGGATGGCCGCCACCCGCCGTTTGAGGGACAAAGAATAACTCAGCCGCGGTACGCGGCGAGGATCGCGCGCCCGGCCTCGCCGGCCTGCGCCTCCCAGGCGGTGACCGCGCCGGCGGCGGCCGTGCGCAGCGCGGCGCGCAGTGCCGCGTCGGGCTCGTGGATCGCCACCTGGTTGTCCCGCATGACCTGGCGATTGGCGGCGAGCCGCCCTTCGATGGCCTGCCATTGCCGCGCCTCGGTATCCGCGCCGGCCGCGCGCACCGCCTGCTGTTGCGCGGGTGTCAGCGCCGCCAGCGCCGTGCGCGCGGCAAATCCCAGCGACAGCGGCCAGGCGTAGTTGAGCTCGGTGAAATGGGGCAGCCAGCGCCACAGCCGCCGCCCCGCCCCGCCATCGCCCGAGGACAGCACGGCATCGAGCGTGCCGGCCGCCAGGCGCGCATCCACCTCGGCGAAGGACAGCACCTCGGCCACCGCGCCGGCGGCGCGCAGCACCGCGGTGCCGGTGGCGTCATAGGTGCGCACGCGCAGGCCGCGCAGGTCCTCGGGCGTGCGGACCGGGCGATTGGTCCACAGGCCGGAGGGCGGCCAGGGCGTGGTCCACAGCAGCACCGCGCCGCGCGATTCCAGTGTCGTGACATAGCGCGGCCGCGCAAGGTCACGCAGCCGCGCGGCATCGGCATGCGAGCCGGTCAGGAAGGGCAGCGAGGAGAGCAGGAAGATCGGATCGACCGCGCCCATGGCGCCAGTGAAGGAATCGACCGCGGCGAAGCGCCCGGCCGCCAGCACATCGAGCGCCGCGGCCGAACGATAGCCATCGGGCGCGCCCGCCGCCGCGCTGGCCGGCACGCCGCGCGCGGTGGCGGCGGCCGCGAAATGCACGACGCCCTCCCCGGGGATCGAGGTCGCGGGGTATTCGGTGGCGACCGTCCAGCCGGGCGCCTGCGCCCGGGCGCTGCCGAAGGCCAGCGCGGGGGCGGCGAGGATGACGCGACGGTACAGGGTCATGGGCGGGGCTCCGGGCGATGTTCCTGTGCCGGCAAGCGCGTCGCCGGCACGCGTATGGCCGGCACGCCGGCAAAGGTTTCGTGGGGGGGCACGTCGGCCAGCACGGCCGCGCCGGCGCCGATGATGGCGCCCTCACCCACCCTCACGCCAGGGCGGATCACCGCGCCGGCGCCCACCAGCGCACCCGCGCCGATCCGCACGCCGCCGGCCAGCACGGCGCCTGGCGCGACATGCGCGGCCTCGCCGATGTCGCAGTCATGCTCGACGATCGCGCCGGTGTTCACCAGCGCCAGGCGGGCGATGCGCGCCTCGGGCCCGATCACGGCGCGGGCCAGCACCGCCGCGCCTTCGCCGAGCGTCGCGCCATGGCCGATGGTCGCGGCCGGATGCACCAGCGCCGGCAGCGCGAAGCCGGCCGCCAGCAGGCGGGCGGCGGCGGCGGCGCGCTGGGCGTTGTGGCCGATCGCCGGATGCGCCGCGGCCACCCCGGCCGCCAGCAGCGCCGGCAGCCGCGATTCGTCGCCCAGCACGGGCACGCCCAGCACCGCCGCCACGCGCGGGGCGCCATCCAGCACGCCGGCGATGGGCCAGCCGCCGGCCATCAGCAAGTCCAGCACGGCCTTGCCATGGCCGCCCGCCCCCAGCACCAGGATCGCCGGCCGCGCCTCAAGCATCCCGCCCCATCCTTCACGCCGCCATCACCCTGCCGCGCAGGTTCCGCTAGTATGGCCGTCCTTGCGGGAGACGACGATGCGTTTGCCTGGCCTGTTCGCCGCCCTGGTCCTGCTGGTCGCCGCCGCGGCGCCCGCCGCCGCGCAGAACCGCTTCTGGCTGCAGAACAATACCGGTCAGACCATCGTGGCGGCGAATGTCTCGCCCTCCCGCGTGCCGGAATGGGGGCCGAACATCCTGCTGCAGGGGCCGTTGCGGCCGGGCATGCAGGTGTTTGTCGAACCGACCTTCCGCGACTGCTACCTGGACATCCGCGTGCGCTTCGCCGACGGCACCGAGGACGGGCACCTGGGCGTGCATGCCTGCACCCTCAGCCGCATCACCTTCGGGCGCGACGTGCCGCAGGCGCCAGCCCCGCCCCCGCCGCGCGAACGCGAGGTGGAGCGCGACGACCCGTCCTTCGTCTTCGTCAACCGCAGCGGCGAGCCGATCCGCGAGGTCTATGTCTCGTTGACCAGCCAGCGCAGCTGGGGGCGCGACCGGCTGGGGCCGAACCAGATCCTGCCGCCGGGCGCCTCGATGCCGATCGGCCTGCCGCGGCAGGGCATCTGCACGGTGGACATGCGCGTGGTCTACATGGACGGGCGCATCCTGGAGCAGCGCAACATCGAGACCTGCTCGATCCGCAACTACGCCTGGCGCTGACGGCGCTGGCGGCGCTGGCGGCGCTGGCGGCGGAGCGCCCGCCCGCGCCCGATCCCGCCAGCCCTGCAGGACGGCGCCCCTGCGCTGAAGCCGCGCCGGGCGCCGCCTCGTGTCACTCGCGCAGCTTGCGCGCGCGCAGCGCCGCGGGGCGCGTCAGGCAGGCCTCGATCCACGCCTTCACCTTCGGGAAGGGCGCGTAGTCGTAGCCATTCATCCACGACCCATAGAGCACCGAGGCCAGGTTGAGGTCGGCGATGGTGAAGCCCGCGCCGACCAGCCAGGGCCGCTGCGCCAGCTCGCCCTCGAGCACCTTCAGCCGGGCATCGAGCAGGTCCTTGCCGGCCGCCGCCTCGGACGCCACGCGCTCGGCCTCGGGCTTCAGGTAGGCGTTGTAGGACCAGCGCATGACGTGCGGCTCGACCTCGGTCGCGGTCCACAGCGTCCATTGCATGACGCGCGCGGCGTCGTCGCCGGCGGGCATCAGCGGCGCGCCGGCCTTGGCCGCGATGTGCAGGTTGATCGCCAGGCTCTCGAACAGCACCAGGTCGCCATCCTCCAGCGCCGGGATCTTGTTGTTCGGGTTGATCGCCACGGCGCGCTCCAGCTTGAAGCCGGGCTGGAAGCCGATCGGGATCACCTCGTAGGGCAGGCCGGCTTCCTCGGCCGCCCAGATGCAGCGGAAGGCGCGCGAGCGGGGAATGCCGTGGATCTTGAGCATGGGATGTCCTTCGGGTGGCAGCACGAACCCGCCGGCCGCGCCGCAAGACGCGGCATGGGCATCCCGACGGGTGGGCGGCGAGAGAATACTGTTCCCCGGCGCCGGCGGCCAGCCATCGGCCTGCGCGTCAGACCGAACGCCGGCGCGCCTGCAGGTGCCCCGCGCGGGTGCCAAGGCGCATGCGGATCGGCAGCAGCGCGGCATCGCCCTCGGCCAGCACGGGCGCGCAGGCGGCGGCGGCGTAGCGCCCCTCGGCCCGGCGCGCCGCGAAGTCGGGCGCCAGCGGCACGATCCCCGGAACCTCGAACAGGAAGCGGTTGCCGTCATCGAGGTAGCTCTCGGTCAGCGCGCCTTCGCTGACCAGCAGGGCATGCCGTTCGAGTTCGACGTGATGATACGTCACCTCCCGCCGCCAGCGCTGGTGGATCACCGTCAGGCCGTTCACCAGCAGCCGGGCCGGCACCAGGTGGCCGTCGACGAACAGCGCATGGTTCGGGCTGACATGCAGGTCGCGGAACGGCACGCCTTCGGCCAGCGCGCCGGCCTTGACCAGCACCGGCGCGGCGCGGTCGCGGAACAGCTGCCGCCCCAGATCCACCTCGAGCCGCCCGACCCAGGCGAGCGGCGCGATCGGGGAGGCGCCCTTGGGCGTCACCACATGGTCGCCGGCGCGCAGCCGTTCGACCGGAACCTCGCCCGAGGGTGTCAGGATCAGCGTGCCCTCGACGAAGCAGACCACGCTGTCCTCGGGGTCGTAGTCCAGCACCGTGACCACGGCATTGCCGACGCTGGCATCGCCGGTGAAGGTCGCGGTCGAGCCGGAGATCGCGACCGCCCAGGCATCGTTCGCCGTATCGGCGCCGTTCCAGCCCTGCAGGTCGAGCGTATCGGCGCCGCTGCCCAGGCTGACCACGTCGTTCCCGTCGCCGGTGCGCCAGCCGATGCTGTCGCCGCCGCCGCCGCCCAGCAGCGAATCCTCCCCGGTGCCGCCGGCCAGCGTATCGGCGCCATCCCCGCCGCCGAGCGTATCGTTGCCGCCGCCGCCGGCCAGCAGGTTGGCCTGGGTGTCGCCGGTCAGCCGGTCGGCGCCGGTCGCGCTGCCCAGGATGGTCCGGAAGCTGCCCGCGACCACCGAATCGGCGCTGGCCTGGCCACCGGTCGCGCCGCCGCCCAGGTCGACCGTGACCCCGCCAGAGGAGGCACCATAGTCCAGCGCATCGATCCCGCCGCCGCCATCGAGGGTATCGGCGCCGGACCCGCCCGCCAGCGTGTCGTCGCCGGGGCCGCCGCGCAGCAGGTCGGCGCCGGTGCCGCCCGCCAGCGAATCGCCGTCATCCCCGCCATCGAGGATGTCGTCGCCGCCATCGCCACGCAGCGTATCGGCGCCGCCGCCGCCGGCCAGCGTGTCGTTGTCGTCCTCGCCGCGCAGGAAATCCCTGCCGTCCAGGCCGGCCATCGAATCGGCGCCGCCCTGGCCGGTGCCGGGCGTGTCATCGCCTGGCCCGCCAAGGAAGGTGTCGTTGCCTGGTCCCGGGCCGCCGTCGCTCCAGCCGCTCATGCCAATCCCTTGCCGGCGCCGCGCCCGTGGGCATCGACCTGCGGGGCAGCCCTTGCCCCGCTTGCGGTGCCGCTTAGCACAACATGCTCACGAATGCCTGAATGGCAGGGGGGGCTGACCCAATCGTGACCGATCAATCCGCCAGCGGCCCGGGGCCGGTCACGGCACGGATGTAGCGCGCCACGCTGTCGCGCACCGCCGCCTTGCCGCCCGCCGGGATCACCCGGTCCCACCAGGCGCCATGGACCGCATCGAAGTCGAGGGCCTCGAGCACGGCGCCGATGCGCGCCACCTCGGCGGCCGGCAGCGGCACCCAATTGGGATACGACCACATGAACGAGACATGCTGGCGGTCCGGCGCGACCGAGGCGATGTCCCCGGTCATGATCGCCCCGCGTCCCGCCGACCAGTGCAGGATCGTACCACCGGGGAAATGGCCGCCCAGGCGATGCAGCGTCACGCCCGGCAGGACGGCATGCGATTCGCCCTCCCAGAAGCGGATCGCGGGGTCGGGGCGCATCACCCATCGGCGGTCGGCGGCATGCAGCAGCACCGGGCAGTCGAAGGCCTGCGCCCAGTCCACCATGGCGGCGTAGTAGTGCGGATGGCTGATGGCGATGGCGGCGATCCCGCCCAGCGCCTTGACGATGGCGATGGTGGCGGGGTCGACCATCGCCAGGCAGTCCCACAGGACATTGCCCGCCGGTGTGCGCAGCAGCAGGGCGCGCTGGGCGATGCCGAAATCGGGGAACATGCCGCAGCCGAGCAGGTCGGGCGCGACCTCGCGCCAGCCGATCGCGTGACGGCGCGCCAGCGCCTGCGCGGTGGTCCATTGCTGGCCGGCGGCGGGCACCCATTGCCGCGGGTCCTGGCAGATCGCGCAGGTCGCGGGCGGCATGGCGGAGGGCGCGTGCTGGGTCCCGCAGGTGGCGCAGGTGAAGGCCGTGGCCGGCGCCGCGGCGGCGAGGCGGAGGCCAGCGGGCGTGCCGGGGATCGCCACGCCGCGCGGCGCGCCGGCATTCGTCACGCCGGGCGGCGCGGGCAGGATCACCGCCGTTGCCGTTCCCGCGCCACCAGCGTCTCGAGCTGCGCCAGCGGCACGGCGCCCGGGATCAGCGTGTCGCCCAGCACCAGCGCCGGCGTGCCCTCGATCTGCAGCGACCTTGCCAGCGCCAGGTTGGTGTCGATCCGGCGCTGGATCGCGGGGTCGTCCATCTCGCGCAGCAGGCGCGGCACATCGAGGCCGACGCGCTGCGCCTCGGCGCGGATCATCGCCTCGGTCGGCTCGCCGCGGCTGCGCATCAGGGCGTCGTGCAGCTCGGCATACTTGCCCTGGCGCTGGGCGGCGAGCAGGGCGCGCGACGCGACCACGCTGGCCGGGCCCAGGATCGGGATATCCTTCATCACCACGCGCACATTGCGGTCGCGGTTGATGAGCTCGGCCATGTCCTCGTGCAGGCGCTTGCAATAGGGGCAGCGCACGTCGAAGAACTCGACGATCGTGACATCGCCGCGCGGATTGCCGCGGACCGGGTCCTCGGGATTGGCGAACAGGGCGGCGCGCTGCTGCGCGATGCCGGCGCGCTGGGCCTCGCCGCGGTCGCGCTCGTCGGCCGCCTGGATGGCGGCGAAGGCGTCGCGCAGGATGGACGGGTCGCGCTGCAGCGCCTCGCGCAGGATCGACACGATCTCGTCGCGCTGCGCGTCGCTGAAGGACTGCGCCATCGCGCGGCCGCCGGCAAGCAGGCCGGCCGCGGCCAGCAGGAAGGTTCGCCTCATGGTCTCTCCCGGCGCCGGGGCGCCCGCCACCGCGGCGGTGGCATCATGTCCCGCGGCGGCGAGCCTGCCGCGCGCGCCCCGCCAGAATGCGGGCTGCGGGGGTTTCGCTCAACAGCGGCGCCAGGTTTCGCGTCGGGGCCTGCGCGGACAGGCCGGTTGCCGGCCCCGGCGAAGCCGTCTATGGCCGGGGCCAGCAGCCGCGGGATGCGGATCGGGGGGCACGTCCCGGGCCAGGGGGCCCGCGGGCCGGGGCCGGACCCCCCGTCTGCCGCACCGCGCCCAGGCGCCTCGGTGGCGGGCTGCGCAGCAGGGGAGGCCGGGACCCGGGCCATGACGACCACGACCATTCGCTGCCGGATCACGACCGACGGCCCGGCCGCGCCGCCGCGGCGCAGGCTGCCCGGGCTCGCGCTGCTGGCCGTGCTGCTGCCGGGCTGCTCGACCATGAGCTCCCTGGTGCCGAGCTTCGGTGGCCCGCCCTCCGTGCCGCTCGGCACGCCGGGCAACGTGACGGGCTTCGTGGGCGGCGCGGCGGCGGAGGAACCCCGCGCAGCGATCGTGGCGCGGGAGATCCTGTCGGCCGGCGGCTCCGCGGTTGATGCCGCGGTGGCGGGCGCCTTCGCGATGACGGTCACGCTGCCGTCGCGCGCCGGGCTCGGCGGCGGCGGCGCCTGCCTGGTCTTCTCGGCCGGGCGGCGCGAGGTCGAGGCGGTGCTGTTCCCCGCCGGTGCGCGCACCGAATTGCCGTCCGGCACCGACCGCCCGGCCGCGGTGCCGATGATGGCGCGCGGGCTGTTCCTGCTGCACACGCGCGGCGGCCGGCTGCGCTTCGACCAGCTGGTCCGCCCGGCCGAGGACCTGGCCCGCTTCGGCACCGAGATCAGCCGCGTCTTTGCCGATGACCTGGCCGCCGTGGCCGCACCGCTGCTGGCCGACCCGAATGCCCGTCGCGTCTTCGGCAGCCCGGGCGGCGGGCCGCTGCGCACGGGCGAACGCATCACGCAGCTCGACCTCGGTGCGACGCTGGCGCAGATGCGTAATGGCGGCGTCGGCGAATTGTACCAGGGGCCGCTGTCGCAGCGCGTGGCGGAAGCGTCGCTGCTGGCCGGCGGCGGGCTGACCGAGGCCGACCTGCGTGCCGGCCGCGCCGATGCCACGCAGCCCGTGCGGGTGGCTGCCGGCAACGACGCGGTGCATTTCCTGCCGGCCTCGGGCGATGCCGGCGCGGGCACGGCCACGGCCTTCCAGGCGGCGCTGGCGGGCCAGCCGGCATCGGCGGGCGGCGCGCCGGTGGGCGCGCAGGCGGGCCTGGTCACGCTGGATCCGCAGGGCAATGCGGTGGCCTGTGCCTTCACCATGAACAACCTGTTCGGCACCGGGCGCGTGCTGCCGGAAATCGGCATCCTGCTGGGCGCGGCGCCGTCGGGCAGCGTTTCGCCGGCGCCGCTGGGCGTGGCGCTGGCGACCAACCGCGAATTGCGTGGCTTCCGCGCCGCCAGCGCGGGGTCGGGCCAGCAGGAGGCGGGTGCGGCGGCCGGCATTGCGATGGCGGCGGCACTGCGGCGCGTGCCGAATGCCGACCTTTTCGCATCGGTGCCGCAGCCTGGGCGCGGGCTGGTGATTTCGTGCCCGGGCTATGCGCCGGGGAGCACAGCGACCTGCACCGGCGCGGCGGACCCGCGCGGCGGCGGCGTGGCGATCGGCAGCTTCGCGCGGTGACGCGCGAGACACGACGGCGCGCGGTGACGCGCGTGGGGACGAAGCGCGCGGTGACGCGCGAGACACGACGGCGCGCGGCGGCGCGCGTGGGGACGGAGCGCGCGGTGACGCGCGAGACACGACGGCGCGGGGTGACGCGCGTGGGGACGAAGCGCGCGGTGACGCGCGGGCGGCCGCGGCGCGCGGTGGCGCGGCGATGAAGATCGGCCGGGCCGCGGACGCGCCACCCTTCCTGGTCATGGACGTGATCGCCGCGGCCAATGCGCGCGCGGCGTCACTGCCGCCGGGCGCGCCCGGCATCATCCGCATGGAGGTCGGCCAGCCCGGCACCGGCGCGCCGCGCGGGGCCGCCGAGGCCGCGATCCGCGCCCTGCAGGCCGGCGCGCCGATGGGCTACACGGAAGCCTTCGGCCTTGCCTCGCTGCGCGCGCGCATCGCGCAGCATTATCGCGACCACTATGGCGTGACGGTGGCGCCGGCGCGGATCGCGGTGACAGTCGGCGCATCGGGGGCCTTTCCGCTCGCCTTCCTCGCGGCCTTCGACCCCGGCGACCGGGTGGCGATGGCGGCGCCCTTCTACCCGCCCTATGCGAATATCCTGACCGCGCTCGGCATGACGCCGGTGCTGCTGCCCTGCGATTCCGCCACGCGCTTCCAGCCCACCATCGCCATGCTGGAGCGCATGGACCCGCGGCCGGACGGGCTGATCGTGGCCAGCCCCTGCAACCCCGCCGGCACCATGCTGGCACCCGACGAACTCGCCGCCATCGCGCGCTGGTGCCATGCGAATGGCGTGCGGCTGGTCAGCGACGAGATCTACCACGGCCTCACCTGGGGCACGGTGGCCGAGAGCACCGCCGCGGCGTTCTCCGACAGCGCGGTGGTGGTGAATTCCTTCTCGAAATACTGGTCCATGACCGGCTGGCGCATCGGCTGGCTGCTGCTGCCCGAGGACCTCGTCCGCCCGGTCGAATGCCTGGCGCAGAACATGTTCATCAGCGCCCCACACATCGCCCAGGTGGCAGCGGAAGCCGCAATGGATTGCGTGGAGGAGCTGGAAGCCAACAAGGCTGCCTATGCGCGCAGCCGCGCCGCCCTGCTGGCGGGCCTGCCCCGCGCGGGCCTGACCAGCATCGCGGCGGCCGACGGCGCCTTCTACTTGTGGTGCGATGTCGGCCACCTGACCAATGACAGCGCGGCCTTCTGCGCGCAGATGCTGGAACATGCCGGCATCGCGGCGACCACCGGGCTCGACTTCGACCGCGACCGCGGCAGCCGGTTCCTGCGGTTTTCGTACTGCGGGACGGAAGCGGCGATGCAGGCGGCGCCGGCGCGCCTGGCGGCCTGGCTGCGGCCATAGCCGCGCTGCGCCGCCCCATGCGGCGCCGGCACGCGCGGCAGGGCCTCGATCGGCATCACCGTCAGCACGTGCGGTGCCAGGCCCACCATGCCCGGCGCGACGGTCGCCAACCGCGCATGATGGCGCGGCGCGTCAGCGGCCGGGCCGCTTGGCGCCCACCCCCCCGGCGCGGTGCAGCCTGCGCTTACGGCGCCGTGGCCCCGCCGCCATTTCGCTGCGGCCCGAAGCATCCGGCCCGATGCGCGTCCAGAAAGGAGGCGTCACGGATGGCTGCGCATGCTCCAGCCCGTTCGCCTCCCGCGCATCCCTGTCCGTCCAGACGGCGCCGGTTGAACGCGTGATGCTCTAGGATGCCGCCATGTCCGACCCGACCGCCCCCGGCCCCCTCGCCGCCACCGCCGCGCTCATGGCCGACCCGGCCCGCGCGCGCATGCTCGCCGCGCTGATGGGCGGCCAGGCGCTGACCGCGGGCGAGCTCGCGCGCATCGGTGGCGTCACCGCGGCGACGGCGAGCGGCCATCTCGCGCGGCTGGCGGATGGCGCGCTGCTGGTGGTCCATGCGCAAGGGCGCCACCGCTACTACCGCCTGGCCTCGGAGGAAGTGGCGGCGGCGATCGAGGCGCTCGGCGGCCTTGCCGCACGCCTCGCCCCGCCTCGCCCCTGGAAGCATGGCGAGGCGGCGCGCGGCGCCAGGCTGTGCTGGAACCACCTGGCCGGGCGGCTCGGCGTGACGGTGCACCAGCGCCTGACCGGCCAGGGCTGGCTGACGCCGGCCGCCGGCGGCTGGGATGCCTCGATCGAGGGGCGCCGGCGCCTCGCGGCGACCGGGATCGACCTCGATCGCGCGGCGAGCGCACGGCACTTCGCCTGCGACTGCATGGACTGGAGCGAACGCCGCCCGCACCTGGCTGGTGGGTTGGGGCGGGAGATGGCAAGCGCCTGGATGACGCGCGGCTGGCTGCGCCGCGCGGCGGCCGAGGGCGATGGCGACATCCTCGCACGCCGGCGCCTGTCGTTGACGCCCGAGGGCGCGCGCGGGCTGCACGAGAGCCTGGGGATCGACGCCGCGTGAAGGCCGCCGCCGCGGCGATGATGGCGGCGGTTGCCGCGATGACCGGCCTGTCGCAATTCCATCGCGCGGCGCTGGGCGTGGTGGCGCCGGATCTCTCGGTCGATCTCGCTTTGTCGCCCACGGTGCTGGGCGCGGCGAACGGGATGTTCTTCGCCGCGCTCCTGGTCGCGCAGGTGCCGGTCGGCATCGCGCTGGACCGCGCGGGCCCGCGGCGAACGGTCGGCGCGCTGACCGGGATCGCAGTGCTGGGCGCGCTGTTCCAGGCCTTCGCGACGGATGGCACGACGCTGCTGGCGGCGCGCTTCCTGATCGGGCTGGGCAGCGCGGCATCCTTCATGGCGGCGGTGGTGCTGTGCGCGCGCTGGTACTCCGGGGCGGCGATGACGCTGGCGCTGTCGCGGGTGTTCGCGCTCTCACAGCTCGGCATCCTGCTGGCCGGGGCGCCGCTGGCGGCGGCGGCGGGGCTGCTGGGCTGGCGCGGGGCGCTCGGGGCCTCGGCGCTGCTGACCGCCGGCTGCGGGCTGGTGTGGTGGCGCCTGGTGCGCGACGACCCGCCTGACCGCCCTGCCCCGCCGCGCAAGGCCGAGACGCTGCGCGAGGCGCTGGTCGGCCAGGTCTCGATCTGGGCGCTGCCCGGGCTCCCGCGCGTGCTGTCGATGCACCTGGTCGCCTATGCCGCGGCGGCGACGGTGCTGGGGCTCTGGGCGGGGCCCTACCTGTCCGACGTGCACGGGCTGGATGCCGCCGGGCGCGGCTGGGTGCTGGCGGCGATGGGGGTGGCGATGCCGGCCGGGCTGCTGGTGGTCGGGCCGCTCGAACGGCGCTTCGGGCCGCGGCGGCGGGTCGTGACGGCGGGCGCGCTGCTGTCGGCGGCGAGCCTCGGCGCGCTGGCGGGGTGGCCGGGCGCGCCGCTGTCCGCCGCGGTGGGTCTGCTGGTGCTGCTGGTGCTGTTCTCGGCCTATCCGGTGCTGGTGGTGGCGGAGGCGCGCACGCTGTTCCCCGACGCTTCGGTCGGGCGCGGCGCGACCACGGTGAACCTGGCGCAGGTGCTGGGGTCGGCGCTGCTGCCGATGCTGGTGGGGGCGGTGGTGGGGCTGTTCCCGGAGATCGGCGGGGCGCGGCCGGAAGCGGCCTATCGGGCGGGCTTCGCGGTGCTGGGGGTGGCGTTGGTTGGCGGGGTGGCGGGGTGGGTGTGGCTGCCGCGCGGGGCGGCGCGCTGAAAGGTCAGGCGGCCTTCGCGCGAGCGATCGCATCCGCCGCCGCGCGCACCACGCGCCCGACGATGCCGCCGGTCGGCGGGATGGCGTGGATCGGTGCCGCCGCCGCGCCGATTCGCACGCCGGCCATGTCGAGATCGCCGTGCGCGCGGGCGGCTGGAGGTGCCGGCCGCACCATGCGCGGATGGACGGCGAAAGCGCCGTGCGCGCGGGCGGCCGTGTCGGCCGCGACCTGGTCCGTCCTCTGGCGCATCTCCGCCACGCGCGCCCGCCAGCCTTCGCTCAGGCGGCGGCGAACGGCCATGGTCGCGATTGCCCCGGCACGGAAAACGCGCGCGCCTCAGGGCAGCAGCGCGGCCGCTTCCGCCCACAGCCGCGTGGCCAGCGCGGCGGCGGGCTCGGCGGCGGCGAGCGTCGCCGACTGGCCGGCCCACATCTGCATGCCGTCCGGGTCGCCCGCGGCCTCGGCCGCCGCGCGCACCGGCGCGAACAGCGCGCGCTGCACCGGATAGGGCGCGGGCTCCGGCGCCGGCCCGCGCGTCACGGCCGTCGCGACGCCGCGGCCCAGCCGCCCGCTGAACAGCCGCGTCAGCACCGTCCCCTCCGGTTCGGCGCCGGCGATCGCCGCCGACCAGGCGGGGTGGATCGCGGCCTCGGGGCAGCGCAGGAAGCCGGTGCCGATCTGCACCGCGCTCGCCCCCAGCGTCAGCGCGGCGGCGATGCCGCGCGCATCGGCGATGCCGCCGGCGGCGATCACCGGCACATCGAGCGCATCGGCCAGGCGCGGGATCAGCGCCAGCCCACCCGTCAATTGCGCATCCGCCGCCGCCGCGTCGAAGGCGCCGCGATGGCCGCCGGCCTCCGCACCCTGGGCGACCACCGCATCGGCGCCCGCCGCCACCGCGGCGCGTGCCTCCGCGAGGGTGGTCGCGACGGCGAACCAGGCGATGCCGCGAGCCTTGGCCTCGGCCACCACGCCGTCGGGAAAGATGCCCATGATGGACGAGATCGCCGCCGGCCCGGCCTCGATCATGGCGCGGCATTGCGCGGCGAAATCGGGCAGGAAGGGACCCTCGGGGATGGCCGGGCGCGGCCCGTGGGTCGCGAGGTAGTCGGCCATCGCCGCCTCCCGCGCCGCGTCGCGCCGCGGTGGCGGGTCGGGGATCCAGAGGTTCATCTGGAAGGCGCCGTTGGAGCCCGAGCGGAAGGCGTGCGCCCAGGCCGTGATGGCCTCGGGCGTCGCGGTGAGCGCGCCGAAGGCGCCCATCCCCCCGGCATTCGCGATCGCCGCCGAGAGCCCCGGGGCGGCGACACCGGCCATGGGCGCGAGCAGCACCGGCAGGCGCAGGCCGAAGCGCGCGCAGAAGGCCGTCGCGCGCGCCACCTGGGGTCCTGCCATGCGTTCGTCCTCCGCCTTCGCCAGCGAGACTACCGCGCTTCGTCCGGCGGCAATCATGCCTGGAACCGATGGCTGCCATCGCCGTGGGCGATGACTTGGTGCCGCCACGGGCTGGTGCGCGCGCTGCCAGCCAGGCAGCCGCGGTTGTGGCGGCCGAACAGCGCGACGCCGCGTTCGGCTGCCAGCGCGCGGATGCGTGCGGTGCCGTTGGACGGCACCGTGTCGAGCACGGCCGCCGCCCGGCCCATGCCGCCGCGCCGTGCCACCGCGTCGCGGACGCGCAGGTCTGGGGTGTCCGTGGCCGCCATGCTAGAGCACGCCGCGTTCGCTCGCGCTCACTTCGCAGGCTCTAGCCTTTTGTTTTCAGAGCATCCTCACGCGTTCAGAAAATTCCATCCGAACGCGATCTGCTCTAGTGCCGGGCCATGGGCGTGCGCAGACCCGATTTCAGCCTGGAGACGAACGCCGGCCGCGTCGCCGGTGTCGATGAGGCCGGGCGCGGGCCGCTGGCCGGCCCGGTCATGGCGGCCGCGGTGGTGTTCATCGGCCCGCCGCCGGCGGCGCTGGCCGCGCTGCTGGATGATTCGAAGAAGCTCAAGGCCGCCCAACGCGAGGTGGCCTGCGCGGCGCTGCAGGACGCGGCGCGCGCCGGCGCGCTGGAATTCGGCATCGGCGCGGCCTCGGCGGCGGAGATCGGCGCGCTGAACATCCTGCGCGCCACGCACCTGGCGATGGCGCGTGCCGTGGCGCGGCTGCCGGTGCCGCCCGACCTGGCGCTGGTCGATGGCAACCAGCCGCCGCGCCTGGCCTGCCCGGTGCGCTGCATCGTCGGTGGCGATGCGCTGTGGCTGTCGATCGCCGCCGCGTCGATCCTGGCGAAGGTGGTCCGGGACCGGGCGATGGCGCGGCTCGACCCGCGCTGGCCGGGCTATGGCTTCGCGCGCCATGCGGGCTATCCGACGGCGGCGCACCGGGATGCGCTGGCGCGGCTGGGCCCCTGCCCGCATCACCGGCGCGGCTTCGGGCCGGTCGACCAGGCGGCGTTGCGGTGGGGCGCCGCGCCCTGAGGGCGCGCGCCCGCTCCACCATCAAGCCGGGCTGACAGGCCGGCTTGGGTGCTGGGCGATGCAAAGGCTTCGGGGAACGGCGCACCTGTAGCGCAACGCCCTGACCTGCGCGTCGAACACTGCCCGGCGACTTTCCGGGTGATCCGACAGGCCAGCACGCTCGCGGCGACGCGGATAGGCTGCGCCCAATGCGGCGACATGGTCCACGACCATGGACCCGGGCGGCCGCCAGAAGCCGCGGCGATGCGGCCGCCCTGCGGCCCGGCCGCCGGCCGGAACAGCAGCATCCGCGCACGGGCGGATCAAGGCCCTGCCGCGATCCGGGAGCGCACGGCGCGACCGCGCCCAGCCCACCAGCCGCCGCCAGCGCGCCAGTGCACGGCGCGCAAGCCAAGCGCGCGGATGCGCCCGCCGGCGCCTGAGGCAGAACAAAGCAAAGATTGACCTGCCGAGTCGCACAAGCGATTCTGCGGCCTTCGCGGGGGATGGGGTTTCACGCTTGGGCACGCAGATCGATCTGCCGCTCGACCAGGTTCTGGTCGGGGACTGCATCGCATGGCTGCGCCACCTGCCGCCGGCCAGCGTGCACGCCATCTTCGCCGACCCGCCCTACAACCTGCAGCTCAAGGGCACGCTGCGGCGGCCCGATGATTCGCTGGTCGATGGCGTGGACGACGAATGGGACCGCTTCGCCGACCTTGGCGCCTATGATGCCTTCACGCGTGAATGGCTGGCCGAATGCCGGCGCGTGCTGCGGCGCGACGGCACCATCTGGGTGATGGGCGCCTACCACAACGTGTTCCGGCTCGGCACGACGCTGCAGGACCAGGGCTATTGGATCCTCAACGACGTGATCTGGCGGAAGTCGAACCCGATGCCGAACTTCCGCGGCCGCCGCTTCACCAACGCGCATGAGACGCTGGTGTGGGCGGCGCGCGGGCCGGAATCCCGCTACCGCTTCAACTACGCGGCGATGAAGGCGCTCAACGACGACCTGCAGATGCGCAGCGACTGGCTGATCCCGCTGTGCACCGGCGGCGAACGCCTGCGCGACGATGCGGGGGCGAAGCTGCACCCGACCCAGAAGCCGGAGGCGCTGCTGCATCGCGTCATCCTCGCCTGCACCGCGCCGGGGGAGGTCGTGCTGGATCCCTTCCTCGGCTCGGGCACCACGGCGGCGGTGGCCAAGCGGCTGGGCCGCCGCTTCATCGGGATCGAGCGCGAGCAGGCCTATGCCGACGCCGCGCTGGCGCGCATCGCCGCGACCGAGCCCGCGCCGGAGGACGCCGCCGCCGCCCTGCCGTCGAAGAAGGAACAGCCGCGCATCCCCTTCGGCACCCTGGTCGAACGCGGCCTGGTGCCCGCCGGGGCGCGCCTGTTCGACCGCCAGAAGCGCTGGGAGGCGACGGTCGGCGCCGACGGCACGCTGCGCTGCGGCCTGGCCACCGGGTCGATCCACAAGGTGGGCGCGGCGGTGCAGGAAGCGCCATCCTGCAATGGCTGGACCTTCTGGCACCTGGAGCAGCGCGATGGCCGGCTGCGCGTGATCGACGAATTGCGCGAGGAAGTGCTGCGGCAGATGTAGCGCGCGGGGCGGCCGCCGGTCACCGCGCCGGCGCCCGCCATCCGGTGTCAGGCGCATCCTTGGCCGACCGGATGCGTTCCTCTCATCGCGATCTGCTCTAGGCTGCCGCCGCGACAGCAGGCAGGAGACCGCGCCATGAGCGACACGCCGACCGGGGGAGACGCGCCGCCGCCGCGCATGGCGCAGCCGAGCGCGCGGGAGCTGGAGCTGCACCGCGAGCTCGACGACACCCCCGCCCCGCCGCCGCCGCCCGCCGCCGCCGCACCGCCGCCGGGGCGCTCCTGGGGGCGGGTCATCCTGTCGGAGGCGCCGTTCCTGGCGATGCTGGTGGCGGGCTTCGCCGGCGTGGCCTGGGTGGGCGGGGCCGAGCAGCCCAACCTGGTCTATTGGTATGTGCTGACGCCGATCTTCGGCCTGCTGTGCATCGCGGCCGGCTGGGGCCACGCCGGCGCGCAGGGCGGCAAGGCCCGGCTGGTCTGGACCCAGGCGCTGCATTGGGCGGCCTTCCTGGTGGCGATGATGCTGCTGTTCGCGCCGTCGGTCCGCGGCGTGGTGAACGACAACGCGACCGAGATCGGCCTGCTGCTGCTGCTGGGCCTGGGCACCTTCGTGGCCGGCGTGCATGCGGGGTCGTGGCGGATCATGGCGGTGGGCAGTGTGCTCGGGCTGTCGGTGCCGGCGGTGGCGGTGGCGCAGCAATCGGCCATGATGATCGCGGGCATCGGGCTGCTGGTGGTGCTGGTGGCGGTGGCCTTCGTGATGGTGTCGGCGCGCGGCCAGCGTTGAACGGCCGCGCGGTCGGCCACGGCGCAGGGCGGCGGGCTATGCCTGCGCGAGGTCCAGCAGGCGCCGCATGACGGAGGGCACGCCCTGGCGCGCGGCGGGCGCATCGAGCCATTCGCCCGCCGGCGGCGCGCCCGCGGCGGGAAGCGTGGCGGTGAACAGCACCATCTCCAGTTCGAAATGGGTGAAGCCATGCCGCGCCAGGCCGGGCAGACGCCGCCAGGGCGCCGCGGCCGGGGCGTGAAGCAGCGCGTCCGGCGTGTCCCACGGCATGTCACGCCACGGCGTGCCCGGCACTTCCAGCATCCCGCCGAGCAACCCTTCCGCCGGGCGGCGGCGCAGCAGCACGCGCCCGGCGGCATCGCGCAGCAGGAAATGCGCGCCGTGGCGCAGCGGCCGGGCCCGCTTGGGCGCCTTGCGCGGCAGCGTGGGCGCGATCCCGGCGCCATGCGCGGCGCAGCCCGCCTGCCACGGGCATAGCGCGCAGGCCGGGTTGCGCGGTGTGCAGATGGTCGCGCCGAGGTCGAACAACGCCTGCAGGAAATCCCCCGGCCGGGCGCGGGCCGCGGGGTCCTCCATGAAGCCGGCGGCCAGCGCGGTCAGGCGCGGCTTGGCGGCGGGCAGCGGATCCTCGATGGCGTGCAGGCGCGCGACCACCCGTTCCACATTGCCATCGACCGCCACCACCGGCGCGTCGAAGGCAATCGCCGCGACCGCCGCGGCCGTATAGGGGCCGATGCCCGGCAGCGCCGCCAGACCCGCGCTGCTGCACGGGAAACCCCCGGCCGCCGCAACGGCCTTCGCGCAAGCGTGCAGGTTGCGCGCCCGGGCGTAGTAGCCAAGGCCCGCCCATTCCTCCGCGACCGCCGCCCAGTCCGCGGCGGCCAGCGCGCCCACCGTCGGGAAGCGCGCCAGGAACCGGGCATAGCGCGGCCCGACCGCCGCCACCGTGGTCTGCTGGAGCATGACTTCCGACAGCCAGACGCGGTAGGGATCGCGCGGTTCGGTCGGGCCGGCGCGCCAGGGCAGGATGCGCCGGTGCCGGTCGTACCAGGCGAGCAGGTCGGCGGCGGAGGGGCGGGGCGATGGCACGGGACGAGGAGCAGCGCAGGTTCCTGGGCGGGCCGAGGCCGCTCGGCGCCCTGGTGCCCGCCCTCACACGCCCGGCCTTCAAGCGCAAGTCTCCCGCGGGGGCGCAGATCATGGCGGATTGGCCGGCGCTGGTGGGCCCGGCGCTGGCGGCGGTGTCGCAGCCGCTGCGGCTGTCCTCCGGCACGCTGACCCTCGCCTGTTCCGGGCCCGTCGCGATGGAAATGCAGCACCTGGCGCCGCAATTGGCGCAGCGCATCAATGCGGCGCTGGGGCGCGTGGCGGTGGAACGCTTCCGATTCGTGCAGCGCGCGCCGGGCGGCGCGGCACCGCGCCCGCCCCCCCGCGCGCCCGCCGCGGCCCTGCCGGAGCGGGTCGAATCGGCGCTGGCCGGCATCGAATCCCCGGCATTGCGCGATGCGCTGGCAAGATTGGCCCGCGGCGTCTATCGGAACAGGGGATAGCCGCGCCCGAGTCCCTCCCCCCTTTCCGCGGCGCGCCCCCATATGCGTCCCGGCCGCGGCCTTCCGGCGGCCGGCCCTGAAGGAGACCGCGGATCCATGTTCGACCGTCGTACCATTCTCGCCACGGGCGGCCTGCTGGTTGCCGGGCGGGCCATCGCCCAGACCGCGGCTCCGGCGGCGCCGTCCACCGCGCCCATCCCGGCCCCGGCGGCTGACCCGCGCCTGAGCGAACGGTCGATCGGCCGCGCCGATGCGCCGATGGTGGTGCAGGAGTTCTTCTCCCTCACCTGTTCGCATTGCGGCGCCTTCCACCGCGACACCTACCCGCGCGTGAAGGCCGAGCTGATCGACACCGGCCGGATCCGCCTGGTGTGGCGCGACTTCCCGCTCGACCAGGTCGCGCTTGGCGCGGCGGTGGTGGCGCGGTCCTTCCCGGCCGAGCGCTACGAGGCCTTCCTGACCGCGCTGTTCGCCACGCAGGACCGCTGGGCCTATGCCCGCGGCGTCGACCACAAGGCCGAGATCGCCAAGATCGCCGCCGTGGCCGGCATGTCGGGCGCCGCCTTCGAGGCCGCCTGGACCGATGTGGACCTCGCCCGCGCCATCCTGGTGCAGCGCCAGCAGGGCGAGCAGGAATACCGCGTCCAGGCCACGCCCACATTCGTGTTCAACCGCCGCACCGTGGGCGGGAACATCCCCTTCGACCGCTTCCAGCGCGAGGCCGCGACCCCGTGATGGATGACGGCGCCGCGGCACCGGCAACGCCCGAGGAGGAGGATGCGCCGCGCAGCGACGCGCAGCGCATCGCCTCCGTGCGGGCCACGCTGGCGCGCATCCGCATCGCCGGCTTCAAGTCCTTCGCCGAGCCCACCGTGGTCGAGGTCCGCCCGGGCCTGACCGGCATCGTGGGTCCGAATGGCTGCGGCAAGTCGAACGTGGTGGAGGCGCTGCGCTGGGCGATGGGCGAGACCTCGGCCCGCGCGATGCGCGGCGGGGAGATGGACGATGTCATCTTCGCCGGCACCGCGACGCGTGCGGGGCGCAACCTGGCCGAGGTGATGCTCAGCCTGGAGGACGCGGAAGGCCTGGCGCCGCCGCCCAACCACGAGCAGCCGGAGCTCGAGATCATCCGCCGCATCAACCGCGGCGAAGGGTCGAACTTCCGGGTGAACGGCAAGGAGGTCCGCGCGCGCGACGTGCAGACCATGTTCGCCGATATCGGATCGGGCGCGCGCGCCTCGGCCATGGTCAGCCAGGGGCGGGTCTCGACGCTGATCCAGGCCAAGCCGGAGGATCGGCGCCAGGTGCTGGAGGAAGCCGCCGGCATCGCCGGGCTGCGCGCCCGCAAGCACGAGGCGGAGCTGAAGCTGCGCCAGGCCGAGACGAATCTCGGCCGCGCGGAGGATTTGCTGGGGCAGTTGGACACCCAGCGCCAGGGGCTGCAGCGCCAGGCGCGGCAGGCCAACCGCTACCGCAACCTGTCGGGCCTGGTGCGCCAGGCGGAAGGCGAATGGCTGGCGATCCTGGCGGCGCGCGCCGATGCGGCGTCCCGCCTGGCCGGCGACCAGCTGGCGGCCGCGCGCGCCGCCGTACGCGCCGCGGAGTCCGACGCCGAAGCCGCCGCGATCGCCGCCTTCGAGGCCGAGCAGGCGATCCCCGCGCCACGCGCCACCGAGGCCACGACCCGCACCGCCCTGGAACGCCGCCGGGTCGAGACCGAGGGGCTGGAAGCCGAGGAACGCCGCGCCCGCGACGCGCTGGACGCCGCCGAGTCGCGCCTCGCTCAGCTCAAGCGCGACCTGGCCCATGCCGAGGGTGTGCTGCGCGATGCCGACACCGCCCGCGAACGCCTGACGGCCGAGGCCGAGGCGCTGCGCGCGGTCGAAACCTCCCTGCCCGGCCGCCGCGACGCCGCACAGGCGGCGCTGGCCGCCGCGACGCAGGCCGCGCAGGCCGCCGAGGCCGCCGCCGAGGCCGCCACCATCGAGGCCGCCGAGGCCGCCGCCCGCGTGCAATCCGCCGCCGAGGCCCGCAATGCCGCCCAGGCGCGCCACGCCCCAGCAGCCCCTGGTCGCCATAGGGCAGGCCCAGCGCCCGGCAGCGCCAGGTGACGGCGCGTTCCAGCCGGCGGGCCTGGGGCGAAGGGTCATCCAGCGCGAGGCGGAAATGCGCGGCGCGGCCGGCATTGGCCGGGTCGGCCATGAAGGTCGCGGCGACGTCCCGCCATCCCGGGCCGGGGGGCGTATCGGCGTGGATCACCAGCAGCCAGGGGGTCGTGGCGGCCTGCGTGCCGACGGCAAGCTGGCTGCCGCGGCCGCGC
>NZ_CAKKLX010000019.1 GCF_918698155.1 Roseomonas sp. CECT 9278
GCGCGGGGCACCGGCGGGGGTGCCACGGGGCGCGGTGGCTCGGCGGCGGGCGTGCCTTCGGCGGCCAGGGCGGGCGGCAGCGCGCCGCCATAGACGGCGCGCAGGTGCTGCGTGCGCGACGCCGGGTCGCGCAGCGCGCCAGCCGGTGCCAGGCCCCAGCCGGTCAGCACGGGGCGGTCGTCCAGCGCCAGGATCGAGTCCGGCCCGGCCAGCACCAGCGCCCCGCGCAGCAGCGGGTCGTTCATCAACGGCGCCAGCGCGGCGAGGTCGGCGGCCAGGCGCTGTTCCACCACTGCCCGTCGTGCGGGCGGCAGCGCCGACAGCGGCACCGGGTCGCCTGACGCCTCGGCATACCAGGAGACCGACCCGGCATTCCGCCCATTGCCCCAGGTGACCGTGGGTTCGGCGAACAGCGCCGCGCGGTCGGGGCCGACCAGCGCGCGCAGCCGCGCATCGGCGTCGAGCACATTCGCCCCGCCCACGGCGACGGGCTCCAGCCCCTGGAGGTCGGTCTTCAGGATGAAGCGCGGACTCGCCATGGTGTCGTCGGCTCCGGGGACGGGACTCGCCGCGCCGGAGGGCGTGGCGAGGCGACAGTAACGGCCAGCATGCTGCGCGAGAATGGCCGCAGCGTGGCGGACCGATCCTACGCCCTGCCGCGGCCTGCGCGCTGAACGCCTTCATCGACCCTGCGCCGGCGCACGGCCAGCCCGGGCCGCCGCGCGGCGGCAACCGGACGGGCGCCGTGCGGCGTCAGGCTTCGATCACGACGTAGGAATCCTCGATGCGCACCGGGAAGGTCTCGGCGCGGTGCGGCCCCTCGACCAGCGTCGCCCCGGGTTCCACATGCGCCGGGAATGGCCGCACCTTCACCCGGCGCGGGTCGAACCACGACTTTCCCGTGCGGATGTCGAATTCCCACTGGTGCCAGGGGCAGCGGATGAACTCTCCGGCGCGCGAGAAGCGATACGTCCCCGGCTCCTGCGACTGCGTCAGCCCGCACAGGATCCCGCCCGACAGCGGCCCGCCCTGGTGCGGGCAACGGTCGAGCAGCGCGAAGAACTCGCCATCCAGGTTGAACACCGCGATCCGCTTGCCCGCGGCCTCGACCACCTTGCGCCCGCCGGGCGGGATTTCCGCCACCGGCGCCACCACGTGCCGCGCCATCAGAGGCCGTACAGCCTGCGCGCATTGCCGCCGAAGATCGCCGCGCGCTTCGCCTCGGGGATGAAGGACGGCACCGCCAGGCGCGGGTCGTCGAAATCCCAATGCGGATAGTCCGAGGCGAACAGGATGTTGTCCCAGCCGATCCACTCCATGGTGTCGAGCAGGTGTTCCGGCCGCTCCGGCTCCTCGATCGGCTGGGTCGAGACGAAGACGTGCTCGCGCATGATCTCCGACGGCGCGCGTGTGAGGTGCGGCACCTCGTCGCGCAGCCGCTTCCACGCGCCATCCAGCCGCCAGGCCAGGGACGGCATCCAGCCGAAGCCGCATTCGATCATCAGCACGCGCAGGCCGGGGAAGCGGTCGAAGATGCCCTCGACGACCATGGAGGCCACCTGCGCCTGCGCGCTGGTCGCGTGTTCCTGCACTTCCTCGATGTAGAAGGACGGCCAGCCGCCATTGGTCATGGCATGGCCGGAATAGCCGAAGGCATGGATGCCGACCGGCAGCCCGGCCTCGGCGGCGGCCTGCCAGATCGGCCAGTAGCGCGCGCGGCCGAGGGGTTCGGACGTGCGGCTCATCAGCAGCACCTGGCAGAAGCGGTCGTCGCCGGCCCAGTGGCGGATCTCGGCGGCGGCGGCGGCGGCGTCCTCGTACGGCACCACGATCGACCCGCGCAGGCGGGGTTCGTGGCGCAGCCAGTGCTCGACCTGCCATTCATTGACCGCACGCGCCATCGCCACCGACAGCGGGTCGTTCACATCGCCCTGGCCCGAGGGCTGCAGCGGGTTCAGCACGCCGATGTCGATGCCGTGCTGGTCCAGCAATTGCGCTTGAAGAAACGGCAGGTCGGAGGCCGGCGGCCCGCCCCCCGGCGGCCAGGCATCGCGCCGGCAGGCCAGCGGCGCCGCCTTCGGAAAGGGGTAGCCCTTGGCGAAGCCGTGCCGCGCATGGATGCCGTAGGTGACCAGCCGATGCCAGGCGGCGTCGGACAGGAAGGGCCGGAACTCCGCCAGGTCGCGCACCCGCGGGTGGATGTCGCAATCGAACAGGCCGAGCGTGGCAGCCGCCGGACGGCCCGGCGCGGCGATGGGGCGAACGAGGTTCATGCGCTGGCTCCTTCCCTCACGCGAGAATACGTCGCCAGCGGATTCTCCACCATGATCTTCGGCAGCAGGGCTTCGGGCAGGCCGGGCGGGATGATGGCGTCGCCCTCGAAATGCGCGTGCGGCCAGTCGGTCGACCACAGCAGCATGGCGTCGGATTTCAGGTGGTCCATCAGCCGCGCGATGGTGTCGGCTTGCTCGGGCGCATCCAGCGGGCGGATGGTCAGGCGCACATGGTCGCGCACGATCTCGGCCGGCGGGCGGTCCACCCAGGGCACCTCGAAGCGCACGCCCTTCCAGGACTTCGTCAGTCGCCACAGGAAACCCGGCAGCCAGGACACGCCGGATTCGACCAGCACCACCTTCAACCCCGGATGCTTGCCGAACACGCCCTCGGTCACCAGCGACGCAAGGCTGGCCTGGAAGCCATAGACGTTCGAGGTGTATTCCTCGACATGCCAGGACGGCCAGCCCACCGACGTCGGCGGATGCCGCCAGGCGCTGCCGGCATGGATGCCGAGCGGCAGGCCGTGCTTCTCCAGCGCCGCATGCACCGGCCACCATTCGCGCCGCCCGATCGGGATTTCCCCCATGCACAGCGTCAGCGCCTGCACGAAGCGACGGTCGGGGGCCAGGCGCTCGATCTCCGCCACCGCTTCCTCGATGCCGTTGGGCAGGAGGATAGAAGCGCGCAGCCGCGCGTCACGGTCGAGCCATTCGGCGCGGATCCAGTCGTTCACCGCCCGCGCCATGGCCGCCGACATGTCGCGCGAGAACGGCAATTGCACCGGGAACAACGGGTTCAGGATGCCGGTCGTGGTGCCCCAGCGGTCCAGCGCCTGCGCCTGCAAATCGCCCACGCTGGAGGGCGCCTGCCCCTTCGGCCCGCGCCAATCCGCCCGCACGGTGGATGGCGCATGGGGCGGGTAGGAGGCGCTTTCCAGCACCTCGATCCCGCGTTCCACCAGCGTGTGGCGCCAGTATTCGTCCATGTAGGGCAGCAGGGTGGCCACACCCGGCACGGCGGGATGCAGGTCGCAATCGATGGCCGTCACGTGTCCTCCGCGCCACTGTTTGCGACAGGTTCGGCCGGTTCGGCGCGCTCGGCAATGGCAGCCATGCCCCGCGCGGGGTTGAGCCCCCCGCCGCGCCGCGCCACCCTGGCCGCGCATGGACATCGAACCCCCCTCGCCCGGCCAGGCCCAGGAGATCATCCCGGGCCTGCGCTGGCTGCGCTTCCCCCTGCCCTTCCCGCCGCATGACGTGAATGTGTGGCTGCTGGAGGATGGCGAGGGATGGCTCGCCATCGATGCCGGCATGGGCAATGACGAAACCCGCGCCCATTGGCGCACCGCGCTGGCCGGCGCGGCCACCGGCAACCGCCCGCTCACCGGGTTGCTGGTCACGCATTTCCACCCCGACCATGCCGGGCTGATGGGCTGGCTCGCGGCCGACCACGGCCTGGTGCCGATGATGACGCGCATCGAATGGCTGACGGCGCGATCCCTGTGGTTCGACACCGGGGCCGAGATGATCGACCAGCAGGTGGAATTCGCCCGCATCGCCGGCGCGCCGGCCGACTACGCCGCCTTCCAGCGCGCACGTGGGGCGCTGTACCAGCGGTCGGTCACGCCGCTGCCGCGCGCCTTCCGCGCCATTGCCGATGGCGACACGCTGACCATCGGCGGGCGCGACTGGCGCGTGCTGACCGGCCAGGGCCACGCCCCCGACATGGCCTGCCTGTTCTGCGCCGAGGCGCGTGTGCTGATCGCCGCCGACCAGATCCTGCCGCGCATCACCCCCTATATCGGCCTGCATGCGGGCGAGCCGATGGCCGACCCGCTCGGCGCCTTCCTGGCCACGCTGGAACGCTTCCGCGCGCTGCCGGAGGATACGATGGTGCTGCCCTCGCATGGCGCGCCCTTCGCGCCGCTGCACAGGCGGCTGGATGCGCTGGCGGCGCATCACGCGGATCGCCTGGCCGCGCTGGAGGAAGCCTGCCGCGAGCCGCGCACCACGCATGCCCTGCTGCCGGCGCTGTTCCGCCGCCCGCTCGACCATCGCAGCCTGGGCTTCGGGCTGGGCGAGACGCTGGCGCATCTGCGCCGCCTGGAAGCGATGGGCCGCGTGCAGCGCCTGCCCGATGCCGAGGGTGTCATCGCCTGGGGAAGGACCTAGCCATGCCGCGACCGACCCGCCGCATTCCCACGCCGCGTGCCATGATCGTGGCCCCGCAGCCCGAGGCTGTGGAGGCCGGTGCGGCCGTGCTGGCAGCCGGCGGCAATGCCATGGATGCGGTGGTGGCCTGCGCGCTGACGCAGGGCGTGGTCGACCCGATGATGTGCGGCATCGGTGGGCTCGGCGTGCTCACCATCCATGATCCGCGCAGCGGCACGCAGGTGGTCTTCGACGGCCTGTCCCCCTGCCCCGCCGGCGTGCACGCCGAGATGTGGTCCAACCTGTTCGAGCGCGAATGCACCGATGGCTACGGCTTCGTGCTGCGCGGCGCGGTGAACGAGATGGGGCGCACGGCAGTCACCGTGCCGTCCATCCTGCGCACCTTCGCCGACGCCCATGCGGCGTTCGGGCGGATGCCGTGGGCCGGCCTGTTCGACGGCGCGATCGCCTGCGCGCGCGATGGCTGGATGGTGCGCCCGCACGTCCACACCATGATGGCGATGGACGAGACCGCCTATGGCCGCGTCAACACAGCCGAGAAGCTGAAGCTGACCGCGGATGGCGCGCGGCTGTATCTGCGCGCCGACGGCACGCCGAAGCGACCGGGCGACCGGGTGGTGAACCCGGAGCTGGCGACGACGCTTGGGGTGATTGCCCGCGACGGCGCGGGAGCCTTCTACACGGGCGAGATCGCGCGCCGCATCGCCGCCGACATGGCCGCGCATGGCGGGCTGATCACCGAGGCTGACCTGGCCGGCGTGCGATCCCGCCGCGTGGCACCGTTGCGCGTGGCCTATCGCGGCCGGACGCTGGTGCTGCCGCCGCCGCCCGCGGGCGGTGTGTTCATCGGCGAGGTGCTGCGCATCCTCGAACATTTCGACCTGCCGGCGATGGGCCATAACAGCCCCGCCATGGTCGCCGTGCTGGCCGAGGCGATGAAGATCGCCGGCATCGACAAGGACACGCATGTGGGCGATCCGGACTTCGTCCCGGTGCCGCTCGACCTGCTGCTGGGCGATGCGCATACCGCCGCCGCCGCCGCGCGCATCCGCGCGGGGGAGCGCGCCGACCTCACGCGCGTGGGCGTGGAGCCGAAGGGCACCACGACGATTTCCTGCGTCGATGCCGACGGGCTGGTGGTGAGCGTCACGCATACGCTCGGCGTGCCGTCCGGCGTGGTGGTGCCGGGGCTCGGCTTCATGCTGAACGGGGCGATGAACTGGTACGACCCGCGGCCGGGGCGGCCGACCTCGATCGCGCCGGGCAAGCGGCGCTATTCGTCGATGTCGCCGCTGATCGTGATGGAGGGTGCCACGCCCGTGGCGACGCTGGGCGCGCCCGGGGGGGCCTGGATCGGCGTGGCGCTCGCGCAGGTGCTGGTGAACCTGCTGGATTTCGGCATGGGGATCCAGGAGGCGGTGCTGGCGCCGCGCATCAGCGCGACCAGCGCAACGCTGGATATCTCGCTGCGGGTGCCGCGCGCGGTGGAAGCGGCGCTGGCCGCGGATGGCTACGCGGTGAAGCGCGTGCCCACCACCTACGCCTTCGCCGGCGTGCATGGCATCGCGATGTGGGATGGCGTGCTGGAAGGTGCTGCCGATCCGCAGCGCGACGGCTATGCGGCGGGCGTGGCGTGATGGACCTGGCCGCCTTCTGCCGCGCGCTGCCGAAGGTGGAACTGCACGTCCACCTGCTCGGCGCCATCCGGCTGGAGACGCTGGCCGAGATGGCGGCGCGCCAGGGTGCCGGCTACACGCCCGCGGAGGTCGCGGACCTCGCGCGGCGCGACGCGAAGCCCAAGGGCGTGCTGCACATCCTGCGCGCGCTGGAACAGCGCATCCTGCGCGGGCCCGAGGACCTGCACCGCATCGCCTATGAATACCTGGCCGATGCCGCCGCGCAGGGCGTGCGCCATGCCGAGATCTTCTGGAACCCCACAGGCACGGCGCGCGACAGCGCCATTCCCTATGCCGCCGGCGCCGATGCCATCCTGGCCGGCTTCGACGACGCCAAGCACGACCACGGGATATCCGCGCTGCTGATCCCCTCCATCGACCGCGAGGCCACGCCCGAGGAAGCGGTAGAGATGGTGGGCTGGATGGAAGCCCACCGGCGCGAGCGCATCATCGGCCTGGGCATCGACTACCGCGAGAATGACGGCCCGCCCGAAGCCTTCTGGAAGGCGTATCGCGACGCGAAGCGCGCCGGCTTCCGCCTGACCGCCCATGCCGGCGAATTCGGCTGCCACTGGCGCAACATCGAGACCGCGATCGACCTGCTCGGGGTCGAGCGCATCGACCACGGCTATACCGTGCTGGACAACCCCGCGCTGGCCCGGCGCTGCGCGGATCGCGGCATCGTCTTCACCGTGGTGCCGACCAATTCCTACTACCTGCGAACCCTGCCGCCCGACCGCTGGGCGGCCGATCACCCGATCCGCCGGATGCCCGCCGCCGGGCTTCTCATCCACCCGAACACCGACGACCCGCCGCTGCACCGCATCGACCCGCAACGCTGCTGGTCCATGATGGTCGGGGATTTCGGCTTCACCCTCGACGATCTGCGCGGCTTCATGCTGAACGGCATCGACGCCGCCTTCATCGCGCAGGCCGACAAGCCCGGCCTGCGCGCCACCTTCACCGCCGAATTCGACCGCCTCCGCGCCATACTGGACCAGCCCGCATGAACGCCACCGAGACCATCGCCGCCATCCGCGCCGATGCCCGCTTCGCCACCGCAACCGCCACGCTCGCGGCCGAGCACGAGCGCACCGTCGCCGACGTCATCACGCTGACCGAAATCCCCGCGCCGCCCTTCGCCGAGGAACGGCGCGCCGCGGCCTACCTGGAGATGCTGCGCGCCCATGGCCTGGAGGAAGTCGAGCAGGACGCGATCGGCAACGTGATGGGCATCCGCCGCGGCTTCGGCAATGGCGATGTGCTGGTGGTGGCCGCGCACCTGGACACCGTGTTTCCCGCCGGCACCGATGTGCGCGTGCGCCGCGAGGGAACCAGGCTGTTCGCGCCAGGCGTGTCGGACGACACCTGGTCGCTGGCGGTGAACCTCGCCTTCATCCGCGCGCTCGATGCCGCGGGCATCCGCACGCGCCACGACCTGCTGTTCGTCGGCGATGTGGGCGAGGAAGGGCTGGGCGACCTGCGGGGCGTGCGGCACCTGTTCGCGACATCCCGCCACCGCCCGCGCATCCGTGCCTTCCTGACCGTGGACAGCCCGCAGGTGGACCACATCGTCTCGGGCGGCGTGGGATCGCGGCGCTATCGCGTGACCTTCCGCGGCCCGGGCGGCCATTCCTACTCCGCCTTCGGCCTGGTCAACCCGATGTATGCCATGGCGGAAGCCGCGCGCGCGCTGGCGGCCGTGGAGGTCCCGATCGACCCGCCGACCACGCATTGCGTCAGCGTGGTGTCCGGCGGCACCTCGATCAACGCCATCGCCAATGCGGTGACGATCGAGGTCGACCTGCGCTCCGCCTCCGCGCTGGAACTCGAACGCCTGGACCGGCGCTTCCTGGCCATCGTCGAGCAGGCGGTGGCGGGCGAGAACGCCGCGCGCGCGACCGCGGCCGGCGCCATCACCGCCGAGATCGCACGCGTCGGCGACCGCCCGGCCGGCGAGACGCCCCCCGGGTCGCCGATCCGCGACATCGCCGCCGCCGCGGTGGCCGCGGAGGGCTACGCGCCGGCCTTCGAATTCTCCTCGACCGACGCGAACGTGCCCATGAGCCTGGGCATCCCGGCGCTCAAGGTCGGCGCCGGCGGGCGCGGCGGGCGGGCGCATTCGCTCGAGGAATGGCTCGATGTCGAGCCTGTCGAGAGCCTGCGCGGCATGCGGACCACCCTCGCGGCCATCCTGGCGCTGGCCGGGATGGAGGGGATCGGCTGACGCGGCACGACAGCGGGCTTCCGCAGCCGGTCCACATCGCACTAGGCTTGCCCCAGCCCGCGCCACAAGCGGGCGGGAGGAAGCGCATGAGGTTCTTGCCGACCGTGATGGCCGCGGCGCTGCTGGGCGCGGCGGGGCCTGCCCTGGCGCAGGTCCAGATGCTGGTGAACTTCGCCGCCGGCGGCCCCACCGACATCGTCGCCCGCATGATGCAGAACGAGATGTCCGCCGCACTCGGCCAGCCCGTGGTAGTACGCAATGTCGCCGGCGCCGCTGGCACCATCGGCACCGCGGAAGCGGCGCGCGCCAGGCCTGATGGGCAGACCATCCTGTTCTCGCCGGTCGGCCCGGTGGCCATCCAGCCGCATTTCCGGCGCGGCCTGTCCTACTCGATCGATAGCCTGGCCGCGATCTGCCAGATCGCCGACAGCCCGGTGGTGATGATGACGCCGAAGACGTCCGGGTTGCGGACCGTGGCCGACGTCGTGGCGCGCGGCCGCGCGCAGGGCCAGGGCTTCCCCTTCGCCTCCACCGGCGCGGGCACCATCCCGCACATCGCGCAGGTGGCGCTGATGCGGCTGGCGAACATCGAGATGAACCACGTGCCCTATCGCGGTTCGGGCGAGGTGATGCTCGCCTTCCAGCAGGGCCAGGTGCAGCTGTTCACCGACCAGACGCTGCTGATCCGGCAATACGACCTGCACCCCATCGCCTTCCTGACGCAGGCCCGCAACCCCGACTTCCCCCAGGTGCCGACCATGCGCGAGGCCGGCTACGACCTGGTCTACACGATCTGGTCGGGCCTCTATGCGCCGGCAGGGGTGCCGGAGGCGGTGATGGCGCGGCTGGAAGCGGCCTGCGAACGCGCCATCCGCCACCCCGACGTGGTGGCCGGCATGGCGCGCGTGGCGCAGCCCATCCTGCATCGCAACCGCGCGGACTTCGCCGCCTTCACGCGCAGCGAAAGCGAGAAGTTCCGCGCGCTGATCGAGGCCGCGGGGCTGCGCTCGGCGGAGTAGCCCGCGGCGAGGGAACGCCACACGCGCCCGGTGGCATCAGCGATGCGGCCAAGGCCGGCCGCACCGGTGGCGAAGCGATGCCGCCCGCGTCACGCGTCGGGCGGCAGCGTGTCCGCGCCGTTGATCTCCAGCGCCTCCAGCACGCGCGAGACGCAGTTGTAGCCGGCGATGGTGGCGGTCAGTTCCACCAGCTGGCGCGGCGGAAAAATGTCGCGCACGGCGCGCGCCACGTCGTCGGGCACATGCACCTGCTGCGTCATGGCGTCGCAATAGGCGAGCACGGCGCGGTCGGTGGCGTCGAAGGCGTCGCTGCCCTGCCAGTCCCGCAGCGCGTCGAGCTGCGCCTGGGTGGCACCCTCGGCCAGCGCGATCGGCGCATGCGCTTCCCATTCATAGGACGCGCCGTTGATGGCGGCGATGCGGCAGATCACCAGTTCCCGCAAGCGGCCCGACAGCGTGGACTTCCAGCGGATGGCGTCGAACATCGTGATCCAGCCGGTGGCGATCGGCGGCGCGTGCAGCAGCATCCGGTGCAGGTGGCCGACCTTCTTGCGGGAGGCGCGGATTGCCGCCGCCGCCTCGGCATGGTCGGGATGCTTGGTGTCGGCGTAGGGAATGCGGGCCATGGGATCCTCCGTTGCCGCGCAGTGTGGCGCGCAAGGATGCCCGCGTGAAGTCAGGGGCGTCGGCGCAGCAGGTAGCGCTGGCGGCCCTCCATCACCAGCACGCCCTTCTGGTTGTGCACGGTGCTGCGCAGGCCGAGCACGCCGGTCGTGCGTTGCGGCGTGACTTCATCGACTTCCAGCGCGGCATAGAGCGTGTCGCCGACGAAGACCGGGTGCAGGAAGCGGGAGGATTGTTCGAGGAAGCCCTTCAGGCTGTCCTCGACCAGGTGCGGGAAGATGCCGGCGCCGGCCGCGGTCTGGATCGCCACCTGGAAGCCGTGCGCCAGCATGTGCGGCATACCGCGCGCGCGGCAGTATTCGACATCGTAGTGGACCGGGTGGTTGTCGCCGGAGGCGAGGGCGAAGGCGGCGAAGATCGCCTCGGTCATGGTGCGGCTGGGCAGGATGAAGCGCTCGCCGAGGGTGAAGTCGTCGAACCAGCGCTGGTCCGGGACCATGCGGTGCGCGGCGGGGTCGAAGGTCACGCGCGCTCCCGCGCGACGTAGCCGAGTTCGCTGTCGCGCGCCGCCGCTGCCGGGTCGCGCGCCGCCGGATCGCCGAAGCCGCCGCCGCCCGAGGTCTCCAGCCGCACGATGTCGCCCTGAACCAGCCGCACGCCGTCCGACTTCGGCGCGATCGGCGTCTCGATCCCATCGCGGATGCGCACCAGCCGCCCGAGGCTGCCCGGCCCGCCGCCCGCCAGCCCATAGGGCGGGAAGCGGAAGCGATCCATGTTCGCGGTGAACACCCCGCCAGGGCTGTCGAGCCGCCATTCGCGATACAGCCCAAGCCCGCCGCGATACGCGCCAGCGCCACCCGATCCCGGCAGCAACCCATAACGCGTGATGGTCAGCGGCATCTGGCTCTCGACCATCTCGATCGGGATATTGGCGTTGTTGTGCATGCCGAAGGACCAGGCATTCACGCCATCCTTCGCCGGTGCAGCGCCGGTGCCGCCGATCTCGATCTCGACCAGCACTTCGCGCGATCCGTCCGCGCCCTCGGTCTGGAAGGTGGCGACATAGGAGCCGCCGTAATAGGCCGCGGGCATCCGGTCGGGCAAAGCCTGGTGCAGGCAGCCGAACATGACGTTCGCCAGTCGATGCGACACAGCCACGCGATGCGCGACGGAGGCCGGCGCGCGGCAATTCGTCACGCTGCCTTCGCGGTGCGTGATGCGGATGGGCCGGTAGCAGCCGGCATTGGCCGGCATGGCGCCATCCGTCGCGGCGATGATGGCGTAGAAGACCGCGCAATTCGACATGGCGGGCGTGCAGTTGATGGGGCCGCGCTGCTGGTCCGCGCAGCCGGTCAGGTCCACGGCGATCTCGTCCCCCGCCACGGTGACGACGGCGTGCAGGCGCACGGGCACGCCGGAGACGCCGTCCTCATCGAGGAAATCCTCGAATTCATACCGCCCATCGGGCATGGCGCGGATGGCGGCGCGCATCGCCGCCTCGCTCATGTCGAGGATGCGCGCGGTCGCTTCCACCAGCCCCGCCGCGCCATAGCGCGTCGCGAGCCGCCGAATGGAGGCCGCGCCGACATCGAGCGAAGCCAGCTGCGACTGCAGGTCCCCCAGCATCAGCGCCGGCTTGCGCACATTCTGGCCGATCATCTCCCAGACCGGGCGGTTCAGCCGGCCATTCTCGACCAGTTTCAGTGGCGGGATGCGCAGCCCTTCCTGGAACACCTCGGTGGCGGTGGCGGCGTAGGAGCCCGGCGCCATCCCGCCCATGTCGATGTGGTGGCACAGCGCGCCCACATAGGCGACGCGCCGGCCCTCATGCATCACCGGCTTGAAGACCAGCACGTCGTTGAGGTGCTGGGCGCCGCAATACGGGTCGTTGGTGGCCACCACGTCGTCCGGCCCCCATTCGTCGGCGACGACGAAGCGGTCGAGCAGCGTGCGCAGCGCCGCACCCATCGAATTGAGGTGCTGCGGGATGCGCGCCGATTGCGCGACGTTGTTGCCCTGCGCGTCGAACACGGCGGTCGAGTAGTCGAGCAATTCGCGCACGATGGTGCTGCGGCTGGTGCGCCAGATGGTGATGTCCATCTCGGCCGCCGCGGCGGTCAGCGCGTTGCGGATGACCTCGATCTCGATCGGGCCGAGCGTCATGGCGTTTCCCTCCGCGCGATCAGCGTGCCCGCGGCCCCCAGGCGCGCCGTCCAGCCGCGCGTGATCCAGTGCGTGGCGAAGGCTTCCTCGACGATGGCGGGGCCTTCGATGGTGTCGGTGGCGGCCATGGCTTCGCGGTCCCAGACCGGGATGTCGCGCCAGGCGCCGGCTTCATACGCGCGGCGCGCGCCCTTGCGGGCGGGCCGTTCGGCCGGCGGCGGGTCGCCAGGTTCGGGCTTGTCGAGCAGCCCCGTGGCGATGGCGCGCAGCGTGACCAGTTCGACCGGGTCGCCCGGGTTCGCGTAGGAAAAACGCTGGCGATGCATGGCGTGGAAGCCTTCGACCAGCGCGGCCAGCGCGGCGGCATCGGGTGCGCGCACCTCGCCCCAGGGCACCAGCAGTTCAAACGCCTGGCCGTGGTAGCGCATGTCGACGGCGATGGTGACGCGGCGGCGTTCCGGCGCGATGCCGTCCTGTGCAAGGCGCGCATCGGCTTGTGCGCGAAGGGCCGCGATCGTCTCGGCCAGAACCGGCAGGTTGGCGGCTTCGGCGCGCATCACGCGCGAGCGCGCAATGTCCTGCGTGAGGTCGGAGAACAGGATGCCATAGGCCGACAGCGTGCCCGGCTCGCGCGGGAAGGCAACTTCCGTGATGCCGAGTTCCGCCGCCACATCCGTCGCGTGCAGCCCGCCGGCGCCGCCGAAGGACAGCAGGCAGAAATCGCGCGGATCGAGCCCCTTCTCGAACAGCGACAGCCGGATCGCCGCACCCAGGTTGGCGTTGGTGACGGTCAGCATGCCCTCCGCCGCCTGTTCGACCGACAGGCCGAGCGGTGTCCCCACCCGCGCCTCGAGCGCCGCGCGCGTGGCGGGCATGTCGAGCTTCATCATCCCGCCCAGGAAGAAGTCGGGATCGAGCCGGCCGAGGGCGAGGTTCGCGTCGGTGACGGTGGGTTCGACACCGCCGCGCCCGTACGCGACCGGCCCGGGACGCGCCCCTGCGCTGCGCGGGCCGACCGTGAGCCGCCCGCCCGCATCCACCGCGGCGATCGACCCGCCGCCGGCGCCGATGGTGCGCATCTCGACCATCGGCAGGCGCACCGGCAGGCGGTCGATCTCGCCCTGGGTGATGACCGCCACGCGGCCATCCTGCACGACCGAGACATCGAAGGACGTGCCGCCCATGTCCACCGCGACCATGTTCGGCCGCGACAACAACCCCGCGAGCCGCCCCGCCGCCAGCGCGCCGCCGGATGGTCCCGACAGGAGCAGCCGCGCGGGCTGTTCGGCGGCCATGCGCAGGCTGCACACGCCGCCATTGGACTGCACGAGGAAGACCAGCGGATGGAAGCCGCCCTCGCCGAGCCGCGCTTCCAGCCGGTCCAGATACGCCTTCACCACCGGCACCAGCAGCGTGTTGAGCACGGTGGTGGAGGTGCGTTCGTATTCGCGGATCTCGGGCGAAATATCGGATGACAGCGATACCGGCAGGTCGGGCCGCGCGGCACGCAGCATGGCCGAGACCCGCTGTTCATGCGCCGGGTTGGCATAGGCGTGCAGGAACGAGACCGCGACGCATTCCGCGTTCAACGCCGCGATGCGCGCCAGCAGCGCAGGAATCGCCGCCTCGTCCAGCGGCTGTTCCGCCGTGCCGTCGGCGCGCATGCGCTCCGGCACACCAAGCCGCCGGTCGCGCGGGATCAGCACCGGGAAGGGATCGGGGGCCAGGCCATAGATGTCGCGGCGGACATGGCGGTTGATCTCGAGCACATCCTCGAAGCCCGCCGTGGTCAGCAGCACGCCGCGCGCGAGCTTGCGTTCCAGCACCGCGTTGGTCGCGATGGTGGTGCCATGCAGCAGCAGCCCGACATCGGCCAGCGCGAAGCCGAAGCGTTCGGCCGCCTCGCCCACGCCGCGCAGCAGGCCGATGGACGGGTCCTCCGGCGTGGTCGGTGTTTTCCAGGCGCGCGCGATGCCGGTGCGGGCATCGAGGACCTGCAGGTCGGTAAAGGTGCCGCCGATATCGACGGCGATGCGCACGGGGCGCGATTCATGGTCCACGCGAAGGATTCCCGTTCAGCCCATCAGCGCCGGCAGCCAGAGCGCCAGCCCGGGGAAGATCATGAGCAGGATGACGGCCAGCAGATAGACCCCGAGAAAGGGCATCACCCCGATGAACACGTCGGTGATCGGCCCGGCGCGTTTTCGCATCCCCTGCAGCACGTACATCACCGTGCCGTCGGGCGGGCTGATCTGCGCGATCTCGACCAGCATGGTCACGATCACGCCGAACCAGATCGGGTCGTAGCCGAGTGCGACCACGATCGGGAAGATCACCGGCACGGTGGTGATAATCATGGAGAAGCCCTCCATGAAGGTGCCGAGTGCCACATACAGCATGATGATGCACAGCATGATCCCCCAGGGCGGGATCGGCAGCCCGGCGATCATCCCCGCCAGCGCCTGCGGCACGTTGATGATGGTCAGGATGTAGTTGAGCAGGTAGGCGCCGAACAGGATCAACCCGAGCAGCGCCGTGTTGCGCGCCGTCGCCTCGGCGGAGGCGTTCAGCATCCGGAAGGACAGCTTGCCCTCCAGCGCCGCGAAGAAGGCCGCACCGACCACGCCGAGCGCAGCCGCCTCGGTGGGCGTGGCCAACCCGCCATAGATCGACCCCAGCACCAGCAGGATCAGCAGCAGCGTCGGGATCAAATCCACCAGCGCGCGCAGCTTCATGGACAGCGGCAGGCGCGCGGGCTTCTCCATCGGGTGGCGCAGCCCATGCGCCAGGATCACCAGGATGAACAGCCCAGTCACCAGCAGGGAGGGAATGATCGCGGCGATATACAGCGCGCCGACCGATGTCTCGGTGATCAGCCCATAGATGATGAAGGTGATGCCCGGCGGGATCAGGTTGCCCAGCGCCCCGCCGGCGGCGAGCGAGCCGAGCACCATGCGCTGGCTGTACTTGGTGTCCTGGAAATACGGCAGCGCGACCGATCCCATCGTCGCCGCGGTCGCCACCGACGACCCGCTGATGGCCGAGAACACAGCGCAGGAGACGATGTTGGTGTGCAGCAACCCGCCCGGCATCCGGTTCAGCCAGACGTTCAGCGCCTTGTACAACCGGTCCGACAGGCCCGCGCGCAACAGGATCTCGCCCATCAGCAGGAACAGCGGCACCGCCACCAGTACGAAGTTGCTGGACGGCCCCCACAACGTCTGCCCCAGGAAGGCCCACCACGGCCGGTCGGAGAACATCAGCCCCGTCAGCACGCCGAGCGCGCCCAGCACGGCCGCGATGTAAACGCCCGATCCGAAGAACACGACGAAGACCGCGACCAGCATCAGGATCTCGGCGACCGGCACCGCCTGGCCCGTGGTGGACGCGGCGAAGATGGTCACGCCCAGCAGGCCGATCAGGAAGACGATGGCGATCATCGGCGCTCGCCCTCATGCGCCATGGCCACGGCTTCCAGCGCTTCCTCCGTCTCGTCCTCCAGCGTGCGCGACCCCAGCAGCCCGTCGAGCGTGGCCCCCTGCCCCGCCGCCAGCGCCAGGCAGGCTTCCAGCAGCAGCACGCAGCAGGTCAGCACGAAGGCGGAAATCCCGACCGCCCAGATGCCCTGCGGCCAGACCAGCAGGATGCGCAGCGCCGAATTGTCATGCGCGTCGAACAGCGCGCTTTCGTCCACCAGTTCCCAGGCCGACCAGGCGATCAGCGCGCCGATCGCCGTCAGCATCGCCAGCGACAGGATGTGCAGCGGCGCGCGCAGCCGCACCGGCAGGCGCGTCATGAACACATCCACGCGGATATGCGCGCGGCGGATCAGCGTATGCGACAGCCCCCAGGCGATCCCGCCGGCCAGCATGTAGCCGGTCACCTCGACCGTCGCCTGGGAGGAGAAGCCGAAGAAGGCGCGGGCCACGATGTCGAAGGTGATGAACACCGCGCAGGCCACATAGGTCCAGCCCGCGAGATGCGCCATCACCGACGCCGCGTGCGTCGCCGCGCGCCGCAGCGCGCGGGCCGCCCGCAGCGGCGCCGGGGATGGCGCGACGGCGCCGCTCACCCGCCGAAGCGCACGCCGGAGATGGGCGCGATCACCTCGTTGTAGATCTCCCCGCAGCGCGCGCCGCAGCGGCGCACCCAGCCGGGCAGCACCGTGGCGCCGAAGATCTCGCGCACCCGGGCGATTTCCGCCGGGCTGGTGACCACCTCGGTCATCGGCCGCGATGCCAGGTTGTGGATGCGGCATTCGGCCTGCTTGCCGATGTTGCAGTCGATGCCGTCGCGCGATGCCAGTGCGCCGAGCTCCCATTGCGCGGCGGCGGTCGCCTTGATGGTTTCCTCGACGAAGGCGCGCACCGCGGGGTCAAGCCGGTTCCACCAGGTCACGTTCACGAAGTAGCCCGACACCGCCCAGGACAGCGCGAGGTTCGAGACATGCGTGGTGACTTCCGGCCAGCGCGCCGCGGCACCCGATCCCGACCCGGTGATGGCGCAATCCACCACGCCGCGCTCCAGCGCCGAATAGACTTCCGGGAAGCCGATCGAGGTCGGTTGCGCGCCGATCGCGGTGAAGAAATCCACCAGCGAATTGCCGAAGGTGCGCACGCGCCGCCCGCGCAGATCGGCCAGCGAGGCGAAGGGCGCGCGGCAGAACACCACCTGCGCCGGATAGGGGAACATCGCGATGATGCGCGTATTGAAGCGTTCGAGGTCGCGGTTGGCGACCGGGATCACCGCCTCGGCGATGCGCTGCGCCATCGCCATGTCCGGGCTGAGGCCCGCGAGGTCGACACCATCCAGGATCGGCACGTCGCCCGACAGCGTGGTCAGCGTGCCGCCACCGATCTCCGCTTGGCCCGATCGCACCAGGCGCACGATCTCAGTGCCAGTGAGGTTGCGCTCGGCATGGGTGGACAGCGTGACCTGCACGCGCCCGTTGCTGCGCGCCGCCATGCCGTCGCGCAGGATGGGGATGTCGACGCGCGTGTATTGCGGCTGCGTGGGCAGCGGTTGCGTGACAGCCACGATGCGAACCGGCGGGCCGGCGGGCAGCGTGGTGGTCTGCGCCAGCGCCGCCGGTGCCGCGAACAGCGCGGCGGCCATGGCGAGGCGCGCCTGGGTGAGGAACTGCATCGGTAGCCTCCTGTTGCTTCGCCGGGGTCTGCGCCCCGGTGCCGGTCACAAGTCGATCACGATATTCCCGAAATCGTCCAGTGATGCGCGCGCATTCGGCGGCACCAGGCAGGTCGCGTCGTATTCCTCGATGATGCAGGGACCATGCCGCGCAGTCGCCAGCGCGGACCGACGCAGAACCGGCGTCTCGATCCAGCCCGCATCGGCGCCGAAATACGCGCGGCGCGGGGCCAGCGGCGGGCCTTCAGCCACGGCCGAGAGTCGTTCGGGCATGCGCGGCTTCTCCGCCAGCCCGCGGCCGACCACCTGCAGCCCGACCACCTCGATCGGTTCATCGGCGCCGGCGCGGTGGCCATAGGTGCGTTCGTGCTCGGCGTGGAAGTGTTCTTCCAGCGCCGCGGCGTCGGGCAGGCCGGCCTCGACCGGCACGGCCAGGTCGAAGGACTGGCCCTTGTAGTGCATCAGTGCGGCGCGGCGGATCTCGCGCCGCGCGGCCGCGTAGCCGTCGCGCTCCAGCCGCGCGCCGGCCTCATGCGCCAGGGCGTCGAATGCGGCCTGCATCGCCGCGGCATCGACGCCGCGCAGCATCGCCCGCCAGGTGCGCGACAGATGCACCTCGACATCCGAGCACAGCAGGCCAAGCGCGGAGAACACGCCGGCCGAGGGCGGCACCAGCACGCGCTTCATCCCCAGGCTCTGTGCCATGCCGGCGGCGAACAGCGGTCCGTTGCCGCCGAACGCCACCAGCGCATAGCCGCGCACGTCGCGCCCGCGTTCGGAGGACACCGCCTTGATGGCGCGGATCATATTGCTCGCCGCGACGGCATGCGCGCCATAGGCTGCCTGTTCCGGCGCCACGCCCAGTGGTGCCGCGAGCCGCTCCGCAATCGCGCGATGCGCCGCCGCGGCATCGAGCGCCAGCGCGCCCCCCACCAGCGCGCCCGGGTTGAGATAGCCCAGCACCAGGTTCGCATCGGTCACGGTCGGCTGCTGGTTGCCGCGCCCGTAGCAGACCGGCCCGGGTGTCGCACCCGCGCTTTCCGGGCCCACCACCAGCCCGCCGCCGGCATCCACGCGCAGCAGCGAACCGCCACCCGCGCCCACCTCCGCCAGGTCGATGGCCGGCACCTTCAGAACATACCCCGCGCCGGTCAGCAGGCGCGACCCCACCATGATGCCGGCACCCACCGCGTATTCCGCGGCGCGACCCACTTCGTAGTCCTCGACGATGCCGGCCTTGGCGGTGGTGCCGCCCATGTCGAAGGAGACCACCTGCGGCAGCCCACAACGCAGCGCCAGCGCCCGCGCGCCGACCACGCCGGCGGCGGGGCCGGATTCCACCGCATGCACGGGGCGCGAGGCCGCTTCCTCCGCCCCCATCAGCCCGCCGCTCGACTGCATGATCATCAGCGGCGCGGCAATGCCGTCGGTGCCGAGCCGCGCCGCGAGGCTGTCGAGGTAGCGCGCCAGGATCGGGCGGATGTAGGCGTTGATGACGGTGGTGGAGGTGCGTTCGTATTCCTTCCGCTCCGGCAGCACCTCGTGCGACAGCGACACACTGATGTGCGGCGCGATTCGGCGCGCGATGTCGCCGATCGCGCGTTCATGCGCGGGGTTGGCATAGGCGTGGATCAGGCAGACGGCGATCGCCTCGACCCCGGCATCGACCAGGGCGACGACGGCGCGTTCGGCCTCGGCCACATCCAGCGGGATGCGGATGGCGCCATCGGCCGCCAGGCGCTCCGTCACCTCCAGACGCAGGTCGCGTTCCACCAGCGGCGGCGGCTTCTCCCAGCGCAGGTCGTACAGGCGCGGCATGCGCAGCGTGCGGATCTCCAGCACGTCGCGGAAGCCGCGCGTGGTGATCAGCCCGGTGCGCACGCCCTTGCGCTCCAGGATGGCGTTGGAGCCGATGGTGGTGGCGTGCAGCACCTCGGCCACGGCGGCCGGCGACAGCCCGGCCTGCGCGAAGGCCGCGGCAAGCCCCTCGGCGATGGCGCCCGCGTGGTCGGCGTCGTTGGTCGAGACCTTGCGCGTGGAAAGCTGCCCGGAATCATCCAGCAGCACGATGTCGGTGAAGGTGCCGCCGATATCGACGCCGACGCGAAAGCCCCTCATGGCGTCGCTCCGTAGTCGCGCGCGGCGACCCCGGGGCTGAGCAACCCGTTTCGCAGGTCTCGCGCGACCGCCGCCGGATCGCGCGCCGCCGGATCGCCCCAGCCGCCGCCGCCCGCCAATTCGTGGCGGAACACGTCGCCCTTGAGGAAGGGGATGCAGAACTTCGACGGCAGGTCCTGCCACTGGCCGCCACGCAACAGGTAGTTGCGCGACGCGGCGCCCGGCTTGCCGCCAGCCAGCGCGAAGGGCGGGAAGACGCGGCGGTCCGAACGGACCTGCAGCACGCCCTCCTCCTCGAGCATCCGGTACTCGCGCGCGAAGGGCACGCCGCCGCGGAACTGCCCCGCGCCCGCGCGGTCGGGGACGAATTCGTAGCAGAGGATCTCGATCGGCTGCTCGGCCTCGACCACCTCGATCGACGGGCAGGCCATGTTGGCAAACATATGCGAATTGCCGTCCAGCCCATCGGCCCAGGGCCGCCCGCCCCAGGCGCCGCAGGTGAAATCCACGTAGATGTAGGGCTTGCGCCGTGCATCGTAGCCACCGATCGACACGCCGGTATTGCCACCATCGCCGGCCGCGCCGACGCGGTCGGGCAGCATCTGCGCCAGCGCGCCGAACAGCGTATCGACCATGCGGAAGCCGGTCAGCCCGCGCGCCGCGACGGCGGCCGGCAGCACGGCATGGGTGATGGTGCCCGGCGGCGCGATCACCTCGATGGCGCGGAAATAGCCCTCGTTGTTCGGGATGCCGGTCGGCAGGATGGACCGGATCGCGCAATAGGACGCGCTGCGCGTGAAGGAGAAGGTCGAATTGATCGCCCCCTTCACCTGCGCCGAGGACCCGGTCCAGTCCACCGTGATCCCGTCGCCCTGCTTGGTCACGCGCACGCGCAGCGGGATCGGCTTGCCGACTTCCACGCCGTCATCGTCCATGAAGTCCTCGAAGGACCATTCGCCGTCGGGCAGATCGGCGATGGCCGCGCGCGCCAGGCGCTCGGCATAGTCCAGCACGTCGTTCATGTAGGCCGTGGTGTCCGCGGCGCCGAAGCGGCCGACCAGCTCGGCGAAGGCGCGCTCGGCGATGGTGCAGGCGGCCAGCTGCGCGCGCAGGTCGCCCATCACCATCGCCGGCACGCGCACATTGCGTTCCAGGATGCCGAAGAAGACCGGGTCGTGCACGCCGCGCGAAATGATGCGCAGCGGCGGGATGCGCAGGCCTTCCTGGTAGATCTCGGTGCTGTCGGAGGCGTTCGACCCCGCCACGCGCCCGCCCACATCGGTGTGGTGGCAGATGGTCGCCGCGATCGCCATGCGAACGCCATCCACAAAGATCGGCTTGAAGACAAAGATGTCGGGCAGGTGCATCCCGCCTTCGAAGGGATCGTTCAACGCGAAGACGTCGCCTTCGTGCATGTCGTCGCCATAGCGGCGCATCACCGCCGCGAGCGCCTCGGGGATCGAGCCCAGATGCGAGGGCAGCGTGAGCCCCTGCGCCACCAGCCGCCCCTGCGCGTCGCAGAAGGCGGTCGAATAATCCATGTTGTCCTTGAGCACCGCCGAATAGGTCGTGCGATGGATGGTTAGCGCCATCTCGTCCGCGATCGAGAACAGCGCATTGCGGAACAGCTCGAAGGCGATGGGGTCGCGCTGGCGCGCGGAACCCTCGGGTGCACTCGCCTCGGCCATGTCACCATCCCATGCTGCGCCACGAAACGCTGCGGCCGTTCCGCGACGGCTGTCAATGCCGCACGGCGTGCGGTTTGCACCATCCGCCGCATGGGGGCTTTCGGCGCGCCGATGGACGCGCCATCCTCCGTCCACCAACGGAGCAATGCGCATGCGCATCCCTCGTCGCGGCCTGATCGCAGCCGCCCTGGCGCTTCCCTCCACGGCGCGCGGCCAGGCGGCGCGCCCGATCCGCCTGATCGCGCCCTTCCCGCCCGGCGGCGGCGTCGACCTGACGGCGCGGCTGCTGGCCGAGCCGCTGTCGCGCGAACTGGGCCAGCCCGTGGTGGTGGAGAACCGCGGCGGCGCCGGCGGCGTGATCGGCGTCGAGGCCATGAGCCGCGCCGCAGCCGATGGCCTCACGCTGTCGCTGACCGGCGCGGGCACCATCACCGCGGGGCCGCATCTGCGCGCGCTGCCCTATGATGCGCTCGGCCTCGCGCATGTCACGCGGCTGGTGCGGATGCCCTTCATCGTGGCGGTGCGGACCGACCTTCCCGCGCGCACGCTGGCGGAGTTCCTCGACCTCGCGAAGCGGCAGGAGCTGCGCTACGCCTCCGGCGGCGCGGGCACCAGCCAGCACCTGACCGGCGAGCTGTTCAACCAGATGGCCGGGCTGCGGATGCTGCACATCCCCTATCGCGGGACCGGGCCGGCGCTGAACGACCTCGCGGCGAAGGTGGTGGATGTCTATTTCGGCGACCCGGCGACGCTGGCGGTGATCAACGGCGGCAATGCGCGCGCCATGGCGGTGACCTCGCCCGCGCGCTGGCCGCTGCTGCCCGATGCGCCGGCGGTGGCCGAGGGCGTGCCGGGCTACGAGAGCGAGAACTGGTACGGCCTGGCCGCCCCGCCCGGCACGCCGCCTTCCATCCTGCGCCCGCTGCATGCGGCGGTGGTGAAGGTGATGCGCGACCCCGCCACGGCGCGGCGCTTCGACGAGGCCGGGCTGCACCCGGCGGTGATGGAACTGGACGACTACGCGGCCTTCCTGCGCGCCGATTCCGCGCGGTGGGAAGGCGTGGTCCGCAGGGGGAATATTCGTATCGATGGGTGAGTCACGCCTGGCCGTCGACATCGGCGGCACCTTCACGGACCTGGTGTTGGAAACACCCTCCGGCACGCATGAGATGAAGCTGCTGACCACGCCCGAGGCGCCGGAACGCGCGGTGCTGGAGGGCGCGCGTGCCATCCTGGCCGCCGCCGGCTGCGCGCCGGGCGACATCGCGCTGGTGGTGCATGGCACGACGCTCGCGACCAATGCGCTGATCGAACGCAAGGGCGCGCCGACCGCGCTGCTGACCACCGAGGGCTTCCGCGATTCCGTGGAGATGGCCTACGAACACCGCTTCGAACAATACGACCTGTCGATGCAGCGGCCGGAACCCCTGGTGCCGCGCGACCTGCGCCTGGGCGTGCCGGAACGCATCGCCGCCGATGGGTCGGTGCTGCTGCCGCTCGATGAGGATGCGCTGCGCGCCACGGCACGCACGCTGCGCGCGCGCGGCATTGGGGCGGTGGCCGTCTGCTTCCTGCATTCCTTCACCAACCCGGCGCATGAACGCCGCGCCGGCGCCATCCTGGCGGAGGAAATGCCCGACGCCGCCATCACCCTGTCCTGCGAGGTCGCACCCGAGATCCGCGAATACGAACGCGCCAGCACCACCATCGCGAATGCCTATGTGCTGCCGCTGATGGGGCGGTATCTCGCGGCGCTGGAAGCCGGGCTGAAGGATGCGGGCATGGGCTGCCCGCTGCTGCTGATGATGTCCTCGGGCGGGGTCACCACCGTGGACACCGCGAAGCGGTTTCCGGTCAGGCTGGTGGAATCCGGCCCGGCCGGCGGTGCCATCCTGGCGCAGGCGGTCGCGGCGGAGAACGGGCTCGACGCCGTGCTCGCCTTCGACATGGGCGGCACCACGGCGAAGCTCACGCTGATCGACGCGCTGGAATTCCAGCGGTCGCGATCCTTCGAGGTGGCGCGCGCCTACCGCTTCATCCAGGGCAGCGGCCTGCCGGTGCGCATCCCGGTGATCGAACTGGTCGAGATCGGCGCCGGCGGCGGGTCCATCGCGCGGGTCGATGCGCTGGGCCGCATCCTGGTGGGGCCGGACAGCGCGGGATCCGTGCCGGGGCCGGCCTGCTACGGGCGCGGCGGGACGCAGCCGACTGTGACGGATGCGGATGCGGCGCTCGGGCGGCTTGATCCGTCGCGCTTCGCCGGTGGTTCGATCGGGCTGGACGTCGCGCGCGCGGAAGCGGCGGTGGGCAGTGCGATCGCCGGCATGGCCCCGCGCCAGGGCGCGGTCGGCATCGCCGAGATCGTCGACGAGACCATGGCGAACGCCGCGCGCGTCCACGCGGTGGAGAACGGCAAGGACACCGCCGGGCGCGCCATGATCGCCTTCGGCGGCGCCGCACCGCTGCATGCGGCGCGGCTGGCGGCGAAGCTCGGCATCGCGAAGGTGGTGGTGCCGGTGGGCGCGGGCGTTGGTTCCGCGCACGGCTTCCTGCGCGCACCGATCGCCTATGAGGTCGTGCGCAGCCGGCATATGCGCCTCGATGGCTTCGACGCGGCGATGCTGAACGCGCTGTTCGCCGAGATGCGCGCGGAAGCGGAAGCCGTCGTGCGGATGGGCGCGCCGGAGGCCACGCTGACCGAAACGCGCACCGGCTTCATGCGCTATCGCGGCCAGGGGCACGAGATCGCGGTGGCGCTGCCCGCGCGCGCCCTGACCGTCGATGACGCCGCCACGCTGCGCGCGGGCTTCGAGGCCGCCTATACCGCGCTGTTCGGCCGCGTTATCCCGCGCCTGGAAGTCGAGGCGATGACTTTCGCGCTGTCGCTGTCCGCGGCCCGTGCGCTGCCCTCGCGCGCTGCCGATCCGCCGCCGCGCGCCGCGCCCGCCGCGGCCGGCACGCGCGACGTGACCGACCCCGCGACCGGCGCCACCGAACCCGCCGCGGTGCACGAACGCACCGCGCTGGCGCCGGGCATGGCCCTGCCCGGCCCCGCGCTGATCGTCGAGGACGGCACCACCACCGTGGTGCCGCGCGGCATGCGCGCCCGCATCAACGCCCTGCACCAGATCGTGCTGGAGACCAGCGCATGACCGCCATCGCCGCCACCGATATCCGCAAACAGGTGATGTGGAATCGCCTGCTCTCGGTCGTCGAGGAACAGGCCCGCACGCTGGTGCGAACGGCGTTTTCGACCTCGGCGCGCGAGGCCGGCGACATCTCCGCCGGCGTCTTCGACCTGGACGGCCGGATGCTGGCGCAGGCCGTCACCGGCACGCCCGGCCATGTGAATTCCATGGCGCGCAGCGTCGTGCATTTCATCCGGGAATTCCCGGTCCACACCATGAAGCCGGGCGACCACTACATCACCAACGATCCGTGGAAGGGCACCGGGCACCTGTACGATTTGGTGGTGACCTCGCCGGCGTTTCACGACGGCAAGCTGGTCGCGCTGTTTTCGTCCACGACGCACCTGGTCGATATCGGCGGCGTGGGGCAATCCGCCGAGGGCAAGCAGGTCTTCCACGAAGGCCTGTTCATCCCGCTGATCCCGCTCGCCCGCGAAGGCGTGGTGGACGAGACGGTCATGCGCATCATCCGCGCCAATGTGCGCGAACCCGTGCAGGTGGAAGGCGACGTCTTCGCGTTGATGGCCTGCAACGAGACCGGCGAGCGCCGCCTGTCCGCCATGATGGCGGAACACGGCCTCGCGGACCTCGATGCGCTGGGCGAGTACATCATCACGCGATCCCGCGCAGGCATGACCGCCGCCATCCAGAAGCTGCCCAAGGGCACCTGGAAGTCCCACATGCGCATCGACGGCGTGACCGACCCGATCGACCTGCACGCCACCGTCACCATCGCCGACGACCACATCGCGGTGGACTATGCCGGCACCTCCGCCGCCGTGCCCTTCGGCATCAACTGCCCGCTCTGCTACACTGAGGCCTATACCGCCTTCGGCGTGAAGTGCCTCGTCGGCGCCGAGATCCCGAACAACGCCGGCACGCTCGATGCCGTCATCGTCACCGCGCCGGAGGGGTCGATCGTCAACGCGCCCTTCCCCTTCCCCGTCACCGCGCGATCGACCATGGGGCACATGCTGCCCGACGTGGTCTATGGGGCGCTGGACCAGGCGATCCCCGGCCGGGTGCCGGCCGAGGGCACGTCCAACCTGTGGAACCTCAAGCTCGGCGCGGGGCCGGGCTATACCGGGCCGACCGGGCCGGCCTTCATGGTCACGTCCTTCCATTCCGGCGGCACGGGGGCGCGGCCGAACCTCGATGGGCTGTCGGCCACGCCCTTCCCCTCGGGCGTGCGCAACGTGCCGGTGGAAGTGACGGAAGCGATCACGCCGCTGGTCATCTGGAAGAAGGAATTGCGCGAGGGCTCGGGCGGTGCGGGGCGCTTCCGCGGCGGGCTCGGCCAGGTGATCGAGGTCGGGCGGCGCGACGGCGAGCCCTTCGGCATCTTCGCCACCTTCGAACGGGTGAAGCACCCGGCGCGCGGACGGGCCGGCGGCGCGGACGGCGCACGCGGGCGGCTGTCGCTGAGATCCGGTGCGGACCTCAAGCCGAAAGGCTTCCACGTCGTGCCGGCCGGCGACCGCCTGGTGGTGGAGATGCCCGGCGGCGGCGGCCATGGCGACCCGGCGGAGCGCGACGCCACCGCGGCGCGGCGCGACGCGGCGCTGGGCTACACGCGCGACTGACCGGGCACGGTTGCGCGCCCGGAATCACCATGCGAGCCTTGGCCGTGCCGGTCGAACACGCGGGAGACGCAGCATGAAACCGCTCATCATCGCGGCCCTTGGCCTTGCCGCCATCGCCACGGCGCCGCCGGTGCAGGCGCAGGGCGCGGCGGCCTTCGACGGCACCTGGGGTGGCACCGGCCGGCTCACCCAGAACCGCGGCACCGGCACCGCCTGCGGGCCGGAGACCATGGACCGCCGCTTCACCATCCAGGGCGGGCGCATCGCCTTCCCCTACGACCCGCGCACCGGCATCGACTTCAACGGCCCGATCGGCGCCGATGGCCGGTTCGAGATCGTCAACGGCCCCAACCGCTTCTCCGGCCAGGCGACGGGGTCGACCATGACGGCCACCTTCAGCGGGCGCGTCTGCGAACGGCAGTTCCAGTTCCGCCGCCGCGCCGGCGCCGGCTGACGCGGCCGCTCAGCAGGGGTTGGTCCGCACGCGGTCGGTCGGGCCGATCAGCCGGAAGGTCCAGGGATCGGCGGCGGCGGGATCGACCTCGATGACCACCGCGCGCGTGTCCTCGGCACCGGGGACCATGATGCGCGTGAGGTTCGGCGCCTGCGGCACCGGGCGGTCCTGCAGCCAGGTGTGGATGTCGCCATGCACCAGCAGGACGGGGCGCGCGAAGGAAGCGGCCTCGCGCGCCAGCGCCTCGCGCAGGTCGCGGAAGCCGCTCACCTGGCCGCGGCCGCAACGCTCGGCGAAGTACATCTCGGCCTGGATCGCCAGCACCACGGCGCGCGCATCGCTCCGCCGGGCCTCGGCGAAGGTCGCGCCCAGCCAGGCGAGGTTGGCCGCATTGCGCGCGGCGAATTCCTCGCGCGCGCCTTCGGGCGGGCGGGATGGCGGGGTCTCGCCAGGTTCGGTCGGCAGGTTGTTGTTGCTGCCGGTCACGTGCAGCGTCGCGAACACCACCCCGTCCCGCGCCCAGCGCGCATTCTCGACGAACAGGCGATGCGCCGCGTCGGCATCGGCCTGGCGCGTCAGCGGCATCGGCCGGCGGCCCAGGCTGGCGGCATCGCGGAAGAAGCGCGCGCGGATCAGCGCCAGGCGCTCGAGCGGATCGAAGCGCCCGCCGCGATCCTGCCAGCAATCGGTCCATTCATTGTCGCCGGGCGTATAGACCAGCGGGTGGTTCGCCAACGACATCCAGGCGAAGGCGCGCAGCACCGTGGCGTCGGTGCAGACCTCCGACCCGCCCTTGGTGTCGCCCACGAAGATGCTGAAGGCCGGGCTGGCGGCGTTGATCTCGCGCATCAGGGCGGCGACGCGGCCTTCCTCGGCCGGGCAGTCCTGCGGCCGCGCCGGACTGCAATAGGGCATGTCGCCGAAGGCGACGAAGCGGAAGGGCTCCGCCGCGGCGGGGGCGGCGACCAGCAACAGCAGGGCAAGGAACAGGCGCATCGCGGGACTCCGGCGGGGCAATGGGCCAGCATCGCGCGGCCGGCGCCGCCCCGCCATCACGGCTCCATGACAGCGGCGGTTGCGCCGGCGCGCCCCAGGCGGTACGGCCCCCCCGCCGTGCCCGACGCCGCCGCCCCGCTCCGTACCGCGGATTTCGACTTCCACCTGCCCGAGGACCTGGTCGCCCAGGCCCCCGCGCGGCCGCGCGATGCCGCGCGCCTGCTGGTGGTGCGCCCCGATGGCCTGGCCGATGCCGGCGTGCGCGACCTGCCATCCCTGCTGCGCCCCGGCGACATCATGGTGGTGAACGACACGCGGGTGATCCCCGCGCGGCTGCGCGCGCGCCGCGGCGCCGCGCGCATCGAGGTCATGTTGAACCGCGCCGAGGCCGGTGGGGTGTGGCACGCACTGGTCCGCAATGCGCGGCGGCTGCGTGCCGGCGACATCATCACGATCGACGGCGCGCCCGGCTGTTGCGCGACCGTGCTCTCGGCGCCGCAGGACGGCGCGGTGATGCTGGATTTCGGCCCCGACCAGGCGGCGCTGGCCGCGGCGCTCGACCAGGCCGGCGAGATCCCGCTGCCGCCCTACATCACCCGCGCCGAGGGCCCGCGCGCCGAGGACGCGGCCGACTACCAGACCATCTTCGCCGAACGCCCCGGCGCCGTTGCCGCGCCCACCGCCAGCCTGCACTTCACGCCGGCGCTGATCCAGGCGCTGGACGCGCGCGGCGTGCGGCGCGCGACCGTCACGCTGCATGTCGGCGCCGGCACCTTCCTGCCGATGCGCACGGACGACCCGCGCGCGCACCGCCTGCACGCCGAATGGGGCGAGGTCACGGACCAGGCCGCCACCGCCATCAACGCCGCGCGCGCAGCGGGCGGGCGCGTGGTCGCGATCGGCACCACCGCGCTGCGCCTGCTGGAATCCGCGGTGGACCAGGACGGGACGGTGCGGACCTTCCGCGGGTTGACCGACATCTTCCTGCTGCCCGGCCACGTCTTCCGCAGCGCCGACCTGCTGATGACCAACTTCCACCTGCCGCGCAGCACGCTGTTCATGCTGGTCTGCGCCTTCGCCGGCACGCGGCGCATGACGGCGGCGTATGACCATGCCGTAGCGCAGCGGTATCGCTTCTATTCGTATGGCGATGCGTCGCTGCTGGGGCGCGCGGATTGCCGCGCGACGCTGGAGCGCGCGGACAACCGCGCGATGCTGGAGCGCGCGGACAACCGCGCGACGCTGGAGCGCGCGGACAACCGCGCGACGCTGGAGCGCGCGGACAACCGCGCGACGCTGGAGCGCGCGGACAACCGCGCGACGCTGGAGCGCGCGGACAACCACGCGACGCTGGAACGCGCGGACAACCACGCGACGCTGGAGCGCGCGCCATGACGCTGCACTGGACCCGCGCCGCGACCGACGGCGCCGCACGCGCCGGGGTGCTGCACACCGCGCATGGCGAGGTGCCCACGCCGGTCTTCATGCCGGTCGGCACCGCGGGCACGGTCAAGGCGATGACCGCGGATGCGGTGCGGTCCACCGGCGCGCGCATGGTGCTCGGCAACACCTATCACCTGATGCTGCGCCCGGGTGCCGAGCGCGTCGCGCGCCTGGGTGGCCTGCACCGCATGATGGACTGGCACGGCCCGATCCTGACGGATTCCGGCGGCTTCCAGGTCATGTCGCTGTCCGGGCTGCGCAAGATGGACGAGGACGGCGTGACCTTCCGCAGCCATGTGGATGGGTCGAAGCACCGCCTGACGCCGGAGCGCAGCATCGAGATCCAGCGCCTGCTCGGCGCCGACGTGACGATGTCCTTCGACGAATGCACGCCCTTCCCCGCCACCGAGGCGCAGGCCGCGACATCGATGCGGCTGTCGATGCGCTGGGCGGCGCGCGGGCGGGAGGCGTTCACCCCGCGCGACGGCCACGGGCTGTTCGGCATCGTGCAGGGCGGCGTATTCCCGGCGCTGCGCGCGGAAAGCGTGGAGGCACTCACCCGCATCGGCTTCGAGGGATACGCCGTGGGCGGGCTGGCCGTTGGCGAAGGCCAGCAGATGATGTTCGGCGTGCTGGACAGCACCGTACCGCTGCTGCCGGTGGGCAGCGCGCGCTACCTTATGGGCGTGGGAACGCCGGCCGACCTGGTGGGCGCGGTGCGCCGCGGCATCGACATGTTCGACTGCGTGATGCCCACCCGATCGGGCCGCACCGGGCGGGCCTATACCCGGCGCGGCGTGATCAACATCCGCAACGCCCGCCATGCCGAGGATGACCGCCCGCTCGACCCCGATTGCGCCTGCCCGGCCTGCGCGCGGCATTCGCGTGCCTATCTGCATCACCTGTTCAAGGCAGGGGAGATGCTCGGGCCGATGCTGCTGACCTGGCACAATATCCAGTACTATCAGGACCTGATGGCCGAACTGCGCGCGGCGATCCTGGCCGGGACGTTCGAAGCCACCGCGGCGCGCATCGACGCCGCCTGGAGCGAGGAGAAGGCCGCATGAGCGAGGATTATTCCGGCCTGACGCAGCTCGGCCAACCCACCGCCCTGCCGCGCAGCCCCGAGGACGCGGTGTTGGAACGCGTCCCCGCGCCGCACCAGGGGTTGCGATACTGCGTGCGCTTCACCGCGCCGGAATTCACCTCGCTGTGCCCGCTCACCGGCCAGCCGGATTTCGCGCATCTGGTGATCGACTACGTGCCGGGCGAATGGATCGTCGAGAGCAAGTCGCTCAAGAACTACCTGGCGTCCTTCCGCAACCACGGCGCCTTCCACGAAGCCTGCACGCTGGATATCGCGCAGCGGCTGGTCGCGCTGCTGGCGCCGGTGTGGCTGCGGATCGGCGGCTACTGGTATCCGCGCGGCGGGATTCCGATCGACGTGTTCTGGCAATCCGGCGCGCCGCCGGATGCGGTGTGGATCCCGGCGCAGGAGGTCCAGCCTTATCGTGGGCGCGGCTGACGCCATTCGCGCGGAGGCGCTGTCCATCGGCTTCGATGCCGTGGGGTTTGCGCGCGCGCATCTCGGCGCGGAAGTCCGGGAACGGCTGATGCATTTCCTGGCGGAAGGCCGCCACGGGTCGATGGGATGGATGGCGGATCGCGCGGAACAGCGCGCGCATCCGCAGGCGTTGTGGTCGGAGGCGGTGTCCGTCGTCGTGCTCGGCCTGAACTACGGGCCGGACTCCGATCCATTGGAAACGCTGGCGCAGCGCGACCGCGCCACCGTCAGCGTCTATGCGCGCAACCGCGACTATCACGACGTGCTGAAGAAGCGGCTGAAGGCGCTGGCGCGCTGGATGGTGGCGCGCTGGCCCGACGCCGGGGTGAAGGTGTTCGTCGATACGGCGCCGGTGGCGGAGAAGCCGCTGGCGCAGGCGGCGGGGCTGGGCTGGCAAGGCAAGCATACCAACCTGGTGTCGCGCGGCCTGGGGTCGTGGCTGTTTCTCGGCGAAGTCTTCACCACGCTGGACCTCGGCGCCGGCGAGGCGGAGCGCGACCATTGCGGGTCGTGCCGCGCCTGCCTCGATGCCTGCCCGACCGCGGCGTTTCCGGCGCCGTATGAGCTGGATGCGCGGCGCTGCATTTCCTACCTGACGATCGAACACCGCGGACCGATCGATGTCGCGCTGCGGCCGCTGATGGGCAATCGCATCTATGGCTGCGACGACTGCCTGGCGGTGTGCCCGTGGAACAAGTTCGCGCAGGCGCATAGCGAACCAGCCTTCGCGCCGCGGGATGCCTTGCGCGCGCCGTTGCTGGCGGACCTCGCGGCGCTGGATGATGGCGCGTTCCGGGCGATGTTCTCGGGCAGCCCGGTCAAGCGCATCGGGCGCGACCGCTTCGTGCGGAACGTGATGGTGGCGGTGGGCAATTCGGCGGATGCGTCGCTGCGCGAAACCGCTCAGGCGCTGTGCGAGGATGCCGACCCGGTGGTGGCCGAGGCCGCGCGCTGGGCGGCGGAACGGCTGGAGGGCCTGCGATGAGGGATGACGCCGCGCTGGTGCTGTTCTCCGGCGGGCAGGATTCCGCGACCTGCCTCGCCTGGGCGCTCGATCGCTTCGCGCATGTGGAAACCCTCGGCTTCGACTACGGCCAGCGGCACCGCGTGGAGCTCGATGTGCGCGACGCCTTCCGCGCGGCGGTGCCGTCCGCGCGGCTTGGGCCTGACCACCTGCTGCGGCTCGATGCGCTGGGTGCCATCTCCGACACCGCGTTGACGCGCGAGGCGGAGATCGCCATGGGCGCCGAGGGCCTGCCCAATACCTTCGTGCCCGGGCGCAACATCGTGTTCCTGACCTTTGCGGCGGCGCTGGCCTATCGGCGCGGGCTGAAGCACATCGTCGCCGGCATGTGCGAGACGGATTACTCCGGCTATCCGGATTGCCGCGACGACACCATCAAGGCGTTGCAGGTGGCGCTGAACCTGGGGATGGAACGCCGCTTCGTGCTGCACACGCCGCTGATGTGGCTGACCAAGGGCGATACCTGGCGGCTGGCGGAGACGCTCGGCGGGCGAGCGCTGGTGGATGCGGTGGTCGAGCATACGCACACCTGCTACCTGGGTGACCGGACCCATCGTCATCCCTGGGGCTATGGCTGCGGCACCTGCCCGGCTTGTGATTTGCGCGCCAGGGGTTGGCAGGATTTCGTGTCGGAGCGGCTATGAAAGTGACCCCGCGTGGCGAGGGCGTGCTGGCGCTGATCGGCTTCGGGCTGTGCATCCCGTTGGCGAATTGGCTGATCGGGAATGTCGGGACGTATTGCGTGCCTGGTGGGCCCTGCCTGGTGCCTGTGGCGCCGGGGCTGATGGCACCGTCGGGCGTGTTGATGATCGGGTTGGCGCTGGTGTTGCGGGATCTGGTGCAGCGGCGGCTTGGCGTGGGCTGGGCGGCGCTGGCGGTGCTGGCCGGTGCCGCGCTGTCGGGCTTCGTGGCGCCGCCGGCCTTGGTGGTGGCTTCGGCGGTGGCGTTCCTGTTGAGCGAGTTCGCTGACCTTGCGGTGTTCACGCCGTTGCAGCGGCGGGGCCTGGTGATGGCGGTGGCGGCGAGCAGCGTGGTTGGCCTGGTGGTCGACAGCGTGGTGTTCCTGTGGCTGGCCTTCGGCAGCCTGGAATTCCTGTCGGGCCAGGTGGTGGGCAAGGCGTGGATGGTGCTGCTGTCGTTGCCCTTGGTGGCGTTGTTGCGTCGCCGTGATGCCTTGCGGGGTGTTTTGCCTGTGTAACCGCGGTCCAGGGGGCCGCAGCCCCCTGGCGGGGGTCGAGGGGGCGGAGCCCCTCGCCTTTATGCGCGCCGTACGTTCCAGAAGGTCGCGAAGCCTTCCAGGATTCCGGTGATATTGCTGCGATACGCCGTCGGCTGCAGATACTGCCCCGCCGGGTAATAGGGCACTTCCTTCATCGCTTCGAGCTGGATGTCGCGGCAGATTGCCTGCTGGGCGGCCTGGTCGGGGGCGCGGAACCAGGCGTCGCGCAACTCCTCGATGCGCGGCATGGTCGCCCAGCCGGCGTATCCGGCCTCGCCATTGCCGCGCAGCGCGATGTGGCCGGCGGGGTTGAGCCAGTCGGTGCCGGCCCAGTTGGTCATGAAGGCGGACCAGCCGCCGTCGCTGACCGGCCCCTTGCGGTTGCGGCGCTGGAGCATGGCGTTGAATTCGACCGAAAAGATCTCGACGTCCATGCCCGCCTGGCGGAACTGGTCTTCCATCACCGCGCCCATGGCGGCGTTGGGGGCGGAGGTTGAGGGGATCATGAAGACCACCTTCTCGCCGCGGTAGCCGGCGGCGCGCAGGTCGGCGCGCACCTTCGCGTAGTCGCGCGGGCCGCGCAGCACGTCGAGGCCGGCGTCCGACGCCATCGGCGTGCCTGGCGCGAAGAAGCCGAGCGGGACGTGCATCAGGCTGGTGTCGCTGCCGACCAGGGACTGCATGCAGGCGGTCTGGTCGATGGCACCCCACAGCGCGCGGCGGATGGCGGGGTTGTCGAAGGGTGGCTGGAGGTGATTGACGCGCACCATGCCCACGAAGCCCGAGGTATCGAGCACGCGTATCGTGACGTTGCGCGCGCGGCGCAGCTGCGGCAGCAGGTCGTGATAGGCGTATTCCTGCCAGTCGCGCTCACCCGCCACCAGCGCGTTGGTGGCGGTGCTGGAATCCGGCATGACGTGCCATTCGACGCGGTCGAAATGCACGACCTTGGGGCCCGAGGTCCAGGCCAGCGCGCCGTCGCGCCGCGGCACGTAGCCTTCGAACTTCGTGTAGACATTCAGCGCGCCGGGGACGCGTTCATCCGCCTTGAAGCGGAAGGGGCCGGAGCCGACCATCTCGCTCACCTGGCGGAACGGGTCGGTGTTCGCCAGCCGCTCGGGCATCATGGCGCAGACCGGGACCGACGCCTTGCCGAGCGCGATCGGCAGCAGCGGGAATGGCTGCTTCAGGCGGAAGCGGATGGTGCGGTCGTCGGGGGCGGAGAGCTCGTCCGTCGCTTCCATCAGCGTCGCGCCGAAGGGATCGCGGCGCGCCCAGCGGCGGATCGACGCCACGCAGTCGCGCGCCAACACGCGCTCGCCGTCGTGGAAGCGCAGGCCTTCGCGCAACGTCAGGTTCCATAGCCTGCCGTCATTCTCGATGGTGTGGCCGTCCACCATCTGCGGCGTCGCCTGGTAGGCGGCGTCCATGCCGTACAGCGTGTCGAACACCATGTAGCCGTGGTTGCGCGAGACATAGGCGGTGGTGGTGACGGGATCGAGCGTCACCAGGTCCTGCTGCGGCGTGAAGCGCAGCGTGCTGGCGGATTGCGCGCGGACCAGCGCGGGTCCGCCGAGGAACGCGGCGCCGGTGGCCGCGAGAAGCGAGCGTCGCTGCATGGCAGGGGTCTCCGTCCGGGGCGATGCGCATGGAAGCCTGCGCGCATCGCTCGGGATCAGCAATCCCCGTGCCGCGGAGCTGCAGACTAGGAATGTGCCGCGGAGCGGCAGACGACGAATGTGCCGCGGAGCGGCGATGACCGCACCCTGCCGCGAAGCGGCGCAGGCCGCGCGTCAGTCCGCGCGGATGTTGTTCTCGCGCACCACCGCACCCCACTTCGCCACCTCGCGCTGCACGAAGGTGCCGAGCTCGGTGGGGGAGGACATGATCAGGCGCGCCTGCTGCACATCCTGCATGGTGGTGCGGACGCGCTCCTCGGACAGCGATTCCTTCAGCGCGGCGTTCATGCGCGCGACAGCATCCTGCGGCGTGCCATGCGGCGCGAACACGCCCCACCAGGCCTCCGCCTCCAGCCCCTGCAGGCCGGCTTGCGCCACGGTCGGCAGGTCGGCCAGCGCGGGCAGGCGCTGCGGGCCGAACTGCGCGAAGGTCCGCAGCGTGCCCGACCGCGCATGTGGATGCACCACCGCGGCCGAGCCGATCATCATGTCGACATGCCCGGCCACGGTGTCGTTCACGGCAAGGCCGCCGCTGCGATACGGCAGATGCGTCATGCGCGTGCGGGTCTGGCCCTGCAGCAGGACCATGGTGAGGTGGCCGATCGTGCCATTGCCGGTGGACCCGAAGGACACCGCATCCGGCCGCGCACGCGCCGCGTTCACCACATCGGTGATCGACTGGAACGGCTTGTCCGGCTTGGACGCCAGCACATAGGGCGCGCCGCCGATCAGCATGACGGGATCGAGGTCGCGATCCGGATTGAACGGCAGTTGCGGGATCAGCGCCGCGAGCGTCGCGTGGCTGTCGAAGGTGAGCAGCCAGGTCTGGCCATCCGGGCGCGCCTTCGCCACGGCATCGGTGCCGATCGACCCGGCGGCGCCGCTGCGGTTCTCGATCACCACGGGGGCACCCAGGCGCTGCGTCAGCCCCGGTGCCACCAGCCGCGCGACGGCATCGGTGGACCCGCCCGGCGCGAAGGGCACGACGATGCGGATGGAGGCCCCCTGCGCGCGCACGGCAGGCGCGGCGAGGATGGCGGCGGCGCCAAGAACGGCACGGCGGGTCAGGCGGGTCATGGGCGTTCTCCCGGTGGAATTGCGCCAGTGATGAGGCGCGCGCGCCGCCAGGGCAAGCCTTCAGGCAACGTCGGCAAGCTCCAGCACCGAAGGGTGGAACAGCGCCTCGGGCGGGATCGCCTGCGCCGCGAGCCCATCGGCCACGGCGTAGCGGATCATCGCCGCGATCTCCTCGCGATTGCGCGCGAAGCCATAGGGCCAGGGGTTGCCACCCATGGCGGCGATCTGCGCCTCGGCCTCGGCGGCGATCCAGGGCAGCGAGACGCGCAGCACGTTGACCAGCCGCAGTTCGGCGATGGAGGCGGCCTTGGCCGCGGCGAAGGCGCGGAACAGTTCGACCGGCAGCCACGGGTGGCGTTCCACCACGTCGCGCCGCACCGCGAGGCAATGCATGATCGGGAAGAAGCCGGTACTGCCGAACCAGGCCTGTTCCTCCGCGCGTGTGTCAGGCCACAGGCGGTCAACCGGCGCGGAACGCTCCAGGAAGCAGCGCGGCGGCCGCGGGCCGATCAGCGCATCGATCTCGCCGGCTTCCAGCGCCGCCTCCAGGTCACGGCCCAGCGGCTGCACGTCGAAGCCCGCGGGCAGCGTGATCGCCACCCGCTCGCCGCCGGTGCGCCAGGCGATGCCCTTCGTGTCCACGCCATAGTGCTCGCGCAGGAAGCCGCGCACCCAGAGCGCGGCCGTCTGCTGGTATTCCGGCAGGCCGATGGTGCGGCCAGCAAGGTCGGCGGCCGATCGGATGCCGCGGTCGGTGCGGATATAGACGGCGGAATGGCGGAAGGCGCGCGACAGGAACACCGGCACGCCGACATACGGGCTGTCGCCGCGCGCGGTGGTGACGATGTGGCTGCCCATCGACAGTTCCGACACCTCGAAGGCGCGGTCGCGCAGCGCGCGGCGGAAGATGTCCTCCGGCTCGCCGGGGATGAAGGTGATGTCGCAGCCATTCACGCGGAAGCGGCCGTCCATCAGCGGCCTGGTGCGGTCGGAGGCCGTGCAGGCAAGGGTCAGCGGGATCATGAGGCCGCGAGGTTCTCCGGCGTGAAGGGCATGGCGCGCGGACGGATGCCGAGCGCATCGTGGATGGCATTCGCGATGGCGGCGATGGTCGGCGCGAGCGACGCCTCCCCGGCCCCCAGCGGCTTCTCCTCGGGTCGCGCGATCAGCCGCGTCTCGACCTGCGGCACCTCGCTGAAGCGCAGGATCGGGTAGCTGTCCCAGTCGGTGCTGGTGACCATGCGGGCATCGAAGGCGACCGCCTCGTGCAGCGCCATCGACACGCCGTGGATGGCGCCGCCCTCATACTGGTTGGCCACGCCGTCGGGGTTGATGACCTCGCCGACATCGGCGGCGATCCACAGGCGGCGGCAGACCACGCGGTCCAGCGCCTCGACCTCCGCAGCCACCGCGCACAGCGCGCCGGTGTGCTTGTAGCGCGCGTAGGCCAGGCCCATGCCGAAGCCCTCGCGCCGCGCGCGTCCGCGCCAGCCGGCCATCCCGGCGGCCAGCGCCAGCACCTCCCGCGCGCGCGGGTCATCCAGGTGGCGCAGGCGGAAATCGAGCGCGTCCTCCCCGTTCAGCGCCGCCAGCCCGTCCATCACGGATTCGATGGCGAAGACATTCGCCGGCGCCCCCAGCCCGCGCAGCGCCGAGACGCGCAGCGGCATCCGCGCGATGTGCTTGACCCCGATGGTCAGCTTCGGGATGCGATAGGCCGGCACCGCGTTGCGCTGCGCCCCGCCGCCCGAGGCCAGCGGCGGGTTCATCGCATTCGGGATCTCGCGCGGCGGGTCCATGTATTCCACCGCCAGCAGGGTCGGCAGCGCGCCGCGCCCGGGGCGGGAGGAATGGCCGTGGCTGATCACCTCCTCGCGCCATTCGGCGATGCTGCCGGTGGCGTCCAGCGTGGCCTCGATGTCGACCAGCATGGCCGAGGACACCGGCCCCCAGCCGAGTTCCTCCGCCCGTGACCACAGCAGCCGCACCGGCCGCCCCGGTGCCGCGCGCGCCGCCAGCGCGGCATCCAGCGCCACATCGTCCGCGCCGTTGTGGCCGTAGCAGCCGGCACCCTCCATGTGACGGACCAGGATGTCGTCCTCCGCCATGGAGAGCGCCTTCGCGAGATCCGCGCGCAGGTTGTAGACGCCCTGCGAATGGGTCCAGACCTCCAGCGTCGTGCCCTGCCAGCGCGCAACGGCGCAACACGTGCCGATCGACGCATGCGTGACATAGGGGCGCGAGAAGCTCGCGCGCAGCGTCCTGGCCGGCGCGCCCGCGGGTTCGTCGCGCTCCAGCACCACGGCGCGGTCGCCGGGCGCGGCGCGCAGCCAGTCGGCCAGCGCGTGCTGCGGCGGCAGGGTGTCCTCGGCGTCCCAGCGGCAGCGCGCGGCGAGGTGCGTCGCGGCGCGCTCGGCAGCGTGCTCCGTCGCGGCGACCACCGCGAGGAAGGCGCCGTCGCGCGCGATGCCGGCGCCGCCAGGCAGCGCGTCGTCGGGCAGCGTGACCAGCCGCGCCCGGCGGGCCGGTGGACGCACCACGCGGGCATGCAGCATGCCCGGCAGGCGCAGGTCGTGCAGGAAGCGCGCCGCGCCGAACACCTTGTCCGGCAGGTCGATGCGCGCCGCCGAGGTGCCCGCCACGCGCCGCGCGCCCGGCGGCTTGGCGCGCACATCGGCCGGCGCCTCGCAGGCCAGCAGCGCGGCATCGGCCTGCGACCAGTAGGACGCGACAACGCGCCCATCCGGCGCCAGGAAGGCGCCGTCCTCGACCCGCAGCGCCTCGACCGGCACGCCGCTGCGCTGCGCCGCCACTTCCAGATGGATGGCGCGCGCCGCCGCCGCCGCATGGCGCAGCGCCATGCCGCTGTCCTGCACGGACAGGCTGCCCGAGGTCACCCCTTCATTCGGGCTGCCCGGCGTGCTGGCCGCGGAAACGCGCACGCGCGGCAGCGCGACATCCAGCTCCTCCGCGACGATCTGCGCCAGCGCGGTCAGGATGCCCTGGCCGAGCTCCACCTTCCCCGGCGTGACCGTGACATGCCCCTCCCGCGCGAAGGCCAGCCAGCGATCGAGCCGCGGGGTCGCCGCCAGGCTCCCCGGCAGCTTCCCCGGCGGCGCGGCGCGGCGGTCGAGGTCGCTCATGCGCGCATCTCCGCCGCCGCGCGCCGCACCGCGCGGACGATCCGGTTGTGGCTGCCGCAGCGGCACAGATGCGGGTCGAGCGCCGCGCGGATCGCCGCGTCGTCCGGGTCGGGATCGCGCGCCAGCAGCGCCACGGCCGCGACCAGGATGCCGGACAGGCAGAAGCCGCACTGCCCCGCCTGCTCGTGCAGGAATGCGCGCTGCAATGGATGCGGCGCGGCGGGCGTGCCAAGCCCTTCCACCGTCGTCACGCTGCGCCCCGCGACCGCTTGCGCCGGCAGGGTGCAGGCATGGGCCGGCGCGCCATCCACCAGCACCACGCAGGCGCCGCAGGCTTCCGCGCCGCAGCCCAGGCGCGGGCCGGACAGGCCGAGCTCCCCGCGCAGCACATGCAGCAGCGGCGCGCCGTCGTCGGCCACCGACACCGCCGCGCCGTTGAGCGTGAAGGCGACCATCAGTTCGCGGTGATGCGGGCGATGCGGATGCCCTCGGCCTGGCGGGCGATGTCCTCGCGCAGGAAGCGGTCGAAGGCCTCGACCGACATCGGGTTGACCAGCGCGCCGGCGCGGGTCTGCGCCTCGCGCGTCGCGGGCAGGCCCATGATGCGGTTGACCTCGGCGGCGATGCGTTCGCGGATCGGCAGCGGCGTCGCCGCCGGCGCCATCAGGCCGAGCCAGATGCTGGCCTCGTAGCCCGGCAGCACCTCGGCCACCGTCGGCGCATCCGGCAGCAGCGGGCTGCGCTGCGGGCCGGTGGTGGCCAGCGCCCGCACGCGCCCGCCGCGCGCCTGTTCGGCCATGGTGGGAATGGCGTCGAACATCATCGGCACCTGGCCGGCGATCAGCGCGGTGCGCGCCTCGTTCGACCCGCGGAAGGGGATGTGGGTCACCTGGATATCCGCCATGGCGCGGAAGATCTCGCCCGCCACGTGATAGGGCGTGCCGGGGCCGGAGGAAGCGTAGTCGAGCCGCCCGGGATTCGCCTTCGCATAGGCGATCAGTTCCGGCAGCGAGTTCACGCCGAGTGAGGGATGCACCACCAGCACGTGATGCGCCACGTTGATGAAGGCCACCGCGGACAGGTCGCGCATCAGCACATAGGGGCGGTTGGGCAGCAGCGTTTCGTTCGCCGTGTGCGTGTTCGACATCAGCAGCAGCGTGTGGCCATCCGGGGCGGCCTTGGCCACCGCATCGGCGCCGATGGTGCCGCCGGCGCCGGGGCGGTTCTCGATCACCACCGGCTGGCCGAAGGCCTGCTGCAAAGGTTCCTGGAGGAAGCGCCCGGCGACATCGGCCGACCCGCCAAGGCCGAAGGGCACCACGATGCGGATGGGGCGCGTGGGCCAGGCCTGCGCCGCGGCGCCGCGCCCGCCCGCCAGTGCTGCGGCGCCCAGCGCCAGCACCGTCCTGCGGTCCACCATGCTTCGTTCCTCCCGTTCGTGTCGCGCATTAGGGGCGGCGACGCGCCCCCACGCAAGGGTCACACCCAGTCGGGCACCGACATCGCCGCATAGGCGTCGCGCAGCGCGCGTTCCCAGCCTTCGCGCACCAGGCGGAAATACGGCTCGTCCTCGGTGATGCGCTTGCGAAGCGCCACGCGCTGCGTGCCCGCGCGCACCACCAGCAGGTCGAGCGGCATGCCGACCGTGAGGTTGGACCGCAGCGTGCCGTCCATGCTGATCAGCGCCAGCTTCACGCCATCGGCCAGCGAAATGCCGGGCGTCACGGCGCGATCGAGGATCGGCTTGCCGTATTTGTGCTCGCCGATCTGCAGGAACGACGTATCGGCGGTCGCCTCGACGAAATTGCCGGCCGCATAGACCATGTACAGCCGGTGGGGCTGCCCGGCGATCTGCCCGCCCAGCAGCAGCGCCACGTCGAAGCCGATGCCCTGCGCGCGCAGCGATGGGCCGTCGGCGTCGAACACCGCGCGCACCGCGGCGCCGACCAGCTGCGCGGCGCGGAACATGGTGGGCACGTCGCGCAGCGTGTGGCGTTCGCTGTCCAGCCACACGCCTTCCTGCAGGCGGTTCCACACGGCCTGGCTGATCGCCAAATTGCCCGAGGACAGCATGGCCAGCATGCGCTCGCCGGGCACTTCCTCGACATGCATCTTCGAGAAGGTGGAGATGTGGTCGACACCCGCATTGGTGCGCGTGTCCGACAGCAGGACCAGGCCTTCGTCCAGGAACAGCCCGACGCAATAGGTCATCGCGGCCTCGCGTTCAGGAATGCAGGTAGAAGCCCGCGATCTCGCGGCCAAGGTCGATGTTGCGGTCGATCTTGCGGGTCAGGAAGTCGTGCAGCCCGCCGGCCATGATGTCCTCGATGCGGGCGAAGCGCAGCCGGGCATGGACCTCGCCGGCCAGGCGGTGGCATTCGCCGCGCTTGCCGCCATGCGATGCCGCCAGCGCGTCCAGCGTTTCCTCGATGCGCGCATAGCAGGCGATCATCGACCGCGGCAGTTCCGGGCGCAGCAGCAGCAGTTCCGCGATCCGCCGCGGCTCGAGCCGCGCGTGATAGACCCATTGATAGGCGCGCAGCGCCGAGACCGAACGCAATATCGCCTGCCATTGCAGGTAGGCGACCGCGCCGCTTTCCTCGACATCGCCCAGCGCATGGTGGTGCACGTCCAGCACGCGCGCCGTGTTGTCGGCGCGTTCCAGCATGGTGCCCAGGCGCACGAAGCGCCAGGCCTCGTCACGCAGCATGGTGTCGGCATAGGCGCCGTTGAACAGCACCGTGCGCGACTTCACCCAGTCGAGGAAATCGGGCAGCCGGTCGGGCGTGAAGGTCTCGTCCGAGCACCGGCGCGCCTGCGACCAGGTCTCGTTCACCGCCTCCCACATGTCGACCGTCAGCGCGGTGCGCACGGCGCGCCCGTTGCGCCGCGCCGCCTCGATGCAGGACATGATCGACGACGGGTTCTCGGGATCGGCGGCCAAATAGCGGACCACGTTCTCCTGCGTCAGCGGGATGTCCTTGGCGATGAAGCCGGGCTCGCAGCCCGAGGCGATCAGCAGCGCGCGCCAGGCGCTGTCGCGCTGCGCCACCGCGCCGGTCAGCGACACCATCCGCAGCGCCACCTGCAAGCCGCGCGCATTGTTGCCCGCGCGCTCCACATAGCGGCCGAGCCAGTACAGGCTGGCGGCGGTGCTGCTCAGCATCCCGCACCCCCGTGGAACTGCGACTGGCCCTGCGACCCCGACCCTGACGGCGACTGGGACTGCGATTGCGTCTGCGACCGGCTGGGCGGCGCGATGTCGGCGGGGTCGTCCTCCAGCACCCAGGTATCCTTGGTGCCGCCGCCCTGCGAGGAATTCACCACCAGCGATCCCTCCCGCAGCGCCACGCGCGTCAGGCCGCCGGGCACCACGCGGACCTCCTTGCCCGACAGGATGAAGGGGCGCAGGTCGACATGGCGCGGCGCGATGCCCTTGTCGGTCAGCGTCGGCACGGTGGACAGCGCCAGGGTCGGCTGCGCGATGTATTCGGCCGGGCTGGCCTTGATGCGCCGGGCGAAGTCGGCGCGCTGTTCGGCGGTGCTGTGCGGGCCGACCAGCATGCCGTAGCCGCCCGACCCATGGGTCAGCTTCACCACCAGTTCGTGCAGGTGGTCCAGCACATAGGCGCGGTCGTCGGCGCGCTCGCACAGGAAGGTCGGCACATTGGCCAGCAGCGGTTCCTCGTTCAGGTAGAAGCGGATCATCTCCGGCACATAGGGATAGATCGCCTTGTCGTCGGCGATGCCGGCACCCGGCGCATTGGCCAGCGCGACATTGCCCGCCTTGTAGGCCGCCATCAGCCCCGGCACGCCGAGCACGCTTTCGGGCCGGAACACCCTGGGGTCCAGGTAGTCGTCGTCGATCCGGCGATAGATCACGTCGACGCGCCGCGGGCCGGTCGTGGTCCGCATGAAGACAACGTCGTCCTCGACGAACAGGTCGGGGCCTTCGACCACCTCCACGCCCATCTCGTCGGCCAGGAAGCAGTGTTCGTAATACGCGCTGTTGTAGGACCCCGGCGTCAGGATCGCGACGCGCGGGGTGCCGCGGCAGCCTTCCGGCGCCACCGATTTCAGCGTCTCGAGCAATTCCTCGGGGTAATGGCCGACCGAGGCGATGCGGTGCGTGGCGAAGATGCCGGGGAACAGGCGCAGCATCGCCTCGCGCCCCTCCAGCATGTAGGACACGCCCGAGGGCGTGCGGCAATTGTCCTCCAGCACCCAGAACTCGCTGGGGCTGGTGCGGACCACGTCGATGCCGGCGATGTGGGTATAGACGCCGCCGGGCGGGGTGAAGCCGGCCATCTCGGGGCGGAAGGCCTCGTTGTCGCGCACCAGCGCCGCGGGGATGCGCCCCGCCCGCAGGATCTCCTGCTTGCCGTACACATCCGCGAGGAAGCGGTTCAGCGCCGTGACCCGCTGCACCAGCCCGCGCGACAGCGCATCCCATTCGGCGCGCGCCAGGATGCGCGGAATGATGTCGAAGGGGATCAGCCGTTCGGGATCGCCGCCCTCGCCATAGACCGCGAAGGTGATGCCGATGCGCTTGAACAGCAGTTCGGCCTCGTGCCGGCGATGTTCCAGCGCGGCGCGCGGCGTGGCGGCGAGCCATCGCGCGATCTCGGCATAGGGGCCGCGGATCAGGCCGTCGGCCGACATTTCGTCGAAGGCAGGGGTGGTCATGGTCACCGGCGCGAGATCCTCCGATGCCCAGCCTTGCCGAGCCATGCCCCCGCGCGCAAGCCCGGCCTGCCCGATGAGGCCCCGAACGATCACCGTTCTGCCCAGCAAGCAGGCTGTCGCTGCCCCCCGATGGGCAGCACGGAGCATCGCGCCTATGGTCCGCGCCCCCTTGCCGGAGAGCCCGCATGCCCGACGCCACCACCGCCGCCGACGCCCTGGCCGCCGCCTTCGCCGCGGCCGGCACGAAGCGCATCTACGGTGTGCCGGGCGGTGGTTCGAGCCTCGACCTGATCGCCGCCGCCCGCGCGCGCGGCATCGATTTCGTGTTGGCGCGGCACGAGACCTCGGCGGTCATCATGGCGGCGAGCGAGGCGGAACTTGCGGGCACGCCGGGCGTCGCGCTGTGCACGCGCGGGCCTGGCGTGGGCAATGCGGCGAACGGCATGGCGCATGCCGCGCTCGACCGCGCGCCGGTGGTGCTGGTGGCGGACGGCTTCGCCCCCGCCGAACGCGCCTTCGCCACCCACCAGTATTTCGACCATGCCGCCATGCTGGCGCCGGTGACCAAGGTGCAGCTCGCGGTCGGCCAGATGGCGGCCGGCGACGCTGCGGTGCAGGCGATCGGCGCGGCCATGGCAGCCCCGCGCGGTGCGGCGCTGATCGAGCTGTCGGGCAGCGTGGCGCGCCAGCCGGCGGCGTTGCCCGCGGCGCAGCCCAGCGCCGCCCTGCCCGCCCCCGATGCCGCCGCCATCGCCGCCGCGCGCCGCGTGCTGGCGGCTGCCAGGCGCCCCGTCGTGATCGCCGGCCTGGAGGCCGTGACGGCCGCCGGACCGCTGCGCGCGCTGGTCGCAGCCCTCGGCTGCCCGGCGCTGGTCACCTACAAGGCGAAGGGCGTGGTGGCGGATGCCGATGTGCATTTCGCCGGCATCTTCACCTGCGGCGCGGCCGAAGGCCCGGTGCTGGATGGTGCCGATGCCGTCATCATGGTCGGCGCCGACCCGGTCGAATTCATCCCCAAGCCGTGGCGCTGGAACGTGCCGGTGATCGAGGTCGCGACCTCGGCCCGCACCCTGCCCTATGCCGCGCCGGCGGCGGCGCTGACCGGCGATGTCGCGGTGGCGCTGCGCGCGCTGGCCGAGGGCGCGGCCCGGTCGGACTGGCAGGCCGCGACCATCGCCGCGCTGCGCGCCGACTGGCTGCGCGCGCTGGCCAACGACCCGCGGCGCGGCAGCGGCATCGGCCCGCAGCGCCTGGTCGAGGTCACCCAGGCCGCCGCGCGCGCCGCCGGCTTCGACCCGCGCGTGGCGGTCGATGCCGGCGCGCACATGTTCCCCGCCACCACCTTCTGGCAGTGCGAACGCCCGGGCGACCTGCTGATCTCGAACGGCCTGGCGACCATGGGCTTCGCGGTGCCGGCGGCGATCGCGGCGGCGCTGCACGACCCCGCGCGCGGCGCGCTGGCCTTTACCGGCGATGGCGGGCTGCTGATGGGGCTCGGTGAATTGGCCACCGCCGCGGTGCTGGGCGTGAAGCTGGTGGTGGTGGCGTTCAACGACGCGACGCTGTCGCTGATCGACATCAAGAAGGATGCGCGCGACCTGCCGGCGGGCGCGCTGGGCTGGCCGCGCGCCGACCTGGCGGCGGCGATGCGCTCGATGGGCGGCATCGGGCTGACCGCGACCACCGAGGCCGAACTGGCCGCCGCGATGGCCGAGGCCTGCGCGGCGACCGGGCCCGTGCTGATCGACGTGGCGGTGGATCCCTCGGGCTATCCGGCACAGATCAAGGCGCTGCGGGGATAGCCGGCACCCGCGCGTGCCAGTCGGTCTCGCGCTGGTAGGCATCCGCTACCGCCAGCGCGCGGCCTTCCGCGAACGGCCGCGCGGCCAGTTGCAGCCCCATCGGCAGCCCGCGATCGTCGAAGCCGCAGGGCAGGCTGACGGTCGGGATGCCCAGGTAGTTGAACGGCCGCGTATTGGCCGAGATCGCCATGTGCCGCGCCCAATTCGCCGGGTCGGCATCGATGCTGGTCTCGGCCAGGGTGGGCACGCGCATCCGCAGCGTCGGTGTCGCGACGATGTGATGGCCGGCGAAGGCCTCCCGGCAGAATTGCCGCAGCAGCGCGCCGCGGCGCGACAGCGCCTCCAGGTAATGCGTGCCGGGAATGGCGTAGCCGCCATACAGCCGGCCCGACAGGTGGATGGCGTAGTCGCCCGGGTGCTCGCGCATCCAGTTGGCGTGGATGGTGGCACCCTCGACGCGGCTGACCACGGCGACATAGGCGCCGATGGCGCGCAACGAGGGGCAGGCGACATAGGTCACGGACGCGCCGCGCGCCTTCAGCACCTCCAGCGCCGCCTCGAAGCCGCGCACCACAACGTCGTCCGCGCCGTCGAAGAACCATTCGCGCGGCACCGCGACCGACACCCCGCGCAGGTCGCCGGTCAGCGCGGCCTCGTAGTCCGGCACCGCCTCGGGCGCGCTGGTGGGATCGCGCGGGTCGTGGCCGGAGATCACCGTCATCACCCGCGCCGCGTCGCGCGCGGTGCGCGTCAGCGGCCCGACATTGTCCATGGAAAAGGACAGCGGCATCACGCCGGTGCGCGGCACGCGGGTCTGCGTGCCCTTGATGCCGGTCACGCCGCAAATCGACGCCGGCAGGCGGATCGACCCGCCGGTGTCCGAGCCCAGCGCCGCGGCAAAGAAGCGCGCCGCCACACCCGCGCCCGAACCGGATGACGACCCGCCCGTGCAATACGGCAAGCCCCACGGATTGTGGCAGTCGCCGAAATGCGCGTTGTGGCCGGTCGGGTTCTGCGCGAACTCCGCCATGTTCAGCGTGCCCATGTCGATCGCGCCGGCGGCGTCCAGCCGATGCAGCACCGTCGCGGTGACGGCGGGCCTGAAGTCGCCGCGGATTTTCGACCCGCAGCTGCTCACGCGCCCGGCGCGGTAGTACATGTCCTTGTGCATCATCGGCACGCCTGCCAGCGGGCCCAGCGCCACGCCCCCGGCGCGCGCCTTGTCCTGCGCGCTGGCGGCTTCCAGCGCGGCCTCGCGATCAAGGCGGATCACGGCATTCACCTGCGCGTCATGCGCGTCGATGCGCGCGAGGGACGCGCGCACCAGGGCCTCGGCGCTGGCCTCGCCCTTCGCGAAGGCATCGGCGGCGTCCGTCACGGACAGCAGGGCGAGGTCGGTCACGCCTGCGGCTCCTGCTCGGCGCGCAGCGCGGCGTCGAAGGCGGGGGGTTCGTCCTCGAACAGCATGGTGCCGCGCAGCGCCTCGAACTCGGCGATCAGGGCGGGGAAATCCTCCAGGGCGCGCGCCCCGGCGGGGTTGGGGCAGTCCACGCCGGACCACAGGCGGATCGCCGCCATCATCTCGGGGGTCGGGTCGGTCGGCATGGGGCGGGTCCTCCGGCGCTGTCGGCGCGTCATCCTTGCGCCGCGACGATGGTTTGCAAACCCCGTGCCCCGGCAGCGATCCCGCGGCATGATCCGTTCGCAAGGCGCACGGCACCTGCACGCGCCACCGGCCGTCGCGAGCATTCCCGTCCGTCCCGCCGGCTCCGGCCGGATGGATGACGCGCCAGTGTCCCGATTCCGAAGTCCTGCCGGCTTCATCGTCGGCCCGCCAGCCATGGTTTTCAGTGGCCTGCTTGTCCGCCGCGTGCATGGCGAACCCCAAGCGCGCAGCGGGCAGGACACTAGCCAAGCCCCGCCGTGATCACCGCATCGGGCATGATCACCTGCACGACGCGCGGGCCGGCGGCTTCGGGCGCGACCATGCCGAAGGCGCCTTCGGGGAATTCCGCCTGGGCCAGGATGCGCCCGAAGACCGCCGGCCCGAACACATGGATGTGCCCGACCAGAAGCGCGTTGCTGCCCGCCGGCGGGGCCGTGCCCATCGCGCGGCGGGCCGAGGCGATCGCGCCCGGCACATCCTGCGTGTAGTCGTCCGCCACCAGGTCCATCGTGACATCCACCGCCGCGCCGCGCGCCATGATCGCGGCGGTATCGGCGGCGCGGAACACCGGGCTGGAGCAGATCGGGCGCAGCGGGATCGCCAGCCGCGCCATCGCCTCCGCCAGTGCGCGCGCCTGCGCCACGCCCGCCGCCGAGAGGTTGCGCTGCCCGGCGCGATCCCCCAGCCGCCCGGTATCCGCCTGGCTGCGGTCGGTGATGGCATGGCGCATGTACAGCACGAAGCCGCCGGCGCGCAGCGTGGCGACCCAGGCCGGCGTGCTGGCCAGCGCCGGCGCGGCCAGCAGCAGCGCGGGCAGCGCGCGTCGCGCGATCCTCATGCGATCTCCCGGATCAGCTTGGCGCGCATCGCACGCGCGAAATCGGCGCGCGTCTCGGCCGCGATGACGAAGGCGCCGGGGCCGCCGATCACGTCGTGTTCGTAGTGCCGGCGCAGCGGTTCGCCGAAGCGCGTGACGGGCGCGACCTCGATCGCCAGGCCATTCACCGTGATGCCGCGCGCCACCGCCGCGTCGCGCGCATCCGTCGCGGGCGTGAAGGACCGCATGTCCGGCCCGTCCCCGGCCACGTCGATCACCAGGTCCTCGCTGCGGAAGGGCGCGGCGGCGATCAGCGCGGTGCTGTGCGCGATGGCATCGCCGATCGCGTTGTAGGATTGGCGCGAGCGTGGCGCGGCGATGATGGCCTCGGCCAGCGCGCGGGCGGATGGCGCATCGCGCACCGCCATCCAGTCCACCGCCGTGACCGCGCCGCCCGGGCTGCCCCATTCCACCATGGCGATGCCGATCGCGCCGTTCGGCCGGGACGCGATGGCGGCGAGGATGGCGGGATGCGTGACGCTCTCCGCCAGCCCTTCGCGCTGCAGGCGGAATTCATCGGCGTCGATGGAGCCCGAGGCGTCCATCGCCAGCACCAGCAGCAGGTCCAGCGCCGGCGCGGCCTGTGCCGCGGCGGCACCGGGCGCCGCGGTCAGGGCCAGCACGCTGCGACGCCGCATCGCGGTTCCATCCATGCGCCAGGACATAGCGCGCGGCGCGGCGCCGGCAAGACGCACGCGGCGGCGGCATCGGCAGCCAGGTCGCGCGCCGAAAGCGCCCCGCCGGCCGCCGACGACGCCCTGACGATGCCGCGCAGCCGGCGCCATCGCAGCCGCGACGGCACGCCTCAATGCTGCCGCGCGCACCAGTCGCGCCACATCGCCCGCCACGCCGCCTCCAGCCCCCGCGCGAAACCGGCCGCATCGCGCAGCGGCGCCGGCGAGACACGCGCGCGCGCCGCCGCCAAGGCCGCCGGGTCGCGCCCCATCCGCACCGCCATGGCGACGTAGGAATCCACATCCGCGGCCACCCAATCCGCCATGCCGGTCTGCGCCAGCAGGGTCTCGGCGCTGCGGGTCATCATGCCGCCGCGCCCGCGCAGGCCCAGGGTCGGCACGCCGGCATGGATGGCCTCGACCGTCCCGGTGCAGCCGCCATAGGGAAACGGGTCGAGCATCAGGTCCAGATCGGCGAAGCGCGCATGGTGGTGCGTCGCCGGCAGGTGCCCTTCCAGGTCGAGCCGCGCCGCATCGCCACCCTGCGCGGCGAAGCGCGCGCGCAGCGCCGCCGCCGTCTCGGCCTCGCCCAGCGCGCGTGTCTTCACCAGGATGCGCGCGGTGGGCAGCGCGGCCAGGATGCGCGCCCAGGCCGCCAGCACCGAATCGTTGATCTTCGCCAGCCCGCCGAAGCAGCCGAAGGTGGCATGCCCGCGCGCGACCATCGGCGGCGGGCCGCCAGGCGCGCCCGGCAACGGCGCACCGTAGCACAGGTAGCAGCCCGGCAGGCGCATCACCCGCTCGGCGTAGAGCGGCTCGTCCTGCGGCGGCAGCACGGTCGGGTCGGCGATGATCCAGTCCATCGCGGCCAGCCCCGTGGTCTGCGGATAGCCGATCCAGGCCACCTGGACCGGCGCGGGCCGCCGGGCGAAGGCCGCGATGCGCGTGCCGCCGGTATGCCCCGACAGATCGACCAGGATGTCGATGCCATCCGCACGCACCGCCGCGGCCAGCGCCGCGTCATCCAGCGCGAGCACCTGGCGCCAGCCATCGAGATGCGCCCGCAGCCGCGCCGACACCGCATCCTCGGTGCCCTGGTTGGCATAGGCGAAGAGCGCGAAGCCGGCCTGGTCATGCGCGGCGACCACGCCGTCGAGAAACTGGCCGACCGGATGGGTGCGCAGATCGCCCGAGACGAAGCCGATGCGCAGCCGTCGGCCGGGATAGGCCGTATTCGCCGGCGGCGCCATGGCCGGGATGCGCGCGGCGATCCGCGCACCGAAGCGCCGGTGCTCCTCGGCGATCGCCGCCGGCGTGACCTCCGGCAGGTAGTTCAGCGCCAGAAGGCGATTGTGCCAGGCCGGCCAGCAGTCCGGATCGGCGTCGAGAGCGGCGCCGCAGGCGGCCGCGGCCTCCGCCGGGCGCCCGGACGCCATCAGCGCATGCGCAAGGTTGACCTGCACTTCCGTGCGCCCCGGCAGCAGCGCCGCGGCGGCGCGCAATTCGCCGATCGCCTCACTCGGACGGCCGCAGGCCATCAGCGCATTGCCGAGGTTGTTGTGCACGACGGCCTGGTCCGGCCCGCCGGGTGCCACGGCGCGCAGCAGCGCCACGACACGATCCGGGCGGTTCATCGTCCCGTGCAGGCCGGCCAGGCGGATGCGCAGCGGATCGGGATCGGGGCTGAGCGGTATGGCCGCCGCCAGCGCCTCGGCCGCCTCGGGCAGGCGGTTCAGCGCCTCGGCCGCATCAGCCCGCCCGAGCAGCGCGCGCAGGTAGTCCGGGCGCTGGCGCAGCGCCTCGGCATACTGCGCGAGCGCGGCCTCCGGCTGGCCCAGCAGGCGCAGCGCATGCGCGAGGTTGTTGCGCAGTTCCGGCGTATCGAGCCCCCCGGCGAGCGCCGCCTGGTAGCCGGCGACCGCCTCGCGGAACCGTCCCGCCGCGTGATGCGCAATGGCGTCCGCGACGGGCCCGTCAGCCGGCGATGGCATAGGCCGGGCGGCGCGGATCGGCGCCGGCGCGCACCAGGCCGGCCTTGGGGTCGGACAGCACCGCCTCGACGCAGCCGGCGAGCCAGGTGACGTCGTCCCAGGCCTTCACCTCGTGCCCGCGCGCGGCCAGGTCGTCGCGCACCGATTGCGGGATGCGGCCCTCCGCCGCCACGCGGCCGGGGAAATAGTCGAAGGGCGCGAAGGAGGACGGGAAGGCGTAGGAGGCGATGCGCGGCGCCTCGATCGCCTCCTGCAATTCCATGCCGAAGTGGAAGACGTTCAGCATCACCTGCAGCATGGCCTGGATCTGCACGTCGCCGCCGGGCGTGCCGAAGGGCATCACGCCGCCGTCTTCCGTGGCGACCATCGCCGGGTTGGGCGTCAGCCGCGGCCGCTTGCCCGGCGCGACGCCGGACGGGTGCGCCGGGTCCGGCCGCGACTGGCTGCCGCGATTGGACGGGATCAGCCCCAGCCCGGGCACCACCGGCGAATTCCACGACCCGTCCGACGGCGTGGCGCTGAACGCATTGCCCCAGCGATCCACCACCGCGACGTAGGACGTATCGGCCTCGACCTTCGGCAGGTCGGCGCGCACCGGGCCATCGGCCGGCGTGCCCATGCCCAGCAGCGGTTCGTACATCGACGGATGCGCGCGGTCCGGGTCGATCCGGCGCAGCCGCGCGTCGAGGTGTTCGGGCGACAGCAGCGCGTCCAGCGGCACCGTCGTGAACAGCGGATCACCAAAGTGGTATTCGCGGTCGGCCATCGCCGCCTTCACGCATTCGGTCAGCAGATGCAGGTAGTCGGCGGAATTATGCGCCATGCCGTCGAAGCCGGCGCGCTCCATCAACAGCAGCGCCTGCGCCAGCGCCGGCCCCTGGCACCAGGGGCCGCAGGTCAACAGCGTATGGCCGCGCCAGCGGCGCGCGACGGCGGGTTCCAGGCGGGACCGGAAGCCGGCCATATCCTCCATGGACAGGAAGCCGCCCTCGGCCTGGATGAAGCGGGTGATCTCGCGCGCGATGTCGCCGCGGTAGAAGGCGGCATGCGCGGCGGCGAGGCCCGCGAGGCGCCCGCCGGTCGCGCGCTTTTCCTCATCCACCATGTAGGTCAGCGTGCGCGCCAGGTCCGACTGCACGAAGCGCGTGCCGACCACCGGCGGTTCGCCGCCCGGCAGGAAGATCGCGGCATTGGAGGGCCAGCGGGCGTATTCGTCGCGATGCGCCGCCACCGTCTCGGCCAGCAGCGGATAGACGGCGTAGCCCTCCCCGGCATAGCGGATGGCGTATTGCGCGACATCGCCGAAGCCCATGGTGCCGTGGCGTTCCAGCGCGGTGATCCAGGCATCGGGCGCGGCCGGCACCACGGTGCGGCGCACGCCGTTCGGGATCTTCCCGCCATGTTCGCGCATGAAGATGTCGGGCGGCAGGGAGCGCGGCCAGTGGCCCAGGCCGGCGATGGTCTCGACCGTGCCATCCGCCAGGCGGATCATGATGGGCGCGACGCCCGCCACGTTCACCAGGTCCGGCAGCAGCACGCCCAGCGCCATGCCGGCCGCGCAGCCGGCGTCGATCGCGTTGCCGCCGGCCTCCAGCACCGCGATGGCGGCGGTCGAGGCCAGGTAATGCCCGGCCGAGACGCCATGGCGCGGGCCGGACAGCGTGGGGCGGGTGGCATACATGCGGCGGGGCTCCCGGGTCAGGCGGCGGAGGGTCGGCGCGCGGCGGCCATGCGTCAACAACATGCCGGCGGAACCTCGTCTTGGCGTGCTGCGGCGGAGCGCCGAGGATGCGGCGACGTCGAAGGGAACCCCGCCATGTCCGACCCCGTCCTGCTGTCAATCGATGCCCGCGGCATCGCCACCGCCACGCTCAACAAGCCCGCCAAGGGCAATGCCTATGACGAGGACCTGCTCGGCGCGATGATCGCCGGCCTCGACAAGCTGCACGATGACGACAGCGTGCGCGCCCTGGTCATCCGCGGCGCCGGCAAGCACTTCCAGGCGGGTGCCGACCTCGACTGGCTGGCGCGTGCGGCGACCTACGGGCCGGAGCAGGCCTATGCGGCGTCCATGGCGACCACCACCGCCATGCAGAAGCTGAACGAATTCCCCAAGCCGACCTTCGCCCTGGTGCATGGCGCCTGCTTCGGCGGCGGCTGCGGCGTGGTGTGCTGCGTCGATGTCGCGCTCGCCACGCCGGCCGCGATCTTCGGCCTGACCGAGGTGCGCGTCGGCGTCGCCCCCACCCCCATCAGCACGCACATGGTCCATGCCATGGGGCTGCGCCACACGCGCCGCTATGCATTGACCGGCGAACGCTTCGGCGCCGAGGAAGCCCTGCGCATCGGCCTGGTCCACGAGGTGGTGGCGGCCGAGGCCGCCGAGGCGCGACTCGCCGAGATCATCGACCAGACGATGCTCTCGGCGCCCAGCGCGATCGCCATGACGAAGGAGTCGTTCCTTGGCGCGAACGGGCTGACGCTCTCGGCGCGCGAGATGTCATTGCTGGCCCATGAATCCTGGATGCAGCGGGCCAGCGCCGAAGGGCGCGAGGGGCTGGCGGCCTTCCGCGAAAAGCGCCGCCCCGGCTGGTATCGGTAGCGCGCCATCGCCTCGGACGGACTCTTGTGAGCCGGTAAATAGGCGCGCAAAAACAATAGTGTAGGGAGCGTGACGTAAGCGCTGGCGAGCGGCAGGCACTCCGGCCGCAAGCCCTTGATCTTCCTGCCGCGCAACCGTGGCGCGCGCGGCAGGACAGCCTCGACAACCGGCTGACTTGTAGCCCACCCCGTCATCGAACCTTCACATTTCTGCAATCGGGAGGACTTCCGGGGCTCCTAGAAGCGCGCCAGTGGCGTCCCTGCCGGGGCGGGCACCGCAGAAACACGCGACGGAGATTACCCAGATGAACAGGCGGACCATCCTTCTCGGCGCCGGTGCGGCGCTGACCCTGCCGGCCTTCGGCGCTCGCGCGCAGGCCGCGGCCGTCACGGGCGCCGGCGCGACCTTTCCCAACCCGGTCTACCAGAAGTGGGCAGAGGCGGCGCGCAGCGCCATCAACATCCAGGTGAACTACCAGTCGGTCGGCTCGGGCGCGGGCATCAACCAGATCCGCAACCGCACCGTCGATTTCGGCGGCACCGACGCGCCGCTGAACGCGACGCAGCTCACCGAAGGCAACCTGCTGCAGTTCCCGACGGTGATGGGCTCGCTGGTCGCCATCGTGAACATCCCGGGGGTCGAGAACGACCAGCTGAAGCTGACCGGCCCGATCCTGGCCGACATCTACCTGGGCAAGATCACCCGCTGGAACGATGCGCGCATCACCGCCATCAATGCCGGCCTGACGCTGCCGAACCTGGCGATCGCGCCGGCCTATCGCGCCGACGGGTCGGGCACGACCTTCGTGTGGGTCTCCTACCTCTCGGACGTCAGCGAGGAATTCAAGACCCGCGTGGGCGTGGGCACCTCGGTGCGCTTCCCCGCCGGCACCGGCGCGCGCGGCAATGAAGGTGTTGCCGGCACGGTGCGCCAGGTGCGTGGCGCGATCGGCTATGTCGAGAACGCCTATGCCATCACCAACCGCCTGGTGACGACGCAGATCCAGAACAAGGACGGCAACTTCGTGAAGCCGGAGCACGCCACCTTCATGGCGGCCGCCGGTGCGGCCGACTGGTCGGTGCCGGGCTTCGCGGCGAACGTGGTCAACACCCCGGGCGCGCAGTCCTGGCCGATCGTGGCGCCGACCTTCATCCTGCTGCCGACCAACCCGACGGATGCGGCGCGCAGCGCCAATGTCCGCCGCTTCTTCGACTGGGCCTTCAAGGAAGGCGACCGCCTGGCGCAGGAGCTGGAGTACATCCCGCTGACCCAGGCGACCAAGGACGCGGTGCGCGCGGCCTGGAACCGCCAGTTCGGCGCCTGACGACCCCTGGGGGCCTGGCACGCCGCCGGGCCTCCTCCTTCTTCCTCCTGACGGGCAGACACAGTGAGCCAGGCCGCGACCGCCTCCCCCCCGGCCCCGGCGCGCACGGCGCGCGGCGCGGGCAATACCGGCGACATCATCTTCGAATGGGCCTGCAGGGGTGCGGGCGTGCTCGTGCTGATCCTGCTGGGCGCCATCATCGTCGAGCTGTTCATCGCCGGCCTGCCGGCCTTCCGCGCCTTCGGTGTGGGCTTCGTCTGGTCGACCGAATGGGACCCCGTGCAGGAGGTCTTCGGCGCCGGCGTTTCCATCTACGGCACCATCGTGACCGCCGTGCTGTCGGTGCTGCTGGCGGTCCCGCTGGCCTTCGGCGTGGCCTTCTACCTGACCGAACTGGCACCGCCCTGGCTGCGCCGCCCGGTCGGCACCGCGGTCGAGCTGCTGGCCGCCGTGCCGTCGATCATCTACGGCATGTGGGGCTTCTTCGTCATCGTGCCGGCCTTCGCGACCTATATCCAGCCGACGCTGATCGACACGCTGGGCGAATTGCCGGCCATCGGCTTCCTGTTCCAGGGCGCGCCCTTCGGCACCGGCATCTTCACCGCCTCCTTCATCCTCGCGATCATGATCCTGCCCTTCATCGCCGCCACCATGCGCGACGTGTTCGAACAGGTGCCGCCGGTCTACAAGGAAAGCGCCTACGGGTTGGGTGCCACCACCTGGGAAGTGATGCGCGGCGTGGTCATTCCCTATACCCGCGTCTCGGTGGTGGGCGGCATCATGCTGGGGCTGGGGCGCGCGCTGGGCGAAACCATGGCGGTGACCTTCGTCATCGGCAACGCCAACCGCATCACGGGTTCGCTGTTCGGGCCAGGCAATACCATCGCCTCGCTGGTCGCGCTCGAATTCGGCGAGAGCGAGACGGGCAGCCTGAAGCTGTCCTCGCTGCTGGCGCTGGGCTTCATCCTGTTCGTGCTGTCCTTCATCGTCCTTGCCACCTCGCGCTACCTGCTGCGCTCGCGGCTGAAGGCCTGATCCCCATGAGCAGCATCACGCTCTCCGCCGGCGCCGTGCCCGGCCCGCGCAAGGACCCCGAGGTCGCGCTGCGGCTCGGCCGGCGGCGCAAGACCACCGACGTCGTCATCCGCATGCTCTGCGTGATAGCGACGCTGATCGGGCTGATCTTCCTCGCCTCGATCCTGGCGACGCTGTTCTATCGCGGCTTCGAGGCGATGAACCTGCGCGTCTTCACCCACAACATGGCGCCCCCGGGCTCCGAGGGCGGGTTGCTGAACGCCATCGTCGGCAGCCTGATCCAGGCGACGCTCGGCACCGCGATCGGCACGCCGATCGGCATGCTGGTGGGCACCTACCTGGCGGAATACGCCCGCGGGTCGAGGCTCGGCGACGTGGTGCGCTTCGTCTCGGACATCCTGCTCTCGGCGCCCTCCATCCTGATCGGGCTGTTCGTCTACCAGATCCTGGTGCTGCCCTTCGGCGGCTTCTCGGGCTGGGCGGGCGTGGTGGCGCTGGCGATCATCGTCATCCCGGTGGTGGTCCGCACCACCGAGGACATGCTGACGCTGATCCCCAACACCCTGCGCGAGGCGGTGATCGGCCTGGGTTCGCCCAAGTGGAAGATGATCGTCTTCGTGTGCTGGAAGTCGGCCATGTCGGGCATCATCACCGGCATCCTGCTGGCGGTGGCGCGCGTGGCCGGCGAGACCGCCCCGCTGCTGTTCACCTCGCTGGGCAACAATGCCTGGTCGACCGACCTGACCAAGCCGATGTCCAGCCTGCCTCTCGCGATCTACGCTTTCGCCGGTTCGCCCTTCGAGGACTGGATCGCCCTGGCCTGGGCCGGCGCCCTGCTGATCACGCTGAGCGTGCTGCTTCTCAACATCCTGGCGCGCACGCTGCTGCGCGGCCGCAAGTGAGCGGAAGGAACGACACCATGTCGACCACCACCGAAACCGGCCCCGCCGACACCGCGACCCAGGGCTTCGGCGGCGTGCAGGCGCGCTCCGGCGCCGCGCTGAACGCCCCGCGCATCGCCATCAAGAACCTGGATTTCTTCTACGGCGACAATCGCGCCCTGAAGGCGATCGACTTCAACATCCCCGATCGCCAGGTGACCGGCATGATCGGCCCGTCGGGCTGCGGCAAGTCCACGCTGCTGCGCGTGCTGAACCGGATGTACAGCCTGTATCCCGGCCAGCGCGCCACCGGCGAGGCGATGCTCGATGGCATGAACATCGTGGCCCCCGATGCCGACCTGAACGCGCTGCGCGCCAAGATCGGCATGGTGTTCCAGAAGCCCACGCCCTTCCCCATGACCATCTTCGACAACATCGCCTTCGGCATCCGCCTGCACGAGAAGCTGTCCAAGGCGCAGATGGACGAACGGGTGGAATGGGCGCTGACGCGCGCGGCCATCTGGAACGAGGTGAAGGACCGCCTCGATGCCTCCGCCCTCGGCCTGTCGGGGGGGCAGCAGCAGCGCCTGTGCATCGCGCGCACGATCGCGGTCCGCCCCGAGGTCATCCTGTTCGACGAACCGACCAGCGCGCTCGACCCGATCAGCACGCTCAAGATCGAGGAGCTGATCGACGAGCTCAAGCGCGACTTCACCATCGTGATCGTCACGCACAACATGCAGCAGGCGGCGCGCTGCGCCGACCAGGTCGCGTTCTTCTACCTGGGCGAACTGATCGAGGTGTCGGCCGCCGCGGCGATGTTCACCGCGCCCAAGCACCCCAAGACCCAGGAATACATCACCGGCCGCTTCGGCTGAGCCGGGGAAGGACACGACCATGCCCACCGAACACATCGTGCGTTCCTACGACGAGGACCTGCGCAAGCTGCGCGACCTGACCGCCCGCATGGGCGGCCTGGCCGAACGCCAGGTCTCCGACGCCACCCGCGCCCTGGTGCGCCGCGACACCGAACTGGCCGCCGAGGTGGTCAGCCGCGACACGCAGATCGACGCGCTGGAACGCGAGATCGAGGCCTTCTGCGTCCGCCTGCTGGCGCTGCGCCAGCCCATGGCCGCCGACCTTCGCGTGGTGATCGCCGCGATGAAGGCCTCCAACGACATCGAGCGCATCGGCGACTACGCGGCCAATGCCGCCAAGCGCGCCATCGTGCTGTCCTCCCTGCCCTCGATCGGCAGCCTCAACGGCTTCGAGCGCATGGCGCAGCTGGTGCAGGAGAACCTGAAGGCCGCGATGGACGCCTTCGTGAACGACGACGCCGAGGCCGCGCACCGCGTGTGGGAGGCCGACGAGCCGGTCGATGCGATCTACAACGGCATCTTCCGCGAGTTGCTGACCTTCATGATGGAGGATCCGCGCAACATCTCGGCCGCCACCCACATGCTGTTCATCGCCAAGAACCTCGAACGCATCGGCGACCACACCACCAACATCGCCGAGCGCATCTTCTATGCCGTGCGCGGCGACAGCCTGCCGGAAGACCGCCCCAAGGCCGACCAGTCGGCCTATGCGGTGGTCCGCCCGGCCGGCGAATAGCCGAAAGGAGCCACCGATGGCCGAGGCCTACGCCACGCTCGCCAAGCCGACCATCCTGGTGGTCGAGGACGAGGCGCCGTTGCTCACGCTGCTGCGCTACAACCTGGAGAAGCAGGGCTTCCGCGTCGAGGAAGCGGCGGATGGCCAGGAGGCATTGCTGCGCGTCGCCGAGGCCCGGCCCGACCTGGTGCTGCTCGACTGGATGCTGCCCGCGCTGTCGGGCATCGAGGTCTGCCGCCAGCTGCGTCGCCGCCCCAACACGCGCGACCTGCCCATCATCATGGTGACCGCGCGCACCGAGGACCAGGACGCGGTGCGCGCGCTCGACACGGGGGCCGACGACTACATCGCCAAGCCCTTCGCGATGGAGGCGTTGCTGGCGCGCATCCGCGCCTTGCTGCGCCGGTCCGGCGGCGTGGCGGCCAAGGGCACGCTTACCTATCGCGACCTGACCATGGACCAGGACGCGCACCGCGTCTCACGGTCCGGCCGCGCGTTGCACCTGGGCCCGACCGAATACCGGCTGATGGAATTCTTCCTGAGCCATCCCGGGCGCGTCTTCACCCGCGAACAGCTGCTGGATGCGGTCTGGGGGCGCGACATCCATGTCGAACCCCGCACCGTTGACGTGCATATCCGCCGGCTGCGCAAGGCGATCAACGCCGAGCATGAACCCGACCTGATCCGCACGGTGCGTTCGGCCGGCTACGCGCTGGATTCCGAAGATCACTGATTTCCTTGCCCTCAAACGGCGGGCGCCAGCCATCCGGCCGGCTGGCCTTCGCGCCCCGCGCTGCCGCACTGAACGCGGCTGACGGTCTGGGCGCGGTCGCGCTTTGCGCTCCCGGTTCGTGCGGATGCACGATCCGAGTCTTCGTGACGTCCCTCAGACGGCGGGCGGGCCGCATCCGCGGCCCTTGCCTTCGCGCCCCGCGCTGCCGCACTGAACGCGGCTGACGGTGCGGGCGCGGTCGCGCTTTGCGCTCCCGGATCGTGCATCCGCACGATCCGCCTTCGCCCTACCCGCGCGCGATCCAGGCGCAGCAGCGTTCGAAGGCAGCCAGGTCGCGCCAGCGGTCGCCGGGCGAGTCGGTCCGTTCAAACACACCGCCGGCAGCCTCGATGCCGCCATCGACCATCAGGTTGTCGCCCAGGCCGAAATCCTCCAGGCCCATGGCCTCCGCATCCTCGAAGCCACCATCCGCGCGCGGGCGCGCCGCATCGCCCAGGAAGCCCCGCGTGCGCAGCAGGAACTCCGCCCCCGCATTGGAATACCCCGCGACCGGCCGCCCCAGGGCGCGCATGAAGCCGAGCTCGTACACCGTGCCGACATCCGCCGAGGGCCCGCGGAACGGCGTGAGGTTCGCGATCAGCGCGGCGCACGACCGGATATGCGCCTCGTTGCCCAGGTAGATGCGCATCCAGTACGGGCGTTCGGCCGGCGGCGATTCGGGCGGCGGGTCCAGCGGAAACACCCCCTCCAGCCCATGCGCCGCGCAGACGCGCTTCTTCGCCGCGGCCACCTCCAGGGCATCGGGGAGAAACACTTCGGGTCCGGCCAGGTAGACACGCATCTCCGCGATCCTGCCTTGCCCCGCCCGCCCGCGCCATGTGAAACGGCGCCATGGACCTGCAAGCCGAATACGACAACCGCGCCCGCGTGCCGGGCTCGGCCGCCATCCTGGAAGCCTGGTCGCGCGATGCCGAGGCCTTCCGCACAACCTGGGCGCGAAGCCAGCTCGACCTGCCCTATGGCGTCTCGGCGCGCGAGCGCTTCGACCTGTTCCTGCCGGCGCAGGACGGCCCCGCGCCGCTCGCGGTGTTCATCCATGGCGGCTACTGGCAGGCGCTGGACCGCCGCGCGGTCAGCCACTTCGCACGCGGGATGCTGCTGCAGGGCGTGGCCGTCGCGGTGCCGTCCTATGACCTGTGCCCCAGCGTGCCGCTGGCCAAGATCATCGACCAGATGCAGCAGCTCTGCGCCATCCTGTGCGCCAAGACGCACCAGGCCATCCTGGCCGTCGGGCATTCGGCCGGCGGGCACCTGGCCGCGTCGCTGCTGGGGCAGGATTACTCGCGCTTCGCCAAGCCGCTCGGCCGCCAGGTGGTGCCGGGCGCGCTGCCGATCTCGGGCGTCTTCGAACTCGAACCTCTGCTCGGCACCACGATCGGCCAGGCGCTGAACCTCTCGCCCGAGGCCGCGCGGACCCTCTCCCCCCGCTTCCAGGACCCCGCCGATGGCGCGCTGCATGTCGTGGTGGGCGGCGCCGAGAGCGACGAATTCCGCCGCCAGTCCCGCGACTTCGCCGAGGCCTGGGGCGGCACGCTCGATGAAATCGCCGGGGCGAACCACTTCACCGTGCTCGACCCCCTGACCGACCCCGATTCGGCGCTCAGCCGGAAGGCGGCGGAAATGGCGCGGCGGCTTGCGTCCCTGTGACGCTTCGCGCTTAACAGGGGCGACACTTCACGACGGCGGGAGGCTTCCAATGATCGGCATCGGACGGCGCGGACTTCTGGGCGCAACCACGGGCCTTCTGGCGGCCCCGGCCCTGCTGCACGCGCAGCCGGCCGGCGGGGTGAAGATCGGCCTGGTGGCGGTGCAGACCGGCCCGCAGGCGGCGCTCGGCACGCAGCTGCGCGACGGCTTCCTGCAGGGGCTGCGGCATCTCGATGGCAAGCTGGGCGGCCTGACCGCCGAGGTCGTGCACATCGACGACGAACTGCGCCCCGAAGTGGCGGTGACCAAGGTGCGCGCGGCGCTTGAACGCGACCGCGTGGATTTCGTGGTGGGCGTGGTGTTCTCGAACATCCTCGCCGCCATCCTGCGGCCGGTGACGGAAGCCAACACCTTCCTCATCAGCACGAATGCCGGCCCGTCCACCTTCGCCGGGCGCGGGTGCAACCCGTTCTTCTTCACCACCTCCTACAACAATGACCAGGTCCATTCGGTGATCGGCCAGGCCTGCGAGGACCGTGGCTACCGCCGCGTCTTCGTGATGGTGCCGAACTACCAGGCCGGGCGCGACGCGGTGGCCGGCTTCAAGTCCCGCTTCAAGGGCACGGTGGTCGATGAAATGTACGTCCCGCTCACCCAGCTCGATTTCTCGGCCGAACTGGCGAAGATCGCCGCCGCACGCCCCGACGCCATCTTCACCTTCATGCCCGGCGGGCTCGGCGTGAACCTGGTGCGGCAGTATCGCCAGGCGGGCCTCGCCAACATCCCGTTCCTGTCGACCTTCACGGTCGATGAGGCGACGCTGCCCGCGCAGGGCGAAGCCGCGCTCGGCTTCTATTCCGCGGCGTCCTGGGCGCCGAACATGGACAACCCGCAGAACGCGCGCTTCGTGCGGGACTTCGAGGCGCAGTTCAACTACGTGCCCGCCACCTACGCCGCGCAATCCTACGATGCCGCCATGCTGCTCGATTCCGCGATCCGCCGCGTGAACGGTGCGCTGGCCAACAAGGACGGGCTGCGCACGGCGATCCGCGCGGCGGATTTCCGCTCGGTGCGCGGCCCCTTCGCCTTCGGCGTGAACCACTACCCGGTGCAGGATTTCTGGCTGCTCAAGGTTGCGCGCCGCGCCGACGGCAAGTTCCAGACCGAGACCGATCGGAAGGTGCTGACCGCCAACGTCGATCCCTGGGCGGCCGAATGCCGCATGCGCTGATGCGCGCGGGGATGGTGGGGCGGCCCCGCGCCAAGCCAAAGCGCCGCGCGTGACCACCCAGCTGCTGCTGGTGCAGGCGCTGAACGGCCTGCAGCTCGGCATCCTGTTGTTCCTGGTGGCGGCGGGCCTCACGCTGGTGTTCGGGGTGATGGACTTCATCAACCTCGCCCACGGCGTGCAGTACATGCTGGGCGCGTATCTCGGCGCCGCGCTGGCCGCGGCGACGGGGTCGTTCTGGCTGGGGCTGGGGCTCGCCTTGCCCGCCGCGCTCGCCGCGGGGCTGCTGCTGGAAGTGCTGGTCTTCCGGCATCTGTACGCGCGCGACCACCTCGCGCAGGTGCTCGCCACCTTCGGTGTCATCCTGTTCCTGAACGAGGGCGTGAAGGTGGTGTTCGGCGCCGCCCCGCTGCAGGTCGCGATCCCGCCGCTGCTCGAAGGTGGGGTCGAGATCATGCCCGGCCTGCAATACCCGCTCTATCGCGTGGCGGTGCTGGGCGCGGGGCTGGCGACCGGCGGGCTGCTGTGGTGGCTGGTCGAGCGCACGCGCATCGGCATGCTGGTGCGCGCGGGGGCGACCAACGCGCCGATGGTCTCCGCCCTTGGCGTGGACATCAATCGGCTGTTCACGCTGGTGTTTGCCTTCGGCGCCATGCTGGCGGGCTTCGCCGGCGTGCTGGCGGGGCCGATCTTCTCGGTCGAACCGGGCATGGGTGACAATGTGCTGATCCTGGCCTTCGTGGTGATCGTGATCGGCGGGATCGGGTCGATCCGCGGCGCCTTCATCGCGGCCCTGCTGGTCGGGCTGATCGACACGCTGGGCAAGTCGGTGGCGCCCGACCTGCTGCGCCTGGTGCTGGACCCGTCCAGCGCGCGCCAGGCCGGCGCGGCGCTCGCCTCGATGCTGGTCTATGTCGCGATGGCGGCGATCCTCGCCTTCCGCCCGGCCGGCCTGTTCCCGGTGCGCGCGGGCTGATGCGCGACATCGCCGTGCCTGTCGTCGTGCTCGTCGCGCTCGCGGCCGCGCCGTGGCTCGGCTTCGGTGGGTCCTACGAGACCACGCTGATGGCACGCGTCATGATCCTCGGCATGGCGGCGGTCTCGCTGGCGTTTCTTGTCGGCGGCGCCGGACTGGTCAGCCTGGGGCACGCGGCCGCGCTCGGCATCGGCGCCTATGCGGTCGCGATCCTCGATGCGCATGGCATCACCGACGCCGCGCGCGTGCTGCCCGCGGCGATCGGCGCGGCGGCGATCTTCTCGCTGGTGACTGGTGCGATCGCCATCCGCACCTCCGGCGTGCACTTCATCATGATCACGCTGGCCTTCGGGCAGATGGCCTTCTTCACCGCCTCCTCGCTCGCGGCCTATGGCGGGGATGACGGCTACACGATGTACAGCCGCACCGAACTCGCGGGCACGCGGCTGCTCGAGAACCGCCTGGCCTTCCACTACATCTGCCTCGCAGCGCTCGCGCTGACCTGGGCGGTGTGCGCGATGCTGCTCGCCTCGCGCTTCGGCCGCGTGCTGCGCGCGGCGCGGGAGAACGCACAGCGCGTCGAAGCCGTCGGCCTCGCGCCCTACCCCTTCCGACTGGTCGGCTACACGCTGGCGGGTGCGATGGGCGGCCTGGCGGGCTTCCTGCTGGCCAACGCGACCGAATTCGTCTCCCCCGCCACGCTGTCCTGGCAGCGCTCGGGCGAATTGCTGTTCATGGTGATCCTGGGCGGCGCGGGGCGGCTGTGGGGCGCCATCCTCGGCGCGCTGGTCTTCGTGCTGCTGGAGACCTGGCTCGCCCAGCAGATGCAGCACTGGAAGCTGGTGTTCGGGCCGCTGCTGGTGCTGTCGGTCATCTTCCTGCGCGGCGGCCTCGCCGGCCTGGTGGCGCGCCGTGGCTGAACCGCTGCTGCGCCTCGATGGGCTGCGCAAGCATTTTGGCAGGCTGGCGGTCACCGATGGCGTGACGCTCGATGTCCTGCCCGGCGAGATCCACGCCATCATCGGCCCGAACGGCGCGGGCAAGACCACGCTGATCCACGAGATCACCGGCATCGTCGCCCCCGATGACGGCCGCATCGTCTTCGCCGGGGCCGACATCACGCGCCTGTCGCTGCCGGCGCGCGCGCGCGCGGGCCTGGCGCGCAGCTTCCAGATCACCAGCATCGTCGGCGGCTTCAGCGTGCTGGAGAACGTCGCGCTGGCGGTCCAGGCGCGCAGCGGGTCGTCCTTCCGCTTCGCCTTCCCCGCCGCGCGCGAAGGCGCGCTGAACGCCGCCGCGATGGAGGCGCTGGACCAGGTCGGCCTCGCGGACCGCGCCGCGCTGCCCGCCGGCACGCTCAGCCATGGCGAGAAGCGCGCGCTGGAACTGGCCATCGCACTCGCCACCCGCCCGCGCCTGCTGCTGCTGGACGAACCACTCGCCGGCGCCGGGCCGCAGGAGACCGACCGCCTGGTCGCGCTGCTCACGCGGCTGCGCGCCGCCTACACCATCCTGCTGGTCGAACACGACATGCAGGCCGTCTTCGCCCTGGCGGACCGCATCTCTGTGCTGGTTTATGGACGCATCATCGCCACCGGAACCGTCGCCGCCATCCGCGCCAATGCCGCCGTCCGCGCCGCCTACCTGGGCGAGGACGACACCTGATGCTGGCGGTCGGGAACCTCGTCGCCGGCTATGGCGGCGCCCGCGTGCTGCACGGCATCGACCTCGAGGTCGGCGCCGGCGAGGTGGTGACGCTGCTCGGCCGCAACGGCATGGGCAAGACCACCACGGTGCGTGCCATCATGGGGCTGCTGCACCCCGATTCCGGGCGCATCGCGATCGACGGCGCCGACGTGACGGGCCTGCCCCCGCACCGCATCGCGCAGCGCGGCATCGGCCTGGTGCCCGAAGGCCGCCAGGTGTTTCCCACCCTGACGGTCGAGGAAAACCTGATCGCCACCGCCGCCAACCGCACCGGCGGCCCGCCGCGCTGGACGCTGCCCGGCGTGCTGGCGCTGTTCCCGCGCCTGGCGGAACGCCGTCGCAACCTTGGCGCGCGGCTGTCGGGCGGAGAACAGCAGATGGTCGCCATCGCCCGCGCGCTGATGACCAACCCCCGCCTGCTGATCCTGGACGAGGCGACCGAGGGCCTGGCGCCGCTGATCCGCGCCGAGATCTGGGCCGTGCTCGCGACGCTGCGCGCCGAGGGCCAGGCGATCCTGCTGATCGACAAGAACCTCGCGGCCTTGCAGCGCCTGGCCGACCGGCACGTGGTGATCGAGAAAGGCCGCGTGGTCTGGACCGGCAGCAGCGAGGATCTCGCCGCGGCGCCCGAGATCCGCGACACCTACCTTCACGTCTGAACCGAAGCCGGGCAAGACTTCGCCCGCGACACCCAGGAGGACCCGCCATGACCAGCATGACCGCAGGCATCACCCCCGCCGGGGAGGGCGAAGGCGGCGTGGTGTGGAACATCCTCGGCCAGACCTACCGGCCGGTGGCGCATTCGGAGTCCTGCTTCGCCTTCGACACGCTGTTCCCCGACGGCACCTTCGTGCCGCCGCACATCCATGCGTCGCAGGACGAGTTCATCCGCGTGCTGGAAGGCCGCTTCGACCTGGTGCTGGACGGGCAGCCCGCGCAGGCCAAGGCCGGCGACCTGATCCGCATGCCCAAGGGCATCATGCACGGCATCTTCAACAAGTCGGGCGCGCCGGTGCGCGCGTTGTTCTGGGTGAGCCCGGCGAAGGGCCTGTATTCGCTGTTCACGCGCATCCACAACGTGGCGGACCCCGGCGAGGTGGTGCGGATCGCCAGCGAATACGAGGTGGAATTCCTGCCCCCGCCGGGGTGACGCCAACCGGCGCGGGGGGCCTTCCCCCGCCCCTATTTCTTCTTCCGTGCGGCGAAGTCGCCCAGCATCCGCCGCGGTTCCTCCGTTCGCCACGAGGCCCCGAAGGCGTCCACGCCGGCGGCGATCGCGGCGGTCTGCGGCAGGTCCTCCCAGCGCCGGATCAGCGCCTTCTGCGCGCGGATCGCGGCGGGGCCGGCCTCCAGCAGCATCGCCACCCATTCATCGACCGCGGCGTCCAGCGCCTCGGGGGTCGTGACACGTTCGACCAGCCCCCAGTCCAGCGCCTCGGCCGCGCCGATCGTCTCGGCCAGCAGCAGCAGGCGGCGCGTGCGGCCCCAGCCGATCAGCTGCGGCAGCAGCGCCGCCTCGACGACGGATGGGATGCCCACGCGCACTTCCGGCATGCCGAATTTCGCGTGCTCGGCCGCGATCCGCAGGTCGCAGGCCGCGGCCACTTCCAGCCCCGCACCCAGGCACCAGCCATTCACCCGCGCGATGACCGGCACCGGCAGGTCGCGGATCGCGCGGCAGCAGCCATGCACCAGGCGGATGAAGGCACGCGCGCCCTTCTCGTCCGGGATCGCCGCCATGGCGGTGATGTCCGCACCACCGATGAAGGCGCGCGGCCCCGCGCCGGTCAGCACCACCGCGCGCAGCGCGGCATCGGCGCCGAGCGCGGCGAAGGCCGCGGCGAAATCCTCCATCAGCGGCGGGTTCAGCGTATTGAGCTTCGCGTCGTGATCCACCACGACCCGCGCCACGCGCCCGCTATGGGTTCGCTGCACATCGATGCGTCCGGCCATTGTGGTCCTCCCTGCCGGCATCCTGCGCCGGGGCGCGCGGGTTGCCCAGCGGCGGGCGTGCAGCGACGCGTTGACAGCATCGCGGCGGCCCGGCCTTAACCTGGCCGAACGCCGCGGAGCACCAGAGCCTCGATGATCGCCGACGTCATTCCCTGGGTGCTGGGCGCCGCGCTGGTGCTGTTCCTCGCCTGGCCGCGCCGGCGCATGCGCATCAGCCAGGTCTATCGCGTCTCGCCGCAGGACCTGTGGGATGCCACCGTCCCGCATCCCGCCCGCCCCAACCAGTTCGACGCGATCGAGCGCTACGACTGGACGCCGGGCTCCGACAGCGAGGCCATCATCCACTACCGCGGTGCCGGCCGCGCCCACTACAGCCACGACGCGGCCGAGGACCGCCTGCAGGTCGGCCAGCTGATCGTCACGCTGAACGGCGCCGGCGAGGCCGCCGAGAAGCTGACCTGCCACACCACCATCAGCCCCGATCCCGGTGGCACGCGGCTCACCATGGACATCACCTTCGAGACGCTGGGCCGGCGCGGCGGCTGGCAATGGGCGCAGCTGCTGCTGCGCGGGCTGACCGGCGCCAGCCTGCGGCTGCAGATGAACGCGGTGCTGGCGAAATCCGGCGCCTTCGACCGCTACGCCGCGGCGCATGGCACCGCGCCGGCCGGCGCCAGCGTGCTCGGCATGCGCGTGTCGGGCATGGCGCTGCTGCTTGCGGTGGTGGCCTGCGGCTGGTGGGCCTGGAGCTTCGGGCCGTGGCTGGCGCTCGCCCTGGTCGCCGGCATGGTGGCGCACGAGGCCGGGCATGTCGCCGTCATGCGTGCCTTCGGCGACCGGTCCTCCGCCTTCTACTTCGTGCCCTTTCTGGGCGGTGTGGCGATCGGGCGGATGAACCACGCGCAGGATTGGCGGCACGCGGCCATGGTGCTGGGCGGGCCGGCGGCGGGTCTGGGCTCGGCGCTGGTGGCGGGCGGGCTGGGCTGGGTGCTGGGCAGCGACTTCCTGCTGGCCTGCGGTGCCTTCTTCGCCGCCATCAACCTGTTCAACCTGCTGCCGATCCCGCCGCTGGATGGCGGGCAGCTCGCGTTGATCGCACTGCGGCCTTTCCTGCCGGCGGCGGTGCTGCGCCATGTCGGGACGGCGCTGGCGGCTGGCGGGTTCGCGCTGGCGCTGTGGTGGGATTTCGGTCTGCTGACCTGGGTGCTCGGGGCCTTCACGCTTGCCGCGCTGCTGGCGCCGGGCGGCATCGTGCCGGCCGGGCGGGTGGCGCTGTCGCGCGGCGGCGCGGCCGGGCTGATGGTGGTCGGCGTGGGTCTCGCGGTGCTGCTGGCGGGGCTGTGGGGCGCGATCACCTTCAGCGCCGGGCTGCTGGCGCTGCTGCGCGCGCTGGCGGACGGGCCCTTCGCCGGCTGAGCGACCCTTCGCGCATCCAGCGGACGGCGCATCCCGCAGACCGGCCCCGGATCTCTCCCCGCCCGCCCCGCCATCCAGGAGGGTGTCCGTCGGGTGGTGGCATGCTCCGACGGCCGCCGGGCACGCTCAGCGCGCCACCGCGAAGCCCGCCATCGCCGCATAGCCGCCCGCGATCGCCGCGAGTTCCTCCCGCGCGATCACATCCTCGATCCGCGCGAAGCCCTCGGGCGCGCGTTCGCTCACCACATCCACCACCCGCTCCGGCCCGCCGCGGCGGTTGCTGCGCACGATCTCCGCGGTCTTCGGCAGCCGCTCCGCTTCGTAGGCGGCGAGCGCATCCGGCACGGCGCGCTCTGCCAGCAGCCCCGCCAGGCAGCGCGCATCCAGCACCGCCTGCGACGCGCCGTTCGACCCCACCGGGTACATCGGGTGCGCCGCATCGCCCAGCAGCGTCACGCGCCCCTGCGTCCACCACGGCAGCGGGTCGCGGTCGCACATGGGGTATTCCCAGAATTCCGGGCTGCCGCGCACCAGCGCCTCGACATCCAGGAACGGGATGCGGAAGCGCGCGACATGGGGCAGCACATCGTCGAGGCGCCCAGGCCGCGACCAATCCTCGCGCCGCGGCGGCGGCTTCGTGGCGTCGCCGATCTGCGCGCAGACCACCCAATTGGTCAGCCGCGTGCCCGGCGCGGCGCCGGCGGCGATCGGATACAGCACCAGCTTCTCGGTCATGTCGCCGGCGACGATCATGGTGTCGCCGCCCTCGAAGGCCGGCCAATCGACGGCACCGCGCCACATCTGGATGCCGTTCCAGCGGATCCCCGCCTCATCGGGGTGCAGGGCGGCGCGCAGCACGGAATGGATGCCGTCGGCGCCGACCAGCGCGGCCCCGCGCGCGCTGCGCCCATCGGCGAAGCGCGCCGTCACGCCATCGGCGTCCTGCGTGAAGCCCGCCAGCCGCGCGCCGGTCACCAACGCATCATCGCCCAGCCTGTCGCGCGCCGCCTGCCACAGCACCGCATGCAGGTGCCCGCGATGGATCGAGAATTGCGGCACGCCATGCCCGGCCCAGGTGCCGCGCTTCTCGACCCAGATCTCCTGCCCGAAGCGGTTCAGGTAGCGCAGTTCGCGCGTGCGCACCGCCACCGCATCCAGCGCCGGCAGCAGCCCGAGCGCCGCCAGTTCGCCGATCGCATGCGGCAGCGTGTTGATGCCCACGCCGAGCGGCCGCACCGCCTGCGCGGCCTCGAACACCGTGCAGGGAATGCCGCGTTCGTGCAGCGACAGCGCGAGCACCAGCCCGCCCACCCCGCCGCCCGCGACCAGGATGGTCACGCCGGATCGTCCGCCGGCGGCGCGGTGTCCTCCGGCCAGGCGGCACGCCGCTTCGCGCATTGGCGCAGCACGACGGCCGCCACCACGCCCGCCGCCGCGGTGGTCACCACCGACGCCACCGCCACGCCCACGATCCCGGCCCCGATCACGCGAAGGAACATTGCATCACCCCATTCTCGCCAAGGTAGTATCCTGCCCGGCGGCACACGCGGCCGGGACGTCGTGTCGTGCAAACACTAGCCTGCCGCCGCGGCGCCGTCGCGGCCATGCCCAAAGGGAGAAACCAAGCCATGTCCATCCAACGCCGCGCACTGCTGGGCGCCGGGCTTGCCTCTGCCGCAGCCCTGCCCTTCGCCCGGCTGGAAGCCGCGGCACCCATGATCGGCCGTGGCGCCCCCGCCTGGTACCGCTTCCGCTTCGGGGAATACGAGGTGACCGTCGTCTCCGACGGCGCGCTGCCGCTCGGCAAGGCGGAGGATTCCTTCGTCGGCGCCGGCCCCGGCGAGGTCAATGCCATGATGCGCGCCGCGCTGCTGGACCCGGCCAATGCGCTGCTGGAGCAGAACGCCGTCATCGTGAACACCGGCCGTCACCTGATCCTGTTCGACACCGGCATGGGCGACAGCATGGGCCCGGCCAGCCAGATGTTCGGCCCCACCACCGGCCGCCTGCTGCGCAACATGCGCGCCGCCGGCATCGAGCCCGCGCAGATCGACATGGTCGTGCTCTCCCACGCGCATTGCGACCATTGCTGGGCGCTGGTGGACGCGCAGGGCAACCGCAACTTCCCGAACGCCCAGGTCGCGATCAGCGAGGCCGACCTGGCCTATTGGACCAACGACGCGAATATCCGCGGGCCGGCCTTCATGGAGCCCTTCATCCGCGGCGCGCAGAAGAACCTCAACGCCTATCGCGACCGCATGGTGATGCTGCGCGACGGCGCCGAGGTGGTTCCCGGCGTGACCGCCATCTCGGCCCCCGGGCATACGGTGGGGCACACCATCTTCGCCATCGCCTCGGGGCCGCGCGTGATGGTCTATACGGGCGACCTCGCGCATCATCACATCCTGCTGCTGCAGCGCCCGCTGCTGGAATTCGCCTTCGACACCGACCCGAAGCTCTCGGCCCAGACGCGCGCGCGGCTGCTGGAACGCTTCGCCACCGACCAGCCGCAGGTGCTGTCCTATCACTTCCCCTGGCCGGGGCTGGGCAATGTGGTGAAGGCCGGCCAGGGCTATGCCTGGGTGCCGGCGCCGATGGACGTGACGTCGCTGGGCTGAGGCGGACGCGCCGGGGCGCGGTTCAGCACTGCCAGAGGAACTTGCCGCCGCCCCACGTGCAGTCGCAGGCAAAAAGATACGCCGCACCGCCACCGAAATTCATGGCGGTGCCGTGCTCAGGCCCTTCCTCGAGCCGGGCGACGAAGCGCAACGCCCGGCCGCAATGGTCGCAAGCGGGCGTCTCGTCCCCCTGCAACCAGTCTGGCGCGCCGCCGATCTGGCCGAGCACCTCGCGCCCGCGGCCCGGATGGGCCTCGGCCCAGCGGGCGCACGCATCCTCGTAGCCGGCGGCCTCGACCGTCTCGACGCGTGCGGCGTGGCGCGCCGCGCCGATGGCGTTGCCCTGCGCGGGAAGATCGGCCGGCAGCAGATCCGCGCCCTCGCAAGGCAGCACCGCGTTGCCGCCGCTGTCGGGATTCCATTCGTCGCACATGCCCGGGCTGTTCTGGCACATGAAGACCAGGTGGCGGCGCGCCTGCGCCTGCTCGGCAATCGTGCACAGGTATCGCATGTGGCCGTGACAGGCATGGCACGCCGGCCAGGCGAAGCCGGGCGGCACCAGGGGCGTGCCGCCGAAGCGCGCGACGGCGATCGATGTCTCGGGCGCGGCGCGATCCAGCACCAGAAGATCAATGCGCGGCATGCGGGGTCTCAAGGGCCAGGGTGATCGACACGGCAAGGATCAGAGCATCGTTCGCGGAGGTTAGACACGACGCCGCCCTGGGTCACCGACCACGTCCTTCCCATCCGGCCTCAGCCCTTCGGCGCGCCACGCTCCGGCAACGGCCGCAGCGCGCGGATGCGTTCCGCGATGTCCGGCCGGCCGGCCTCGAGCGCCAGGAACGCCGCCTCGTCACGGGCGATCTCGTAGCCCAGCCGGTAGCCCTCCCCCGTCGCCCGGTCCAGGCTGCGGGCGATCCCGGCGGCAATGCCCTTGGGCGCGTCCTTCAAGCGTGTCTCCATGCCGAGAAAAGGGCCGTCGCGGGCCGGGTTTTCACCGCGCCGGGCTTGCCGCACCCGCCCCCCGGGTGCAAGGTCCGCCCGCATCGGCCGCCCCCCTGGGGCAGGCCCGCTACACGCCCGCGCGCAGAGGACAGCTCATGGCCAAGATCAAAGTGAAGACCCCCGTCGTCGAGATGGACGGGGACGAGATGACCCGCATCATCTGGGGGTTCATCAAGGACAAGCTGATCCTCCCCTACCTCGACATCGACCTGAAGTACTACGACCTCGGTATCCAGAAGCGCGACGAGACGGACGACCAGATCACCGTCGATTCCGCCCATGCCACCAAGCAGTACGGCGTGGCCGTGAAGTGCGCGACCATCACCCCCGATGAAGCCCGCGTGGCGGAATTCGGCCTGAAGAAAATGTGGCGCAGCCCGAACGGCACCATCCGCAACATCCTGGATGGCACGATCTTCCGCGAACCCATCATCTGCCAGAACGTCCCGCGCCTGGTGCCGCATTGGTCCAAGCCGATCGTCGTCGGCCGCCACGCCTATGGCGACATCTACCGCGCCGCCGAGACCAAGATCCCCGGCGCCGGCAAGGCCACCCTGACCTGGACGCCCGAGGACGGCGGCGCGCCGATCGAACTGGAAGTGACCAACTTCCCTGCCGGCGGCGGCGTGCTGATGGGCATGCACAACACCCGCAAGTCGATCGAGGGCTTCGCCCGTGCGTCGCTGAACTACGGCCTGGCGCGCGGCTACAGCGTGTATTTCAGCCACAAGAACACGATCCTCAAGGCCTATGACGGCGAGTTCAAGGACATCTTCAAGAAGGTGTTCGACGCCGAATTCGCCGACAAGTTCAAGGCGAAGGGCCTGACCTACGAGGACCGCCTGATCGACGACATGGTGGCCTGCGCGCTGAAGTGGGAAGGCGGCTATGTCTGGGCCTGCAAGAACTACGACGGCGACGTGCAGTCCGACATCGTCGCGCAGGGCTTCGGCAGCCTCGGTCTGATGACCTCCGTGCTGCTCTCCCCGGATGGCAACACGGTGGAATCGGAAGCCGCGCACGGCACCGTCACGCGCCACTTCCGCGAACACCAGAAGGGCCGCGAGACCAGCACCAACCCGATCGCCTCCATCTTCGCCTGGACGCGCGGCCTGGCCTATCGCGGCCGCTTCGACGGCACGCCCGACGTGACCGACTTCGCGAACACGCTCGAGAAGGTCTGCATCGACACCGTCGAGAGCGGCCACATGACCAAGGACCTCGCGATCCTGATCGGCAAGGACCAGCCCTGGATGAACACCCAGGCCTTCCTCGCCAAGATCGACGAGAACCTGAAGAAGGCGATGGCCTGACCAGGCAGGCGCCGATGCGTGCCGCTGTCATCCGCGGCGGCACGCTCGGCGCCCTGGCCACGCTGCTGCTGGCCGCGCCGGCCCGCGCCGATTGCTTCGACTGGTCGCACGGCCAGGCGGTGATCGAGGACGGCGCGATCCGCGGCCTGCCGCCGGGCGCGCTGCGCTGGCGCATCGGGCGCGTGCCGGCCGGCGGCGTGCATCTGTCGACCGCGGTGGAACTGCGCTGGACCCTGCCCGGCGGACGCAGCCGCACCCAGCACATCTTCGAAGGCCTGCAGGATGGCCGCGTGCAGCTCGACCGCCAGGGCACCACGCTCCGCCTGCGCGTGACAGCCTGCGGCACCGGCGACGCGCAATGCCGCGACGTCGCGCTGACCTATGCCTGGGACCGCGAAGCCCAGCGCTTCGCCGGCGCGACGCCCGCCGCGCGCCAGGCCCTGGACAGCGCCTGCGCCGCCGAGGAGCCGGCGCGCTGATGCCGCCCTTCACCCTGCCCGACTGGATCGCGCTGGCCGTCTTCGTGCTGTGCTGGGTGGTCTATGCGCTGCTGGTCGACCGCATCCCGTCGATCCGCGCGCGCAGCGTGATCGCGGCAATGGACGAACACCGCCGGCGCTGGATGATGGCCGCCCTGCCGCGCGACAACCGCATCGCCGACATCGCCGCCATCGGCAACCTGATGTCCTCGGTCTCCTTCCTCGCGACCAGTTCCATCCTGATCCTGGGCGGGCTGGTGGCGATGATGGCGGCCCCCGACCTGGGCCGCCGCGTGGTCGCCGCCTTTCCCTGGAGCGACGTGCCCAGCGAGGCGATGTGGGAGGTCAAGATCGGCCTGCTGCTGCTGATCTTCGTCAATGCCTTCTTCGAGCTCACCTGGTCGCTGCGGCAATTCAACTACCTCAGCATCCTGGTGATGGGCATGCCGCAGGACGCGACGGCCACCACCAGCGCCGAGGCCGCCGCGCGGCTGGCCAACCGCGGCGCGCGGCACTTCAACACCGGGCTGCGGTCGTACTATTTCGGGCTGGCGGCGCTGGCCTGGATCATCCATCCCGTCGCGCTGATCGCGGCCAGCCTGCTGGTGCTGCGCGAATTGCACCGGCGCGAGTTCCGGTCGGTCGCGCGGGACGCGCTGGCGACGATGCGGGTGGGCTGAGCCTCAGCGCGGCCCGACCCGCGCCCCGGGCAGCTGCCCCTGTTCCAGCGCGCAGGCCGCGCGCACCACCGCGGCCGGCGGCGCCTCGCTGATCGCGCTGCCGGTGCACCGCCGCGGGCCCGGCACATCGAGCCGCCGATTGACCGCGAAGGCCTCGCGCAGCGCGCCATCCGCGCCGATCGTGTGGAACACCATCGAGATCAGGCAGCAGCCCTCGCGGGTCATCGCCACCAGCCGCCCGGCCGAATCGCGCGCGAAGGCCAGGCCGTTGATCTCGCCGGCGCGGCGGAAGCGCGCCTCGCCCGGCTGCATCACCCACAGCTCCCAGGCGGAATTGGCGTTGTCGCCGATCAGCGGCACCCACAAATCGGGCGCGCCGTCGCCGTTCACGTCACCCAGCGCGGGGCGGCTGTTGGGCAGGTCGGTCTGCACCTCGATCCGCTGCGTCTCGCGCCCGCCGTCGAGCACGCGGATGGTCCAGCTGGTGTCGTCGGAAGCGGCCTCCAGCACCAGCGGCGGCAACCCCGGACGGGTGGCGCGCAGCGTGGCGCGCGCGGCATCCGCTGCCTGCGCCAGCAGCGCGGCCAGCACGGCGGCGGCGAAGACCGCGCGCATCACGCGAGGCGCCCATGGCGCGCCAGCACGTCGCGCAGCGCATCGAGGTCGATCGCCTCGCCCTTCGCCCGTCGCCCCGTGCGCCCGTCGCGGCCGATCACCGTCGTCGCCATGGTCAGCGCGTTCAGCACGGCTTCCTCCACCGCTTCGGCCGCCGCCACGAACAGCGGCGACATCCGGTCATTGGGCCAGTCGGCGATGATCGCCTGGTGGGCGCGCCGTTCGGCAGAGCGGCGCACGCCGGGATGCGTGCTGAAGGCAATGGCATAGTCGCCCGACCCGTCGCTGAACGCCGCGCCGGTGCGCGCCAGCCCGGCCATGGCGCGCTGCGCGAGGCGCGCCAGGTTGCGGTCCGACAGCGGCGCATCGGTCGCGATCACCACCATCACCGACCCATCCGCATCGCCGCGGTCGGTGTGTTCGCGCAGATACCACTTGCCGAGCGCGCGCCCGACCGGGATGCCGTCCATCATCAGCGCGCCGCCGTAATTCGCCTGCACCAGAGCACCCAGCGTCCAGCCCCCCAGCGCCGGCGGCAGCACGCGCGATGCCGTGCCGATGCCGCCCTTCCAGCCGAAGGCCATGGTGCCGGTGCCGGCACCCACGGAACCCTCAACGACCGCGCCATCGCGCGCGCCATCCAGCGCGGCGTGGACATGCGCCGCCGTCACGCCGCGCGCGCGGATGTCGTTGAGCCGCCCGTCATTCGTCTCGCCCACCACGGCGTTGACCGACACGGCTTCGGCGTTGCGCGCCAGTGTCCAATCCACCACGGCTTCCACCGCGCGGCCGACCGCCAGCGTATTGGTCAGCACGATCGGCGTTTCCAGCTCGCCGAGTTCAACAAGCTGCGTCGCCCCGGCCAGCTTGCCGTAGCCGTTCATCACCGACAGCCCGGCCGGCACGCGATCGGCGAAGACGTTGCCCGGATGCGGGATGATGGCGGTCACACCCGTGCGGGTCGCATCGCCCTCGATCACCGTGGCGTGGCCGACGCACACACCCGCGACATCGGTGATGGCGTTGTGCCCGCCGGGCGCGAAGATGCCCGGCGCCAGGCCCAGCGCGCGTGCGCGAACCCGCGCGCCCGCCCGCGTCGTGGCAGGCTCGCCGACGCCCGCCCCGGCTGCCATGGCCCTACGCCGCGATGCCCTGCGCCAGCGCCTCGCGCACCGCCGCCAGCGCCTCGGCCCCCTTGTCGGCCTCCGGCCCGCCGGCCTGCGCCATGTCCGGCCGCCCGCCGCCGCCCTTGCCGCCCACCGCCGCTGCCGCCGCGCGCACCAGCGCGACCGCATCGGTGCGCCCCTTCGCCGCTTCGCCCAGCCCGACCACGATGCTCGCCTTGCCCTCGGCGCTGCTGACCAGCGCCACCACATCCGCGGTGCCGCCCTTCAGGATCGCTTCCGCCAGGCCCTTGAGGTCGCGCGCCGGCACTTCGCCCAGGTCGCGCAGCGCGACGCGCAGCCCGGCGATCGTCTCGACCTCCGCGCCGCCGCCGCCGGTCGCGAGCTTCTTGCGGAGTTCCGCCACGTCGCGCTCCAGCCTGCGCCGGTCCTCGACCAGCGCGGCGATGCGCCCGGCCAATTCGCCCGGCTGCACCTTCAGCACCGCGGCCGCGGCGGCCAGGCTTTCCTCCATGCCGGCGACATGCGCCATCGCGGCGTCGCCGGTCACGGCCTCGACACGCCGCACGCCGGCGGCGACCGCGCCTTCGGAGACGATCTTGAACAGCCCGATATCGCCGGTGCGCCGCACATGCGTCCCGCCGCACAGCTCCAGCGAATAGACGCCGTGCTTTTCAACGGCAGCGGGGTCATGCGCCATGCCGACCACGCGGACCTCCTCGCCGTATTTCTCGCCGAACAGCGCCATGGCGCCGGCTTCCACGGCGGCCTCGGGCGTCATCAGGCGGGTGATGACCTCGGCGTTCTCGCGGATGCGCGCATTCACCTCGGCCTCGACCCAATGCAGGTCCTCCTCGGTCATCGGCACGGGCTGGGAGACGTCGAAGCGCAGCCGGTCCGGCGCGTTCAGCGACCCCTTCTGCGCGACATGATTGCCCAGCCGCCGGCGCAGCGCCTCGTGCAGCAGGTGCGTGGCCGAATGGTGGGCGCGGATCTTCGACCGCCGGGTGTGATCGACCTCGGCCGTGACGGCCTGGCCGAGCTTCGCCTCGCCCTCCATCACCGTGCCGACATGCACATACAACGCACCGAGCTTCTTCTGCGTATCCTTCACCGCGATGGTGCAGGCTGGCCCGGCCTGGATGATGCCGGTGTCGCCCACCTGCCCGCCGGATTCCGCATAGAAGGGCGTCTGGTTCAGCAGCACCGCGACCTCGGCGCCGACCGGCGCGGCATCGACCGGCTTGCCGTCCACCACCAGCGCGACGATCTCGCCCTCCGCGCTCTCGGTCGTGTAGCCGAGGAATTCGGTCGCCCCGACCTTTTCCTTCAGATCGAACCAGACGGCTTCCGTCGCGGCCTCCCCGGTGCCGGCCCAGGCGGCGCGCGCGCGCTTGCGCTGCTCCGCCATGGCGGCGTTGAAGCCGTCCACGTCGACCGGGCGGCCCTCGGCGCGCAGCGCGTCCTGCGTCAGGTCCAGCGGGAAGCCATAGGTGTCGTACAGGCGGAACGCCACGTCGCCCGGCAGAGTCTGGCCGGACCCGAGCCGTGCCGTCTCCTCCGCCAGCAACCCCAGCCCGCGCTCCAGCAGCGAGCGGAAGCGCGTCTCCTCCAGCCGCAGCGTCTCGCTGATCAGCGCCTCGGCGCGCACCAGTTCGGGATACGCAGCGCCCATCTGCCGCACCAGCGCCGGCAGCAGCCGGTGCATCAGCGGATCGCGCGACCCCATCATATGCGCGTGCCGCATCGCCCGGCGCAGGATGCGGCGCAGCACATAGCCGCGGCCTTCGTTCGACGGCAGCACGCCATCGGCGATCAGGAAGGCGCCGGCGCGCAGGTGGTCCGCCACCACGCGGTGGCTGGACCGGAATGGCCCGTCAGGCTCCTGCCCCGTGGCTTCCGCGGAGGCCAGGATGATCGCCCGCAGCGTGTCGGTGTCGTAGTTGTCGTGCTTGCCCTGCAGGATGGCGGCGAAGCGTTCGAGGCCCATGCCGGTGTCGATCGAAGGCCGCGGCAGAGGGTTGCGCGTGCCGGCCGGTTCCTCGAGGAACTGCATGAACACCAGGTTCCAGATCTCGATGAACCGGTCGCCATCCTCGTTCGGGCTGCCAGGCGGGCCGCCGGGGATCTTGTCGCCATGGTCGAAGAAGATCTCGGAGCACGGGCCACACGGCCCGGTATCACCCATGCGCCAGAAATTGTCGGAGGTGCTGATGCGGATGATCCGGCTGTCCGGCAGCCCGGCGACCTTCTTCCAGATCGCCGCGGCGTCGTCGTCCTCGGAATAGACGGTGACCAGCAGCCGGTCCTTGGGCAGCGCGAAATCCTTCGTCAGCAGGTCCCACGCATACGGGATCGCCTGGTCCTTGAAGTAGTCGCCAAAGGAGAAATTCCCCAGCATTTCGAAGAAGGTATGGTGCCGCGCGGTGTAGCCGACATTGTCCAGGTCGTTGTGCTTGCCGCCCGCGCGCACGGATTTCTGCGCGGTGGTGGCGCGCTTGTAGGGGCGGGTCTCCTGCCCGGTGAACACGTTCTTGAACTGCACCATGCCGCTGTTCGCGAACATCAGCGTGGGGTCGTTGCGCGGCACCAGCGGGGAGCTGTCCACCACCTCGTGCCCATTGCGGGCGAAGTAGTCGAGGAAGGTGGCGCGGATGTCGTTGCTGCTGGTCATGTCCTGCCCGTCGCGTCGCGCTGCAAGGCCCGCCGGAGGCGACGGGCGCACAAGGTCGCGACAGGTAGCGCGCGGGCAGCGGGGCGTGAAGGGGTGCGCCACCGGGAAGACCATGCCCGCCCGCCGCGTTCCCCGCGCGATGGCCCGCGACCCCCGCGGACCGAACGGAGCCACGCCGCGATGCAGACGCATGACGACGAGCCGGTGGCGGAGCGCATCGCCCGCCTGCGAAGCCGTATCCCCGCGCCGAAGCCGGGGCCGTCCCGGATCGACCAGGTCCTGGCGGCGGTCAGCCTGGTCATGGGCGCCAGCCTCGCCGCGACGGCCGGGCTGGCGCTGCCGTGACGCGGCGGCGCGCTGGGGTCAGTCCGGCCCGGTGCCCGGCGGACCGTCGCGCGCGTCGCGGCGCAGATGCTCCAGAGTGTCCCCCTGGCGCCGCTCCTTGCCGAAATCCGGGCCGCCTTCCTTGCGTTCGTCGGGGCGGTGGCGTGGGTCGGGCTGCTGCGTCGTCGCGGGCGGCGTGGCCGGTGGAAGAACAGGACGTCGTGGCGCGTTCATCAGGGGAACCTCCTGCCGGGTCGAACGTTCCACGCGCAGGCGGGTTGCCCGCCCGATGCCGCTCGCGGCAGCAGAAACATGGATTTCCCGTCATTCAGGTCGAGAGGAACACCCGATGATGCTCCGCCCCTTGCTGCTGACGGCGCTGGTCGCCGCCCTGCCGCTGGTCACACCCCCTGCCCGCGCCGATGATGGCTGCCGCGGCCGCATCAGCGCCGAGGACGCCATCCGCATAGCCCGCGCCGCCGGCCTTGTGCGCGTGACGGACGTCGACTGCGACGACGGCAAGTGGGAGGTCGAGGGCCGCGATGCCCGCGGGCGCGAGATCGAGGTCGACGTCAGCGCGCACGACGGCAGAATCCTGGATGTGGACCGCGACGACTGAAGCGCCTTGCCCGGCGGGGGTGACGCCCCCGCCGGCGCAGGTCCGGCGCTATTCCGCCGCCATCGCCTCGTCGTCGCCCGCGCTCTCGCCGGCCAGCATCTGGTCGACCAGAAGCCCGGCCTGGCCGCGCACGCGCTGCTCGATGGAGTGCGCCATCTCCGGGTGGTCGCGCAGGAACTGCTTGGCGTTCTCGCGGCCCTGGCCGATGCGCTGGCTGTCGCAACTGAACCAGGCACCCGACTTCTCGACCACATTGGCCTTCACGCCCAGGTCGATCAGCTCGCCGACCTTGCTGATGCCCTCGCCGTACATGATGTCGAACTCGACCTCGCGGAACGGCGGGGCCATCTTGTTCTTCACCACCTTCACGCGGGTGTGGTTGCCGGTCACCTCGTCGCGGTCCTTGATGGCGCCGATGCGGCGGATCTCCATGCGGACGGACGCGTAGAACTTCAGCGCATTGCCGCCCGTGGTGGTCTCCGGATTGCCGAACATCACGCCGATCTTGAGCCGGATCTGGTTCAGGAAGATCAGCAGCGTGTTCGACTTGGACACCGACCCGGTCAGCTTGCGCAGCGCCTGCGACATCAGCCGCGCATGCAGGCCGACATGGGTGTCGCCCATCTCGCCCTCCAGTTCCGCGCGCGGCACCAGGGCGGCCACGGAATCCACCACCAGCACGTCGATCGCGCCCGATCGCACCAGCGTATCGGCGATCTCGAGCGCCTGCTCGCCCGCATCCGGCTGGCTGATCAGCAGGTTGTCCACATCGACGCCGAGCTTCTTGGCATAGCCGGGGTCGAGCGCGTGCTCGGCATCCACGAAGGCGCAGGTGCCGCCCTTCTTCTGGGCCTCGGCGATGACATGCAGCGCGAGGGTGGTCTTGCCCGAGGATTCCGGCCCGTAGATCTCGATGATGCGCCCCTTGGGCAGCCCACCGATCCCCAGCGCCAAGTCCAGCCCCAGCGAGCCGGAGGACACCACCTCGATCTCGCCCTGCTGCGACTGCCTGGCGCCGAGCCGCATGATCGAGCCCTTGCCGAAGGACCGTTCGATCTGGCTCAGCGCAGCGTCCAGCGCCTTTCCCTTGTCCATGCCCTTGCCCCGCTCCACCACAGGTTTATCAACCATAGGGCGATCTCCTTCAGGCGTCTATCGCCCAATAATCGAGAGGCCCACCCGGACCCCCTGCCGCCCCACCCGCGCATGGCGGGGCGATTCGACGCAAGCGGAGCATGCGCGAAACCTGCCGGTTCGACAAGAACATATTAAGAACATGCCCGCCGCGCGCATGTCGCCGCGCGCGCCAAGCCGGCGCATGCCGGCGAACCCACCACTCGCATCGCGCGCCGCGCGATCCGCGAGCGCAAAGCGCGACCGCGCCAAACCCGCCAGCCGCCCCCGGCCCACCAGCCCCCGGCGCGCAAGCCAAGCCGGCGCATGCCGGCGCCCGGCGCCTGGGCCTCAACAGTAACTCAAGCGGTGGCGACAGCCGCCGCCAACTCGGCCATGCGGAACGGCTTCTCCAGGAAGCGCACGCCCTTGCCCGCCAGCCCCTCGCCCACCGTCGCCGCCGCATAGCCCGAGACCAGCACCACCGACAGCCCCGGCAGCCGCGCCTGCAACGCCTCCGCCAGCGCCAGCCCGTCCATCTCGCCGGGCATCGTCACGTCGGTCACCAGCACCTCCGGCACGAAGCCACCCTCGATCACCGCGAGCGCGGCCTCGGCATCCTCCGCCACCTGCACCTCGTGCCCGGCGCCGACCAGGGCGCGGCGCGCCAGCATCCGCAATGGCGGCTCGTCCTCGACCAGCAGCACGCGGCGCGATTCCGCCGCGGGCAGCCCGGCGGCCGGTGCGGCATCGGCCACCGCCGCCGCCTCGCTGCGCGGGAACCACAAGCGGAACACGGTGCCGCGCCCGGGCTCCGAGGCGACCGACACATGCCCGCCCGATTGCCGCAGGATGCCCAGCACCGTGGACAGCCCCAGCCCGGTCCCGCCCTGCCCGCGCCGCGTCGTGAAGAAGGGTTCGAAGATGCGCGGCAGCAGCGCCGGCGCAATGCCGCCGCCCTGGTCGGCCACGCTCAGCACCGCCCAGGCGCCGGGCGGGATCACCGCGCCCTGCGTCACCTCCTCCGCCGCCAGCTCCACCGCGGCCAGGCCGATGCGGATGGTGCCGCCCTCCGGCATGGCGTCGCGCGCATTCACCACCAGGTTCAGCAGCGCCTGGTCGAGCTGCGACGGATCGACCCGCGCGCGCGGCCCCGGCGCTTCGAGTTCCAGCACCAGCGCCTGGCGTGCGCCCAGCAGGCGCGTCAGCAGCGGCGCCATCGCCTCGACCGCGGCGCCCAGCGCCACCACCCGCGGCGCCAGCGCCTGCCGGCTGGCGAAGGCCAGCAACTGCCGCACCAGCCGCGCGCCGCGCCCCGCGCTGTCGAGGATCTGGCGCAGGTCCTCCGCCGTCTCGCTCTCGGGCCCGCGCGCCAGCGCCGCCTCCGCCGCGCCCGAGATCGCGGCCAGCAGGTTGTTGAAGTCATGCGCCACGCCGCCGGCCAATTGGCCGATGGATTGCAGGCGCGCGCCTTCCTCCATCTGCGCCTGCATGCGCCGCCGCGCGGTCACGTCGACCACGCGCATCAGCGCGCCCGGTTCGCCGCGCAGCGGGCGGCAGGCGACCTCGAAGCTCGCATCGGGCGGCAGCGCGGCATTGGCGATGCGCGCCGCCACCGCCGCCGGCGCCCCCGGCCCGGCCAGCGCCGCGGCGATCGCGCCCGCCACGGCGGCGCGCGAATCCTCCACGAACAGCGCCTCGCCCGGCTGCCCCGCCGCGGGCGCCGCGCCGCAGATCTCCGCCAGCGCGCGATTCGCCAGCCGGATGCGCCCGCCGGTGTCGAGCACCGCGAGCCCCGCCGTCTCCTCTGCCTCGAACAACCGGCGAAACGCCGATGCCTCGTGGTCGCGATCCGTCACGCCGTTGGCCCCCGCCCGCCGAGCCGCCAGACATAGGCGATGATCTCGGCCACCGCCTGATAATGCTCGGCCGGGATTTCCGCATCCAGGTCCAGCCGAAACAGCGCGCGCGCGAGTGGCGGATTGGACACGATCGGCACGCGGTTCTCATCGGCCAGCGCGCGGATGCGCGCCGCCACGGCATCCGCACCCTTGGCCACGATGCGCGGCGCGGCCGAACTGCCCTGCTCATAGGCCAGCGCGACGGCGAAGTGCGTCGGGTTGGTCACCACCACGGCGGCCCTGGGCACCGCGGCCATCATGCGCCCGCGCGCGCGCTGCTGGCGCAACTGCCGCAACCGGCCCTTGATCTGCGGGTCGCCTTCGCTCTCGCGCGATTCCTCCTTCAGGTCCTGCCGGCTCATGCGCAGCTTGTGCAGGTGCCGCCAGCGCACCCACAGCCAATCGAGCGCCGCGATCGCCGCGAAGGCCGCCAGCGCGGCCAGCGCCAGGTCGATCGCCGCCCGCCCGCCGGCCGCCAGCAGCACCGCCGGCGGCTGGTACAGCAGCCCCGCCAGCGCCGCCGGATCGCCCAGCGCCCACCACAGCGCCGCCCCCACCAGGCCCAGCTTGACCAGCGTGCGGAGAAACTCGATTGCGCCCTCCGGCCCGAACAGCCGCTTCAGCGCCGCCAGCGGGTTGATGCGCGAGACCTGCGGCGTCAGCCCCTTGGCCGAGACCAGCCCGCGCGTCTGCAACAGCGTCGCGACCAGCGCCCCGGCACCCGCCAGCACCGCGGCCGGCAGCGCCGCCAGCATCCCCAGCCGGCCGAGCTCGACCGCGGCAACCATCGGCGGGATCTCGTGCGCGCGTTCCAGCACGGCACGCAGGCCGCGCAGCATCTCGGCCCCTGCCGGCGGCAGCGCGACCATCAGCCCCAGCACGCCACCGCCCAGCGCGCCGAAGCCGGCCAGTTCGCGCGAAACAGCAACCTGCCCATCCTCGCGCGCCTTCTCGAGGCGCCGCGGCGTGGCGGCTTCCGTGCGGTCTTCCGCCTCGCCGCCCTGCGCGCCGCCCTCGGCCATGGGTCAGCGCAGCCCGGGCAGCGACAGGAAGGCGGCGCGCGCCGCCTCGCCGAAGGCGCCCAGCAAGGCCGGCATCACCGCCCCCAGCAGCGCGAGGCCCAGCAGCACCTGCCCCGGGATCGCGACGAAATACACCTGCACCTGCGGCGCGATGCGCGCCAGCAGCCCGAGCGCCACGTTGATGATGATGGCCGCCACCACGAAGGGCGCCGCCAGGCGCAGCGACAAGGCCAGGCTGTCGCCGGCCGCCTGCGCGAAGGCCTCGGCCCCCGCGCCCGCCGGGAACGGATCGCCCGGCGGCAGCAGCGCGTAGGATTCCGCCAGCGCGCGCAGCGGGATCGCATAAAGCCCGGTGGACAGCACCACCACCACCGCCGCCAGCGACAGCAGCCGCCCCGGCGCGGTGCCGAGCCCGCCCAGCGTCGGGTCCGGCACCATCGCCTGCGCCAGGCCCAGCAGCAGCGCGATCATCTGCCCCGCCACCGCCATCGCCATCATCGCCAGCCGCGCCAGCCCGCCGAGCCACAGCCCGACCAGCACCTCCAGCAGGATCAGCCGCAGCGATTCGCCCACGCTGTCCGGCGCCGCGGGCAAGCCCGGCGCCAGCCCCGGCAGCAGCACCAGCACCAGCGCCAGCCCCAGGCCAAGGCGGATCGTCGCCGGCACCTCCTCCTCGCCCAGCCCCGGCAGCAGCATCACCGCCGCCCCCAGCCGCGCGAAGGCCAGCACCGCCTGGAAGGCCAGCACCGGCAGCGCGGCGAGGAGCTCCGCCTCGCTCACGCCTCAGCCCTTCAGCCCGACATCGACCACCGCCTGGAACAGGCTGCCCGCATAGCCGCGCAGCACGCCCGCCATGAACGGCCCGAGCAGCACCAGCGCGCCGGCCAGCACCGCCACCTTCGGCAGGAAGCCCAGCGTCGCCTCGTTCACCTGGGTCAGCGCCTGCAGCACCGCGATGACCAACCCGGCGATCAGCATGAGCACCAGCAGCGGCCCGCCGATCTGCAGCGCGACCCACAGCGCCTCGCGTCCTGCGAGAGCGACCTCGTTCACCGCCGGACCTTTTTCCGGCGCAGGGTTGTCATGGCGCTACCTCATGGCATGGGTGCAGCCGCGGCGCATCGCGGCACGCCGCGCCGGATGCCCGCCAGGCCCGCGCGCGGCGCCATCCGGCAGCGCCACGGGCCGCATCAGATCGGCATCCGCATCACGTCCTGGTAGGCGGCGACCACGCGGTCGCGCACCGCCACGGCGGTCTGCAAGGTCAGTTCGGCACGGCCCACGGCGAGCACCACGTCGGTCACGCTGCCCTGCCCGGTCAGCGCACGGGTCGATACGGCATCGGCCTCGCGCCCGACCTCGACCGCCTGTTCCATCGCGCGGGTCAGCGCCGCGCCGAAGCCCGCGCCGCCGGTCGGCGACGCCGCATTGGGCAGCGCATCGGCGGCGCGATAGGCCGCGGCGGCGCCGGCGGGGGCGAGCGGAATGCTCATCCGCGCAGCGCCTCGATCGTGCGGGTCAGCATCCCGCGGGTGACTTCCAGCACCGACAGGTTGGCGGCGTAGGACCGCTGCGCCTCGCGCATGTCCATCGTCTCGACCAGGCTGTCGACATTGGGCGTGCGGACATAGCCGCGCGCATCGGCGGCCGGGTGCGACGGGTCGTGGCGCACCGGGAAGTCGCCGGCCGCCGTGCCGACGCGGCTGACCGCCACCAGCGGCGTGCCGAGCTCGCGGTCCATGCGGTTGCGGAAGGTGACGGTCTTGCGGCGATACGGGTCGCCGCCGGCGACCTCCGCCGTGCTGTCGCGGTTCGCGAGGTTCTCCGCCACCACCCGCAGCCGGGTCGATTGCGCCTGCATGCCGGCGGCCGAGATGCGCAGCGCGCGGTCCAGATCCATGATCGTGCCCCCTTACGTATTGCGCCCGAGCGCGGTGCGGAACATCCCGAGGAAGCGCCGGTGCAGCCCGACCGCCAGCGCGTGCGCCGTCTCGGTATCGGCGATGCGGATCGCCTCGCGGTCGAGCGCCACGCCGTTGCCGTCCATGCTGCGATCGGCCAGCCGCCGTTCGGCGCGCGCGCGCGGATCGGCGCCGCCGGCCGGGCCCAGGTGTCGCGGATTGGTCTGCATCAGCGCGGCCGACACCGCCTGGCCGAAGGGCCGCAGGTCCGATGGCCGGAACCCCGGCGTATCGGCATTGGCCACGTTCTGCGACAGCACGCGCTGGCGCGCATCGAGCCATCTCATGCGGCTTTCGGCGAGGGCAACGGTGCCGGTGCGGGTCGGGTCCATACGCACAGGCGTCGCACGCCGCCGCCGAAGGTTCGGTTAATGCGCGTTGCGTGACCCCGGTCGCCGGTGGCCGCCTCCGGTGGCCCGGCCCGGCCGGCAACGCCGCGGTAACCAGGACCGTGTTGACTGCGCCCCATGACGCGACCGGGAAGCGTGGGCGAACATTCGGGAAAGGCACGGCACACCGCCGTCCTGGTGGCCGCCATCGAAGCGATGGAGGCGACGCTTGCCGTCGCCGAGGCGCTGGCCAACGAACGCCGCCGCATCGACCTGGCGGGGCTGGAGGCCGAGGTCGGGCGCATCTGCGCGGCCTCCCTCGCGGTGCCCAAGGGCGCGGCGCGGGATGTGCGGCTGCGCCTCGAAGCCCTCGTGCGCGCGCTCGACCGGCTGCGAACCGGGCTGGCACCACCCTGACCCACCCACCCCGCCGGCAGGAGGCCGCGGCATGACCCCCGACATCTCCCATTGGCTGACGGCGGCGGCATCGCTTCTCGCGGTGATCGGGCTGGTGCTGCTTGGCGCGCGGCTGCTGCGCGCCAGCGGCTTCGCGCCGGCGGCGAAGCCCGGCGCGCGCCTGGGCGTGCAGGAAACCCTGGCGATCGACCCGCGGCGGCGCCTGGTGCTGGTGCGCTGCGACGGGCGCGAGGTGCTGCTGCTGACCGGCGGCACCCAGGACCAGGTGGTCGGCTGGCTGCCGGAGCGCGCGGCATGATCCGCGCGCTGGTCGTCATCGCCTTGCTGCTGCCCGGCGCGGCGCTGGCGCAATCGGTCGCGATCGACCTCGGCCAGGCGGGCCAGGCGGGCGCCACCTCGCGGCTGGTGCAACTGACCGCGCTGATCGGGCTGCTCTCGCTCGCCCCCTCCCTGCTGGTGATGGCGACCGCCTTCACCCGCATCGTCATCGTGCTGGCCCTGCTGCGCAGCGCGATCGGCGCGCAGGGCATCCCGCCCAACCCTGTGCTGGTCGGGCTGGCGCTGTTCCTCACCTTCTTCGTCATGCAGCCGGTCTTCGAGGCCTCCTGGGCGCAGGGGCTGCAACCGCTCTCGGAAGGACGCATCGGGGAGATCGCCGGCCTCGAAGCCGCCGCCGAGCCCTTCCGCCGCTTCATGGCCGCCCAGGTGCGCGAGGACGACCTCGCGCATTTCCTCGACCTGGCGAACCTGCCCGCACCCGCCAGCGCCGAAGCCGCACCCTGGCGCGCCCTGGTGCCCGCCTTCATGGTCGGCGAGCTGAAGCGCGCCTTCGAGATCGGCTTCCTGATCTTCCTGCCCTTCCTGGTGATCGACATGGTGGTCGCCAGCGTCCTGATGTCGCTGGGCATGATGATGCTGCCGCCATCCGTGGTGGCGCTGCCCTTCAAGCTGATCTTCTTCGTGCTGGTCGATGGCTGGCGGCTGGTCTCGGCATCGCTGGTGCAGGGCTTCGTCGGCACGTGAGCCGCGTCACATCGGGCCTGCCCGCAACGGCGTAGCACGCATGCAGCGCCGGAGGCCGCGCCATGCGATGGATGCTGGTGGTCCTGATCCTGTCCGCGGCCATGGCACCCGCCGGGGCCGAGCTGCCGGCCGGCGCGGCCCTGTCGATCGAGGCCGGCGCCCGTGCGCCACGCCCCGCGGCGGCCTGCCGCGCCCCCGACGGCGCGCGGCTCGACCACTGGGCGCTGCTCGCGCGCACCATCGATTCACGCCCGGCCCAGGGCAGCGAGACGCCCGTGCTGCCGATGGCGGCGGGGCGCTACAGCGCCGCCTCCTCCGGCTCGCTGCGCATGGAACTGATGCGCGCGGCGACCGCGCTCAAGGAAGACCTGCCGGGCTGGCAACAGGCCTATTTCATCGGCGCGGCACGCACGGCCGATGACGTGGTGCGCAAGCGCGACCGGCGCGACGCGCTGGGCCGGACGGTCGCGGTGCCCCCCGATGTCGCCCGCGCGGCGATCCTGGTCGGCGTCGACGAACGGCGCGACGACCGCGCCACCATCACCGTCCACATGCCACCCAACCGCAGCGGCTGGTTCGGCGAGGGCTGGCACATCGTGGTGGCGGCCTGCACGGCCGACCACCGGCTGATCGGCTACGGCACGGTGCAGGTCTCGGTGGCACCGCTCGGCCTGTCGCGCGCCATCACCTTCGCGGCGCTGGCCGGGTTCTGGCTGCTCGCGGCCTATGTCGCGGCGCGCGAGAACCGGCGCAAGCTGCATGAATGGTGGCTGCGCATCGGCGGCGCGCCGCCGAGCGAACGCGCCAGCTGGCGCACGGCGCTGAAGCCGGCCAATCGCGACCGCCTGCTGGCCAAGGGGCTGCGCTCGCTCGACCCGGTGTTCATCTCGCAGGATGCGCTCGGGGCCGGCAGCCTCGGTCGGCTGCAATTGCTGGTGCTGTCCTTCGCGGTGATCGGCGTGGTGTTCTACGTCTTCCTGCGCACCGGGGCCTTCGCCGGATTGTCCAACGACATCCTGGCCCTCCTGGGCATCACCGCGGGCGGGTCGGCCTTCGCGCGCGCCGCCGCGCTGCGTCGCCCGCTGCTGGCGGCGCATCGGCGCATCCTGTTCGGCGGCCAGGTGGTCAGCGTGGCCGAACCGATGCCCAGCCTGCGCGACGTGCTGGGCGGCGGCGGTGAGCTGGACGTGACGCGCCTGCAGGCCTTCGCCTTCACCGGCTTCGCGCTGGTGGCGCTGGTGGTGAACGGCGTGGCGGACCTCGCCGCCTTCACCCTGCCGCCGGAGATGCTCTCGGTGCTGGGTCTGTCGCAGGGCGTGTATGTGGTGGGCAAGCTGCTGCCGGCCGAAGCGGAGACGACCTTGCGCAACGACATGGAGACGCTGCGGCGCGAGGCGAGCGAATCGACCAAGGCCGGCGCCGATACGCCCGGCTTCCTCCAGGCCCGCCGCGCCGCCGCGGAAAGCCTGGAGCAGGTCTTCGCCGAACGCTTCGACCGCGACCGCTTCCTCGCGCTGCCCGCGGCGGAACTCGCCTGAACGGCGTCAGCGCGCCGGCAGGTGCTCAGCGATATAGGGCGGCAGGTGGAAGGCGCCGGCGTGGATCTCGGGCGTCCAGTAGCGCGTGGTCCCCAGGATGCCGGCGGCCTGCGCGCGGGCGCGGATTGTCTCGACCGGCACGGCGCGGCAGGCGGCGTCCTTGCCGGCCCAGCCCAGCGTCATGAAGCCGCCGACATAGGTCGGCACGGCCGCCAGATACGCCCAGATGTCCGGGAAGGCCTGGCCGCGGCGGATCGACGTCTCGCGCAGCTCGTCGGCCTGCATGGCCGGCACGCCGCACTGGTTCACCACGATGCCGCGCGGGCCGAGCAGCCGCGCGCAGTTGGCGTAGAATTCATCGGTGAACAGCACCTCGCCCACGCCGATCGGGTCGGTGGAATCGACGATCACCACGTCGAAGGACGCATCCGGCGCGCGGCGCACGTAGTCGATGCCATCCGCCACCAGCACCTGCGCGCGCGGATCGTCCCACGCATCGCCACCGATGCCCGGCAGGTGCTCCTTGGCCAGGCGGATCACCTCGCCATCGATCTCGACCATCACGGCGCGCTGCACGGTGCGGTGCTGCAGCACGCGCTTGAGCACCCCGCCATCGCCGGCGCCGATGATCAGCACGTTCTTCGCATCGCCATGCGCCAGCAGCGGCACATGGGCGATCATCTCCTGGTAGGAGAACTCATCCGCCTCGGTGATCTGCACCACGCCGTCGAGCATCATGACGCGGCCATGCGTCTCGCTCTCGAAGATCAGGATGTCCTGGAAGCCGGACGTCACGCGCGCGAGCTCGCGCTTCACCCGGAAGCGCTGGCCCCAGGCTTCGTAGAGCGTCTCGTTCACCCAGAGGTCATAGGCCATCGCGGCGATCCCCCATCAAGCGAAAGGGCCGGGCGATGCCACCCGGCCCCTGTCACGACGTCGATGCGTCGCGGCCTTACCCGATCAGGCCGCGCTTGTGCTCGGCCAGCTGCACGCGCTCGGGCAGGAAGCCGCGCTTGAGCGCCGGCAGCGCCTTGTACGGGTCGCATTCGCCGCAGACGAAGATGTCCAGCGCCGCATAGTCGCGTTCCGGCCACGAATGGATCGACACGTGGCTCTCGGCCAGCACCAGCACGCCCGACACCCCGCCATTGGGCGAGAAGTGATGGAAATGCCCGTGCAGGATCGTGGCACCCGTCGCCAGCGCGGCCTCGCGCAGCACGGCATCGATGTGGTCGGGGTCGTCGAGGTTCGTCGCCCCCCACAGGTCGATGATCACATGCGTCCCGGCGTAGCGAACGCCGTTGCGCGCGATGAAGTAATCCTTCTCGGGGTGCACCGAGCGGTCTTCGTCAATGTTCCGGGTGTCGCTCGGCAAATCCGAGACCATCCCCGGTTGGACGAGAGCATCCATGTGAGGGCTCCTTCCAGCCAGCAGATGACCAGGGCGGTCGGGGAAGTCCGACCATTTGGGTCAACGGCCGCGCGATATGAGGCAAGGGGTCCCCGGGCGCAAGTGAAATTCACCCCCTTGGGGGAAAAATCGTAGCCGGTAACCGGAAAAATTGCAGTCCCCCCACCCGGGGGACGCGCAACTCAGCGCGCGACCTGCACGCCCGCCCGCAAGGCCTCCAGCCGCGTCGGCAGCACCCGCAGCACGCCGAGCTCCCGTTGCAGCCGCGGCAGGTCGGCCACGCCGCGCAACGGATCGGCGGTCAGCATGTCGAAGGCCTCGGCCAGCGGGCCGTCGGCCATGCGCGCGCCATGCGCCTCCCGCAGCGCGGCCAGCACATCGTCCTGGCCGGCCAGCGCGGCATAGGCGGCGGCGCGGGCCAGCGCGGCGCGGTCCGCCGGCCCGAGCGGCGCCGGCGCCGGCGGCAGCGCGGCCAGGTACTGTCCCTTATACCCATCTCAAGCTGCCCACGACATGCAGTTTGTAGTTCCCGTC
>NZ_CAKKLX010000020.1 GCF_918698155.1 Roseomonas sp. CECT 9278
CGGTCGGGTAAGGCAGGCAGAGAGCGGGGCGGCGCGGGGCACCGATGAGCGGCGCCGCCGGCAGTGGGGGAAACGAGGCGTAGCGGCGGAGGCCGACAACCGCCGATGGGAGCAGGGCCGCAGGATGGCGGCGCGCCGTCGCGCCGCGCCCGGCGCCACCGCCCGCCCCCGTGCGCGCCGCGCTGCATGTCGAACGCCCGGCCGCCGCCATCGCAGCGCAGCGCGTCGCCGCGCCGATCACCGCGCCGGCCATCGTCTCCTCGCTGGGTGGCAGCGGCCCCACCCTCGCGCCGCCGGTGCCGATCGCGCGCGCCGCGGCGGCGACGCTGCCGGGCGCCCGCTGATGCGCCGCATCCCGATCTCTGCGGGCCGCCGGCGCGCGTCGGCGATGGAACGCGCGGCATGACCGTCGTCCCGCCCCCGGTGACGATGCGCCCCCCGCAACCCGACGCGGTGCCCGCGAGCAGCCCGGTCCTGCGCCGCGCCGCCGCGACCGAGGCCCCGGCACGCACGCTGGTGCGCGTCACGCAGCCCGACCTGATGCGCCGCGCCATCCTGGAACGCACGCGCGGCCGGCTGGTGATCGCCGCCTTCGGCTTCGCCGGCCTGTTCGGTGCGGTGGCGCTGAAGCTGGCCATGGCGACGGTGCTGAATCCCGCGGAAGGCCGCCGCGCCGCCGCGCTGTCGCGCCCGCCCGCGCCGGCCGCCGAGGCGCCCGTCGCGCGCGCCACCGTAACCGACCGCAATGGCGAGATCCTCGCGGTGTCGCTGCCGCTGACCGCGCTCTATGCGAACCCCCGGCAGATCGACAATCCAGGTGAGGTCGCCGACCGCCTGCGCCGCGTGCTGCCGCAGCTCGACCGCGAGCGCCTGGTGGCACGGCTGACCGGCGAGCGGCAATTCGCCTATATCGCGCGTGCGCTGACCCCGCGCGAGGTCGCCCAGGTCAATGCGCTGGGCATCCCCGGCCTGCACTTCGAGGAAGCGGAGCGCCGCTACTTCCCGCAGGGCCGCACCGCCGCGCACATCATCGGCGGCGTCGACGTGGACGGCCAGGGCATTGCCGGCGTGGAACGCTTCCACGACGAACGCCTGCGCACCCAGGCCAATGAACGCCTGCGCCTGTCGCTGGATATCCGCGTGCAGCTGGCGCTGCGCGACGCGGTGCAGCGCGGCATCACGGAATTCAACGGCATCGGCGGCGCCGGCGTGGTGATGGATGTCCATACCGGCGAAGTGCTGGCCATGGTCAGCCTGCCCGACTACGACGCCAATGATGTCGGCGCCGCCACGGTGGACCAGCGGTTCAACCGCGTGACCGTCGGCGTGTACGAACCGGGTTCGACCTTCAAGCTGCTGACCGCGGCGATGGCACTCGACTACGGCACGGTGCAGCCCTGGGGCGGCTACGATGCCTCGCGCCCGATCCGCGTCGGGCGGCACGAGATCAACGACTATCGCGGCAAGAACCGTTGGCTCGCGCTGCCGGAGATCCTGGCCTATTCGTCCAACCTCGCCTCGGCGCACATGGCCGCGGCGGTGGGCGTGAACCGCCACCGCGAATTCATGCAGCGCATGGGCATGACCTCGCGCATGCGCATCGAGATCCCGGAAACGGCGCTGCCGCTGGTGCCCGGCCAGCGCACCTGGCGCGAGCTCAACACCATGACGATCGGCTTCGGGCACGGGATTTCCGTGACGCCGCTGCATGTCGCGACCGCGGGTGCCACCATCGTCAACGGCGGCATCCTGCGCCAGCCGACCATCCTGTGGCAGCAGCCCGGCGTCGAGCGCGAGGGCACGCGCGTGCTCAGCGAACGCACATCCGACCTGATGCGCCGCTTCATGCGCCTGGTGGTGACCGACGGGTCGGGCCGCTCGGCCGAGGTGCCGGGGTATTTCGTGGGCGGCAAGACCGGCACGGCGCAGAAGACCGGCCCGCGCGGGGGCTACCTCGAGAACAAGCGCATCGCCGCCTTCGTCGGCGCCTTCCCGATGCATGCGCCGCGCTACGCGATCTACGTCATGGTCGACGAACCCAAGCCCAACGCGCGCAGCCACGGCTTCGCCACCGCCGGCTGGGTGGCCGCGCCGGCGGCGGGGATGGTGGTGCAGCGCATCGCGCCGATCCTCGGCATGCTGCCCGAACCCGCCACGCCGGAGATCCAGCGCGCGCTCGCCGCACCGATGAACGGGCGCGGCATCCCGGGCATCGCCGTGCCGGCGGCCACCACGCCGCGCCCGGCGGCGCGCCCTGCCGCCCAGCCTGCCGCGCCGCGCCCTGCCGCCACGCCCGCCGCTGCGACGCCGCAGCGGGAGGCCGGCCTTGCGCCTCGGTGAGATGATGCGCCGCGCCGGCCTTCCCGGCCTGTCGGAGGATGCGGCGATTGCCGGCCTCACCGCCGACAGCCGCGCCGTCGCACCCGGCATGGTCTTCGCCGCGCTGCCCGGCCTGCGCGCCGATGGGCGCGCCTTCATCGCCGATGCGGTGGAACGCGGCGCGGCGGCGGTGATCGCGCCCGCCGGCACCGAATGGCCGCCGGGCGTGCCGGTGCGCCCGCTGATCGCCAGTGACGACCCGCGGCGCACGCTGGCGCTGATGGCCGCCGCCTTCCATGGCGCGCAACCGCGCAGCGTGGTGGCCGTCACGGGCACCAACGGCAAGACCAGCACGGTCGATTTCCTGCGGCAGATCTGGAGCGGCTGCGGTGAGCGTGCGGCATCGCTCGGCACGCTCGGCCTGGTGGCGGAGGGCTTCCCGCCCGGACCCTCGCTGACCACGCCCGACCCGGTCGCGCTGCATGCGACGCTGGCCGCCCTGGCGCGCGCGGGCATCGGCGCGGCGGCGATGGAGGCGTCGTCGCACGGGCTCGACCAGCGGCGGCTCGATGGCGTGGTGCTTGCGGCGGCGGGATTCAGCAACCTGACGCGCGACCACCTCGACTATCACGGGTCGATCCAGGCCTATCGTGCCGCCAAGCTGCGGCTGTTCGACACGCTGCTGCCGACGGGCGCCGTCGCGGCCGCCGTCACCGGCATGGAGCCGTCGACCCTGGAGGCGCTGCGCGCCATCGCCGCGAAGCGTCGGCTGCGCCTGCTCACGGTGGGCGAGGATGGCGACGCGGTCCGCCTGCTGGCGGCGCGCCCGCTGCCGGACGGCCAGGCGCTGCTGGTCGAAGCCTTCGGCGCGCGCCACCAGGTGCTGCTGCCGCTGCCCGGCCGCTTCCAGGCCGACAATGCGCTGCTGGCGGCCGCGCTGGCGGTGGGGGCCGGGCTGCCTGCCGACAATGTCTTCGCCGCGCTGCCGCGGCTGGCCGGCGTGCGCGGGCGGATGGAGCGCGCCGCCGTGCTCGGCAACGGCGCCGCGGTCTATGTGGACTACGCACATACGCCGGATGCGCTGGTGCGGCTGCTGGGGGCGCTGCGCCCGCACACCGCCGGGCGCCTGCACATGCTGTTCGGCGCCGGCGGTGACCGCGACCCGGGCAAGCGCCCGCTGATGGGCGCCGCCGCGGCGGCCGGCGCCGATCGCGTCTGGGTCACCGACGACAATCCGCGCAGCGAGGACGCCGCGGCGATCCGCGCCGCCGTGCTGGCCGGTGCGCCTGGCGCGATCGATGCCGGCGCGCGCGAGACGGCGATCGCCGCGGCGCTGGCGGAGCTGCGCCCCGGCGACGTGCTCGCGGTGGCCGGCAAGGGGCATGAGAGCGGCCAGGAGATCGCCGGCATCATCCACCCCTTCGACGATGTCGCGGTGGTGCGCCGCCTCGCGGGCGTGACGCCATGACCCCGCTATGGACGAGCGCGGAACTGCGCGCCGCCACGGGTGGCACGCTCGCGGCCGATGTCGCGGTGACCGGCCTGTCGATCGACACGCGCTCGATCGCGACGGGCGACCTGTTCGTCGCGCTGCGCGATGCGCGCGACGGCCATGATTTCGTGGCGCAGGCGCTGGACAGGGGCGCGGCGGCGGCGCTGGTGGATTGCGATCCGCCGGGTGTCGCAGCCGATGCCCCGCTGCTGCGGGTGGGCGATACGCTGGCGGGCCTGACGGCGCTCGGTGCCGCCGGGCGGACGCGCAGCGCGGCGCGCGTCATCGCCGTCACCGGTTCGGTCGGCAAGACCAGCACCAAGGAGATGCTGCGCGCCATCCTCGCCGCCAGCGGTGCGACGCATGCCGCGGTCGCGTCGTACAACAACCAATGGGGCGTGCCGCTGACCCTGGCCCGCACGCCGCGCGACAGCGCCTTCGCGGTCATCGAGATCGGCATGAACCATCCCGGCGAGATCGCGCCGCTGGCCCGCCTCGCCCGCCCGCATGTCGCGCTGATCACCGCGATCGAGGCCGCGCATATCGGCCACATGGGCAGCCTGGAGGCGATCGCGCGCGAGAAGGGCTCGATCGCCGAGGGGCTGGAGCCAGGCGGCATCGCCATCCTGCCCGCCGACAGCCCGCAGCTGCCGATCCTGCGCGCCGCCGCCGCCACGGCGCGCGTGCTGACCTTCGGCGAGGGCGGCGATGCCCGCGCCACCCGCATCGCCGCCGACGCCGAGGGCAGCGACATCGCGGCGGAGATCCTCGGCACGCGGGTGGAGTTTCGCCTTGGCACGCCAGGGCTGCACATGGCGCGCAACGCGGTCGCTGCCCTTGCGGCGGCGGCGGCGATCGGCGCCGACATCGCCATGGGGGCGGCGGCGCTGGCCGAATTCCGCGCCCTGCCCGGCCGCGGCGACCGGCGCCGCATCGCGACCCCCGATGGCGGGACGGCGCTGCTGCTCGACGAGGCCTATAACGGCCAGCCGCCGTCGATGCGCGCCGCGCTGGCGCTGCTGAAGCTGCTGCCGGCGCGGCGGCGCATCGCGGCGCTCGGCCAGATGGGCGAGCTCGGCGACTTCGCGGAGAACGAGCATCGCGACCTCGCGCCGCATCTGCGCGATGCCGCAGACCTGGTCTTCGCCTGCGCGCCGCTGATGCGCCATACGCTCGATGCCCTGCCGCCGGCGATGGTCGGCGGCTGGCGGGAGACCTCGATCGACCTCGCCCCGCTGGTCCGCGCCGCGCTGCGCGACGGCGACACCATCCTCGTGAAGGGCAGCCTCGCCACCGGCATGAAGGCCGTGGTGCACGCGCTGACCGAAAGCCCGCCCGCATGATCTACAATTTCCTGTTTCCCCTCGCCGACGAATTCCAGCTCTTCAACCTGGCGCGCTACCACACCTTCCGGGCCGGCGCGGCGGCGATGACGGCGCTGCTGATCTGCCTGGTCTTCGGCAGCGCCATCATCCGCTGGCTGCGGTCCTTCCAGCGCGGTGGCCAGCCGATCCGCGACGACGGCCCCGAGCGCCACCTGATCGAGAAGAAGGGCACGCCGACCATGGGCGGGGTGATGATCCTGCTCGCCCTCGCGGTCTCGACGCTGCTGTGGGCCGACCTGCGCTCGGGGATGGTCTGGGCGGTGCTGCTGGTGACCGTGGGCTACGGCGCGCTGGGCTTCGCCGATGACTGGCTGAAGGTGACCAAGCGCAACACCAAGGGCGTGTCGGGGCGGATGAAGCTGGCGGTGCAGGCCGGGCTCGGCCTGGTGGCGGCGGTCTGGATCACCTGGCTGATGCCCGGCCCGCTCGCGGACACGCTGGCCGTGCCGGTGTTCAAGGAGCTGCTGATCCCCTTCGGCCTGCTGTTCCCGCTGGTGGGCATGCTGGTGATGATGGGGTCGTCGAATGCGGTGAACCTGACCGACGGGCTGGATGGCCTGGCGATCGTGCCGGTGATGATCGCGGCGGCGGTGTTCGCGCTGATCGCCTATCTCGTCGGCAACCGCATCTTCGCCGACTACCTGCAGCTGCACTACGTGCCGGGCACCGGTGAGCTCGCGGTCTTCGCCTCGGCGCTGATCGGCGCCGCACTCGGCTTCCTGTGGTTCAACGCCCCGCCGGCGGCGGTGTTCATGGGGGATACCGGGTCGCTGGCGCTGGGTGGCGCGCTGGGCGCGCTGGCGGTCGCGACCAAGCACGAGATCGTGCTGGCGATCGTCGGCGGGCTGTTCGTGGTCGAGACCGTCTCGGTCATCATCCAGGTCTTCTGGTTCAAGCGCACCGGTCGGCGCGTGTTCCTGATGGCGCCACTGCACCACCACTTCGAGAAGAAGGGCTGGGCGGAGGCGACCATCGTCATCCGCTTCTGGATCATCGCGATGATCCTCGCCCTCGTCGGCCTCAGCACGCTGAAGATTCGATGAGCATGCCGGCCCCGCCCTTCACCCCCTTCCTGGGCGCACGCATCGCCGTCGTCGGGCTCGGCCGTGCCGGGCTGCCGGCGGCGTTGCGCCTGTCGGAGTGGGGCGCGGAGGTCGAGGCCTGGGATGATGGCGAGGCGCAGCGCCGCGCTGCCGCGGCCGCGGGGCTGACCTTGCGCGATCCGTCCGAGGGTCGTTTCCGCGCCGATGCGCTGCTGCTCTCGCCGGGCATCGCGCATCTGTTGCCGCGCGCGCATCCGGCGGCCGATGCGGCGCGCGCGGCCGGCGCGCCGATCCTGTCTGACGTGGAATTCCTGTATCGCGCGGTGCTCGCCGCGCAGTCGCGCGCGCGCTTCGTCGGCGTCACGGGCACCAACGGGAAATCCACCACCACGGCGCTGATCCACCACCTGCTGACGGGTGCGGGGCGCGAGGCTGAAGTGGGGGGCAATCTCGGCCCGCCGGCCCTGTCACTCAACATCTTGGGGTCCGAGGGGGTCTATACCCTCGAAATGTCGTCCTACATGTTGGAGCGAATCGCCACGCTGCGCTTCAACGTGGCTGTCATGCTGAACCTCAGCGCCGATCACCTCGACCGCCATGGCGACATGGCCGGCTATGCCGCTGCCAAGGCGCGAATCTTCGCGCGGCAGTCGCGCGGGGATGTCACGGTGCTGGGCCAGGATGATGCGATGACGGCGGCGATGGCCGCCGGGCTGGCAGCGCGGATCGTGCCGATTTCAGGCCTCACGCCGCAGCCCGGTGGTGTGTGGGCCGAAGGGCACGTGCTGCGCGACGATGATGGCGCGCTGTGCGACCTTCGCGACGCGCGCGCTCTGCCGGGCAGCCACAATGCGCAGAATGCGGCGGCGGCTGTTGCGTCGTGTCGTGTGCTCGGGCTGGCGCGTGATGAGATCGCCGCGGGGCTGATGACCTTCGCCGGGCTGCCGCATCGCCTCGAGCGTGTGGCGCAGACGCGCGGCGTTGTGTTCGTCAACGACAGCAAGGCGACCAATGCGGACAGCGCGGCGCGTGCGCTCGCCGCCTATGACCGCGTCGTGTGGATCGCCGGCGGCGAGGCCAAGGAGGGCGGCGTCGACAGCCTGGTTCCCTTGTTCCCCCGCATCGCGCGCGCCTTCCTGATCGGGCGCGATGCGCCGGTGCTGGCGCGCACGCTGGCGGCGCATGGCGTGCCGCATGAGATCGCCGGCACGCTCGATGCCGCGGTGCCGGCCGCGGCCGCCGCGGCCTTCGGCGGCGCGGCGCCTGTCGTGCTGCTCTCGCCGGCCTGCGCCTCCTGGGACCAGTTCACCGGCTTCGACGCGCGCGGGGACCGCTTCCGCGACCTGGCGCGCGCCATCGCCACGACGAATGGAAGGGCCGCCTGATGGCCTTCTCCCGCTCCGACACGTCCGTCCTGGGCCGCTGGTGGTGGACAGTCGACCGCTGGACGCTGGCGGCGCTGATGACGCTGATCGCCTTCGGCTACGTGATGATGCTCGCGGCCTCGCCCGCGGTGGCGGAGCGCATCGGCGCCTCGTCGCGCCACATGTTCTTCGTCAAGCAGGTCGCCTACCTGGCGATGGCGGCGGGGCTGATGGTCGCGGTCTCGCTGCTTTCGGTGAAGGGCGTGCGGCGCTTCGCGCTGCTGGGCTTCGCCGCGGCACTGGTGCTGACGGCCGCGACGCTGGTGGTCGGCGTGGAGATCAAGGGCGCACGGCGCTGGCTGCCGATCCCGGGCTTGTCGCTGCAACCCTCGGAATTCCTCAAGCCGTTCTTCGCAGTGGTGGCCGGCTGGCTGATCGCCGAGGGCAAGCTGCCGGGATCCAAGGTGTGGGGCGCGTCCATCGCGGTCGGGCTGTTCCTGATGGTCGCGGTGATCCTGAAGGGCCAGCCGGATATCGGCATGCTGCTGGTGGTCTGCGCGGTGTTCTTCGCGCAGTTCTTCGTGGCGGGGATGAACCTGTTCCTGGTCGGCGCGGTGGGTGGGCTCGGCATCGCGGGGGCGGTTGGCGCCTACCTGATCTTCCCGCATGTGCAGTCGCGCGTGCACCGCTTCCTCGATCCGTCCTCGGGCGATTCCTTCCAGGTCAGCGTGGCGCTGGAGGCCTTCGCGAATGGCGGGCTGCTCGGCCGCGGCCCCGGTGAGGGGCGGGTCAAGAACGTGCTGCCCGACGCCCATGCCGACTTCGTCTTCGCCGTGGCGGGCGAGGAATTCGGCATGGTGCTGTGCCTGGTCATCCTCGCGGTCTTCGCCTTCATCGTGGTGCGCGGGCTGATGCGCCTGCTGGGCGAGACCGACCTGTTCGTCATGCTGGCGGGCACCGGGCTGCTCACGCAATTCGGCCTGCAGGCCTTCGTGAACATGGCCTCGACTCTGCACCTGATCCCGACCAAGGGCATGACACTGCCCTTCGTGTCCTATGGCGGGTCGTCGGTGCTGGCGATCGCGATCGGCATGGGGATGCTGCTGGCGCTGACGCGCCGCCGCACCGGATCGCGCGCCGGCGAGGATACCGAACACGCCCAACCCCCCGTCGCGATGGCGGCGGGAGGGGCGCGGTGAGAGGCCCGGCCGTGCGCCCCATCATCATCGCGGCCGGCGGCACCGGCGGACACCTGTTCCCGGCCGAGGCCCTGGCGGCCGAGTTGCTGCGCCGCGGCGAGCGCATCGCGCTGATGACCGATGCGCGCTCCGCTGCCTATGACAGCGCGGCCTTCGCCAATGCCGAGCGCTTCGTGCTGCGCGGCGCGGGACTGTCCGGCCGCGGGCTGCGCGGCGCGGCGCGCGGGACGATGGCGCTGGTCGCCGGCACGGCGCAGGCGCGCGGCCATCTTGCGGCCCTGCTGCCATCGGCGGTTGTCGGCTTCGGCGGCTACGCCTCGTTTCCGCCGCTGGCGGCGGCGCGGCTGATGGGTGCGCGGCGCCGCCCCGCCATCGTGCTGCATGAACAGAATGCGGTGCTCGGCCGTGCCAACCGGCTGATGGCGCGGGTGGCCGACCTGCTCGCGCTGTCCTTCCCGAACACCACCAACGTGCCAGCCGGCGCGACGGTCGCGATGGTCGGCAACCCGGTGCGTCCGGCGCTGAGCGCACTGGCCGGCCAGCCCTACGCGCTGCCGCCCGAGGGCGGTGCGCTGCGGCTGCTGGTCACCGGCGGCAGCCAGGGCGCGCGGATCTTCGCCGATGTGGTGCCGCCGGCCATCGCCGCGCTGCCGGAAGCCATCCGTGCGCGGCTGCTGGTGACGCAGCAGTGCCGTGCGGAAGACCTGGCGCGCACCGAAACCGCATACCGCGATGCCGGCGTCGTGGCGGATCTCGCGCCGTTCTTTCCGGACATCGCCGGGCGGCTGGCGACGGCGCATCTGGTGATCGCGCGCGCCGGCGCATCGACCATCGCCGAACTGGCCTGTGCCGGGCGGCCCTCGGTGCTGGTGCCGCTGCCCTCGGCCATCGACGACCACCAGAGCGCGAATGCACGCGCGCTGGCCGAGACCGATGCCGCCTGGGTCTATCCGCAGGCCGCCTTCACGCCCGCGGCGTTGTCCGAACGTCTGGTCGGGCTGTTCGGCGTGCCGGCGCGGCTGGCATCCGCCGCGGCCGCGGCCTCGGCGCTGGCGCGCCCGCTTGCCGCGCGCGACCTCGCCGACCGCGTGCTTTCGCTGGTCCGCCAGCCTGCCATGGGAACAGCCTGATGCGCGCGCTGCCGCTGAATATTGGCGCCATCCACTTCGTCGGCATCGGCGGGATCGGCATGTCCGGCATCGCCGAGGTGCTGCACACGCTGGGCTACCAGGTGCAGGGCAGCGACATCAACGATGGCAGCAATGTCCAGCGCCTGCGCTCCGTGGGCATTCCGGTCGCGGTCGGGCATGACGCGGCGAACCTGGGCGATGCGCAGGTGGTGGTCGTCTCGACCGCGGTGAAGCGCGACAATCCCGAAGTCACCGCCGCGCGCAAGCGGCTGATCCCGGTCGTGCGGCGCGCCGAGATGCTGGCCGAGCTGATGCGCCTGAAATGGTCCATCGCCATCGGCGGCACGCACGGCAAGACCACCACCACGTCGCTGGTCGCCGCGGTGCTGGAAGCCGCGCGGCTCGACCCCACCGTCATCAATGGCGGCATCATCAATGCCTATGGCACCAACACGCGCATGGGTTCCGGCGACTGGATGGTGGTCGAGGCCGATGAGTCCGACGGCTCCTTCCTGAAGCTGCCGGCCGTGGTCGCCGTGGTGACCAACATGGACCCGGAGCACCTCGACCACTGGGGCACCGGGGATGCCATGAAGGAAGGCTACGCGCAGTTCGTCGGCAACATTCCCTTCTACGGCTTCGCCGTGCTGTGCATGGACCACCCGGAAGTGCAGGCGATGATCCCGCGCCTGTCGGACCGGCGCATCGTGACCTACGGCTTCTCGCCCCAAGCCGATGTGCGCGCCGAGCGCATCATCACCGACCGCATGGGCGCTACCTTCGAAGTCACGGTGACGGACCGCAGCACCGGCCGGATGCGGACCATGAAGCCGTTCCGCCTGCCGATGCTGGGCCAGCACAATGTGCAGAATGCGCTCGCAGCGATTGCGATCGGCGTCGAGATGGAGGTGGACGAGGCGACCATCCGCTCGGCTCTCGCCGGCTTCAAGGGCGTGAAGCGGCGCTTCACCCGCACGGGCGAAGCAGGCGGCATCAGCGTGATCGACGACTACGGCCACCATCCGGTCGAGATCGCCGCGGTGCTGAAGGCAGCCCGCCAGGCCGGCGCGCGCGACGTCATCGCCGTGGTGCAGCCGCATCGCTACACGCGCCTCGCGACGCTGTTCGAGGATTTCTGCACCTGCATGAACGACGCCGGCACGGTGATCGTGGCCGATGTCTATGCGGCGGGCGAACAGCCGATCGAGGGCGTGGACAAGGATGCGCTGGTCGAGGGGCTGCGCGCGCGCGGGCATCGGTCGGTCGTGCCGTTGCCGGGGCCGGATTCCCTGCCGGAGATGATCCACGCCATCGCGAAGTCGGGCGACTACGTGGTGTGCCTGGGTGCGGGCAACATCACGGCCTGGGCGCATGCGCTGCCGGCGCAGTTGACGGACCTGCAGCAGCGCGCGCGCGGACGGCTCGCGGGGGCGATGAAATGATGGCCGCCGCCGCGCATCGCCCGGATGCCACGCCGCCGGCGCGCGGCCTGCTCGCCGCGCCGCCGGCTGGCGTGCCGGCGCTGCGCGGGCGCGTGGTGCGCGACGCGCCCCTTGGCGCCGGCACCTGGTTCCGCGTGGGCGGCGCGGCGGATGCGCTGGTGCGCCCCGCCGATGCGGACGACCTGGTGGCGCTGCTGCGGGACCTGCGCGGCGAGACGCCGTTCACCGTCATCGGCGCGGCGTCGAACATGATCATCCGCGATGGCGGGATCGCCGGCGTGACCGTCCGCCTGGCGCGCGGGTTCGGCGACGTCGTGATCGAGGCCGATGGCATCGTCGCCGGCGCGGCCGCGCTCGATGTCACGGTCGCGGAAACCGCCGCGGCGCAGGGGCTGGGCGGGCTGGAGTTCCTGGTCGGCATCCCCGGCACGATCGGCGGCGCGGTGGCGATGAACGCCGGCGCCTACGGGGCCGAGATCAAGGACGTGCTCGACTGGGCGGAGATCGCGACGGCCCGCGGCGTGCAACGCTTCGCCGGCGCCGACCTGCACTTCGCCTATCGCCGCGCCGCGCTGCCGCCCCGCGGCGTCGTCACCCGTGCGCGTTTGCGCGCGATGCGCGGTGATGCCGCCGTCATCGCCGCGCGCCTCAACGACATCCGCGCGGCGCGCGAGGCGACGCAACCGGTGCGCGCGCGCACCGGCGGCTCGACCTTCAAGAACCCCGCGGGCGCGAAGAAGGCGTGGGAGCTGATCGACCAGGCTGGCTGCCGTGGGCTGCGCCTCGGCGCCGCGCAGGTCAGCGAGAAGCACTGCAACTTCCTGATCAACACCGGCGGCGCCACCGCCGCCGAGATCGAGGCCCTCGGCGAACAGGTGCGCGCGCGCGTGCGGGCCGCCACGGGTGTCGAGCTCGAGTGGGAAATCAGGCGAATCGGGAGGCCGGCATGACGCGGCACGTCGCAGTCCTGTATGGCGGCATCTCGGCCGAGCGCGAGGTCTCGCTCTCCTCCGGGAAGCAGTGCATCGCCGCGCTGCGCGAAGCCGGCTTCGAGGTCACGCCCATCGAGGTCGGCCAGGACCTCACCGCCGTCATCCAGGCACTGACGCATCCCCGCCCCGACGCCGTGTTCAACGCGCTGCACGGCCGCTTCGGGGAGGATGGCTGCATCCAGGGCGTGCTCGACTGGCTTGGCCTGCCCTATACGCATTCGGGGCTGCGCGCCTCGGCGCTGGCCATGGACAAGCACGCCGCCAAGGCGGTGTTCCGCCAGGCCGGGCTGCCGGTCGCGGAACACCGGCTGGTCACCCGCGACGAACTCGAAGCCGCCGACCCGCTGCCCCTGCCGTATGTGGTGAAGCCGGTGAACGAGGGATCGTCCGTCGGCGTGCACATCGTGCAGAAGGGCGACAACCGGCGCGCCGAGATCGCACGCGACTGGCGCTACGGCGACCATGCCATGGCGGAATCCTACATCCCCGGGCGCGAGCTCACGGTCGGCGTGATGGGCGACCGCGCGCTGGCGGTCACCGACATCATCGCCGATGCCGGCGCCTTCTACGACTACGAGAGCAAGTACGCCGACGGCGGATCGCGCCACGTGCTGCCCGCGCAGGTGAAGCCCGAGACCTACGCGCAGGCGCTCGACATCGCGCTGCGCGCGCACCAGGCGCTGGGGTGCCGCGGCGCGTCGCGCGCCGACCTGCGCTACGACGACGCGAATGACCGCCTGGTGCTGCTGGAGGTGAACACCCAGCCCGGCCTCACGCCCACCTCCCTGCTGCCCGAGCAGGCAGCGCATTGCGGCATCCCCTTCCCAGCGCTGTGCGCCTGGATGGTGCAGGAGGCCCGCTGTGGCGCGTGAACGCCTCGCCCGCACCTCCGCGCCGCAGAAGGAGCCCTCGCGTCCGTCGCGGCTGCGCATCTGGGTCAAGCGGCGGCGTTCGCTGGTGCGGCCCGCGATCTATGGCGCGCTGGGCCTCGGCGCGCTTGGCGTGGTGGTGCTGGCGGTGCGCGCGGTGGATCCCGCCGGGCGCGTGCGCGGCGTCGCCGAGAGCTTCGCGCATGTCGGCGAATCCCTCGGCATGACGGTGCAGCAGGTGATCCTCGAAGGGCGCCGCAACACGCCGACGGACATGATCCGCGCGGCGCTGGGCGTCTCGCGCGGGGATCCGATCCTGGACTTCTCGCCCGAGGCGGCGCGCACGCGCATCGAGACCATCGCCTGGGTGCAGACCGCGCATGTCGAACGCCGCCTGCCCGGCACCATCCTGGTGCGCATCGAGGAACGCCGCCCCTTCGCCATCTGGCAGAACAACACCCGCTTCGTGATCATCGACCGCGAGGGCCGCGTGGTCGCCGCCGATGGCCTCGACCAGTTCGGCCCGCTGCCGCTGCTGGTCGGTCCCGGCGCGGATTCGGCGGGGCCCGCGCTGCACGACATCCTGAAGCGCGAGGCCGATGTGGCCGACCGCGTGCAGGCGATGGTGCGCATCCACGAACGCCGCTGGAACCTGCGCCTGCACAACGGCACCGACGTGCTGCTGCCCGAAGGTGCCGAGGCCGCCGCCATCCAGCGTCTGGCGGAATTGCAGCGGGAGGCGCGGCTGCTCGACCGCCCGCTCGCCGCGATCGACCTGCGCCTGCCGGACCGGCTGGTGCTGCGCCCGACGCGCCAGGCGGAACCGGGCGAGATCATCACCCCCCGGCCTGGCGGAGCGCGGCGCGGATGAACCAGATGTCCCGCCTGCCGCCACCGATCGAACCCGGCGCGCCGCCGCGCCGCCGCCGCCATGCCCGCAGCGGCACCTTCGGCGTTCTGGATATCGGCTCCACCAAGGCGGTCTGCATGATCGCGCGCATCGAAAGCGACGGCACGCCGCGCGTGCTGGGCTTCGGCTGGCGCCAGGGCCGCGGCGTGAAGGGCGGGTCGATCGTCGACCTCGAGGAAGCCGAGCGCGCCATCCGCGCCGCCGTCGGCCAGGCCGAGGAAATGGCCGATACCCGCCTGCCCGGCGTGATCGTCAACCTGTCCTGCGGGCAGCCCGACAGCCGTCAGCTCCACATCCAATGGGGGATCGGCGGGCGCGCCGTGACCGACCAGGATCTGCGCGCCATCCTGCACGAAGGCCGCCGCCGCACCTCCGAGGAAGGGCGGGAGACGGTGCATGCCATCCCGCTCGGCTTCACGGTCGATGCCACGCCCGGCGTGGATGATCCGCGCAGCATGATCTGCGACACGCTGGGCGCGCGGCTGCACATGGTCAGCGCCTCCCAGGCATCCTTGCGCAACCTGGGCGCCTGCCTGCTGCGCTGCGATCTCGAAGTCGAGGAACTGGTCTCCGCCCCGTTCGCCGCCGGCCTCGCGACGTTGGTGGATGACGAGAAGCAGCTCGGCGCGACGGTCATCGACATGGGCGGCGGCACCACCTCGCTGGCGGTGTTCAGCGAGGGCCACCTGGTCCACACCGCGCAGGTCGCGATCGGCGGCGGGCAGGTGACCAACGACCTCGCGACCGTGCTGGCCACGCCGCTCACGCATGCGGAACGCATCAAAACCCTGCACGGCAGCGTGCATGGCGGGTCGGACGACGACCGCGAATTCCTGCCGGTCCCGCTGCTCGGCGAGGACGAGCACGCCATCGCGCGCATCCCGCGGTCGATGGTGGTGAACATCATCAAGCCGCGGCTCGAGGAAACCTTCGAGCTGGTGCGCGAACGCCTCGACGCCGCGGCGCTGGGGCGCGAGGGCGGCACGCGCGTCGTGCTGACCGGCGGCGGCAGCCAGATGGTCGGCGCGCGGGAGATGGCGGCGCGCATCCTCGACCGCCAGGTGCGGATCGGCCGCCCGCTGCCGGTGCGCGGGCTGGCCGAAGCGGCCTCGGGCCCCGGCTTCGCCAGCGCGGTCGGGTTGCTGCTGTGGGGGGCCGGGGAAGGCCGCCCGGTGCTCGACATCGCGCCTGGCCCGGCGCGTTCCAGCGGCGCCTTCCGGCGCTTCGTGAATTGGGTGAAGGACCGCGTGTGATGCGGCTCGCCCCGAATCGATTCCACCGCGTAGACACGATCATCCAGGAGGCCCGCCCATGACCCTGAACCTGACCGTGCCGCAGCAGCAGCACACCGACTTCAGCCCGCGCATCACCGTGGTGGGCGTTGGCGGCGGCGGCACCAATGCGGTCAACAACATGATCGCGATGGGGCTCGACGGCGTCGAATTCCTGGTGGCGAATACCGACAGCCAGTCGCTGTTCCATTCGCGCGCCGAACGGCGCGTGCAGCTCGGCCCGCATCTCACGCAGGGGCTGGGTGCCGGCGCCAAGCCCGAGATCGGCCGCGCCGCCGCCGAGGAGGCGATGGAGGAGCTCTCCCGCCACATCGAAGGCATGCACATGATCTTCATCACCGCCGGCATGGGCGGTGGCACGGGCACGGGTGCGGCGCCGGTGATCGCGCGCATCGCGCGTGAGAAGGGCGTGCTGACGGTCGGCGTGGTGACCAAGCCCTTCGACTTCGAGGGGCCGAAGCGGCGCAAGTTCTCCGATGCCGGCATCGAGGAACTGCAGCAATACGTCGATACGCTGATCGTCATCCCGAACCAGAACCTGTTCAGGCTGGCCACCGAACGCACCACCTTCCAGGAAGCGTTCAAGATGGCCGACAACGTCCTGTACATGGGCGTGCGCGGCGTGACCGACCTGATGGTCAACCCGGGCATGGTGAACCTGGATTTCGCCGATATCCGCACCGTCATGGCCGAGATGGGCAAGGCCATGATGGGCACCGGCGAGAGCGAGGGCGACGACCGCGCCACCAAGGCCGCCGAGGCCGCCATCAACAACCCGCTGCTCGACGATATCTCGATGGCGGGCGCCAAGGGCGTGCTGATCAACATCACCGGCGGCTACGACATGACCCTGTTCGAGGTCGACGCCGCCGCCAATCGCATCCGCAAGGAAGTGGACGAGGATGCGAACATCATCTTCGGCACCTCGGTGGACGAAGGCATGAACGGGCGCGTGCGCGTCTCGGTGGTTGCGACCGGCATCGACGTGGCGTCATCGTCGGGCCGTGGCGAGGTGCCGCTGAAGCTGGTGTCCAATGGCGCTCCGCTGCAGGCGGTGGCGACGCAGCATGTGGCGCCCGCGCAGCAGCCGGCGCGCGGGCCGCAATCCTTCATCCGCACCGTCGCGCAGCCGGCCGCGCCCGCCGCCATGCCCGCGATGCGCCCGGCGGTGGTGGACGCGACCCCCGAGCCGCTGCCCGAGCCCGCCGCGCCGGAAGCCTATGCGCCCCAGCACCATGCGCCGGTCGAAGCGCCGATCGTGGTCGGCCCCGCGGCGACCTACGCGGAGCCCGCCCCGCGTGCGCCCGAGCCGCCGCGCCAGCAGCCGGGCATGATGACCAGCCTGTTCCGGCGCGCAACCAACATCAGCAGCACGATGATGCGGCGCACCCTGCCCGAGGCGCAGCCCGGCATGGCGCCGCATGCCGTGCGTGTCGAACCCTCGGTGGCGCCGCAGCATGCGCCGGCGCCGCGCGCCCCGGCGCGCCCCGCCGGCCAGGACGAGATGGGACTCGAGATTCCGACCTTCCTGCGCCGCCAGTCCAATCCCTGAGCGGCGGCGGCCGTTTTTCCGCCTTATTTTGCGCCGCACTAATACAATGACTTCAATGGCTTGCGGCGTAATATAGAGAAACAAGGCTTGAATGGCGCCCCGGATCGCAGAATGCTTCTGTGTTCCGGGGCGTTGTGTTTCTCCGGTTCGCCGCCGCATCCATCCAGGGTGCGGCACGTTACGGAAACCATCACGACGCCCCGGAAAGGCACGAGGGCTATGGACGGTTTTCTTCCCGCGGAGAACGGACGGCGCAGGACGCTGAAGGCACCCATCGGGTGCGTCGGCACCGGGCTGCATTCCGGCCGTCGTGTCGCGCTCACGCTGCGCCCCGGCCCCGCGGGCACCGGCATCGTGTTCCGCCGCACAGACCTCGGCCGCGACATTCCCGCGCTGTTCGACCGCGTGGTGGATACGCGGCTGTGCACCGCCATCGGTGATGGCGACGCGACCATCTCCACGATCGAACATGTCATGGCGGCGCTGGCCGGCAGCGGCATCGACGACGCCGTGGTCGAGGTCGACGGCCCCGAAGTGCCGATCATGGACGGCTCCGCCGCCCCCTTCCTGTTCCTGATCGACTGCGCCGGCATCGTCACCACCGCGGCGCCGCGCCTCGCGATCGAGGTGCTGCGCCCGGTCCGCATCGAGGAAGCCGGCGGCGCCTTCGCCGAACTCCTGCCCGGCCGCGAGCCCGCCTTCGACATCGACCTTGAGATCGACTTCCCGAACACCGCGATCGGCCGCCAGGCGCTGGCGCTGCGCCTCTCGCCCCTCGCCTTCCGCGAAGCCCTGGCCGATGCGCGCACCTTCACCCTGGCCGAGGATGTCGCGCGGCTGCGCGCCGTCGGCCTGGCGCAGGGCGGCAGCCTGGCCAATGCCGTGGTGGTGGACGGCCCGATGGTGCTGAACCCGGGCGGGCTGCGCCGTCCTGACGAATTCGTGCGCCACAAGATGCTCGACGTGGTGGGCGACCTGGCCCTGGCCGGTGCGCCGATCCGCGGGCGGTTCCGCGGCGCGCGCTCGGGCCACGCGCTCAACAACCGCGTGCTGCGGGCGCTCTTCGCCGATTCCACCGCCTGGCGCATGACCGGCCTGCCGGCGATGTCCGAAGGCCTGGCCGCGACGCCCGTGCGCGCGGCCGCGGCCCCTGCCATCGCCTGACGGCGGCGGCTTGGCGGGCGGGGGCTTCGCCATGATATACAGCGGCCCGACCTCATGGCTCCCCCGATGATTCGCCTTGCCCTCCCGCTCCTCCTCCTCGTTGCCCTGGCCGCCTGCGGGCGGTTCCAGCAGGGAACCGGCGCGGATCCGTCGCTCGCGCCCGGCGTGATTGCCGCCGATGCCGCCGACCAGTCGCCCGAGGCGCTCTACGCCGCCGGCATGCAGGAACTGCGCGCCAACCGCTTCCAGCGCGCCGTCGACCTGTTCGACGCGGTGGAGCGCGAGCACCCGTATTCGACCTGGGCGACCAATGCGAAGCTGATGGCGGCCTATGCCGACTACACGCGCAACCGCTACACCGAGGCGATCGGCGCGCTGGATCGCTTCATCCAACTGCATCCGGCGCATCGCGACATCGCCTATGCGTATTACCTGCGCGCGCTGTCGCAGTACGAACAGATCAACGACGCGCAGCGCGACCAGCAGCAGACCATCGTCGCGATGAATGCGCTGCAGGATGTGGTGAACCGTTTCCCCGACACCTCCTACGCGCGCGACGCGCGGCTCAAGATGGACCTGGCGCGCGATCACCTGGCGGGCCGCGAGATGCATGTCGGGCGCTACTACCAGCGGCAGGGCCTGCTCTCCGCCGCGATCGGCCGATTCCGCCGCGTGGTCGACGAATACCAGACCACCAACCACGTGCCCGAGGCGCTGCACCGCCTGACCGAGATCTACATCTCGCTCGGCCTGACCGACGAAGCGCGGCGCACTGCCTCGGTGCTGGGCTTCAACTATCCCGGCAGCGCCTGGTACCAGGATTCCTACGCCCTGCTGGTCGAGGGCGCCGAGCCCGCACCGCAGGACCGCCCCGGCTTTTTCCGCCGCAGCGTCAACTGGTTGTTCTGAGGGAAGGGCACGGCAGCCCGTGCTCGCCAGCCTCGCCATCCGCGACGTGGTGCTGATCGAACGGCTCGACCTGGCCTTCGGGCCGGGCTTGACCGCGCTGACCGGCGAGACCGGCGCGGGCAAGTCGATCCTGCTCGACAGCCTGGGGCTGGCGCTGGGTGGGCGGGCGGAATCGGGCATGGTGCGCGCCGGCCAGCCGCAGGCATCGGTTGCCGCCGCCTTCCATCCGCCGGCCGGCCACCCCGCCTTCGACATGCTGCGCGAACAGGGGATCGAACCCGAGGAAGACCTGGTGCTGCGCCGCGTGGTGCAGGCCGATGGCCGCTCCCGCGCCTTCGTCAACGACCAGCCGGTCGGTGTCGCGTTGCTGCGCCGCCTCGGCGCCACGCTGGTCGAGGTGCAGGGCCAGCACGACCAGGTCGGCCTGGCGGACCCCGCCTCGCATGGCGGCCTGCTCGATGCCTTCGGCGCGCTGGAACCGCGCCGCGTCGCCACGGCGGAGGCCTGGGGCGCCTGGCGCACTGCGACGAAACGCCTGGCTGATGCGCGCGAAGCCATCGCCGCTGCGCAGCGCGAGGAGGAATGGCTGCGCCACGCCGTCGCCGAATTGCGCGAACTGAACCCGCAGGAGGGCGAGGAAGACCGCCTCGCCACCGAGCGCCAGCGCCTCCAGCAGGGCGAGCGCCGCGCCGAGGCCATCGCCGCCGCCATCGCCGAACTGACCCCGCGCGACCGCCGCGCCGCCACCCCCTCCCGCGCGCTGCGCGAGGCGGCCCGCGCCCTGGAACGGCTTCCCCCGCCCAACGATGAAGCCCAGCCCGCCATCGCCGCCCTGGCCGCCGCGCAGGACGCGCTGGCCGAGGCCGAGGCCGCCCTGCAGACCCTGCTGCACGAGGGCGGCCCCGATCCGCGCCGCCTGGAGCAGACCGAGGAACGGCTGTTCGCCCTGCGTGCCGCCGCGCGCAAGCATTCCGTCGCGGTGGTCGACCTGCCCGAATTCGCCGCTGGCCTGCGCGCGCGGCTGGAGGCGCTGGACGCCGGGTCCGGGCGCGTCGCCGCGCTGGAACGCGACGAGGCCGCGGCGCGGAAGGCCTACCTCGCCGCCGCCGCCGCGCTCACCGAAGCACGCCGCGCCGCCGCCGCGCGGCTGGAGAAGGCGGCGGCGCAGGAACTCCCGCCGCTCAAGCTCGACCGCGCGCGCCTGGTCATCGACATCGCGGCCAGGGACGAGGCCGGCTGGGGGCCGGACGGGCAGGACCGCGTGGCCTTCCTGGTCAGCACCAACCCCGGCCAGGCGCCGGGCGCGCTGGCCAAGATCGCCTCGGGCGGCGAACTCTCGCGCCTGATGCTGGCGCTGAAGGTCGTGCTGGCGCGCGGGTCGCCGGTGCCCACGCTGGTCTTCGACGAGGTCGATTCCGGCATCGGCGGCGCCACCGCGGCCGCCGTCGGCGAACGGCTCGCGCGGGTGGCGGAACGCCTGCAGGTGCTGGTGGTGACCCATTCGCCGCAGGTCGCCGCCCGCGGCGCGGCGCATCTGCGCGTCGCCAAGCAGGTCAGGGGCGGGCGCGCGGAAACCCGCGTGGAGACGCTGCCGCAGGCCGAGCGCCGCGAGGAGCTGGCACGCATGCTGGCCGGCGAGCGCGTCACGGACGCGGCGCGCGCGGCGGCGGAAAGCCTGCTGGCCGACGCGCGCTGACGGGCGGCGCCGCGCTGCCCGCACCGGGCGCGCGCGGGAACCGGCGGCGCGCCGCCTATGCCGGCGCGGTCTCCGACGGCGGGTAGTTCAGCTCGACCGCGACACCATCGGGGTCGTGCAGGAACAGCTGCGTCTGGCGGTCGCGCGGGATGACCCGTTCCTCGAAGGTCACGCCGTGCTCGGCCAGGCGGTCGCGCATCTCGGCGAGGCCCGTGCAGGAAAACGCGATGTGGTCGAGCAGACCGGTCGGGCCCACCACGCGTTCGGGCCAGCCGGCCTCGCGCTGCGGGCGCGGCCCGATCAGGTGCACCGTCGGGTTGCCGCCGCAGTACAGCCAATACCCCTCGAAGCCGAGCGGCGGGCGGTAGCCCTCCTCGAGCCCCAGAAGGGTGACGTAGAAATCCCGCGTCTTCTGCAGGTCGACCGGGCGGATCGTGTAGTGGTTGAGGCCTTCCAGCGGCATCGACGTGTCTCCGGCGTCAGAGCGCGTCCCGATCGGATGGAATCATCCGCCCGGGATCGGCCCTATAGGAAGCGGGGATGCGGCGTGAGGCCCATCAGGTGCTGGCCCACGGTCTCGAAATGCGTGCGGCGCGCCTGGATCTGCTGGGTCACCGCATGGATGTCGCGGAAGCGGCGCTCGAAGGGTTGGCTTTCGAAGATCGCGGTGGCGCCGGCCTCGGCCCAGGCGAAATCCGCGACCTCCTTTGCCTGGTGCGTGGCGAAGGTGCTCGCGAGTCGGATCGCGACCTTCTGGTCCGTGGTCATCGCATGGCCGGCGGCAACGTCGTCCCAGCTGTCCCGCAGCGCCTGGTGCAGGCCCGCACGCGCGGCGCGCCAGCGTCCCTCGGCCTGCGCCAGGCCGCTTTGCAGCACCGGGCTGTCGCGCAGCATCCGCGTGGTCGACCACGGCGTCTTGGCATTCGCGAGGGCGACGAAGCTGTCGAGCATCCCGCGCGCGATGCCGAGCGCGACCGAGGCGAAGCCGCTCGCATAAAGATGCGTCGTGGTGAAGCGATACAGCGGACCATGGCCGAGCGCCTGGCGTTCCTCGTCCCGGTCGCGCCGCACGGTGAAGGCCTGCGGCACGAACAGGCCGGTCACGGAGTAGGTGTCGCTGCCGGTGCCGCGCAGGCCGATCACCTGCCAGGCCTCGGTCATCGAGATGGCCTCGCGCGGGAACAGCATGGTGCGCTCATGCGGGCTGCCATCGGCATTGGTCCGCATCGTACCGTCACGCTCGCGCACGCGGCAGTGCCCGCCGAACCATGTGGCGTGGCGACCGCCGCTGGCGAACTGCCAGGTGCCGGTCACCCGGTAGCCGCCATCCACCACCTCGGCGACCTGGTCCGGCCCCACGGCGCCCCAGGCAAGCGACGCATCCGCCGGCCCCCAGATGCGGCGCGCGACCTCGGGCGCGACATAGGCCGCGGCCATCGAGCAGCCCGACGCCTGGCCGATGCACCAGGCGGTCGAGGCATCGGCCGCGGCGATCACCTCCATCATCCGGCAATAGGTCTCGGGCGTCGCCTCGTCGCCGCCGATCGCGCGGGGCAGCAGCGCACGCACCAGCCGCGCATCGTGGATGGCGGCAAGCAGGTCGGCGGGCAGGGCGCGGTCATGCTCGATGCGGCCGGCCGCGGCGGAGATCAGCGGCGCCACGGCGCGTGCGCGGGCCACCGGATCGTCGGCGACCGCCGCCGGGCGCACCTGTCGGCTCGCTGCGCTCATCGTCCGTTTCCCCTCGGCGATCTTGTCGACCTGCCGCGGGAAGTCTTGCGTGCGGCCCCTCCCTCGTCAATCGACCTGGCTTGACGCCTGCGTGTGCGGATGGCCCGATCGGTCATCAAGGCCAGCGGGCGAAACCGCTGGCGACGGGAGTGAGAGCATGTCCAGCACCATGTCGCGCCGCGCGGCGGTGACCCTGCCTGTCATCGCGCTCGCCGCACCGGCGCTGGCGCAGCCCGCCTGGCCGAGCCGGTCCATCCGCATCGTCGTGCCGAGCGCCGCCGGCGGCTACGACACCTATGCGCGGCTGATGGCGCCGCGGCTGGCCGAATTGCTGGGCCAGCCCGTGGTGATCGACAACCGGCCGGGCGCCAACGGCATCATCGGCATGTCCGAGGTGCAGCGCAGCCCGGCCGACGGGCATGTGATGCTGTTCGCGCATATCGGCGCGATCAGCGTGAACACCGCGATCTACCGCAACATGCCGCTCGATCCGGTCGAGGACCTCGCGCCGATCTCGGTGGCGGTGGCCTCGCCGCTGGTCTGGGTGGTCAATCCGGGCTCACCCTTCCGCGACATGCCCGGGCTGGTCGCGCGCGTGCGGGCGGAACCGGATCGCTGGAACTACGCCAATCCCAGCTCCGGTTCGATCAACCACCTGCTGGTCGAGGACTTCAAGCTGCGCCACCGCCTGGTGATGCCCGGCGTGCCCTATCGCGGCACGCCGCAGGCGCAGATGGACGTGGTCTCGGGGCAGGTGCCGATCATGGTGGACAGCGTCGGCGCGGGATGGGGGCACATCTCGGCCGGGCGCGTGCGGGCGCTAGCGGTGACCGGCCCCAGCCGATCGGAGCGCCTGCCCGAGGTGCCGACCATGGTCGAGCTCGGGCTCGACCCGCAGCCGGTGGTGGCCTGGTACGCCTTCATGGCGCCGCAGGCGACACCGCCCGCGGTGATCCGCCGCGTGAACGAGGTGGTGAACACGATCCTGCGCGAGGCGCCGATCGTGGCCCGCTTCCGCGAATTGGGCGCCGCGCCGCGCCTTACCTCGTCGGATGAGAGCCTGGCCTTCATGCGGGCGGAACGCGCGAAATGGGGCGCGGTGGCGCGCGCCGGCAACATCGTCGTGGAGTGACCGGCGGCGCGCCAGCATGACGCGGGGCCGCAGCTGCGGTATGCTCTGGCCGTGTCTCTGGAGCCTCCCCGCCCCGGTGCGCCGCAACCGCGGACCCTCCGTGTCAGACCCGCCGATCCGCAGGACGCGGTCGCGCTGGGCACGCTGATCGCGGCGCTGAACCGCGGCGAAGGCAATCCCTGCCTGGTCGGCGCCGGCGATCTGCAACGCGACCTGATCGGCCGCGCCCTGGTCTTCGTCGCGGAGGGCGCCGACCGGCGCCTCCTCGGCTATGCCACGGGCCACGCGACCTACGAGACGGGGCACGCCGAATGCGGTGTCTATGTCGGCGACCTTTTTGTCGTGCCGGAGCATCGCCGCCAGGGCATCGCCCGCGCGCTGCTCGCCGCGCTGGCCCGGGCGGGGCACGAGCAGGGGGCGCGGCACCTGTGGCTGACGGCGCAACCGCGGAACACCGCGGCGCATGCCTTCTACCGGCGCCTGGGCAGTCGCGGCGAAAGCGTGCTCGCCTTCGCGGTGGTGCAGCAGGATTTCCTCAACCTCGCCGCCGAGGCCACCCCATGACGCCGCGCGACCCCGCCACGCTCACCGAAGCCGAGGCCGCCGAGGAGCTCGCCGCGCTGGCCGCCGAGATCGCCCGCCACGACGCGCTGTATCACGGCCAGGACGCGCCCGAGATCAGCGATGCCGACTACGACGCATTGGTGCAGCGCAACCGCGCGATCGAAGCGCGCTTCCCTGGCCTGGTGCGCGCCGACAGCCCGTCCCGCCGCGTCGGCGCCGCCACCGCCGAGGGCTTCGCGAAGTCGCGCCATGGCGAACCCATGCTGTCGTTGAACAACGTGTTCAGCGCGGAGGAATTCGCCGAGTTCTGCGCCTCCATCCGCCGCTTCCTCGGCCTGTCCGCGGACGACCCGCTGCGCTTCGTGGGCGAGCCCAAGATCGACGGGTTGTCGATCAACCTGCTCTATGAGGACGGCGCCTTCGTGAAGGGCGCCACCCGCGGCGATGGCATCGAGGGCGAGGACGTCACGGCGAACCTGCTGACCATCGCCGGGCTGCCCAAGCGCCTGCACGCCCCCTTCCCCGCCCGCATCGAGATCCGCGGCGAGGTCTTCATGGACAAGGCGGATTTCCTCGCTTTCCGCACCAGCCAGGAACAGGCGCTGGCGGAACGCGAGGCGCGCCGCGCGCGCGGCGAGAAGCTTGGCGATGCGGTCATCGTGCCGGCCAATCCGCGCAACGCCGCCGCCGGGTCGGTGCGCCAGCTCGATGCGCGCATCACCGCCTCGCGCCCGCTGAAGCTGTTCGCCTATGCCATGGGTGCGGCCAGCGAAGCGCCGGCCGACAGCCACCACGGCTTCCTGCAGCGCCTCGCGGGCTGGGGCTTTGCCGTGAACCCGCTCTCCACGCTGTTCGACACGGAAGCGGATGCCGATGCCTTCCAGCGCCGCATCGGCGAGCAGCGCCCGGCCCTCGGCTACGACATCGACGGCGTGGTCTACAAGCTCGACCGGCTCGACTGGCAGCGGCGCCTGGGCTTTGTCGGCCGTGCTCCGCGCTGGGCGACGGCGTGGAAGTTCCCGGCGGAACAGGCCACCACCGTGCTCGAAGCCATCGAGATCCAGGTCGGCCGCACCGGCGCGCTGACGCCACGGGCCGTGATGCAGCCGGTCACCGTCGGCGGCGTGGTGGTGCGCCACGCCACCCTGCACAACGAGGACGAGATCGCGCGCAAGGACATCCGCATCGGCGACACGGTGCGCATCCAGCGCGCCGGCGATGTCATCCCGCAGGTGGTCGAGGTGCTGCTCGACAAGCGCCCGACGACCGCCCAGCCCTTCGCCTTCCCCACCACCTGCCCGGTCTGCGGCAGCCACGCCATCCGCGATGGCGAGGACGTGGTGCGCCGCTGCACCGGCGGCCTGGTCTGCGCCGCCCAGGCGGTCGAACGCCTCAAGCACTTCGCCTCCCGCCGCGCGATGGATATCGAGGGCCTGGGCGAGGAGAACATCCAGAAGCTGTTCGACGAGGGCCTGGTGCGATCGCCGGCCGACATCTTCCGCCTGGCGCAGCACGCCGATCGCATGCGGCAATGGGAAGGCTGGGGCGCGCGGTCGAAATCCACCGAGGCCGCGCGCAAGGTCACCAAGCTGCTCGATGCCATCGAGGCGCGCCGCAACGTGCCGCTCGAACGCTTCATCTTCGCGCTGGGCATCCGCCGCATCGGCGAGCAGAACGCCAAGCTGCTGGCGCGCCACTACCACAGGCTGGACGAATGGCGCGGCAGGATGATCGCCGCCCACATCATCGGCTCCGAGGCGCGCAAGGAGCTGGGTTCCATCCAGGGCATCGGCCCCGCCATCGCCGAGGAGCTGGTGGAATTCTTCGCCGAACCGCGCGCACTGGCCGCCCTGGACGACCTCGCGCGCGAAGCGCCGCCGCTGCCGGCCGAGGCCGCCGCCGCCGCGGACAGCCCCTTCGCCGGCAAGACCCTGGTCTTCACCGGGACGCTCGAGACGCTCTCGCGCGACGAGGCCGAGGCGCAGGCCGAGCGCCTCGGCGCCAAGGTGACGAAATCCGTGTCGAAGAAGACCGACTTCGTGGTGGTCGGCGCCGATGCCGGGTCGAAGGCGACCAAGGCGGCGGAGCTGGGCCTGCGGATCCTGACCGAGGCGGAATACCGCGACCTGGCCGGCATCCCCTGACGCCGCAGCGCGCCGCGGCGTCGCGCCGAATCCTGGGTCGCGGCGCAGGGCATCCGGCGCGCGTCGATCCGCCGGCCAGCACCGCCATGCCGGTCGGCCCGAGGGCAGCGGCCTCGGCCAGGCCCTCGTGCTGACAGTGGACGGCCGGAACATGCCGCAGGCCATGCGCGCGGCCCTGGCTCAGGCGATGATCTGCCCCGCTTCGCACGGCACCGCTGGCGATCCGGCGGTGACGCGGCCCCTCCAGCGCGCTGGAGCGCCATCAGGAACCCTGATGCAGAGCATCAAGCCAATGCGTTGGACGAATGCCGGCCGGGTGCGGCATCACCTGGCCCATGCCTGTCGATCCCTCCCTGCTTGCCGGCTACCTCCTTGCCTGCCTGGTGCTGGTCGTGACGCCCGGGCCGGACATGGCCTTCGTGCTGGGCCAGACCCTGTCGGGCGGCGCGCGGCGGGGCTGGGCGGCGACGGCCGGGGTCTATGCCGGGGTCGGGGTGCATATCCTGCTGGCCGCGCTGGGCGTGGCGGCGCTGGTGGCGGCGAACCCGGCGCTGTTCACCGCGCTGCGCGTCGGCGGGGCGCTGTACCTGCTGTGGCTCGGCGCGCACGCAATCCGCGCCGCGCTGCGCCATCCCGGCCCCGAGGGCGCCGAGGCGCCGCCCGCCATCAGCCTGTCAGCCGCCTTCCGCCAGGGCTTCGTGACCAACCTGCTGAACCCGAAGGTCGGTCTGTTCTTCCTCGCCTTCGTGCCGCTGTTCGTGGACCCGGCGCGCAGCCCGGCCTGGGTGCAGATGCTCATCCTCGGCCCGCTGCTGCCGGCGATCGCGCTGCCCTTCTATGCGCTGCTGATCCCGGCCGCCGCGCGCATCGCTGGGCGGCTGCGCGCCGGCAGCGCCGGGCGCTGGCTGGATGGCGCGGCGGGCACGCTGTTCGTGGGCCTGGGCGTCAGGATGCTGCTGGGGGCGCCGCGCTGAACAACGCGTCGAGCCCCGCGCGCATCATCGCGACCGGGTCGCGGCCCGGGCCACGGCTGACGCTCGCGATATGGCTGCCCGGCAGGACCAGGTGCCGCGCCCCGGGGATCAGCGCGCTGTCCACCGGCACCAGCCCGTCATTGGGGCCGTAGCCGCGCTTCTCCATCCACTGCGCCGCGGCCAGGTGCAGCCGCTCGCGCCCGCGCGCCGTGCCGGGGGCCAGCGCGGTGGCCAGGCAGGCGACCGGAATGGCAGCCAGCAGCCTGGTGATCGGCCCCTGCGCGGCCGCCATCCAGTTCCGCCGCACCGCGGTGGTCAGGTCGCGCACGCCCTGCTCGGTGCCGATGCGCATCATGCGGGCGAAGCCACCGGCCGCCGCCTCCAGCGGCTTGGCGCCGACCACGGCATCGGCCACCGGACTGCCATGGAAGGGCGACTGCATCGCGAGGAAGCCGCAGCAGCGCGCCTGCGCCGCCGGGTCCAGCAATGCGGCCAGCGCCTCGAGCCCGCCCTTGCTATGCGCGATCAGCACCGCCGGGCGCGGGTCGGACAGCATCTCGGCGCGCAGCAGCGCCGCATTCGCCGCGACCGTTTCCGCCGTGCGCAGCTTCACCACGCGGGGCTCGGCCCCCTGCGCCTCGAACCATTCGGCCAGCGGCTGCATGTATTCGAGGCCGAGCGGACGCAACGCGACCGCCAGCTCCCCCATCAGCCCATAGACCAGCAGCACGCGCTGCCCGGCGAGCTCCGGCAGGCCGGTCACACCGGCGCGCAGGCTTGCGCGAGCCACGCCGCGGTCGCCGCATCGCAGCGCGGCGCGACCTCCGCCAGCACCCGCGCATGATACGCGTTCAGCCAATCGCGTTCCGTCGGCGCCAGCAGCGCCACGTCGATCAATGCGCGATCGAAGGGTGCGAGCGTCAGAGTCTCGAATTCCAGGAACGGCTTCGCCGCGCCCTGCACCACGGACGGCACCACCAGCAGCAGGTTCTCGAGCCGGATGCCGTATTCGCCGGTGGCGTAGAAGCCCGGCTCGTCGGACAGGATCATGCCCTCGCGCAGGGGCACCACGCGCGCGGCGCGCGAGAAGGCCGCCGGCCCCTCATGCACCGACAGGAACGACCCCACGCCGTGCCCGGTGCCGTGGTCGTAGTCGAGCCCGGCATCCCACAGCGGCCGCCGCGCGATCGCATCCATGTGCGGCCCGGCGACACCGGCGGGGAAGCGCAGCGTGGCCAGCGCGATGTGGCCCTTCAGCACGCGCGTCGCGCGGTCCCGCAGCTGCGCCGGCGCCGGTCCCGGCCCGGTCCAGAGCGTGCGCGTGATGTCGGTGGTGCCGTCCAGGTACTGCCCGCCGGAATCGATCAGGTAGCATTCGTCGGGCGCGATGCGGCGGTTGCTCTCGGGTGTGACGCGGTAATGCACGATGGCGCCGTGCTCGCCGGCGCCCGAGATGGCGGAGAAGGATTCGCCGCGGAAGCGGTCCACCTCGCGCCGGAACGCCAGCAGTTGCGCGGCGGCGGAGATCTCGGTCAGCCCGCCCTTCGGCGCCTCGGCGGCGAACCAGGCCAGGAAGCGCGCCATCGCCACCGCGTCGCGCCGATGTGCGGCACGTGCGCCGTCGCGTTCCACCGGATTCTTGCAGGCGCGCGGCAGGCGGCAGGGGTCCTCGCCGGCGGTGATCTCGGCACCGGCGGCGCGCAGGCGCTCGGTGAACCAGGCGGGCGTCGCCTCGGCATCGATGCGCACGCGGCTGCCGCGCAGGGCATCGAGCGCGGCGGGCAGGTCCTCGCGCGGGCGGACCACCACCTGGTTGCCCAGATGCGCCCGCGTCGCCGGCGGCACCTTCTGCGGCGCCATGAAGACCTCGACGCGCGCATCCGCATGCAGCAGCGCGAAACCCAGGGCGAGCGGCGTATTCGCCAGGTCCCCGCCGCGGATGTTGAGCAGCCAGGCCAGCGAATGCGGGTCCGCCAGCACCGCCGCGGCCTCATTGGCTTCGCGCAGGATCGCGGCGGCCTCGGTGCGCTTCTCGGCCGCGGGCTTGCCGGCGAAGGCGATCGGATGGGGGATGGCCTCGGCCAGCGGCGCGGGCGGGCGGTCGGCCCAGGCGGCGTCGATCGGATTGGCCGCGACGGGCACCAGCGTCACGCCCGGCACCGACAGCCGATCGATCGCCGGCACCGCATGCACCCAGGGGTCGTAGCCGATGCGCAGCCCCTGGGCATGCGCGCGCAGCCAGTCGGCGGCGGGTTCGTCGGTCAGGTGCCGGCATTCCCACAGGTCGGGGTCGGCCTGGCTGCGCACCTGAAGCGTGTAGCGCCCATCGGTGAAGACCGCCGCGCGGTCGGGCAGCACGATGGCGAGGCCGGCCGACCCGGTGAAGCCGGTCAGCCAGGCCAGGCGCTCACCGGAAGGCGGCACGTATTCGCCGAGATGCTCGTCCGAGCGGGGAATGATGAAGCCGTGCAGCCCGGCCTCGGCGAGGCGGGCGCGCAGGGCGGCGAGGCGGTCGCTGGGTGACAGGGTCGTGATCCTCGTTACCGCAATGTTGCATGTATCCACAGAAAGTCCCGCATTATACGCATGGCTCGGCTGTGGCCTTGACGCATCACCTGTGGCGCATCCGCATCTAGATTGCATCGCGGAAAGGTTGGCAGCCCTGGACGGGCCGCCACCACCACGAAGGACACTTACCATGGACGCCCGTATCACCAAGGCCGAGGCCGCGCTGCTGCTGCCCGCCACCACCATCCCCTCCCGCCGCCAGGCCGAGGTCGAGGCCCTGCGCCTGGCCGCCATCGCCGCGCGCGACGAGGCCATCGCCGCCGGCTTCCGCCGCGCCGGGCACGCCGTGCTCGGCGCCGCCGAGGCCGTGCTCCGCGCGCTGCTGACCTTCCCGGCGCGGCTGCAGACCTACCAGGCACTGCGCGGCCTGTCGGATCGCGAGCTGCGCGACATCGGCATGACCCGCTTCGACATCCCGCGCGTGTTCGACCCGGCCTTCGCGCCGCGCGCCGCCAATGACAGCCGCGGGACGCCGCAGCGCGCCGCCTGAGAGATCGCTTGAGGATGCACCGAGCGGCGCATCCTGCAGCCCGGTGCCGGCATGTTCGAACGGCCGCTGACACGGTGGCGGCGCGGCGATCACCGCGCCGTGACAATTTTCGTTGTTGGCGCCGGCCGCGCCGCATACCCTCTCCCGCGGGTCAATGACGGGGGGACGGAGATGCTGCGCATATTCCTGATGGTTGGCGGCCTGCTGCTGCTGGCAGCCCCGGCCTTGGCCCAGGCCCCCTGCCCCGCCAATTTCGAAGGGCAGTCGGCACCGGTCACGTGTTCCTGCGCGACCGAGGCGGCGCTTTCGGGCAGCGTCTGGGGCACCGGCACCTACACCACCGACAGCCGTGTCTGCCGCGCCGCGGTCCATGCCGGCGCGATTCCCGCCACCGGCGGCGTGGTGGTGGTCACGCCGGCGCCCGGCCTGCCGGCCTATGCCGGCAGCGCGGCGAATGGCATCACCACCTCCAACTACGGGCCCTGGACCGCGTCCTTCACCGTCGCTGCGCCGGCCGCGGCCGCGGCGGCCTGCCCCGCCACCTTCCAGAACCAGGCCGCGCCGCTGACCTGCACCTGCACCACCGAGGCCGCGCTGTCCGGCACGGTCTGGGGCAGCGGAACCTATACCGCGGACAGCCGGGTTTGCCGCGCCGCCATCCATGCCGGCGCCATCCCGGTCACCGGCGGCGTGGTCACCGTGACCCCGGCGCCAGGCCAGCCGGCCTATGCCGGCAGCGCGGCCAACGGCATCACGACCTCGAACTACGGCCCCTGGAGCGCGTCCTTCACCGTGGCCGCGGCCGGCGGCCCGGCGGCCGACCTGGCCGCCTGCCCGACGAATTTCGAAGGCCAGACCGCGCCCGTCAGCTGCGGCTGCACGACCGAACAGGCAATGTCGGGCTCGGTCTGGGGCACCGGCATCTACACCACCGACAGCCGGGTTTGCCGCGCGGCGGTGCATGCGGGGGTGATCCCGGCGACGGGCGGGCCCGTGAATGTCGTGCCGGCGCCGGGGCAGAATGCCTATGTCGGCAGCGCCGCCAACGGCATCACCACTTCGAACTACGGGCCGTGGGGATCGTCCTTCACCTTCCGCCGCTGACCGGACGCTTCGCGGGACGACTGGGGGCCGGCGGTCGAGCTCATCGGCCGCCGGCTTCCTTTTGTCCGAGCTCCCGCCAGCGCCCTGCCGGAAGCCACGCTCGGCCGAGGTGGTGCCGGCAGGGCTGCCGCGCTGTCACAGGACGTCCCGCATGCCCGGCATCGCCACAGGTGCCGCTGGCCTGAAGGCCGCGGTCCGATCGGCCGGGAACCTTCGGGCAGCGCGCAGTCCTGGGCGGCCGCGCCACGGCGGCGCGGGCGCAGCGCTGTGCGCCGCCCGACGCGCCGAGCATCCCTGGCGCCGGGCGCCCGCACGACGACGCGGCGGTGCCAGCCGTTGCATCCGGCGGGCCTCACACCGGGATGCGAGCAGGTACCCCAGATCGCCCCCGGCGGCGCCCGCCTCCGGTCAGCGCGTGAAGCTGAAGGAGCCACCCCAGGGCCCGAAGTTCATCGAGGTGACGCCATTGGCCCGGCTCCCCGTGAACTGGGCCTGCCGGCCGCGCGGCACCAGGCCGATGGCGCCGCCCTGCAGCCCGACCAGCCCGGCATGCAGCGCCGCACGGCAGATCTGGCTGTCGGAGGAATACACGCCGGTGCCCCAGACCGAACCGGCGGCCACCAGGGCGGCATTGCACAGGCAGGCCAGCGCTTCGGTGCGGCCCTCGAAATTCGCCGGGCAATTCGGCATCGGGGCAACGGTGGGCATGCCGAAGGTGAAGGAGGAGCGCCACGGCCCGAAGGCCTGGGTGGTGATGCCGTTCTGCCGCTCGCTGTCATAGGATTGCCGGCCGGGCGCGGGCTCCACGCCGACCGGGCCACCGCTCGCGGGGATCACGCCGGCATGCACCGCGGCACGGCAGATCCGGCTGTCCGAGGTGTAGATCCCGGAGCCCCAGACGGCGCCCGACTGCGCCGCCTCGGCACTGCAGGTGCAGGTGAGCGCCGCGGTCCGCCCCTCGAAGGTGGGGGGACATGGCGCCTGGGCGGAGGCCGTGCCGGCCAGTGCCAGCACCCCGCCGATGGCCAGAATCAAACGACGCATCTCGCACCCCCAACACGACCAGATCGCGCCAAAAGAGCGGAATCGACCTGGGCGATCAAGGTCGTGCCACCGATCCGCCGCGCGGCGATTTCGCCTGCGCGCATCAGGCGCTAGCCTCGGTCGCCTCCATCCAGGGATCGGCCCGAATGCGTCTTGGTCTGTTCATGATGCCGCTGCACCCACCGGCACGCCCGATGCACGAGACGCTGGCGGAGGACACCGAGAAATCCCTGCTCGCCGATCGCCTGGGCTTCGATGAGCTCTGGGTGGGCGAGCATTTCTCCGCCACCTCCGAACCCATCGCCTCGCCGCTGATGTTCATGGCCGGGCTGGTGCATCGCACGCGGCTGACCTTCGGCACCGGCGTGATCAACCTGCCCAACCACCACCCCGCCATCGTGGCCGCCGAGGTCGCCCAATTCGACCACATGTCCGGCGGGCGGCTGATGCTGGGCATCGGCGCCGGCGGCCTCGCCTCCGACTTCGAGCTGTTCGGCGATATCGCGCCGATGGAACGCGGCAAGCGGATGCTGGAGGCGATCGAGACCATCCAGGCGATCTGGGCGGGCGGCCCGCCTTACGACATGCCCGGCCCGGCCTGGCCGATCCGCCTGACGCGGACCGTGCTGCCGGACTACGGCGTAGGCTTCATGCCCAAGCCCTTCCGGCCGGGCGGGCCATCGGTGCACATCTCGGCCCGCCAGGCCGAGAGCTACGGCGTGACGGTCGCAGCCGCGCGCGGCTGGGGCGTGATCAGCGCGAATTTCGTGGCGCACCGGATCCTGGCCGGGCATTGGCGCAGCATGGCGAAGGGGCTGGCCGAGGCCGGGCGGCCGGTCGATGGCCGCGACTGGCGCGTCGCCCGCAACATGGTCGTCGCCGCCACCGATGCCGAGGCGCGCGCCCGCGCCACCGCGCCGGAAGGCGCGACGCGCTACTACTTCGACTACCTGGGCTCCCTGGCCAAGCGCGGCGGCCTGGCGGGCACCATGACCCCGCGCGAGGACATGGACCCGATGGCCGCGACGCCGGAGGACATGATCGAGGCCTGCGTCATCGCCGGCTCGCCCCGCACCGTGCTCGACCGCCTGGTGGCGCTGCGCGAGGAGGCCGGGCCCTTCGGCCACCTGCTGATGCCGGGCCTCGACTGGTCGGGCGTCAACGCCGCCTGGGAGGCGGAGAGCATGAAGCGCCTGGCGCAGGAGGTGATGCCCCGGCTGCGCCAGCATGCGGAGGCGACGGCGCGCGCGGCGGAGTGACGCCCGGCCATGCTGACGGATGCGCAGGCCTGGGTGCTGGGTGTCGGGTGCTGGCTGCTTGGGATGAACGTGCTGTCGATGGCGCTGTTCCATCACGACAAGCGCATGGCCGAGCAGCGCGGCTGGCGGATTTCCGAACGCATGCTGCTGACGGTCGCGCTGCTCGGAGGATCGCCGGGCGCGCTGCTGGCGCGCCGTCGTTTTCGCCACAAGACGCGCAAGCAGCCCTTCAGTGCGGCGCTTCATGCCGTGTGCCTGCTGCAGCTTGTCGCCGTGGCCTGGCTGGCGGTGAATGGGCCGACCCTTCCGCCGGCCGTGGCGCGCCAGCTCGGTGCGTTCATCACGCGCTAACCTCTGTCGCGCATCCTGCGACAATGCAGGTCGCCCTCAACGCTTCCATCGCCTCCTCGGTCCAGGGGATGCAGCGCGCCACCGACAGGCTCGCCGAGGCCGCGACGGTCATCGCCGCGCCGGCGGCGAGCCCGGCGCGCGGCTCGGACCCCTCCCCCGCGCCGCCCACCGGCAATGAAGGCCTGACGGCCGCGCAGGCGAGCGGCGACCTCGAGCGTGCGATGGTCGACACCATCCTGGCGCGCCGCGCCTATGAAGCGAACACGCAGGCGCTGCGCATCGCCGACGAGACGCAGCGCAGCCTGGTCGACCGCGGCGCCTGAGAGACCGCCTGAGCCGGCGCCGAGCGGCGCATGCCGACGTCCGGCACCGGCCCTCTCAAACGGTCCGTGAGCGGCCAGGCGCGCATCCGCTCCGGTCGGCACTGTGCCTCGGATCACCGCCATGCCCCGGCGCCGGGAGCAGGATCGCGCATCCATGCATCAGGGGGACCTGTCATGCGGATCGCGACGATGCTTCTTGGTCTTGCGTGCATCGCCCCGGCGCTGGCGCCACCGGCCCGGGCGGATGATTTCCTCGGCGGGGAGGGCGGCGTGGCGTTCGGTCCCGTCAACTGCCCGCGCGGCCAGGCCGTCGTCGGGATCTTCGGCCGCTCGGGGAATGTCATCGACACGCTGCAGATCATCTGCGGCAAGGCCGATGGCAGTCCCGACATGGTCGATCCGCGGCGCATCGGGCCCTCCGCGGGCGGCAGCGCCGTCTCCGCGGTCTGCCCGCCGCTCAGCCTGGCGCAGTCCATCCAGGTCAATGTCCGCGACCATCACGGTGCGGTCGTGGTCAGCCAGATCACGCTGGTGTGCGAGTTGAAGACCGCCGGAAGTCTGGGGCGCGCGACATTGGGGGCTGGCGGGGGCGGGGATGCCGGCAGTTCGGATTGCCCGGTCAATACCTTCGTCGCGGGCTTCGCCGGGCGCGCCGGCAGTTTCATCGATGCCATCGGCATCACCACCTGCCGGCACGTGCGCTCGCTGAACTGAACGACGCGGCGCGCTCACCCGCGCCGGCGCAGCACCAGCGTCGTCCAGGGCCCGACATTGATGCGGCGTTCGAGCACCAGCCCCTGCCGCCGATGCGCCGCCAGCACCATGCGCGCCTGGGTGCCGAGCAGCCCCGCCAGGATCGCCGTGCCGCCCGGGGCGAGGTGCAGCGCGAGGTCCTGCGCCATGGCGCATAGCGGCCGCGCCAGGATATTCGCGAAGATCAGGTCGTAGCGCACGCCCTTCATCAGCCGCGGCTTCCAGCCATCGGCCAGGATGGCGCGCATGCGCCGCGGCACCAGGCCGTTCAGCCGCGCATTCTGTTCGCACACGCGCACCGACCAGGGTTCGATGTCGGTGGCGAGCGCCCGGCAGGGCACCGACTTCACCGCCGCCATGGCCAGGATGCCCGACCCGCTGCCCAGGTCGCAGACCGTGCGTGGCCGGCGATGCGCCACCGCTTCGAAGGCGCGCAGGCAGCCTTGCGTGGAGGCATGTTCGCCGCTGCCGAAGGCCAGCCCGGCATCCAGCTTCAGCACGATGCGCCCGCGCGTGACCGGGTCGGGCACATGGGTCGGGCGGATCAGGAAGCGCCGGCCGATCGGCATTTCGGGAAAGGCCTGCACGGTGCGGGCGAGCCAGCCATCGGCCTCGACCGGCCCGGCCAGCAGCGGCGGCGGGTCGATGCCCGCCACCGCGGCCGCCAGCGCCAGCGCGGCGTCGAGTTCCGCGTCATGCGCGCCGGCCTCGCGCACGCCTTCGATCCGCCAGGTGTCGGAGGGTTCGTCGCGGAACAGCGCGACGGTGGAACACACCTGCTGCAACGCCGCCTCGAAGACCGGCACGGCGTGTTCGGGCAGGGCGTCGATGACCAGCGCCTCCAGCGGCTCGGCGCGACGGCGCGAGAGCGACGCGGCGGTGTCGGGACCGGACGGGCGCATCAGCTCTTCTCCACGAAGCGGTCCAGCAGCCGCTTCTCGCCGGCCTTCTCGAAGGCGATGTCGAGCCGGTCCTCCTCGACCGCCAGCACGCGGCCATAGCCGAATTTCTGGTGAAACACGCGCTCGCCCACGATGAAGACCGATGCCGCGGCGGGGCGTTCCTTCACTTCCCACGCGGCCGCCTCGATCATGCGGCGCGGGCGCTGGGCGAACATGCCGCCGCCGGCGAAGACGCTGCCCTGCGGCCGCGCCTGCTGCGCCGCGCCCTCGCGCTGCACATCGCTCGCCGGCAATTCGTCGAGGAAGCGGGAGGGCAACTGCGACTGCCAATTGCCATAGACCATGCGGTTCGCCGCATGGCTGATGACCGCGACGCGCCGTGCCCGCGTGATGCCGACATAGGCGAGGCGGCGTTCTTCCTCGAGCCCCTTGTCGCCGGCCTCGTCCACGCTGCGGCGGGAGGGGAAGACGCCTTCCTCCCAGCCCGGCAGGAAGACCATGTCGAATTCCAACCCCTTGGCGCCGTGCAGCGTCATCAGCGAGACGCGCTCGCCCTCGGCGGCCTCGTCATTCTCCATCACGAGTGCCACGTGTTCCAGGAAGGCCGCCAGGCTTTCGTAGTCCGCCATGGCGCTGACGAGTTCCTTCAGGTTCTCCAGCCGCCCCGGCGCCTCGGGCGACTTGTCCTGCTGCCACATGGCTGTGTAGCCGCTCTCGTCCAGCAGGGTCTGCGCCATCACCACATGGCCCTGCACGGGCAGGATCGCGCGCCAGCGGTCGAAGCCCTGCATGAGTTCGGACAGCGCCGCGCGCGCACGGGCGTTCTTGATCGCGCCGGTCTCCAGCGCGCGCGCGGCGGCCATCGCCAACGGGATGGATTCAGCACGCGCGATGGCGTGCATCGATGCCATGGCGGTGTCGCCAAGCCCGCGCTTGGGCAGGTTCACGATGCGCTCGAAGGCCAGGTCGTCGGCCGGCTGCGCGACCACGCGGAAATACGCCATGGCGTCGCGGATCTCGGCGCGTTCGTAGAAGCGCGCGCCGCCCACGATGCGATAGGGCACGCCGATCGCGATCAGCCGTTCCTCGAAGGACCGGTTGAGGAAGCCGGCGCGCACCAGGATGGCGATCTCGCTGAGCGACGTGCCCGCGCGCCGCGCGGCCTCGATGCGTTCGCCGACCATGCGCGCTTCCTCGACGCTGTCCCACATGGAGACGATGCGGACCTTGTCGCCATCCGCATCGTTGCGGCCCGCGCGCAGCGTCTTGCCCAGCCGGCCGGTATTGTGCGCGATCAGGCCCGAGGCGGCGGCGAGGATCGGCCTGGTGGAGCGATAGTTGGATTCCAGGCGCACGATCGTGGCACCCGGGAAGTCCTTCTCGAAGCGCAGGATGTTCTCGATCTCCGCGCCGCGCCACGAATAGATCGACTGGTCGTCATCGCCGACACAGCAGATGTTCCGGTGGCCCTGCGCCAGCAGCCGCAGCCAGTAGTACTGCACCAGGTTGGTGTCCTGGTATTCATCCACCAGGATGTAGCGGAAGCGGCGGTGGTAGTCGGCCAGGATGTCGGCATTGGCGCGCAGCAGCGTGACCACATGCAGCAGCAGGTCGCCGAAATCCGCCGCGTTCAGCGCCTTCAGCCGGTCCTGGTACGCCACGTAGAGTTCCGTCGCGCGCCCGCCGGCATAGTCGGAATCCTCGGCCGGCGTGACGGCATTGGGCTCCAGCCCGCGATCCTTCCAGCGCTGGATCACCGCCATCAGCCCATTCGCCGGCCAGCGCTTGGTGTCGATGCGCGCGGCGTCCATCACCTGCTTGAGCAGCCGCATCTGGTCGTCGGCATCGAGGATGGTGAAATTCGAATTCAGCCCGACCTGCTCGGCGTGCCGGCGCAGCATGCGCGCCGCCAGCGCGTGGAAGGTGCCGAGCCACAGCCCCTCGGCCGGCTGGCCCAGGATGGCGGCGACGCGCTCGCGCATCTCCCGCGCCGCCTTGTTGGTGAAGGTGACGGCCAGCACCTGCGACGGATACGCCTTGCCCTGCAGCAGGATGTGGGCGAAGCGCGTGGTCAGCACGCGAGTCTTGCCGGTGCCCGCGCCCGCCAGCACCAGCAGCGGGCCGTCCACGGCTTCCACCGCCGCGCGCTGCTCGGGGTTCAGGCGCGCGAGGTAGTCGGCGCCGCTCACTGGCAGTTCCCGACCGACCCCGCGGCGCAGACGCGCCGCCCATCGGTCCAGCGCGCGCCGCCCAGCAGCGCGCCCGCCATGTTGGCGCCGGCCAGGTTCGCGCCGCTCAGGTCGGCATCGGTCAGGTCGGCGCGGAACAGCGTGGCGCGGCGCAGGTCGGCGCCCGTCAGCTTGGCACCCTGGAGGTTCGCGCGGGTGAAATCCGCGTTGCGCAGGATCGCCCCGGCCAGGTCCACCCCCGACAGGTCGGCCGACACGAAGCGCGCCTCGACCGCCTCGACCCCGGCCATCCGCGCGCGCGCCAGCGTCGCCCGCTGGAAGGAGGCATCGCGCAGCTGCGCGCCCGACAGGTCGGCCGCGGCCAGGTCGCTGGCATCGAGCAGGCAGCGGCGCCACTCCACGCCGGGCGCGGGTGGGTCGTTGCAGCCGGCCATGGCCGGAAAGGCCAGCAGGACCAGCCCCGCGATCAGGGTGGGCAGCGAGGATGGTATCGGCACGTCACGGGATATAGAACCTTGGACGCGTCCCTCCAACCGCCAGGCCTGCCGATCCTGCCTCCCTTGCGTTTCCTCGAATGGTCGGCCCGCCAGGGCGGCGCGTTGCTGGCCGGCGGAATCTTCGTGGGGCTGCTTGTCCCGCCGCTCGCCGCGCTGTTCCGCGATGTGGTCACCATCACCGTCGCCGGGCTGATGACGCTGGTGCTGCTGCGCGTGGACCTGGCGCAGGTGCTGGCCTATCTGCGCCGGCCGGTGCTGGTGGCGGCGCTGACGGCCTGGCTGCTGCTGGCCCTGCCCGTGCTGGCCTATGCCGTCGCGGTGGCGGCGGGGATGGACGGGCCGCTGGGCGCGGCGCTGGTGATCAGCGCCACGGGCTGCGCCGCGACGTCCTCGCCCGCCTTCGCGCGCCTGGTCGGCCTCGATGGCGAGATCAGCCTGGTGGTCGCGGTGGTCACCACGCTGCTGGTGCCCTTCACCGCGCCGCCGCTGGCGCTGGGGCTGATGGGGATCGACCTGTCCATCTCCTTGCCGGGGCTGATGGCGCGGCTGGCGTTGGTGGTGGGGCTGCCGCTGCTGATCTCGATCGCGATCCGGCGGATGGTGGCCGCGCCGACGCTCGCGCGCTTCGGCGGCGCGGTGGATGGCGCGGTGGTTTGGCTGGTGGTGCTGTACGGCTTCGGCGTGATGGACGGCATGCTGGCGCGGCTGCTGGCCGAACCGGCCTGGGTGATGGGCGGGCTGGCGTTGGCCTTCGCCGGCAATTTCGGCATGAACATCGCGACCGCGCTGGCCTTCGCGGCGGCCGGGCGGCGCCTCGCGCTGGCGGGCGGGCTGCTGGCGGGCAACCGCAACATGGCGCTGTACCTGGCGGTGCTGCCGGCCGCGACGGACGAACGCATCCTGCTGTTCTTCGCGCTGTGCCAGTTCCCGCTGTTCCTCAGCCCCTTCCTGCTGCGCCCGGTCTATGCGCGGATCGGCGCGCGGTAGGCGTGGCGCGGCCGCCACGGTGGCGACCGCCTTCACGCAACCGGCACCTGGCGCGTGACCCGGCGCGGCGCCGCTGTGTAGCCTGCGGGCGGAACCGCACCATGCCCGCTCGCCTGCCGATCCTGTTCGCCATCATCCTGCTGCCCTGGGTCGCGCTGGCGCAGCCGCGCGAATTCCGCGACTGCCGCGATTGCCCGCTGATGGTCGCGATCCCGCCCGGCGCCTTCACCATGGGCGCCGATGTGGCCGAGGAAGCACGCGAGAACCTGGCACCCGACCTGCGCGGTCGTTCCGCGCCGCCCACGCGCATCACGCTGTCGCGCGGCTTCGCGATCGGCAAGTTTCCGATTACCCGCGCGGAGTTCCTCGCCTTCGCGCAATCCACCAACCGCGTGCCCGGGCTGTCCTGCTGGGGCCTGGCGCCGCAGCCCGATGGCAGCGGCCGCTGGCAGGAACGCCAGCGGCTGACCTGGGCCTCGCCAGGCTTCGGGCAGACCCCGCAGGACCCTGCCGTGTGCGTCAGCTGGGCCGATGCGGCGGCCTATGGCGAATGGCTGTCGCGCCGTACCGGCCGGCGCTATCGGCTTCCGTCGGAGGCGGAATGGGAGTTCGCCGCGCGCGCGGGCACCACCGGGCCGCGCTACTGGACCGCGGAGGCCGCCGAGACCTGCGCCCACGCCAATGTCCGCGACCACAGCGTGGCGGATTTCTACCGCGCGCCGCGCGATGCCTCGTTCTTCCCGTGCAGCGACGGGGTCGTGCATACGGCGCGCGTCGGCGCCTTTCCGGCCAACCCCTTCGGGCTGCACGACATGCTCGGCAATGTCTGGCAATGGACGCAGGATTGCTGGAACCCCACGCTGCAGGGCCAGCCGCGGACCGGCGCGGCGCGCGAGACCGGCGACTGCCTGACGCGCACCGCGCGCGGCGGGTCCTGGAGCAACGACCCGCGCTTCCTGCGGGTGGCCTACCGAAGTTCCGGCGCCGCCACCGTGCGCAGTTCCAACACCGGGTTCCGGCTGGTGCGATCGGACTAGGCGCGGATCAGCGTGCCCGGCCCGGCATCGGTGAACAGTTCCGCCAGGATGGCGTGCGGCACCCGGCCATCGAGGATGACCGCGCCCTTCACCCCGCGCTCGATCGCGTAGATGCAGGTCTCGACCTTCGGGATCATCCCGCCGGCAATCCAGCCGGCCTCGATGCCCTGCTTCACTTCGGCGACCGACATCTCGGGGATCAGGCGCTTGTCGGGGTCCAGCACGCCGGGCACGTCGGTCAGCATCAGCAGGCGTTCGGCACCGAGCGCGCCGGCGATCGCCCCCGCCGCGGTATCGGCGTTGATGTTGTAGGTCTGGCCGTCCTCGCCCACCCCGACCGGCGCGACGACGGGGACGATATCGGCGCCGATCAGCAGGCGCAGCACCTTGGGGTCGACGCTGGCGGGTTCGCCCACGAAGCCGAGGTCGAGCACCTTCTCGATGTTGCTGTCGGGGTCGCGATAGGTCCGGTTCACCTTGCGCGCACGGATCAGCCCGCCATCCTTGCCCGAGATGCCCACCGCCAGCACGCCGGCGCGGGTGATGGCTTCCGCCACCTGTTTGTTGACCGGCCCGGCCAGCACCATCTCGACCACGTCGAGCATTTCCTCGTCCGTCACGCGAAGCCCCTGCACGAAGGTGGACTTCACGTTCAGGCGCTTGAGCATGGCGTTGATCTGCGGCCCGCCGCCATGGACCACGACCGGATTGACGCCCACCTGTTCCAGCATGGCGATGTCGCGGCCGAAGCGCAGCGCGGTGTCTTCCTCGCCCATCGCGTGGCCGCCGTACTTCACCACCACGATCGCGTCGTCGTAGCGCTTCAGGAAGGGCAGCGCGCCGGACAGGATCTGCATCGGGTCGGGCGTGGCGGCGGCATCGGTCATGCGAGGAACCTGGCAGGGATGGATCACGGCCGGTTTACGCCGGATCGCCGCCAGGGGAAATCACCCCGGCCCGTGAAGTTTCATCGCGTTGACAGTCGGGCACCGAGCGGTTGCAGTCGCGCGGTCGCCCCGCGCCCGGAGACGCCATGCCACGCCTGCCAGATCGCCCGAATGCCCCGGCACACCCGCAGCCTGCCGGCGCGCGATACGGCGCACCGGACGGGCCGGTGGAGGCGGCGGCGCGGCGCCGCCCCGCCGGGATGCGCGCCCGTTGCCGGCTCGCGCGGCCGCTGACCGCCGTGGTCATGCTGGTCGCGGCCGGCGCCTGCGCCGCGCGCACCCAGGCCGGGCGCAGCGAGGCGCCGCCCCAGGTCGCCCGCCCCGCCGCGGCGAAGGGCGCCTGGCTGATCGGCGGGCACCTCGATACCCGGCGCGTTCGCGCCGGCCTCGCGAGTACGCCGCGGCACGAGGTGGTGATCCTGGTGAACGGCACCGAGGCGATGCGCGCCGAAATGCCGCGCGACCGGGTGTTGGAGCTGTCAGGCGAGGCGGAGGGCTCGGCCCTCGCCGCGTTGTGCACGCCACGCCGGCCGGCACGGGCCACCATCGAGGTGACCTGCCTGGTGACGGTGGACAACGAGCGCGCGGCGTCCCTGGTGTTCACCGCCGGCGCCCGGAGGCCGGCATGACCCAGCCGCGCCGCATGCACCTGGTCGCCTACCTCAAGACCGGGCCGACCGCGAACCACCCGGGCGCCTGGCGCCATCCGGAGGCGGCGCTGGACGACATCTTCTCGCCCGAACGCTACGAGCACATCGCGCGCGTGCTGGAGGAGGCGCGCTTCGACGCCTGCTTCTACGCCGACACCTTCGGCCTGCCGGACATCCATGGCGGGAATTTCGACGCGTATCTGCGCCTCGGCGGGCAGATTTCGTACCTGGACCCGCTGGTGGTGCTGCCGCTGATGGCGCGGGTGACGAAGCATCTCGGGCTCGGCGCGACGCTGTCCACGACCTTCCTGCATCCCTACTGGATCGCGCGCACGCTGGCCTCGCTGGATTTGCTGAGCGGCGGGCGGATGGCGTGGAACATCGTGACCTCGGCGACCGATCTGGAAGCGCGCAACTTCGGGATGGACGGCATCGCGGCGAAGAACGAACGCTACGACCGCGCCGAGGAGGTGGTGGCCGCCTGCAACGCATTGTGGGAGTCCTGGGACGAGGGCGCGCTGGTGGCCGACCGCGCGGGCGGCGTGTTCATCGACCCGTCGAAGGTGCGCTACACGAACTACGAAGGGCGCTTCGTGCGCACGCGCGGGCCGCTGGCCATGCCGCGCACGCCGCAGGTGCGCCCGGTGTTCATGCAGGCGGGGTCGTCCGATCGCGGGCGGGACTTCGCGGCGCGCTGGGCGGAGCTGGTGTTCTGCACGCCGAACACGATGGCGGATGGCATCGCCTTCACCACCGACCTGCGCGCGCGCATGGCGAAGTTCGGCCGCGCGCCGGAGGCGTGCCGCGTGCTGCCATCCTTCATGACGGTGATCGGCGAGACGCAGGCGATCGCGCGGGAGAAATACGACTACCTGCAATCGCTGATCGATCCCGATGCGCAGCGGATGCTGAATTCGGCGCTGATGGGGGTGGATCTGGCGAAGGTCGCCTCGCCGGAGGAGATGCGCGTGGCGCAGGGCAACCAGGGGATCGTGGGTTCGCAGGACCGGGTGCTGCAGGTGATGCGGCAGGAGGGGATCGGCTTCCAGGATGCGGTGGCGAAGCCGCGGTCGCTGCTGGTCGGCACGCCGGCGTCGATCGCGGACACGCTGGAGGAATGGTTCACCGCGGGGGCCTGCGACGGCTTCATCATCACGCCGACGGTGCATCCGCGGATGTTCGAGGAATTCTGCCGGCTGGTGGTGCCGGAGTTGCAGCGGCGGGGGCTGTTCCGGCGGGAGTATGCGGGGGCGACGCTGCGGGAGAATTTGGCGCGGGGGTGAGCGGGTGGGCATCCTGACTATGCGCCTCGCCCGTCACCAGAGGCCGAAGCCGCTCGCAACCCTTGAAGGCGGTGGGGCAAAGCCGGCATTCTGCGGTGCGTGCATTGGCAGGAGCCACGGGGTGCTTCGAGCATGGTTTTCCGTTTGCCTTGTCATCGCGATGGCGACGCCCTCCGCTAATGCGCAAACCGTCGTCGATCGTGAATCATGGCGTCCTTCATTCGAGCATGACCCGCAAGGCGGCGTGCTCTGCGCTTGGAGCATCTACATCGTGATCCAGCGGGTCGGCGCCGTTTGCTTCCCGGAGGAGCGGACATTCCAGACGACAATCGACGAGTCCGTGCGCCGGCTAGACGAGTTCATCATCGTCAACATGCCCACGTCCCGCCAAGCTCTGGAAGTGGCGAGGACTTCAGGGCTCCGCGCGTCTGGCGTCGATGAAGGGCTTGCCCAGCGTTGCACACCTGGCGATCGCAGGCTCCGCGACATCTTCGCGCTGCACCGCCAACTTCGCTCGCGTGCCCCTGACCTGATGCGCGCTGAAATCGACCAGCTTCTCGCAACGCCGCGCCGGCCGAGCATGAACCCCTGCCTGTAGGTCACGGGGGCGCTAAGCCGCCAGCGCCGCCACCTCCGCCCGCAACTCATCAATCCCCTGCCCGGTCCGGCTGCTCGTCACCAGCACCAGCGGATGCCCGGCCGTATGCTCGCGTGCCAGTGCCTGGGCTTCCGCGAAGCGCGCCGCCATCTTCACCGGCCCGACCTCATCCGCCTTGGTCAGCACGATCTGGAAGGCCACCGCGGCGTCGTTGAGCAGTTCCATCGCGGCGCGGTCGGCGGTTTTCGTCTCGATGCGGGCATCGAGCAGCAGCATCACGCGCACCAGGTTCGGCCGGCCGCGCAGGTAGTCGAACATCATGCCCTGCCAGTCGCGCTGGAGGTCCTTCGATGCCTTGGCGTAGCCGTAGCCCGGCAGGTCCACCACCACCAGGCGTTCGGCCAGGTTGAAGAAGTTCAGCTGACGCGTGCGCCCCGGTGTCTGCGACACGCGCGCCAGCGCCTTCTGCCCCGTCACCGCGTTGATCAGCGACGACTTGCCCACGTTGGACCGCCCGCAGAAGGCCACTTCCGGCAGGCCCGGGGGCGGCAGCTGGTCGGCCTTCTGCGCCGCGTAGAAAAAGGTGCAGGGCCGCGCGAACAGCAGCCGCCCCGCCTCGATCAGCGCTGCGCGTTCCGCATCGTCCCTGGCTTCGGAAAGCCCCGTCATAGTGCGCCCTCGCCTGGATGGGCCGTGCGTTGCGCGTCAGCGCGCCTTGGTGACAGACAAAAGAAGGAGGGGGCGCCGGGGAGTTCCTTCCCCCGCCCTTACTTCTTCTTCGCTGCCTTCGCCGCCGCCCGGTCGTGCCGCATGATGTAGTATTGCTGCGCCACCGACAGCGTGTTGTTCCAGGCCCAGTAGATGATCAGCCCGGCCGGGAAGGACGCCAGCATGAAGGTGAAGATGATCGGCATCCAGGCGAAGATCTTGGCCTGGATCGGGTCGGGCGGCTGTGGGTTCAGCTTCTGCTGCACCCACATCGTGACACCCATGATCACCGCCCAGGCCGGCATGTGCAGGAAGGTCGACCACTGCTCCGGCTGGAAGGGCAGCAGCCCGAACAGGTTGAACAGGTTGGTCGGGTCGGGCGCCGACAGATCGTGGATCCAGCCGAAGAACGGCTGGTGGCGCATTTCGATGGTGACGAACAGCGCCTTGTACAGCGCGAAGAAGACCGGGATCTGGATCAGGATGGGCAGGCAGCCCGATGCCGGGTTGACCTTCTCGCTGCGGTACAGCGCCATCATCTCGGCCTGCGCCTTCTGCGGGTCGTCCTTGTAGCGTTCCCGCACCTCGGTCATTTTCGGCGCGAGCACCTTCATCCGCGCCATCGACTTGTAGGCCTTGTTGGCCAGCGGGAAGAACGCCGCCTTGATCAGCACCGTGAAGATCAGGATGGCGACGCCGAAGTTGCCGGTCATCCGGAACAGCCAGTCCAGCGCCAGGAAGAACGGCTTCACCAGGAAGTAGAACCAGCCGAAGTCGATCGCCTTGTCGAAATCGGTGATGGTCAGCCGGTCCATGTAGCCGTCGAGCAGGTGCACTTCCTTGGCGCCGGCGAACAGCCGCGTCGGCAGCGACCCGGTGGCGCCGGGCGCGACCGACACCGGCGCAGGCGGCGCCATGTCCACCTGCCAGCGGTCGCCCGCCGTGCCGCCGCCCTCGTTCACCGCGCGGTAGGAGGCGCGCAGGGTCTGGTCCGGCGCGGCCGGCATGACGGCGGCGAGCCAGTACTTGTCGGTGATGCCGGCCCAGCCGCCGGTGGTCTCCTGGTCCAGCGCGGTGCCGGCGCGGCGCGCGCCCTCGGACTTCGCGTCGGAATAGGTCACCTCGCGCAGGCGCCCACCCAGCACGCCCGTGAAGCCCTCGTGCAGGATGAAGAAGCCCGCCAGCTGCGGCGTGTGCTCGCGCCGGATGCGGACCCAGGGCAGCACGGAAATCGCCTCGGTGCCGCTGTTGCGGACGCGCTGGTCGGCCGTGATCATGTACTGGTCATCGAGGGCGAGGACGATCTCGAAGACCTGCCCCTGGCCGTTGTCCCAGGACAGGGTCACAGGCTGGCTGGGGGCGAGCGGCCCGCCGGTCGCGGTCCAGTCGGTGTCGCCATCGGGCACGCGGGTTCGGCCGTCGGCGGCGGTCCAGCCCCATTGCGCGAAATACGGGTTGGCGCCGTCGCGCGGCGCGAACAGGCGGACCTGCGGGGAATTGGGCGCCAGCGTCTCGCGATAGGTGGTGAAGACCAGGTCGTCGAGCCGCGCGCCGCGCAGGTTGATGCTGCCGGCCACGCGGGGATTGCTGACCTGGATGCGCGCGGCGGGCGCGCGGTCGGGCGCGGTCGAGGCCTCGGTGCGCGGGGGGGCCGCGGTCGGCGCCACCCCGGGCGTGCCGGCGGCGGGCGCGGGGACCGGCACGGGCACATCGGCCTGGGTGGTGCGCTGTGCGGGCGGCGGCGTGGGCGGCTGGTTGGTGCGGTTCCACACGTCGAACAGCAGCAGGATGCCGATCGAGAGCGCGATGGCCGCGAAAAGGCGCTTCTGGTCCACGAATCTCAGCCCTTCGGCGCTGGAGCAGGTGACGCCACCGGGTCGGATGACGCTGCTCGCGAAAACGAAACTCTGGCGGGGGGCACCGGGTCGAAGCCGCCCGGGTGCCAGGGATTGCAGCGCAGGATGCGCCGCGCGGTCAGGCCGGCGCCGCGCAGGGCGCCATGCGTGTCCAGCGCCTCGAGCGCATAGTCGCTGCAGGAGGGGTAGTGCCGGCAGTGGCTGCCGATGATGCCGCGCAGCGTGTAGCGATAGGCATGCACGCAGCCCTTGAGCAGCGTGGCGGTCATGGCGCCACCCCGGCCTGGCGCAGCGCACCGCGCAGGTCGGCGACCAGCGTCGCGAAATCCCGCCTGCGGGTGCCGTCGCGCCCGATCAGCACCAGGTCCCAGCCGGTGGCGCCGATATCCGGCAGCGTGAGCCGTGCCGCTTCCTTCAGCCGCCGCCGCGCGCGGTTGCGCACCACCGCGTTGCCGACCTTCTTGGTGACCGTGAAGCCCACCCGCAGCACGCCGGCGTCGCCGGGGGCCGCCTGCAGGACAAGCCCGGGCCGCGCCGCCCGCTTCCCGCGGGAGGCCACGCGCAGGAAATCCCTGCGCTTCTTCAGCCTGCCGGCGGGCGCGCCCGATCCGGGCGGGGCCGGTTCGGCGGCTCCCGACATGCGAGGCTCCGCGCGGCGGCCGCCGTCAGGCCGAAAGGCGCTTGCGGCCCTTGGCGCGACGATTGGCGAGCACGTTGCGGCCGCCCACCGTGGCGGTGCGGGCGCGGAACCCGTGCCGGCGCTTCCGGACAAGCTTCGAGGGCTGGTAGGTACGCTTCACGACAAGTCTCCTGAACCTCGGTAGTGGCCTGCCGGCGCCACGGCCAGCAGGATGCGCCGGCGGCGGCCCTGTGGAAGGAGCGCCCCGGCGGGGGCCCGACGTATAGGGAGGGGGATCGCCAGGCGTCAACCGCGCAGCGCCCCCGCGGGAGCGTAACGCAGCGTGCCGCGCCACCGAACCAGGATCCGAGATGGACAAGCCCCCGCTTCGCACGACGCTCGCCCGGTTCTGGCCCCTGCTGCTGCTCGCCGGCCTGGTGGTGCTGGCCTGGGCGACCGGCGCGGCACGCCTGCTGTCCTTCGAGGCGCTGGGCGCGCACCGTGCCGCGCTCGATGCCTGGGTGGCCGACCGGCCGGTCGTGGCGGCGGCAGCCTATGTGCTCGCCTACGTGGTCGTGGTCGCGCTGTCGCTGCCCGGCGGCGTGGTGATGACGCTGGCCGGCGGGCTGCTGTTCGGCGCCTGGATCGGCACGGCGCTGACCGTGCTGGGGGCGACGGTCGGCGCCTGCGCGCTGTTCCTGGTGGCGCGCAGCGCCCTGGCGCCGCTGGTGGCGGGCCGCGCGGCCGGGCTGGTGGACCGCATCCGCCCTGGGCTGGAGCGCGACGGCTTCTTCTACCTGCTGACGCTGCGGCTGATCCCGGTGGTGCCCTTCTGGCTGGCCAACCTGGCGCCGGCCCTGGTCGGCATGCCCTTCGGCGCCTATGCCGCGGCGACGGCCATCGGCATCATTCCCGGCACCGCGGTGTTTGCCGCCATCGGGGCGGGGGTGGGGGATGTGCTGGCGGCGGGCGGGCGGCCGGACCTCGGCATCATCTTCTCGCCGGCGATCCTGCTGCCGCTGCTGGGGCTGGCGGCACTCTCCCTGCTGGGCGCCTGGTGGCGCAGGAGGAACAGCGATGCCTGACGTGGACGTGGCGGTGATCGGGGCGGGCGCGGCGGGGCTGTCGGTCGCGGCGATCGCGGCGGGACTCGGGCTGAAGGTCGCGCTGTTCGAACGCGGGGCGATGGGCGGGGACTGCCTGAACTACGGCTGCGTGCCGTCCAAGGCCCTGCTGGCGGCGGCGCATGCGGCGGCGGAGGCGCGCCGCGCCCACCGCTTCGGCGTGCAGGTCGGGGAGCCGCGGGTGGAGTGGGCCGGCGTGCGCGCGCATGTGGCCGGCGCCATCGCCGCCATCGCGCCGAATGATTCCGCCGAACGCTTCCGCGGCATGGGCGTTGACGTGGTGCAGGCCGGCGCGCGCTTCGTCGCCCGCGATACGATCGAGGCCGGCGGGCGGCAGTACCGCTTCCGCCGTGCCGTGGTCGCCGCCGGGTCGGCCGCCATCGTCCCGCCCATCCCGGGCCTGGCCGAGGTGCCGTTCCTGACCAACGAGACGCTGTTCTCGTTGCCGGAGCGCCCGGGCCACCTGGTGATCATCGGCGGCGGGCCGATCGGGCTGGAGATGGCGCAGGCCCATGCACGGCTGGGATGCCGGGTGAGCGCGGTGGAGGCTTTCACGATCGCTGCCCGCGAGGAGCCCGAATGCGTGGCCCCGCTGCGCGATGCGCTGCTGGCCGACGGCGTGGCGCTGCACGAGGGGGCGCGCGTGGAGCGCGTGGAGGCCTCGGCCGGCGGCGTGACGGTGGTGCTGACGGGCGGCGCGCGGGTCGCCGGCACGCACCTGCTGCTGGCCGTGGGGCGCGCGCCGCGCCTTGATGCGCTGGGGCTGGAGGCTGGCGGGGTGGCGTTCGGGCCGCGCGGCGTGGCGACCAGCCCGGCCTTGCGGTCGGTCTCCAACCGGCGCGTCTGGGCGGCCGGCGACATCGCGGACCCGGTCGGCCTCGGCCCGCGGGCCTTCACCCATGTCTGTTCGCAGCATGCCGGCATCATCGCGCGCGCCATGCTGTTCCGCCTGCCGGCAAAGCTGTCCTACGACGCGCTGCCGCGGGTGACCTATACCGACCCGGAGATCGCGCAGATCGGCCCGACCGAGGCGGAGTTGCGGGCCGCCGGGCGGACCGACCTGACCATCCTGCGCTGGCCGCTGGCCGAGAATGACCGCCTGATCGCCGAGGGCCGGGCCGAGGGGCTGGTCAAGCTGGTGGCGGATGCGAAGGGGCGGCTGCTGGGTGCGTCGTTGGTCGGTGCCGGCGCGGGCAACATGGCGGGGATGTTCGCGCTGATGATCGGGCGGAAGCTCTCGACCCTGGCGGGTGCGGTGCTGCCCTATCCGACAGCGCAGGAAGCGGCCAAGCGCGCGGCGAGCGACTTCTACACGCCGAAGCTGCTCTCGGCGCCGGTCAAGCGGCTGGTGGGCTGGCTGAAGCATCTCCCGTAGGCGCGGGGGAAGCCGCCCCTTGGATCCGTGGGCACCTGGTTCCCGCGGTCCAGGGGGCCGCAGCCCCCTGGTGGGGGAGCCCGAGGGGGTGAAACCCCCTCGGGGACCTACGCGGCCCGGATCCCGGCCAGGAACCCATCCACCTGCCCGCGCAGCCGCTCGGACTGCTCGGCCAGCTCGGTCGAGGCCCCGCGCAGGTCCTGCGCCGCCCCGCCGGTGCGTTCCGCGCCCTGCTTGACGCCCACGGCGCTGCGCGAGGCTTCCTGGGTGCCCTGGGCAGCCTCGGCGACGGCGCGGCCGATTTCCTGCGTCGCGGCCGCCTGCTGTTCCGAGGCCGCGGCGACCTGGCCGGTATTGGCGTTGAGTTCCTCGATGGTGCGGGCGATGGCGGCGATGGCTTCGACGGTGCGCCCGGTCTCGGCCTGCATGGCGGCGATCTGGGCGCCGATCTCCTCGGTCGCCTTGGCGGTCTGGGTGGCGAGGTTCTTCACCTCGGAGGCCACCACCGCGAAGCCCTTGCCGGCCTCGCCGGCGCGGGCGGCCTCGATGGTGGCGTTCAGCGCCAGCAGGTTGGTCTGGCCGGCGATGTCGCTGATCAGGCGCACCACGTCGCCGATCTTGTTCGCCGCCTCGGCCAGGCCGCGCACGGTCGTGTCGGTGTCGCGCGCGGCATCGGCGGCACGGCCGGTGATGCCGGCGGTGTCGCGCACCTGGCGGGCGACCTCGGCGATGGAGGCGGCGAGTTCCTCGGTGGAGGCAGCGACGGTCTGCACGTTCATGCTCGCCTGTTCGGAGGCGGCGGCGACGACGGTGGCCTGGCGGGTGCCGTCCTCGGCGGTCTCGTTCATGGCGGAGGCGGTGGCCGACAGCTCGGTGGCGGCGGCGCTGACGGTCCGCAGCACGGCGGTCGCCTCGGCCTCGAAGGATTGCACCAGCCCGTCGATGCGGGCGGCGCGGTCGGCGGCGCGGCGCTCGTTCTCGCGCTGCTGCGCGGCGATGCGGTCGGCTTCCTTGAGCCCGTCGCGGCAGGCGTCCAGCGCGCGGGCCATGGTGCCGATCTCGTCGGCATGCTTGGCCTCGGCCAGGTCGAAGCTGTAGTCGCGGCGCGACAGCTTCTCGAGCGCCTGGGCCAGGTTGCGCGTGCGGTTGGCAATGCCGGACGCGATCATCCAGGCCATGGCGCCACCGATCGCCAGCGCCAGCAGCGCGCAACCGACGAGGATCAGCTCGCTGCGCCAGATCCGCGCGGTGGCCTCGGCAGCGGTGGTGTCGGCGCCGTGGTGATTGAGGTCCACCAGCACGAGCGCCGCCGCGGCGTGCCTGTCGAAGGCGTCGCGGCCGCCGCCGAGGGCCGCCATGATCGCCTCCTGCGGGCCGGTCTCGACAGCGCGCATCAGGGCGTCGTGGGCGGTCAGCACGTCCCGCTCCAGCCGCTTCATCTCATCGGCGAGCCGGCGTTCCTCCGGCGAGGAGATCAGCCGTTCATAGGCGCGCCACTGCGTCTCCATGGTCTCCAGGATCGGGCGCATCTCGGCCGCGCGGCGGGCGCGCAACGCGGGGTCGGTATAGGCGGCGAGCGCCAGCTCGGCGCGCCGCAGTTCCAGCGCCGCGCTGCGGTAGCGGCTGACGCTGTCGGCCGACGCGATCCAGTTCTCGTCGATCTCGCGCATGTCGGCCTCGGTGCTCCGCAGGCTCAGGATGCCGATCGCCGCCATGGCGACCACGAGGAAAAGGACGAAGCCGAAGCTGGCGAACAGCTTCGCGCGGATGGTGAGTTTGGCGAACACGATGGCGCTCCTGGGCGGGCTGCGGGGCCGTCCGGTGTCTCCGGCGAGGGCAGCCTAGGCACGCCGACATGATCACCCCGTTAATCCCCCGCGCGGGGCTTCCCCCCGCCGCCGCGCTTCGCCACCATGCGCGGCGCTGCCGCAACGCCAGCGAAACGAAGGATCGCACGACCATGGACCGCACCCTGGAAGGCCGCACGGCCCTGATCACCGGATCGACCTCCGGCATCGGCCACGGCATCGCCATGCTGATGGCCCACGCCGGCGCGAAGGTCATGCTGAACGGCTTCGGCAAGCCCGAGGAGATCGCCGCCGCGCGCGCCAGCGTCGGTTCCGCGATGGGCGGCGGCGACGCGCCCTATTCCGGCGCCGACATCTCGAAGCCCGACGAGGTCCGCGCCATGGTGGCCGACGCGCAGGCCAGGCTGGGCAGCCTGGACATCCTGGTGAACAACGCCGGCATTCAATATGTCAGCCCGATCGAGGAGTTCCCCGACGCCAAGTGGGACGCGATCATCGCCATCAACATGTCGTCCAACTTCCACGCCATCAAGGCGGCGCTGCCGGCGATGCGCGCGCGCAACTGGGGGCGGATCATCAACATCGCCTCCGCGCACGGGCTGCGCGCGTCCCCGCACAAGGCGGCCTATGTCACGGCCAAGCACGGCGTGGTCGGGCTGACCAAGGTGGTGGCGCTGGAAGTGGCGACCACGCCGATCACGTCCAACGCCATCTGCCCGGGCTTCGTGCGCACGCCGCTGGCCGAGGCGCAGGTCGGCCCGCTGGCCAAGGAACACGGCGTGAGCGAGGAGGTGGCGCTGCGCGACTACCTGCTGGAGAAGCAGCCGTCGAAGCGTTGGGTCGAGGTGGACGACATCGCCCACATGGCGGTCTTCCTGTGCGGGCCGGGCTCGGGCGGGATCAACGGCATCGCCTTCTCGGCGGATGGCGGCTGGACGGCTTCGTGAGCGAAGCGGCGCCACCCGCGTCGCCCGCGGTCGCGAAGCCGCCGGCGCGCAAGCGCATCAGCCTGGCGCTGCAGGGCGGGGGCACGCATGGCGCCTTCACCTGGGGCGTGCTGGAACGCCTGCTGGAAGACGATCGGCTGGAGGTGGACGGGCTGTCGGGCACCTCCGCTGGCGCCATCAACGGCGTGATGCTGGTGGAGGGGCTGCTGGCCGATGGGCCGGCCGGCGCCATCGCGGCGCTCGATCGCTTCTGGCGGGCCATCGCGGCGCGGCTGGCGATCAGCCCGCTGCGCGCGACGCCGCTCGAGAAGCTGATGTGGGGCCATGACCTGACCTGGTCGGTCGCCTACCGCACCTTCGACACGCTGTCGCGCGTGCTGTCGCCCTACCAGATCAACCCCTTCCCCTACGACTACAACCCGCTGCGCGCGGCGCTGGAGGACAGCATCGACTTCGAGCGGCTGCGCATGGAGGCCAAGGCGCCGCGGCTGTTCGTCTCGGCGACCAGCGTGCGCACCGGCAAGCCGCGCGTCTTCACGCGGCGCGAGCTGACGGTCGACATGCTGCTCGCCTCGGCCTGCCTGCCGCAGGTGTTCAAGGCGGTCGAGATCGACGGCGAGCCGTACTGGGATGGCGGCTACCTCGGCAACCCGGCGCTGTGGCCGCTGTACGACCAGGGCGGACCGCCCGACCTGGTGCTGGTGCAGCTCAACCCCCAGGTGCGCGAGGACGCGCCGACCAGCGCGTCGGACATCCTGAACCGCCTGACGGAAATCACCTTCAACGGGTCGCTGATGGCCGAGATGCGCGCCATCGACTTCGTGCAGCGGCTGCTCGACACCGGGCGGCTGGAGCAGCCGCGCTACCGCCGCCTGTTCATCCACGTGATCGAGGATGAGGAGCGCATGCGGAAGTTCAAGCTCAGCACGAAGTTCAACGGCGACTGGGATTTCCTGGTCACGCTGAAGCAATACGGGCGGGAGGCGGCCGAGCTGTGGCTGCACGACCATTTCGACAAGCTGGGGCGCGAGAGCAGCGTGGATATCCGCGCGCGGTTCCTGTGACCTCAGGCGCCGGCGGCGCCTTTTTCTTGACCTCAGGCGCCGGCGGCGGCTTTTTCTTGACCTCAGGCGCCGGCGGCGCCATGCGGCGGCTTGGCTTCCGCCGCCATGCGGGCGCGCTGGCAGGGAATGCCTCAGGGGCGGCGCCGGCCGCCGTGCGGCCGGATCCTGCGGTGGCGCACCGGGTTGGTGCGGGTGCGCGGGATCTGATGGTCGACGGCGCGGCTGGATGGCGCGCCAGGCGCTGTCGCATGGGGCGGGTTGGACGCGCTCGCGCCTTGCGCTCCCGGCCTGATGCGGGCCATCGGGCCGCCCGGAGGATCGCATGAGCTGGGATGCCACGCAGTACCTGCGCTTCGAGGATGAACGGCTGCGCCCCGCGCTCGACCTGATCGGGCGCATCGCGCATGCGGCACCGGCGCAGGTGGTGGACCTCGGCTGCGGCGCGGGCAATGCGCTGCCGGTGCTGGCGGCGCGCTTTCCCGGCGCGACGGTCTCGGGCGTGGACGGCAGCGCGGCGATGCTCGCCAAGGCCAAGGGCTTCGCGACGCAGCAGGCCGATATCGCCGCCTGGTCGCCGGCGGCGCCGGTCGATGTGCTGTTCTCCAACGCCGCGCTGCACTGGCTGGGCGGGCACGCGGCGCTGTTCCCGCGGCTGCTGTCGCAGCTGGCGCCCGGCGGCGTGCTGGCGGTGCAGATGCCGTCCATGCACGCCGCCCCGCTGCGCGCCGAGCAGGACCGCATCGCGCGCAGCGGCCCCTGGGCGGCGACGCTCGCGCGCATCACCAGCGCGCCACCCATCCTGGCAGCTGGCGACTATTACGACCTGCTGCGCCCGCGCGTCGCCGCGCTCGACCTCTGGATGACCGACTACATCCATGTGCTGCGCGGCGAGGACCCGGTCGTGCAATGGGCCATGGGCACCAGCCTGCGCCCCTTCCTGGATGTGCTGGACGGCGCGCTGCGCGAGGGCTTCCTCGACGCCTATCGCGCCGCGATGCGCGCCGCCTATCCGCCGCAGGCCGATGGCACGGTGCTGCTGCCCTTCCGCCGCCTGTTCCTGCTGGCGCGCATGGCATGAGCGACGCCGCCGCGCTGCGCCGGATGATCGATGCGGCCGGCCGCATCGCGATCTTCACCGGTGCCGGCATCAGCACCGATTCCGGCATTCCGGATTTCCGCGGCACCAACGGCGTCTGGACGAAGATGCAGCCGATCCAGTTCCAGGATTTCGTGGCCGACCCGGCGGCGCGGCGCGAGACCTGGCGGCGCCGCTTCGACAGCGACGACGTGATGCGCGCCGCCCGCCCCAACCGCGGCCATCGCGCGGTGGCGCTGCTGCTGCGCCAGGGCAAGGCGCAGGCCGTCATCACGCAGAATATCGACGGGCTGCACCAGGCCTCGGGCATTCCGGACGACCAGGTGATCGAACTGCACGGCAATTCGACCTACGCCAGTTGCCTCGACTGCGGCACGCGGCACGGGATCCAGGAGCTTCGCGCCGCCTTCGACGCGCAGGGCGAGGTGCCGGGATGCACCGCCTGCGGCGGCCTGGTGAAGACCGCGACGATCAGCTTCGGGCAGTCGATGCCGGAGGAACCGATGCGCCGCGCGCAGGAGGAAACGCTGGCGGCGGAGCTGTTCCTGGTCCTCGGCTCCTCGCTGGTGGTGCATCCGGCGGCCGGCTTCCCCGAGATCGCCAAGCGCCGCGGCGCGCGGCTGGTGATCCTCAACCGGCAGGCGACGCCGCTGGACGACCTGGCGGACCTGGTGATCCGCGATGGCATCGCCGAGGCGCTGGGCGGCGCGACAGGCACGAATTGAAGTCCCCTCCACGGGCCGGAACGCCGGCCGGTGATGGGTGCGGCGGGCCTCGTCAGCCGATCGGGGCCTGGTTCACCGCGCGACGTTCCGCCAGAACAGCGCGAACAGCGCCAGCGCCACCAACAGCAGCGCGGCCGCCAGCAGCACCGGCGCCGTGGCGCCGCCGAAGCGGTCGGCAAACCAGCCCGCCAGCGGCGGGAACCCGGTACAGCCAGCATAGAAGAAGATGAAATAGACACCGAGGCCCTGCGCGCGGCGCTCCGGTGGCACCGCCATGGCCGGCAGCGCCGCGAAGACCGTGATCGGCAGCGCATAGAGCAACCCATGCGCCGCCAGGATCGCCGCGCCCCACCGCGCCTCCGCGAAGGGCAGCGCCGCGGCCAGCGCCGCCGCGGCCGTGATGCACACCACCACCATGGGCCGCAGCGCCGCCGGGCGCCGCGCCAGCAGCGCCCCGGCCGGCACGGCAAGGACATTCACCCACGACATCAGCGATGTGGCGAAGCCGGCCTCCGCCACCGACAGGCCGCCTTCGACCAGCAAGGGCGGGGCAAAGGTGACCAGGACCATGTAGGTGCCGTTCACGCAGGCCCAGCAGCCGCCGGCCAGGCACATCAGCCGCACCTCGCGCGCCGGGAGCCGCCCGCTGCCGGCCGGCGGCGCCGGCGCACGCGGCACCGGGCGTGACGCCGCCGCCAGGGCCGCGAAGGCCAGCGCGCCGCCCAACGCCGCGACCAGGAAGGGAAATTGCCAGCCCAGCCGCAGCGCCAGCGCCGGCAGCGCCGCCTGCGCCGCCGCGATGCCGATCGGCCAGCCCAGCACGTACACCGCCATCGCCGGGAACAGGTCGGCACCCTGGAAGCGGTCCTGCATCATCTTGGTGAGCAGCAGGATCACCAGCACGGTCCCGACGCCCATCACGATCCGGCCGCCGAACAGCACCGCCGCGCCGCCCGCCGCGGCGCAGACCAACGCACCCGCGACCAGCAGCGCGATGCCGATCAGCACGCCCGCGCGGTCCCCCATGCGGCGCGCCGCCAGGCCGAGCGGATAGACCAGCACCAGCCCCGGCAGCCAGAACAGCCCCACCAGCGTGCCGAAGGCCGTCCAGTCCAGCCCGAAGGTCGGCAGCAGCACCGGTCCCGACGCGCCCGGTGCCTGGAACAGCGCGCCAAGCGCCGCGCGCACCGCGAACACCGCCGCGAGGAACGGCAGCGCCGCGGTCATCGCAGCACCAGCAGCCGCGGCGGGCCGACGCGCCGGATCACCAGGATCGCATCCTGCCGGAAGCGCCGCGCGAGCACGACGCAGCGCGCCGCCGGCGCGCCGACCAGCAGGTGTTCCTCCCCCCAGGGGCGGGGGCGGCAGGCGCGGCCCATCCCCTCGCGCCGGGGCAAGCGGCGCGTGGCGGCGCGCAGGCGGTCCAGGCGGCGTTGGTTCCAGCCGCGCGGGCGGCGCCGGCTGTGCGGGTTCCAGGCCCCGACGAACGCAGCCTCCGCCACGCGCAACAGCACGAGCAGCGCGCGGGCCGCGCCGTGGCGCCCACGCCAGGCGCCCACCTGCCGCGCGCCGCGGGCCAACGGGACGACGATGCCATCCGCCTCGAACAGGGTGGCCCGCCAGGCGCGGCGCAGATGCGCGCGGCGTGCCGGCCCTGGCGGTGGCGTCGATCCGGGCATCACGGCAGGTGCAGCAGCATGCCCTTGAGATACGCGCTTTCCGGCAGCATCGGGTGCAGCGGATGGTCGGGGCCCGCGCCGCCCATATGGAGGATCCGCGCCTCCCCCGCCGCGCGGCCCTGGCGCGACGCACGGTGCACGCCCCAGCCGACGGCCTCGGCGAATTCGCCCGGGGCGACGTGGTGCGAACAGGATGCGATGAACAGGAAGCCGCCGCGCTCGGTCAGCGTCGCCGCCAGCCGCGCCAGCTTGCCATAGGCCCGAAGTGCCGCCGGCTGGTCGCGCCGCGCCTTGGCGAAGGCTGGCGGGTCGGCGACCACCACGCCGAAGCGGCGGCCTTCACCCACCATGCGTTCGAGCATGTCCATCGCCTCGCCACGCTGGGCCGTCACGCGATCCGCGACATTGTTGGCGGCCGCGGCCTGCATGGCGGTGGCCAGGGCGTGCTCGCTGCGATCCAGCAGCGTGACCTGCGCCGCGCCCGCCACCGCGCAGCCGATGCCGAAGCCGCCAGTGTGGCAGAAGGCATCGAGCACCGTGGCCCCCGCGGCCAGCCGCGCGACCCGTGCGCGATGTTCGCGCTGGTCGAAGAACCACCCGGTCTTCTGGCCGCCGACCAGATCGACCGGAAAGCGCAGCCCGTTCTCCTCGACCGTCGCGCCGGCCGCATCGCCGGCGAGCAGGCGCGTCTCCTCCGCCAGGCCCTCGAGGCCGCGCACCGCGCTGTCGTTGCGCGCGACGATGCCGCGCGGGGCGAACAGCGCGTGCAACGCCTCGACGATCATCGGCGTCGCCGCCTCCATCCCCGCGGTATTGGCCTGCAGCGCGACAACGTCGCCGTAGCGGTCGATCACCAGGCCTGGCAGGCCATCGGCCTCGGCATGGACCAGGCGGTAGTGCGGCGCGCCGAACAGGCGCTCGCGCAGCGCCAGCGCCTCGGCCAGGCGGGCACGGAACCAGGCGGCGTCGCAGGCGGCGTCGGGGTCGGTCGACAGGCGCCGGGCGGCGATCAGCGAATGCGCGTTGAAGTGCCAGGCGCCGTGCTTCACGCCGTCATCGCCCTCGATCCGCACGACGCTGCCGGCGGGCAGCGACCTGGCCGCCGGCGTCATCGCGATCTCGTTGCTGAACACCCAGGGATGGCCCGCCTTCACGCGGCGGTCGCGGCCAGGAAGCAGGCGGAGGATCGGGCGATCGGGCATGGCGCCGCCTAAACCCTGGCGCCGCCCGCGGCAAGCCGGCAGCGCCACCCGGGCGCTTTCGCCGTCGCGGGTTCCGGCGCTAGGGTCGGCCCGCCGCGGCGCAGATGGTGCCGCCCGGCCACGCGCCATCAATCGCCGCCACGACGCGGCGCGCCGGAGGAGGATCCACCCCATGCTGGTCTGCCGTGACCTGCCCGCGCTGCGCACCGCCACCGCTACGCTGCGGGACGCCGGGCGGCGGCTCGCCCTGGTGCCGACGATGGGCGCCCTGCATGCGGGCCATATCGAGCTCGTCGCCGCGGCGCGGCGCGCGGCCGATGCGGTGGCGGCCTCGATCTTCGTCAACCCGCTGCAGTTCGCCGCCACCGAGGACATGTCGCGCTATCCGCGCGACGAGGACGGCGACCTTGCGAAGCTGCGCGCCGCCGGCTGCGACCTGGTCTGGATGCCGCCGGTCGATGCCATGTATCCGCCGGGCGCGGCGACCGTGATCGATGTGGCGGGGCCCTCGGCCGGCTGGGAGGGCGATGCGCGCCCGGGGCATTTCCGCGGCGTCGCGACGGTCTGCGCCAAGCTGTTCCTGCAGACCGGCGCGGCGGTCGCCGCCTTCGGCGAGAAGGACTGGCAGCAATTGCAGGTGGTGACGCGCATGGCGCGCGACCTCGACATCCCCATCCGCATCCTGCCGGTGCAGACGGTGCGCGAGGCGGATGGGCTGGCGATGTCGTCGCGCAATCGCTTCCTGACGGACGCCGAGCGTGCGACCGCGCCGCGGCTGCACGCGGCCATGATGCGCGCGGCCGCGGAGATCCTGGCCGGCGCGAGTGTCGCGGCGTCTGTGGACACGGCGCTGTCCGGCCTGCGTGGCGCCGGCTTCGCGCCCGACTATATGGCGCTGGTCGAGGCCGAGACGCTGCGGCCGCTCGATGCGCGGCGCGGCGATGGCCCGATGCGGCTGCTCGCGGCGGCACGGCTTGGCAGTGTCCGGCTGCTCGACAACATCGCGGTGGGGTGAACCGGCAGGTCCCGGCGGACCGCGACCCGCGCGCTGCCAGCGCGCTTCCACCCGCGCGCTGCCAGCGCACTTCTACCCGCGCGCTGCCAGCGCACTTCTACCCGCGCGCTGCCAGCGCGACGCCCGCCAGCGTCAGCCCCAGCGCCACCGCCTGCCGCCAGCCGAAAGGCTCGCCCAGCACCAGCGCCGCGCCCGCCACGCCCACCATCGGCGTCAGCAGCGTGCCGAGCGAGGCCAGCGATGCCGGCAACCGCTGCAGCGCCGCGAACCACGACAGGTAGCAAAGCCCGAGCGCAAACACCCCGCCATAGGCCAGCAGCAGCCAGCCCTGCACCGACAGCGCGCCGAAGCCCGGCCGGTCCAGCAGCAGCGCCAGCAGCGCCAGCGGCGCGATGCCGATGCCGATCTGCCAGACCACGCCGGCGGTCGGCGGCAGCCCGAGCGGCCAGCGCTTCGTCAGCACGGTGCCCAGCGAGAACAGCACCGCCGAACCGAGCCCCAGCGCCACGCCAGGCAGCTTGTCCAGCCCGACCGCGACGCCCTGGCCCAGCACCAGCAGCAGCAGGCCCGACATCGCCATCGCCAGCCCGGCCAGACGCGCCGGGCGCGGCCTCTCGCCCAGCACCGCCCAGGCCATGAGCACGGCCCAGACCGGCATGGTGTAGCAGACGATCGTCGCCTCCGCCGCCGACAGCCAGAGCAGCGAGAACGACGCAAGCCCCATCCAGGCCGTGACATTCAGCAGCGACACCACGCCCAGCAGCGGCCAGGTCGCGCGCGGCACCGCCAGGCGTTCGCGCCGCGCCAGCGCGACCGCCAGCAGCACCAGGAAGCCAAGCGCGCCGCCGGCCGCGCGCGTGGACAGCACCGGCAATTCCGCCAGCAGCAGCTTCATCGCCGGCCAATTGAGGCCCCAGCCGATCGTGGTCGCGACCAGCAGCGCCAGCCCGGTCGCATCGGGCCGCGGCGCGGGGCCTGCCATCAGAAGCGGAAGCGCGCGCCGACGCTCAGGAAATCCGCCCCGTTGGTCGAACCGTTGATGAGCCCGAAGGCGCCGGAGCGGTGATGCAGGCGGAACAGCACCTCGAGCTGCGGCAGCGACGGCGCGGCCAGGGTCAGTTCCAGCGCGAAGTAGTTCAGCCAATTCGCCGACCGCCCATCCTTGCTGACCTCGGAGGGCGACAGGTCGGCCACGTAGGACGGCCCGATCGGGTACACCGCGAAGGTGGTGCGCAGATGCCGGTTCCAGGGGAATTCGGTCCAGCGCAACGCCAGCGCGGCATAGGCCTCGAAGCTCTCATTGTCGCCGAAGCGCCGGCCGACGCCGCCCTCCACCTCGATGTCGAGGTGACGGAAGATCGTCGTCAGGCGCCGATTGTACGACAGCGACACCAGGTAGATGTTCTCGGTGCGCGTGTCCCAGGGCGTCGCGACGATGTCGGTGAAGACATCGGACGAATAGATGCCGGCGAAGATCGCGACGCCGTTGTCGCGGCGCTCCGGCGGCGGCGGCGCGTCCTGCGCCGCGGCCGGCAGCGCCGCGGCCATGGTGCCGGCAATGAGAAGGGCGCGCTGGATCAATGCATGAACTCCGGTTCCTCGCGGGTCAGGATGCGCTTGACACTCTCGAGGTGCAGCCGCGCGCTCTCGCGGTCGCCCTCGCGCATCTGCGCGTAGGTGCGCGCCGCGAGCTCCGCCGGCACGGGCTTCAGCGTGCGCCCGGTCGCCATCGCCAGGCGCTGCACCTCGGCCGCGCGCTCGAGGTAGTACAGGTCGTCCCAGGCCTCGGCGACCGACCCGCCGACCACCATCACGCCATGGTTCTTCATGAAGACGATGTCGGCATCGCCGATGCTGGCGGCGATGCGGTCGCCCTCGGTCTCGTCGAGCGCCAGGCCGCCATACTCCTCGTCGACCAGCGTGCGGCCGTAGAATTTCAGCGCCGTCTGGCCCGCCCATACCAGCGGCGGTCCCTCCAGCATCGCGAGTGCCGTCGCATTCGGCATGTGCGTGTGGAAGGCCGCCTTGGCGCGCGGCTTGTTCAGGTGCAGGCGCGCATGGATGTAGAACGCGGTGGCTTCCGGCACGCCATCGCCGGCGATCACGTTGCCGTGGAAGTCGCAGACCAGCAGGCGCGACGCCGTGATCTCGCTGAACCCCCAGCCATAGGGGTTGACCAGGAACAGGTCGTCGCGCCCCGGCACCACGAAGGACAGGTGGTTGCAGATGCCCTCGTGCATCCCGAGCCGCGCCGCCATGCGGAAGCACGCGGCAAGGTCGACGCGCGCCTGGCGCACGGCGTCGGCGTCGAGCTCGGCGTTGCGCAGGATGGCAGGCGCGGCGGGCGCGCCGAGGGCATGGGCCATGGGTGGGGTCTCCGCGGATCGGCTGCAACGTCGCGCATGGGCGCGCACAGGGCAATCCGTCCCGTTGCACCGCCCCGGGGGAGCCTGTATCGCAGCCGTGCCGGCGTGGAGGCAGCGGGCATGTTCGAGACCAACCCCTATCGCGACCGGCCGGACCATGCGTTCTGGCGCCAGGGCGTCGCGGCACCCGGCGATGGCGGGGTCGATCCGGTCACCGCCCTGCCCTTCCGCATCGCGCCGGGCGACCGCGTCGCCACCGCCGGCAGCTGCTTCGCGCAGCACCTCGCGCGCAGCCTGGCGGGCCTGGGCATTCCACCGCTGGTCACGGAACGCTTCGCGCCCGCCGCCGGCCTGCGCGACGAAGGCTTCGGCATCTTCCCCGCGCGCTTCGGCAACATCTACACGACCACGCAGCTGCTCCAGCTGTTCGAACGCGCCTATGGCCTGCGCCGGCCCCGCCTGCGCGCCTGGGAAGTGCCGGGCGGCGGGCTGGTCGACCCGTGCCGCCCGCGCGTGCAGGCCGCCGGATTTCCGGATCTCGATGCGCTCGATGCCGACCGCGCGCGCCACCTGGCGGCCGTGCGCCGCATGTTCGAGACCTGCGACGTCTTCGTCTTCACGCTGGGCCTCACGGAAGGCTGGGTCGCGGCGGAGGACGGCACGGCGGTGCCGCTGCATCCGGGCGTGCTCGGCATCGCCACGCCGCCCGGCGCCTGGCGCTTCGACAATGCCGGCTTCGTCGCCTGCCATGCCGCGCTGGCGGCCTTCGCCGCCGGCTTGCGCAGTGTGAATCCGCATGTGCGGATCATGCTGACCGTCTCCCCCGTGCCGATGGTCGCGACCTTCGAGGACCGCCATGTCCTCGTCTCGACCACCGCGAGCAAGGCGATCCTGCGCGCCGTCGCCGACCAGGCCTGCCGCGACGATCCGGGCATCGCCTATTTCCCGTCCTACGAGGTCATCACCGGCCCGCAGGCCGGCGGGCGCTTCTTCGCGGAGAACCGTCGCGACGTGACCGCCGAGGGCGTCGCCGCCGTGATGGCGCTGTTCGCGCGCCACGCCATCAGCGGCGCGCCCGCACCCGCGCCCGCGCCCGCCGCGCCGGCACCGGCGGCGCCCGCCGCGCTGCCGGTCAGCGCCGAGGATGCCGCGGCCCATGCTGCGCTCGCGGCCGTGACCTGCGACGAGGACGCGATCGTCGTGGCCGGCGAGCACGGCTGATGCGGATCGTCGTGCTGGGCAATTGCCAGGCGCATGGCGTCGCACACGGCCTGGCGCACCTGCTGCCGGAGGCGCGCATCGATGTCGCGCAGCTCGATGGCAGCCCGCGATCGCCCAGGGCCACGGCCGCGGCGACGCTGGTCGAGGGCTGCGACGCGGTCTTCACGCAGCCCTACGCCGCGGCGTGGGGAAAGCTGGCGACGGAGGCGCTGGCCGCGCCCGGCCGGCGCGTGGCGCGGATCCCGCGCATCCTGTTCCGCGGCTACCAGCCGGATCTCGCCTACCTGCTGCACGACAATCGCCCGCTGCCCTCGCCGGTCGGCGACTATCATTCGTCGATCATCGCCGCGTCCTTCTCGCTGGGCCTGCCCGAGGCCGAGGTGCCGACGCTGTTCAACCGGCTGGTCTATGCGCGGCTCGGCCACCTCGATGCCTTCGGCAAGGCGCGCACGCTGCTGATGGACCAGTTGGCCCCGTTCGGGCCGCGCTTCGCGGCGCTGTTCGAAGCCTGGCACGCCCGCGGGCCCTTCATGCACACGACCAACCATCCGCGCGTCTTCGTGCTGGCCGATGTCGCGCGCGCCGCGGCGATCGACGCGGGGCTGCTGCCGGAGGATGCGCCGCCGGTGACGCCGGCCTACGACCACCTGGCGAATAACACGATCTGGCCGGTCTATCCCGAGCTTGCCGGCGCGCTCGGCGTGCCGGGCGGGATGGTGTTCAAGCGTGCGGCGACGCGCGATGCAGGCCCCGCCGGATCGCTGCATCTGGGCCTCGCGGCGTTCATCCGCGAGAGCTACGCACGCTACGCCAGGCTGCCGGAGCCGGCCTTCCGCACCGACGCCGTCGGCGAGGCGCGCGGCACGCTTGCCGGCTTCCTCGGGCTTGGCGCAGGCTGAGGCGCAAGGCCGCGCCACGGCGCGCGGATCTCCCCGGGGAGGCTGCCATGCTGGTCCGTCGCGCATTGATCCTGGGCCTCGCCGCCCCGTGGCCGGTTCGCGCGCAGGGCGCGGCGCCGCTGCGCGTGCTGGGCACCGGCGCGGTCGCGGCCGCGACGCGCGACCTCGCGCCCGGCTTCACCGCATCCAGCGGGCGCGCCGTCGCCATCGCCACCGCCAATGCCGGCGTCGCGGCGCGGCGGCTGCGCGAGGGCGAGGCCGCCGACCTGATGCTCAACAGCGCCGGCCAGGTCGCGCGGCTCACCGCCGACGGGCTGCTCGACGCCAGCACGACCCGCGAACTGGGCCGCATGCTGATCGGCGTGGCGGTGCGGGAGGGCGCGCCGATGCCCGATATCTCCAGCGAGGCCGCGCTGCGCGCCGCGATCCTGGCCGCACCGATGATCGCGCATTCCGACCCCGCCACGGGCGCCACCGCCGGCACCCACGCCGCGCGGCTGATGGAACGCCTGGGCATCGCCGGTGAGATGCGCGCGCGCACCCTGGTCTTCCCCGGTGGCGGCGCGGCGGTTCAGTCGGTGGCCGAGGGCCGCGCCGCGCTGGCGCTGACGCAGGTCAGCGAGATCATCGCGGTGCCCGGCGCGCGCCTGGTCGGCCCGCTGCCCGACAGCGTGCAGCTGGTGACGCCCTATCTCGGTGCCGTCACCGCCCGCGCGGCGGATCGCGATGGCGCCCTCGGCCTGCTCGCGTGGCTGACCGGGGCCGAAGGCCAGGCGCGCTTCCGCGCGGCGGGCTTCGCGGTGGGCTGACCCCCCCTGGTCGCCGGCGCTGCCCATGCCATGATGCCGGCCAAGAAGCATCATCCGGAGGAAGCCACCATGAACCGCAGGCACCTGCTCGGCGCGGCCGCCGCATTGCCGCTCATTGCCATCCGCCCGAGCGAGGGCCGCGCGCAATCCGCCATCTCGGACGGCGTGGTGAAGATCGGCGTGCTGGACGACATGTCGGGCGTCTTCGCCGACCAGCAGGGCATGGGGGATGTGGTCTCCGCGCGCCTCGCCATCGAGGATTTCGGCGGCCGGGTGAACGGCATGCCGATCGAACTGGTGCATGGCGACCTGCAGAACCGCGCCGATGTGGGCCTGGCGATCGCGCGGCGCTGGTACGACCAGGAGCGCGTCGACGCCATCTTCGGCCTGGGCAATTCCGCGGTCGCGCTGGCGGTGCAGAACCTGGCGCGGGAGAAGCAGAAGATCGACGTGGTGATCGCCGCGGGCACCACTGACCTGACCGGGCCGGGCTGCTCGCCCTATGGCGTGCACTGGACCTACGACAACTACGCGCTGTCGCGCGGCACGGTCGGGGCGGTCATGGCCGGCGGCGGGCGGCGCTGGTACTTCATCACCTCGGACTACGCCTTCGGCCATTCGCTGGAAGCCAATGCCACCGCCGCGCTGCGCGGGCTGGGCGGCACCGTGGTGGGCAGTTCGCGCGCGCCGCTGGGCGAGACGGATTATTCCTCCCACCTGGTGCGCGCCGCGGGGTCGGGTGCCAACGTGGTCGGCATCGCCGCGGCAGGCACCGACTTCATCAACATCGTGAAGCAGATGGGCGAATTCGGCCTGGCGCGGCGCGGCATCCAGCCGGCGGCATTGTTGTGCCTGCTGACCAACGTCAAGGCGATCGGCCTGGAGACCGCGCAGGGCATGGTCTTCATCGAGGCCTACTACTGGGACCAGACCGACGCCACGCGGGCCTATGCCGCGCGCTTCGCCCGCATCCATGGCCGCCCGCCCACCATGTTCCAGGCCAGCATGTGGGGTGCCGTGACGCACTACCTGAAGGCGATCCAGGCCGCCGGCACCGATGCCGCCGCGCCGGTCATGGCGAAGATGCGCGAGACGCCGATCAACGACTTCATGACCACCAACGGCAGCCTTCGCATCGATGGCCGCGTCATCCGCGACATGTACCTGATGAAGGCGAAGCAGCCCTCGCAGGCGCGCGGCGAATGGGACCTGCTGGAGGTGGCGCAGACCATCCCCGGGCAGGACGCCTTCCGCCCGCTGGCGGAAGGTGGCTGCCCGCTGGTGCGGTAGCCTCGTTCGCGCGCGCGGCACCGGCGCGCAGCGCCACACGGCCACCCATCCACGGCACTGTCGTCGGGTGGCCGGGTGCGCGCCGGTGCCGACGCCGAAGGCTCAGCGCAGCGGCGGCGGGCGCGTGGCCGGCAGCTCCGCCGGCGGCGGCCCCCGCAGCATGGCGGCGATGCCCTCCAGCCCGGTGCCGCCGCCGGTCACCAGGGTCTGCGGCACCAGCCGCGGCGCCAGCTGGATGAGCTCCGGCTTCTCGCGCAGCGTCGCCAGGATCTGCTGCAGCGCCTGCAGCAACAGGGCGTTGGACGGGCCCAGCACATTCGCCTGCGCCTCCTGCCCGCGCGCCAGGGCCTCGAGGTAGCGGCGCTCGGCCTCGCCGAGGTTCTGGCGTTCCGCCATGGTGCGTTCGGAGACCTGCACGGCGATCTGCGCGCGCACGAGTTCGCGCTGCTGGTCGGCGGTGGCGCGCGCCTGTTCCGTCTTGACGCGTTCCTCCTGCGCGATGGTTTCCTGCTGGTAGGCCTGGCGCAGCTGCTGGGCCAGCTGTTCGCGCCGGCGCGCGACCAGCAGTTCCGGCGGGATGACGCTCTCGCCGAAGCGCAGCTGGTTCACCTCCAGGCCGGCCTTCAGCGCCTCCTCGCGCACCAGGCGCTCGATCGTGGTCTCGATGGCGTCGCGCTGGTCCACCAGGTCCAGCACGCGGGTCGCGCGGCGCTGGCCACCGACCACGATCTCCGAGCCCACCACGTTGCGCACCACCGACCGGATCATCGGCGTGACGACGCGGTCCTCGATCTCGCCAAGGCCGCCCACGGACGCCACGACGAAGGGCGCATTCGCCGGCGTGACCTGCACCAGCACCCGCAATTCCTGCGGCACGTCCCAGCCCTCGACACGCACCATCACGGCGCGGTCGGCGGCCTCGCGCGGGACAGGCACATTCTGCGTGGTGCCGCTCTGCTGGATCTCGCCGCGCTGGTCGACCGTGAGGTTGATGCGCCGTTCGTCGTAGCCGCCGCGGTATTCCCAGGTCTGCAGGCGCACATCGACCAGCGTGACCGCGTAGGCGTCGCGGTTCATGTAGTAGGCGCCGGGGAACAGCGGGTCGCGCCACACGCCGCGGCAGCCGTTGGGCACCAGCGCGACGGTCAGCGCCTCGGCCTGGGCGGGGGCGCGTTCCTCGCGGCAGTCGCGGCCGCGTTCGGTCACGTTGGACTTCACCACGCCGACATGGCCGGCCGGCACCTCGATGACCGAGGTGATCTCGGTCTGCGGGCGGTCGTGGCGCGCGGTACGCAGCCCGGCGCGGTCGTAGGTCACGGTGCGGTCGGGCAGGCGCACCTCGACACGGTACAGGTACAGGTTGAGCGGGTAGCGGCCGGGCTTCAGGATCGTGGTCTGTGCGCCGCGCTGGCCGCGCGGGCCGGCGCCGGCGCGCTCCTCACCCAGGAAGAAGGTGGCGTCGAGCATTCGCGCGGCCTCGGCCTCGGTCCAGCTGTCGGCCATCACCTGGTCGGTCGGCATGGGCGCGCCGTCGGCGGCCTGGATGCGGCCATAGGTGCCGTTCGGAATCTCGACCATCGGCAGGAAGTCGATGTCGTGGGTCAGGCGGATCAGCGGGCGAAAGGACACGCCGGGCGGCAGCACCTGCGCCTGGAAGCCATTTTCGCCCCCCGTCGCGATGACGCGGCCGGCCGGCATCGACCGGCCGCCGTAGATCTTGCGCAGGTGGCCCACTTCGTCGGCGCCGACCTGCACGATGGAGGCCCAGGCGAACAGGCAGACCACGCCCGCGCCGGCCAGCGCGCCGCTGGTCACCAGCGTGCTGCGCGCGGTGATGGAGCCCTCCGGTCCCGGCAGCGCGGGCGGGCTGCCGCGGCGCTGCATCCAGATGCGCAGCGGCACCGCGGCCGCGAGCAGCAGGGCCGCGGCGCCGGCAACGAGGAACAGGAAGGACAACATCGCTTCGCCCCTGGGCTTAGAGCAGATCCCGATCAGATGGAATCATCTGATCGGGTAAAGATGCTTGCAAAAACAATGACCTAGAGGCGTTGTAGTGAGCCGTGGCGAACGGAAACGGCTCCAGGTCGGGCCGGAGGATACGGGACCCGGCCGGTCCCCGCGATCCCCCCAGGTCACACCGGAAGCCGGTTCGACCGGCGCAGCGCATTCGCCGCGTCATGGGCCGCGCGGACCGGCACGGGCAGCCGCCGCCCGTCGCAGGCATCGCGCACGATCGCGACCGCCGTGTCCAGCGACACGCGATGCCCCACCGAGACGAAGACCGGCCGCGCGCCGCGGCGCGTGCGCAGCGCCATCCCGATGGCTGCGCCCTTCCACAGGATGGGCGCGGCGTCCCCCGCCGCGGCCCCGGGGTCGGCCTGCCCGACCAGCAGCGACTTCGCGACGCCGATGGTGGGCACGTCCAGCACCAGCCCCAGGTGGCAGGCGAGCCCCAGCCCGCGCGGATGCGCCAGCCCCTGCCCATCCACCATCAGCAGGTCCGGCCTGGGGTCGAGCCGCGCCCATGCCGCCACCAGCGCGGGCACCTCGCGGAAGCCGAGATAGCCCGGCACATAGGGGAAGTCCGCGATGCGGCTTTCGCCGGACCGGGCGATCACGCCCCGCGCCGCATCCAGCGCGACGATGGCGGCATGGACGCGCCGGTGGGGATCGAAGCGCGTATTCGACACGTCTGCGCCGCCGAGGCGCCACGGGGGCGCCGGCAGCGCATCGCGCGCCACGATGCGTGCGGCCATCTCCGACTGCGCGCCACGCGCTTCGGCGATGTCGCGCGGGTGCAGCCAGTGCGTCGGGATCTCCGGCCTCATGGGCCGGAGCCTGCCACAGGTCAGAGCCCGCCGGTGTAGCGCAGCCGCGCCAGCACGGAATGCGACGTGCCGCGCCCGCCGGTCTCCTCATCGGCGTAGCGCGCATACTGGTAGCCGACATCGAGGCTGAAGCCCGAGCCGAGTTCGCGCCCGATCGACCCTTCGAACCAGTTCTGCACCGGCACGGGATCGAGGCTGCGCTTCTGGCGCAGCTGCTGCCACGCCACCGTGCCGCGCCAGCGGCCGATGCGGTGCTGGAGGCCGAGCGTGGTGAAGGTCAGCCGCTCGCTCACGGTGGTCTCGGCGGTGCCGGCGATCTCCTCGCCGGTGTCGGGGTCGGTCGAGAGGGTCTCGATCTCGGCGCGCGGGCGGCCGCCGGCGTTGCGGAACTGCACGCCCTCGGCGAACAGCAGCGTGGACTGCCGGGCATTCCAGCGGTGTTCGTAGCGGATGCCCGCCGCATAGCCCCATTCGCGGGCGGTGCCGTCCGAGCCCGGCGCCATCGAGATGACCGCCAGGTGGTAGGAGAAGCCCGGCAGGACCGGGATCCGGTCGCCATCCAGCGCGATGGCGCCGTTGTTGAAGGTGCCGTTGTTGCCCGGCCCGCCCTGCGCGACGGTGTTGCGGTTGTAGCGTTCGTAGCGTTCGGAACAGCAGCGCCGCGGCGTCAGGTAGGTCCCGGTCAACAGGCTGCGGTCGAGCGTGAAGACCGCCGCCGAGACGTCGTGCTGGCCGAAGCGCGGGTCGTCCAGCCAGGTCCAGGTGCCGGCCGCGCCGACCGACTGGTCGACCAGGTACACCTCATGCGCGCGAACGCTGGCGAGGATGCCGGGGAAATCGTGGTAGCCGCGGCCGAAGGGCGCCACCAGGATGCCGCCCTGCAGCGTCAGCGTCTCGTCCGGCTTCCATTGGGCGTAGAGCTGTTCGAAGAACAGCGCCTGGCGGCGGAAGCCGATGACGCCGTCCTGCGGGAAGCCGCCGGTGGAATCGCCTTCGCCGATGGGTTCGGTGGCGAGCACGCCCTGGATCGAGAACGTCTCGGTCAAGGACAGGCCCATCGCCACCTCGCCGAACAGGAAGACGCTCGCGCCACGGCGCGCCGGATCGGAGGCGCGGGTGGTGCCGACGCCGATCATGCTCATGTCGATCTCGGCGTTGAATTGAGGGAAGCGGACGGCCGTCTCCTGCGCCGCGGCCGGCAGCGCGAGGCCGAACAGCGCCGCCGCCAGGCCCAGGCCCGCCAAGCAGCGCGCGGCCATGTCCGGCCCGTCGGCCCAGCGCATCACGCCGCCCCCCGCATCGCCGGCACAAGCAAACCGAGATTGTGGCGGAACATCGCCTCGTAGTCGGGCGCCGGGCCGGCGGGCCCCGACAGCGCGTCGGCATAGAGGCGGCCGCCGAGCGTGACGCGCGCCTCGGCCGCGATGCGCCGCAGCGTCGCGGGGTTCGCCATGTTCTCCATGAACACCGCCGTGATGCGCTGGTCGCGGATCTGGCGGATCAGCCGTGCGACCTCCGCGGCGGAGGGCTCGGCTTCGGTCGAGACACCCTGGGGGGCGAGGAATTCGATGCCATAGGCGGCCCCGAGATAGCCGAAGGCATCATGGCTGGTGACCACGCGGCGGCGCGCTTCCGGCACGGTGGCGACCTGGTCGCGCACCCAGGTGTCGAGCGTGGCGAGGCGGGCGGCGAAGGCCTCGGCATTGCGCCGGTAGGTGGGCTCGCCGGCGGGGTCGGCGGCGACCAGGGCGGCGGCGATGGCGCGCAGGTAGTCCTGGCCCAGCCGCAGGTCCTGCCAGGCATGCGGGTCGGGCACGGTGCGCGGACCGACGCTGTGCGACTGCCGCCGCCCGGCGCCGCCATGGTCATGGCCATGGGCGTGCGCCGCCATGGCGCGCGGCGTGATGCCCTGCGTCGCCGTCGCGACCGGGCCGCGGAAGCCGGCGGCCCGCACCAGCCGGTCCATCCAGCCATCGAAGCCGAGTCCATTGCGGATCACCAGCCGCGCATCGCGCAGCGCCGCGACATCCGACGGGCGCGGCTGGAACCCGTGGGAATCCACGTCGGCGCCGGCGATGACGCGCAGCGTGATGCGATCGCCGCCGATGCGCGCCGTCATGTCGCCCAGGATCGAGAAGGAGGCCACGACAGGCAACGGGCCGGAGGCCTGGCCCAGGGCGCGGCCGGCCAGCAGGAGCCCGGGAAGGGCAAGCAACGAACGACGCGTCACGGCAAGGCCTCGATTTGTTATGTTATAACTTTACGGGCGCTGTCGCGGCTTCGCAACCCCCGGCGCGCCTGGCGGCGACGGGCGGCGCCTTGCTGCCGCTCCGGGCGCCGCTGCAACACCTCGCCGGCGCGCCGAGCCATCGCGCGGCGACCACGCGCGCCCGGCGGCGTGGCGGGCGGACAGACCGTTCGACAAGCCCGGCATCGGCGCTCCCCGCCAGCCGGCCACCCGTCGCGCCGCAGGCGCGCCATTTGCGCGACGACCGTCTCCCGGATGGATGGCCGGGTCGGGGACCGGGCCGGTGCCGGCCTTGTCGAACGGTCTGTCAGCGCGGAACCCGACGCCTTGCCAGTCATCGCATCAGGCGACTATGGCGGCGCACACCGCGCGCCGGAGCGGTGCAGCCCGGCGCGGGCGCGGTGGCGTCAGCGCCCGAGCAGCCGTCTCACCCAGGCGACGAAGCCGCCACCGGCGATGTCGCGGCGCTGATGCGTCACATGCGGCCGGCGCGCCGGCGGCGGCAGCGCACTAGCCACCGTATGGCGCCCGGCATCCTGCGCGGCGACCAGGCGGCGCTCCAGCGCGATCACCTGGCCCACCGCCTCGGGCGGCGAGAGCCGGGCGAGTTCGGCGGCGGTCGCCTCGGCATCCTCCCAGGCTTCCGCCCGGCGCAGCGCATCGACCACGCGCACCGTCTGCTCGGCGTCGAGCGGCGGGCCGGAGCGCCACAGCGCCACGGCCTCCTGCCGCCAGGCGCGGGCCAGATCGGCCTTCGCACCGTCATCGGCCACCCAGGCGGCCTGCAGCGTGGCCTCGGCGGCGGCGTGCAGCGCGCCGGTTTCCTCCAGCACATGGGCCCAGGCCAGGAAGCGGCGCGCCAGCGGCGGGTGGGAGGCATCGACGATCAGCGCGCGGAACGGCGCGGCCGAGACCGCCGCGGCGGCCGCCGGATGGGCCTTGGCGATCGACGGCGCGGCATAGCCGCAATGCGGGCATTGCTGCAGCCAGCGCGACATGGTGGAGCGCACCGGCTCGCCGGGCCGCAGGTCCAGATCCGGCGCCTGCTCGGGGGCTGGGGGGCGGAACGGCGGTTGCCGGCTCTCGCGCCCGCAGACGCCGCAGGCAACATGCCCGGCGGCGGCGGAACGCGACGATGTGGACGGCGTCTCTGCCATGACCTGCAACGCTAGCGCATTTTCCGGCCGAGCGGAATCGCTCGACGACCTGGAAAATGCGGCCGGACAGCCTGCCCTGCCCGCACCGACGCCGCGGTCGCGGCCGGACGGGACCCCGCACACCCCAGCCGTGCCGGAATCAGCCTGCGGACCATTGCGCAGCCGCGTCCGGTTGGGCACATGATCGGCCATGCCCCGTGGCGACCTGTTTCCCGATATCGCACCCTTCGAGACCGGCCTGCTGCCGCTGTCGGGCGGGCACGTCATGTACTGGGAGCAGGTCGGCAATCCGCGCGGTCAGCCGGTGCTGTTCCTGCACGGCGGTCCGGGTGCGGGTGCGGGCGCCGTGCATCGGCGCTTCTTCGACCCCGGCCATTGGCGCGTGGTGATCTTCGACCAGCGCGGTGCCGGGCGGTCGCGGCCGCTGGGCGAATTGCGCGACAACACGACGCCGCACCTGGTGCAGGACATCGAGACACTGCGCCGCTTCCTTGGCATCGAGCGCTGGCTGCTGTTCGGCGGGTCCTGGGGCTCCACCCTCGCCCTGGCCTATGCGCAGGAGCACCCGGAGCGTGTCAGTGGCTGCGTGCTGCGCGGCGTATTCCTGGGCCGCCAGGCCGAGGTCGAGTGGTTCCTGACCGGGCTGCGCCGGGTGTTCCCCGACGCCTGGGCGGCCTTCGCCGAGCACCTGCCGGCGGAGGAGCGCGGCGACCTGCTGGGCGCCTACCTGAAGCGGCTGTGCCATCCGGATCCGTCCGTGCACCTGCCGGCCGCGCGCGCCTGGAGCCAGTACGAGGGATCGTGCTCGACTTTGCTGCCCTCGCCCGAGACGGTGGCATCCTTCGCGCAGGACCGCACGGCGCTGGGGCTTGCGCGGATCGAGGCGCACTACTTCGCGCATGACCTGTTCCTGCCGGAGGAAGGGCTGCTCGGCCGCATCGGTCGCCTGGCCGGCATCCCGGCCGAGATCGTGCAGGGCCGCTACGACATGGTCTGCCCGCCCGAGACCGCCTTCGAGCTGGCCGCCGCCTGGCCGGGGGCGCGGCTCACCGTGGTGCCGGATGCCGGGCATTCGGCGCTGGAACCCGGGGTGCGGACGGCGCTGGTCGGTGCGGTGGAACGGTTCCGGCGGCGCTGAACGCGTGGTATAGGCCGTGCCGGTGGGTCCCCGTAGCTCAGCAGGATAGAGCACAGGATTCCTAATCCTGGGGCCGTGAGTTCGAATCTCGCCGGGGACACCACCAGTCCTGAGCCCGACACCCGCCCAGGCCGCACGGCGCGCGCATGCCGGCGCCGACCGGTACCTGTTTTCGAAACCCGCCGACGACGGCGTCGCTGGCTGGTTGTCAGCCGCCACACACCATCGGCCATCGATGTCGGCGCGCCAATGCCGCACCCCGCACGAACAAAAAAAGGGGGAAGGCGCGACGCCTTCCCCCTTCCGCAGCAGCGCGGTTGCGCTGTGCGTCAGTTCTCGGTCGCGTCGTCCGCCGCGGCCTCCGGCTTCGGGCCGCTGTCCAGGCCCTTGGCGGCCGGGTTGCGGTCGACCAGTTCGATCACCGCCATGGTCGCGGCATCGCCGTAGCGCACGCCGGCGCGCAGCACGCGGGTGTAGCCGCCCGAACGCGCCTTGTAGCGGTCGGCGATCTCGCTGAAGAGCTTGGTCACCACCTTCTCGTCGCGGATCTGCGCGAGCGCCTGGCGGCGCGCATGCAGACCGCCGCGCTTGCCCAGGGTGATGATGCGCTCGACATACGGGCGCAGTTCCTTGGCCTTGGGCAGGGTGGTGGTGATCTGCTCGTGCTTGATCAGCGACGTCGCCATGTTGCGGAACATGGCGAGGCGGTGGGACGAGGTGACGCTGAGCTTACGCCCGGCCATTCCGTGACGCATGGTGATCTATCCTTCGTGAGAACCGTTCGTCAGAACGGCTCTTCGACCTTCTTCGCGAGTTCCTCGATGTTCTCGGGCGGCCAACCGGTCACGGTCAAGCCCAGGCCGAGGCCCATCGAGGCGAGCACTTCCTTGATCTCGTTCAGCGACTTGCGCCCGAAATTCGGGGTGCGGAGCATTTCCTGCTCGGTCTTCTGAACCAGGTCGCCGATATAGACGATGTTGTCGTTCTTCAGGCAATTCGCCGAGCGGACCGACAGTTCCAGCTCATCGACCTTGCGGAGCAGGTTGCGGTTGAACGGCAGGTCGTCGCGGATCTCTTCCTCGACGCGCGCGCGGGGCTCGTCGAAGTTGATCAGGATCTGGAGCTGTTCCTGCAGGATGCGGGCGGCAACGCCCACCGCATCTTCCGGGGCCAGCGTGCCGTCGGTCTCGACCGTCAGGATCAGCTTGTCGAAGTCGGTGCGCTGGCCGACGCGGGTCGGTTCCACGCGATAGGCCACGCGGCGCACCGGGGAATAGATGGCATCGATCGGGATCAGGCCGATCGGCGCATCTTCCGGCCGGTTCTCGCTGGCCGGCACGTAGCCCTTGCCGATGTCGACGGTCAGTTCCATGGACAGCTTCGCGCCGTCGTCCAGCGTGCAGAGCACGAGGTCGGGATTCGCGATTTCCATGTCGCCGGTGGTCTGGATCTGGCCGGCGGTGACCTCGCCCGGTCCCGTGGCGGTCAGCGCCAGGCGCTTGGGGCCTTCGCCCTGCATCCGGATGGCGAGCTGCTTCACGTTCAGGACGATGTCCGTCACGTCCTCGCGCACGCCCTGGATCGAGCTGAATTCATGCAGCACGCCATCGATTCGGATGGCGGTCACGGACGCGCCCTGCAGCGAGGACAGCAGCACGCGCCGCAGCGCATTGCCCAGCGTCATGCCGAAGCCGCGCTCGAGCGGTTCCAGCACGACGGTCGCCGTGCGCAGCGGGTCCGCCCCCATTTCGACGGACTTCTGCGTCTCGATCAGCGAGCGCCAATTCCTCTCGAGCACGATCACTCTCTCCTTTCGCCAGGCCACATCGGGAAGCGGCGCGCGGATACGCGCGCTGGGGCCGCGTCGGTCAGACGCGACGCCCTCAGCGCGTCCTCAGACGCGACGACGCTTCCGGGGCCGGCAGCCATTGTGCGGGATCGGCGTCACGTCCTTGATGGACGTCACGTAGAAGCCCACGGATTGCAGTGCGCGCAGCGCCGATTCGCGGCCCGAGCCGGGGCCCGACACCATGATCTCGAGCGTCTCCATCCCGTGCTCGCGCGCCTTGCGGCCCGCGTCCTCGGCCGCGACCTGCGCCGCGTACGGGGTGGACTTGCGGCTGCCCTTGAAGCCCTGCGACCCCGAGGACGACCAGGCGATGGCATTGCCCTGCGCGTCGGTGATGGTCACGATCGTGTTGTTGAAGGAAGCCAGCACATGGGCGACGCCCGAGGTGATGTTCTTCCGTTCCTTGCGCTTGACGGGGCCACGGGCGCCGCCGCGGGGTTCGCGGGCCATCTTACTTCGTCACCTTCTTCTTGCCGGCGATCGCGACCGCCTTGCCCTTGCGCGTGCGCGCATTGGTGTGGGTGCGCTGGCCGCGGACCGGCAGGCCCTTGCGGTGGCGCAGGCCGCGGTAGCAGCCCAGGTCCATCAGGCGCTTGATATTCATCGCCTGTTCACGCCGCAGGTCGCCCTCGACGCGGTAATCCCGGTCGATCATCTCGCGGATGCGCAGGACCTCGTCATCGGTCAGCTGGTTGACCCGGCGTTCGTCGGGAATCCCGAGCTTGCCGCAGATTTCCTTCGCATTCTGCGGCCCGATGCCGAAGATGTAGCGAAGCGAGATGAGCACCCGCTTGTTGGTCGGGATGTTCACGCCGGCGATGCGCGCCACAGTGCCTCTCCTGGGGCCGAGCCCCGAAAACCGCCGAGCGGGGCAGATGCCCCCCGGCGCAGTGAACAAGTCCATGCAACGATGATCGGCGGCCGGGGTACCCCCTGCCGCGGGAGCGGGCGATCTAGCCCCCGCCCCCCATGGAGTCAAGCCTTCCCGGACAGGATGGCGCCGATCTGGCGACTCACCTCGTCCATCGATGCCATGCCATCCACCCCCGAGAGCTTCCCCTGGGCGGCGTAGTAGGGCAGCAGCGGCGCCGTCTGGCGGTGATAGGCTTCCAGCCTGGCCGCCACCGTCTCCGCCTTGTCGTCGGCGCGGCGGATGAATTCCGTCCCGCCGCAGGAATCGCACACGCCAGCCTTGGCCGGCGGCTTGAAGCTGTCGTGGTAGCCGGCGCCGCAGCTGGCGCAGGTGAAGCGCCCCGCGATGCGATCCACCAGCGCCGCGTCATCCACCTTCAGCTCGATCACGTGGTCGAGCTTCAGGCCTTTCTCGGTCAGCATGGCATCCAGCGCCTGCGCCTGCGGCGCCGTGCGGGGAAAGCCATCCAGGATGAACCCCTTGGCGCAATCGGGGCGCGACACGCGGGCAGCCAGCATGGCGGTGATCACGCCATCCGGCACCAGGTCGCCGCGCTCCATGATCGCCTTGGCTTCGAGGCCGATCGCGCTGCCCGACTTCACCTCGGCGCGCAGCATGTCGCCGGTCGAGATCTGCGCGATGCCGAACTGCTCCTCGAGCCGCTTGGCCTGCGTGCCCTTCCCCGCGCCAGGCGGTCCCAACAGGATCAGGTTCATCCCCGTCACTTCCCCCCTCAGCGCGGACGCGGCATGCCGCGCCCACCAAGCCTGGCCTTCTTGATCAGGCCTTCATACTGGTGCGCGAAGAGATGCGACTGCACCTGCGCCACCGTGTCCATGGTGACAGAGACGATGATCAGCAGGGAAGTGCCACCGAAGTAGAACGGCACGCCGTACTGGCTGATGAGGATCTCGGGGATGATGCAGACGATGCAGAGGTAGATGGCACCGACCACGGTCAGGCGCGTCAGCACCCGGTCAAGGTAGTCCGAGGTGTTCTGCCCGGGACGGATGCCCGGCACGAAGCCGCCGTACTTCTTCAGGTTGTCGGCCGTCTCCGCCGGGTTGAACACCACCGCGGTGTAGAAGAAGGCGAAGAACACGATCAGCCCCATGTACAGGACCATGTACATCGGCTTGCCGTGCGCCAGGGCGGCGGTGATCGACTGCAGCCAGGATTCCTGCGTCGGGTCGGTCGAGAACCCGGCGATGGTCGCGGGCAGCAACAGCAGCGACGACGCGAAGATCGGCGGGATGACGCCGGCGGTATTGAGCTTCAGCGGCAGGTGGGTCGCTTCCCCGCTGAACATGCGGTTGCCGACCTGGCGCTTCGGGTATTGCACCGGAATGCGCCGCTGTGCGCGCTCGATGAACACCACGAAGGCGATGATCGCGAGCGCGGCCGCCAGGAAGAAGATGATGAAGAAGGTCGACAGCGCACCGGTGCGCCCGAGTTCCAGCGTGCCGATGAGCGCCGAGGGCAGGTTCGCCACGATGCCGGCGAAGATGATCAGGCTGATGCCGTTGCCCACGCCGCGCGCGGTGATCTGCTCACCCAGCCACATCAGGAACATGGTGCCGCCGACCAGCGTGATGACGCAGGAGAATCGGAAGAACCAGCCCGGATCCCAGACCGCCGCGCCGAACTGCCCGCGCATGCCCTCCAGCCCGACCGCAATGCCCCAGGCCTGCGCGATGGCGATCACCACCGTCAGGTAGCGGGTATACTGGTTGAGCTTCTTGCGTCCCGCCTCGCCTTCCTTCTTCAGCGCCTCCCACGAGGGAATCGCCGCGGTCATCAGCTGCACGATGATCGACGCGCTGATGTAGGGCATGATGTTGAGCGCGAACACCGTCATGCGCCCCAGCGCACCGCCGGTGAACATGTCGAACATGCCGAGGATGCCGCCGCCATGCTGGGCGAGGATCTCGCCCATCACCGCCGCATCGACGCCAGGCACCGGGACATAGGTGCCGAATCGATAGACGATCAAAGCACCCAGCGTGAACCAGATGCGCTTCTTGAGCTCGGTCGCCTTCGCCAGCACCCCGAAATTGAGGCTGGACATCGCCTGCTCGGACGCCGACGCCATGCACTTCCTCCTGGAACATGGCCGCGCCTGGCGGACCCCATGCTCATGAACCACGCTGCCGGACCGCGGCCTGGGCGTCCGCGGGCGCCGGCCACGGCCTAAGCGACAGCGGCGCCCGGGTCACCCCGCGCGCCGCGCCGAAAACCGATCCCTGACCTAGCCACGCGGCCCGTCGGGCACAAGGGCCCGGTCGGTCCGGTACACAGGCGCCACGCCACCCCCGCGCGCGGATGCCTCCGGCGCAGTGGCCGGCGACATCACTCGGACGCGGGTTCCGCCGGCGCAGCGGTCAGGGTGACCGACCCGCCCGCCGCCTCCACCGCCGCGATCGCGGCCGCCGAGGCGCCGGAGACGGTGATGGACACGGCACGCTTGATCTCACCCTTCGCCAGCAGCCGAACGCCGACCAGCTTGGCCGAGGTGCGCACCAGGCCGGCCGCCTTCAGCGCCGCCTCGTCCACCGCGGCGCCGGCGGGCAGGCGGCCCGACTCGATCGCCGCGTCCAGCGTGCCAAGGTTCAGCACCGCGTAGTCTTTGCGGAACGGATTGACGAAGCCGCGCTTGGGCGCCCGCCGGTAGATCGGCAGCTGGCCGCCTTCGAAGCCGTTCAGCGACACGCCGGTGCGCGCCTTCTGACCCTTCACGCCGCGGCCAGAGGTCTTGCCCTTGCCGGAGCCGATGCCGCGGCCGATGCGCTTGAACTTCGGCCGCGCACCGTCGTTGTCGCGGATTTCATTGAGCTTCATGACTCAATCCTCGACGCGCACGAGGTGCGCGACCTTGCGGATCATGCCGCGCACGGCCGGAGTGTCCTCCAGCTCCCGCGTGCGGTGACGCTTGTTCAGGCCAAGACCGATCAGCGTCTCACGCTGGCCAGGCTTGCGGCCGATCGGCGACCCGAGCTGGGTCACCTTCACGGTCTTCTTGGGTTGATCAGACACTCGCGGCCTCCGTCGCCTCGGGGGCGTCCTTCTTCTGGCCCAGGATATCGGCGACCTTCTTGCCGCGACGCGCGGCAACCGCGCGCGGCGAGGTGCAGCGCGACAGCGCCGCGAAGGTGGCCTTCACCATGTTGTGCGGATTGGCCGAGCCCAGGCACTTCGCGACCACGTCGCCCATGCCCAGGGTCTCGAACACCGCGCGCATCGGGCCGCCGGCGATGATGCCGGTACCCGCCGGCGCCGCGCGCAGGATCACGCGCCCGGCGCCAAATTCGCCGATCACGTCGTGGTGCAGCGTGCGGCCCTCGCGCATCGGCACGCGGATCATCGTGCGCTTGGCACGCTCCGTCGCCTTGCGGATGGCTTCCGGCACTTCGCGCGCCTTGCCCGCGCCCCAACCCACGCGCCCCTTCTCGTCGCCGACCACGACCAGGGCCGCGAAGGAGAAGCGACGGCCACCCTTCACCACCTTGGCGACGCGGTTGATGGTGACGAGCTTGTCCTTCAGCTCGTCGCCATCCTGGCGCTCCTGGCGATTCTCGTTGCCGTCGCGACGGCGGCCGCGGCGCTCGCGCCCGCCTTCGCCACCACCCTCGCCGCCGGACCTCGGTGCATATGCCATGTCTGTCAGCCTCTCAGAACGACAGCCCGCCCTCGCGGGCGCCGTCCGCGAGCGCCTTGACGCGCCCGTGATAGAGATAGGGTCCGCGATCGAAGACGACTTCCGTCACCCCGGCCGCGAGCGCACGTTCGGCGACCAGCTTGCCAACTGCCGTCGCGGCGTCGCGATCGGCGCCGGTCTTCATGCCTTCGCGCATCGCCTTCTCGATCGACGAAGCCGCGGCGAGCGTGCGCCCCTGCTTGTCGTCGATGACCTGCGCGTAGATGTGCTTGCCCGAGCGGAACACCGACAGGCGCACGCGCCCGCCGGACTTCGACTTGAGCTGGAAGCGGAGGCGGCGGCGGCGCCGCGCCTCGAGGTCGAGCTTGGTGCTGGCCATTACTTCTTCTTACCCTCCTTGCGGAGGATCTGCTCGTTCTCGTACTTGACGCCCTTGCCCTTGTAGGGCTCGGGGCCGCGATACGCGCGGATCTCGGCAGCCACCTGGCCCACCTGGCGCTTGTCCGACCCTTCCACCTTGATGGCGGTCGGCTTTTCGCAGGTGATCTTGATGCCGGCCGGGATCGGGTAGCGGATCTCGTGGCTATAGCCCAGCGCCAGCACCAGGTCGGAACCCTGGACCGCGGCGCGATAGCCGGTGCCGTTGATCTCCATCGCCTTCACGAAGCCGGTCGACACGCCGGTGACCATCGAATTGATCAGGCTGCGCGTCGTGCCCCACATGGTGCGCGCGCGCCGGTCGGTACGCCGCGGGGACACCGCGACCTCCGACCCCTTGATCTCGACATCGACGTCGTCCGTCAGGTCGAGCTTGAGCTCGCCGAGCTTGCCCTTGGCCGTGAGCGTGCGGCCGGCCAGCGCGAGCGTGACGCCCGCGGGAACCGGCACGGGATATTTCCCAACGCGAGACATGTCTGTGCGCCTCCCGTCAGAACACGCGGCAGAGGACTTCGCCGCCGACATTGGCGGCGCGGGCCTCGTTCTCGCTCATCACGCCGCGCGGCGTGGAGAGGATGGAGGTACCCAGCCCGTTATAGATGCGCGGCAGTTCCGCGATCTTGGAATAGACGCGCCGGCCAGGCTTGGAGACGCGGGTGATCTCCTTGATGGCGGGCTCGCCTTCCGAATACTTCAGCTCGATCTCGATGAAGCGCACGCCGGGGCGCAGCTCCTCGGTGCGCCAGGCGCGGATATAGCCCTCGCGCTTCAGCGCCTCGAGCACGTTCTCGCGCAGGCGGGACGCAGGCGCCTTGCAACGCGACTGACGCGCCGACTGGGCGTTGCGGATGCGGGTGAGCATGTCACCCAGCGGATCGGACATCGACATGGCCGGTCCTTCCTTACCAGCTCGCCTTGACCACGCCGGGGATCTGGCCCTTCGAGGCCAATTCCCGGAGCTGGTTCCGGCAGAGCTTGAACTTGCGGTAGTTGCCGCGCGGGCGGCCGGTGATCTCGCAGCGCAGACGCACGCGGATCTTGGCACCGTTGCGGGGGAACTGTGCGAGCTTCAGCGTCGCCTCGAAGCGTTCCTCCACCGGCAGCTCGCGATCCATGATCACGGCCTTCAGGGCGGCGCGCTTCGGCGCGTGAAGCTTGGACAGCTTCTCACGACGCTTGTTCTTCTCGACAGACGAGGTCTTGGCCATGCCGTCAAAATCCTCCGGAACCTGCCGGGCGTACCCGGCGGTTTTCCAAAATCACTTCTGAAAGGGAAGCTGGAACGCCGTGAGCAGCGCCTTCGCTTCCTTGTCCGTCTTCGCCGTCGTGACAAAGACGATGTCCATGCCGCGAATCGCGTCGACCTTGTCGTAGCTGATCTCGGGGAACACGATCTGCTCCTTCAGGCCGAGGGAGAAATTCCCCCGCCCGTCGAAGCCCTTGTTCGCCGGCAGGCCACGGAAGTCGCGCAGGCGCGGCAGCGCGATGGTCACGAGCCGGTCGAGGAACTCGTACATGCGCTGCTGGCGAAGCGTCACCTTGGTGCCGATCGCCATGCCCTCGCGGATCTTGAACCCCGCGATGGCCTTCTTCGCCTTGGTCTTGACCGGCTTCTGGCCGGCGATCGCCGTCAGCTCGGCGACAGCGGCGTCGAGCTTCTTCTGGTCGCCGGCGGCTTCGCCGACGCCCATGTTGATGACGATCTTCTCCAGCTTCGGCACTTCCATCGGGTTCTTGTACCCGAATTCCTCCGAGAGGGCCTTGCGGACCACCTCGTCGTAGTGCTTGCGCAGCCGGGGCTGTTCGCGTGCTTCGCTCATGCGTCGATCACTTCGCCGGAGGCCTTCGCCACCCGGACCTTCTTGCCATCTTCCAGCGTCTTGAAGCCGACGCGCGTCGGCTTGCCGGACTTCGGGTCGAGCAGCGCGAGATTGGAGAGGTTGATCGACGCCTCCTTCTCGATGATGCCACCCGGCTGGCCCATGCCCTGCGGCTTCTGATGGTGCTTGGCCAGGTTCACGCCCTGCACGAAGGCGCGGCCTTCGGTCGGGTTGACCCGGATCACCTCACCCTGCCGGCCCTTGTCCTTGCCCGTGAGGACCTGGACGCGATCGCCCTTGCGGATCTTCGCAGCCATCACAGCACCTCCGGCGCCAGGGAGATGATCTTCATGAACTTCTTGGCGCGCAGCTCGCGCACCACCGGCCCGAAGATGCGGGTACCGATCGGCTCGTTCTGCTTGTTGATCAGCACCGCCGCATTGCGGTCGAAGCGGATCACCGTGCCGTCCTGCCGGCGCACCGGGTAGGCGGTGCGCACGATCACGGCGCGCTCCACGGTCCCCTTCTTCACCTTGCCGCGCGGAATCGCTTCCTTCACGGAGACGACGATGATGTCGCCCACGCCCGCGGTCTTGCGCTTCGAGCCGCCGAGCACCTTGATGCACTGCACGCGGCGCGCACCGGAATTGTCGGCGACTTCGAGGTTGGATTCGACCTGGATCATGGATCAGGCCTCCGCAGCCACGGCAAGGAAGGCCGGGCGCTCGACCGAGGCGCCGTTGCGCTCGACCACGACCCAGGACTTCGACTTGCTGATCGGGCGGCATTCCTCGATCTGCACCACGTCGCCTTCCTTGCACAGGTTGGCGTCGTCATGCGCAGCGTACTTCTTCGAACGCCGGATGAACTTCTTGTAGAGCGGATGCATCACGCGACGCTCGACCAGGACCGTGATGGTCTTGTCCGTCTTGTCGCTGGTGACCCGCCCGGTGAGGACGCGCTTCGGCATGGCCGTCGGTCTCCTCTCAGGCTGCGGTTGCGGCGGCGCGGGTGCGCTCGCCGATGATGGTCTTGACCCGCGCGATGTCGCGGCGGACCTGCTTGATGCGGCTGAGCGCCTCAAGCTGGCCGGTCGCGCGCTGGAAGCGCAGGTTGAACTGCTCCTTGCGCAGGTCGAGCAGCATTGCGTTGAGCTCGTCCGCGGACTTCACGCGGATGTCGCCGATCTTGGTCGCAGCCATGGTCAGGCCTCCGCACCCAGGCGGGTGACGAACTTGGTCTTTATCGGCAGCTTCGCCGCACCGAGCGACAGCGCCTCGCGCGCCGTGTCGGCGGGCACGCCGTCGATCTCGAACATGACGCGGCCCGGCTTTACGCGGCACACCCAGTATTCGGGCGCGCCTTTGCCGGACCCCATGCGGACTTCCGCCGGCTTGGTGGAGACCGGCACATCCGGGAAGATGCGGATCCACACGCGGCCCTGGCGCTTCATCGCGCGGGTGATGGCGCGACGGGCGGCCTCGATCTGGCGCGCGGTGACGCGTTCCGGCTCGAGGGCCTTCAGGCCAAAGCCGCCGAAGGACAGCGTGAAGCCGCCCTTCGCCAGGCCATGGATGCGGCCCTTATGGGCCTTTCGGAACTTGGTGCGCTTAGGCTGCAGCATGATCCATCACTCTCAGCGCTGAGGCGCCTGTTCCGCGGCGCGCTTGTCCTGCGCCATCGGATCGTGCCCCATGATCTCGCCCTTGAAGATCCACACCTTCACACCGCAGGTGCCGTAGGTGGTCTTCGCGGTCGCCACGCCGAAGTCGATATCGGCGCGCAGCGTGTGCAGGGGCACGCGGCCCTCGCGATACCACTCCATGCGCGCGATCTCGGCCCCGCCCAGGCGACCCGAGCAGTTGATGCGGATGCCGCCGGCGCCCAGGCGCATGGCGGACTGCACCGCGCGCTTCATCGCACGGCGGAAGGCCACGCGACGCTCCAGCTGCTGGGCGATGTTCTCGGCCACCAGCGTCGCGTCGATCTCGGGCTTGCGGATCTCGACGATGTTCAACGCCACCTCGGCGCCGGCCATCTTCATCAGGTCCTTGCGCAGCACCTCGATGTCCGCGCCCTTCTTGCCGATCACGACGCCCGGGCGGGCGGCATGGATCGTGACACGGGGCTTCTTCGCCGGACGCTCGATCACGATGCGCGACACGCCGGCACCCTTCAGGCGCTTCGCGAGGGTCTCGCGCAGCTTGAAGTCCTCGTGCAGGAGCTTCGCGTAGTCGCCGCCGGCATACCAGCGGCTGTCCCAGGTGCGGTTGATGCCCAGCCGCAGCCCGATCGGATTGACTTTGTGGCCCATGTTACGCGGCCTCCTGCTCGGCGACGGGTGCTGCCAGCTGCTGTTCCGCCACCACGATCTTCAGGTGGCTGAACCACTTCTCGACGGTGGACGCGCGGCCGCGACCACGCGCGTGGAAGCGCTTCATCACCATGGCGCGGCCCACCTCGGCCTTCGAGACGACCAGGCGGTCGACATCGAGGCTGTGGTTGTTCTCGGCATTGGCGATCGCGGATTCCAGCGTCTTCTTCACCGTCACGGCGATGCGGCGCTTGCTGAAGGTCAGCTGCGCGACCGCGTCCTGCGCCCGCTTGCCGCGGATCAAGCCGGCGACCAGGTTCAGCTTGCGCGGGGAGACGCGGATGTTCCACGTCACGGCCTGCGCCTGCGTCTCGTCGAGGGTCCGGGGATGCTTCGGCTTGCTCATGTCAGCCCCGCTTCGCCTTCTTGTCGGCCGCATGGCCGGTGAAGGTGCGCGTCGGCGAGAATTCGCCGAACTTGTGGCCCACCATGTTCTCGGTCACCTGCACCGGCAGGAACTTCTTGCCGTTGTAGACCCCGAAGGTGAGGCCGACGAACTGCGGCAGGATCGTGCTCCGGCGCGACCAGATCTTGATGATCTCGTTGCGCGTGGACGCACGGGCGGCCTCCGCCTTGTTGAGCAGGTAGCCGTCGACGAACGGCCCCTTCCAGACGCTGCGCGACATCGCGATCAGCCCTTCGTCGCGTTGCGGCGGCGGACAATCTGCCCGTCGGTCCGCTTGTTGTTGCGGGTCTTCGCACCCTTCGTGGGCTTGCCCCACGGGGTGACCGGATGCCGGCCACCCGAGGTACGGCCTTCACCACCGCCATGCGGGTGGTCAACCGGGTTCATCACCACGCCGCGGTTATGCGGCATGCGGCCCAGCCAGCGAGACCGCCCGGCCTTGCCGAGCTGCTGGTTGGAATTGTCCGGGTTCGACACGGCGCCGATCGACGCCATGCATTCCGACCGGATCACGCGCAGCTCGCCCGACTGCAGCTTCACCTGCGCATAGCCCTGGTCCTTGCCGACCAGCTGCGCGAAGGTGCCCGCCGAGCGCGCGAGCTTGCCGCCCGCACCGGGCTTCAGCTCGATGTTGTGGATGATGGTGCCGACCGGGATCGCCGCCATCGGCATCGCGTTGCCCGGCTTGATGTCGGCCTTCTCGGCCGCGATCACCGTGTCGCCCACCTTCAGGCGCTGCGGCGCGATGATGTAGGCGAGCTCATTGTCCTGGTACTTCAGCAGGGCGATGAACGCGGTGCGGTTGGGGTCGTACTCCAGCCGCTCGACGATCGCCGGCACGCCGAACTTCGTGCGACGCTTGAAGTCCACCAGGCGATAGGCGCGCTTGTGCCCGCCGCCACGGAACCGGACGGTGATGCGGCCGTGCTGGTTGCGCCCACCGGTGGAATGCTTCCCCTCGGTGAGGCCCTTGACCGGCGCGCCCTTCCACAGCTCGGACCGATCGATGAGGATCGTGCCGCGCAGCGAGGGCGTGACGGGATTGAAATTCTTGAGCGCCATGACTTACGCGAGCCCCGTCGTCAGGTCGATGCTCTGGCCCTCGGCCAGGCGCACCATCGCCTTCTTCCAGTCGGAGCGCTGGCCCGGACGGTTCCGGAAGCGCTTCGCCTTGCCCTTGACGACCAGCGTGTTCACGCCAAGGACCTTCACGCCGAACAGGCCTTCCACCGCCGCCTTGATCTGCGGCTTGGTGGCGTCCGGCGCCACCTTGAAGGAGACCTGGCCGCGTTCGCTCAGCAGCGTCGCCTTCTCGGTCACCAGCGGCGAGAGGATCACCTGGTACATGCGCTCACGGCCGATCACCGGGCGCTTGGTCTTCGCGGCGTCACTCATGCCAGCCGCTCCTTCAGCGCTTCCACGCCGGCGCGCGTCACCGCGAGCACGTCGTGCTTCAGGATGTCGTACACATTGGCGCCGATGGTCGGCAGCACCTGCACCTTCGGCAGGTTGCTGATGACGCGGGCGAAGTTCTCGTCCGCCGCAGCATCCACCACCAGCGCGCTGGTCCAGCCCAGCGCCTTCAGCTGCTTCGCCACGGCGCCGGTCTTGGCGTCGGCCGGCAGCGCGGCATTGTCCAGAACCACCAGCTTGCCCTCGGCCGCCTTCTGGCTCAGCGCCGAGATCAGGCCTAGACGACGCACCTTCTTGTTCAGGCTGTAGCCATGGTCGCGCACGACCGGCCCATGCACCACGCCGCCCTTGCGGTACTGCGGCGCGCGCAGCGAGCCTTGGCGTGCATTGCCGGTGCCCTTCTGCCGATACGGCTTCTTGGTCGTGCCGGAGACCTCGCCCATGCCCTTGGCCTTGTGCGTGCCGGCGCGGCGCTTCGCCAGCTGCCAGTGCACGACCCGCGCCATGATGTCGGCGCGCGGCGCGGCGCCGAACACCTCATCCGGCAGGTCGATCTCGCCGGCGGCGGCGTTGTCGAGGGAGATGACAGGAAGCTTCATGACCATCCCTCTCAGGCAGCGGCCGTCGGGAAGGGCGCATCGGCATGGCGCGCGCGCTTCTCAGCGTCGCGGATCATGACGTAGCCACCCTTCGAACCGGGCACCGCACCCTTGATCAGCAGCAGCCCCTTCTCGGCATCGACCAGCGCGACCTCCAGGTTCTGGGTGGTCACGCGCTCGCCGCCGAGGTGGCCGGCCATCTTCTTGTTCTTGAAGGTCTTGCCGGGGTCCTGGCGGTTGCCGGTCGAACCATGCGAACGGTGGCTGACCGACACGCCGTGCGACGCCTCGAGACCCGCGAAGTTCCAGCGCTTCATCGCGCCCGCGAAGCCCTTGCCGACCGTGACACCCGTGACGTCGACCTTCTGGCCCTTCACGAAATGCGCGGGGCTGAGCAGCGTGCCCGGGTCGATCACCGCATCGGAGCCGACGCGGAATTCGACGACCTTCTGCGGCGCCTCGACGCCGGCCTTCGCGAAATGGCCCTTGTTCGCCTTGGAGACGTTCTTGGGCTTCGCCACGCCGATGCCGAGCTGGACGGCCTCGTAGCCGTCCTTCTCCGCCGTGCGGGTCGCGATCACGCGGACCTGGTCCACGTGCAGCAGCGTCACGGGAACGGTCGAGCCGTCCTCGTTGAACAGCCGGGACATGCCCAGCTTTTTCGCGATCAGGCCGGTACGGCCCTTCTTCGCGGCCATGGCTCTATTTCCCTCTGGCCTTAGATCTTGATCTCGACGTCCACGCCGGCGGCGAGGTCGAGCTTCATCAGCGCGTCCACCGTCTGCGGGGTCGGATCGACAATGTCGAGGAGGCGGCGATGAGTCCGGATCTCGAACTGCTCGCGCGACTTCTTGTCGACGTGCGGAGAGCGGTTCACGGTGAAACGCTCGATATGCGTCGGCAGAGGGATCGGGCCCCGCACGCGCGCACCGGTCCGCTTCGCGGTGTTCACGATCTCCCGCGTGCTGCCATCAAGCACGCGGTGATCGAACGCCTTGAGGCGGATGCGGATGTTCTGGTTGTCCATGGTGTGGGACCCGCGTTCCTGCCGATTACTTCGAAATCGACGCGACGACGCCGGCGCCGACGGTGCGCCCACCCTCGCGGATGGCGAAGCGCAGCCCCTCGTCCATCGCGATCGGCGCGATCAGCTCCACATCCATCGACACGTTGTCGCCCG